>NZ_CP102602.1:690288-1380576 GCF_024707485.1 Thermococcus thermotolerans
GATTTGCGGCAACGACCCTTCTCGCGGGCCTCTGGATGGTCAAGGCGGTTGGCTCCAGCGATGTGTACGCGTTCCTTGCCGTTGTCGTGGCGGTCATGATACTCATTGGCGCCAACGGCTTTCTCGACATGTTTCTGGTGCCGCTAACGTACTTTGGAGGCTTTACGGTCGCAATGCTGACGTTCAAGGGCTACCAACCCCTGCAGGGCTCGGAAGGTGCAGTCGTCGGCCTCTTCACTGTGGGTGTCATGGGGGCAATACTGGCCTTTTTCGGGGTCTTTGGGAGATGGGCGTTCACCATGGCCAAAAACATCCCGAGGAGGTAACGTTTAAATATGTCCACCAACAACCTAGTCCGGTGATTAAAATGGTGATGCGTCTCTCAAGGCTCTATGGGAAGCAGATATACAACACCAAGGGTTATTACATCGGCTACGTCGATGAGATTCTAATCGAAATAGACAGAGGGCGGGCAAGGGTACTCGCTTTGGGCCTCCCCGGGGAGAAGGTAGGTGTCCCCTACGACAGGGTTACCGCGATAGGAGACATAATACTGGTGAAAGCAAAGGAGGAGTGAGTCAGCCTTCTTTAACTTTTAATGCCTCCAGGAACTTCTCCGTTATCGCCTCTTCTGCCAGCCTCAGCAGTGAGCTCTTGTCTCTGGCGAGCTTGAAGATCCCCAGCGGGATCCTCGCACCCCCAGACTGTGCGTGACCGCCGCCACTACCTATGTCACCAAAGGCCTCCTTCAGAACCTTCCCAATATTGACCCTGACATCGCGGGTTCTGGCGGAAATCTCTATCCTGTCATCAACGATGCCGAAGACGAAGACAGTGGTTATTCCCTCAAGGCGGAGAAGGAAGTCAGCCGATTCTGCTATCGCGTCGCGGTTCGTTATGAATCCAACGTTGCTGACAACAACGTTCTTGTAGATGCGGCGGTTCATTATGGCCTTGGCAAGAATCTCAGCGGTTTCTGTGCTTATGTCAGGGTGCTCTATCTTGTCGAGGAGCTCGTAGTCGACCTTTCCGGCAAGGAACTCTATGGCCCTCAGGTCTGTGTGGCCCAGCTTGGAGAACTTCTTGGTGTCTATGTAGATACCGTAGAAGAGCGCCGTTCCAAGGACGGGCGTGATCGAAATGTTAAGGGTCCGGAGATACTCCGCCAGTATCGCTGATGAAGAGTTTACCTCCGGCCTTATGTCAAGGAAAGCATCGTCCGGAAGGAGATCCTGGAGATGCTGGAGTATCTGGTGATGGTCGATCAATATCTTTATCTTTTCGTAGTCATTGGCCTCCAATACCGTCAGGTTTCCGTTGGGCTGACAGTCCACGAGGGCTATGAATGGATAGCGCTTGAGCTCATAGGAGCCGCGGGAAATCTTTCTTATGTCAACCCCAAGCAGGTTAACAAACGCTCTGTTTTCGTGGTGGGTTATTTCGCCTCCGTACACTATATGGGTCTTAAATCCAAGGGTCTGGGCTATAACGCTCAAGGCCGTTGCACTGGCTATTGAGTCAGGATCCGGGTTGTCGTGCATGACTATGAGGAGGGAGTCGCTCTTTGCCTTCAGCTCCTTGAGCTTCTTCACGAGAAGGTTGGCGTTCTTCTTTTCGCCGAGCATTTCGACCGTCTTCACCACAGCATCCTTAAGGGCGCTCCGGGGTGAGATTGCATAGTCAACCTTGACATCTGCCTCAAACTCCTCGTTAATCTGCGAAACAAGTTCGTCAAGACTCACCTCGTCCGGAATGACGGTAAGAATCGGAACGTCTCTGTTATTTGTCCTTATCACGTAGACAGTCTTCTTTATCGTATCCACATCCATCACAGTGATTATAACCAGCTCAGCCTTATCTATGCCCGCCTTCAGCAGCGTTGCGGTGTATGAAAAGTCCCCCTGAATGACCTGGAACCCACTCTCTTCGAGAGCCTTTGCCCGAAGCTGATCCTTCTCAATGATTATAATCTCAAACTCTCCTTTGAGGGAGTCTGCTATTGAGCGGCCGATTGCCCCGCCTCCAAGTATCAGCACCCGCATGTTTCTCACCTTTTTGCACAATAATGTTTAAATACAAGCGCCGATATACTAAGACGGTGAATTCCTTTCGGGATTTCTTTGGCGGAAGGATATATATAGCTAATGGTGATGAGCATGCAGTTGCCGGACAAGCAACCACTCATTGAAAACATGGTAGTAACTTCGGCGGGGGAGCTAGGGGAGCTCATCCAAAACGGTCTCTCAAAGGGTAGCGGCGCGTTTCTAAAGATATTCGCCAAGGACTCCGCCGGGAAGTACTACATGACAATACTCCTCGACCGCTCCAAGGTACTCGCTGCCGAATGCCTTCTCGTGGACAAAAAGCAGGGCCTCACTGGAGAAGAGGCAATCACTCTGCTGAAGTCACTCATCGGTAAACCCATGGTCGTTGACGTTTATACCCTCGATGAGCTGGAAATCAAGCTTTCAATAGCAGATAACGTTGATGTGTACGTTCAGACACCGAAAATACCCCTAAACGAGCTGTTCAAAAAGGCAGAGGAAGGCCCGCCAAAAAGGGAAGAGAGAAGGACAGAATCAGCAGTCCCGGTGACCGTTACGCAGGAAGTCCCCAAGGCAGTTCCGGCAGTGGCGGAAGCAAAGGCAGAGGAAAAGGCCGAAGTCCCCGCTGAGGAAAAGCCCTCCGCCCCCGCCCTTCCGAAGGAAGAGAAGAAAAAACCCGCTCCTCCGGAAAAGCCCGAAGTTATCGTCAATCTCACCGGGGGAGAGCTCCCGGAGAGGGCGTTTCAGGTCTACGCCGAGGATCTGCTCAAGGAAGCCAAGAGGATCAAAGGTCTGAGAATCAACAAGATTGAATTCGACGCAAACGTTGGCGAGGGTGTGGTTTACCTAAACGTCCACATATACGGCAACTCCGATGGCAGTTCCAGGGACATAGAAATCGCGGAGAAGAGGATGCTCCATGCAGTCAGCAAATACGCGCCTGTTCTCCTCAGGGAAGCCGAAGTCAAGCCCATAGTCAGGGACGTCAGCGTGGTGATAGACGGGCAGGAGGTTAAGCCCCAGGAGATCGTGGACAAGGACAAAAAGAAGACGGGCAACGTGACAAAGGACGGAAAGATAAGCCTCTCCGTTCTTGAGGACGTTTGGCCGTATTTCAGCGCCTACGCCAGAACCGTCATAACCGAGCTGGAGGGAACGGGAGTAAGGGTCAAGAAAGCGTATTTTGATGTCAGGGGACGAAGAGAGTTCGAGATTAACCTGTCCATGGTCGGAGAGACTGAGATGACCAGAGAGACCGTTGAGAGGATCGCCAGGGACATCCTCACAAGGCACGCCAGAGAGCTCGGGAGGTCAATAAAGCGCTACATAACCGTCCACAACATCGACGTTGAAGTCCTGACCCCCGCCGTTGTAAAGGCTGCCAAGGAGGCCCCCAAGGTAACCTCCAGCAAAGCTTCCGAGATTCTGGCAAAGAAAGAACTCCTGGAGAAGGAGGTTGAGCAGCTCCTCAAGCAGGCAGGGATAGAAGACCTCGCCCCGTTCACGGAGGAAAAGAAGAAAGAGGCAGAGGAGGCCATGGTCAAGGGCCGCATAGAACCCGCAATAGAGACCCTGAAGACCAGGATTCACGCGGAGATGAAGCTTATACCCAGGGTTACCTTCAAATGGCTCAAAATGAACCACGAAATTAAGGACTCCACGGTGATGGTTGATATTGAGGCAAGCTTCCTGAGGGAGGAAACCGGAGGACTCTTCGGATCATTCTCAGGGGTCTCGGAGAGCAAGATAAAGAAGGACATCGAAGACGCGATAAGGCGCGTCATTCGCGAAGTTTCAAAGGAGTATGGTGTACGGATAGGGCTGAGGAAGCTAAACATAATCCTCCGCTGATTTCTTTTTATTATTTCAGCACTCAAGATCTTCATCATCCTGAACGTCAGTTCTGCCGAGGTCATCATTCGTTGGGGCTTTGAAGCCTTGGTATTTAATTCTGTCTGTTGTGGCTCGGGGATATAGGGTTATATGAATTATTCGTCTTCCATCGAAACGCTAAGTTTTTAAGCTGAACGTACCCCGGTTCCAACATGGACGGCACACTCCTGGGAGTCCTGGGGGCACTCACCTCAGCGTTTTCATGGGCGGCCTCCACGATACTCATAAAAGTCGGAATGAGGGACAAGAGCCCTGTGGCAGTTAATATCATTCGTCTTTACATAGTTTCAGCCATATTTGCCGGCATATTCCTCACCAACGGCACCTTCCAGGAAGTGCTTTCCCTTCACCCAAAGTTGCTCGTGGTGGCGTTTGTATCAGCGATGTTCGGCTTCGTTGTGGGAGACTACTTCTACTTCAACGCCCTTAACATGATGGGCGTTTCCAGGACGGTGCCGATAACCTCGACATACCCCCTCTGGGCGATACTCTGGGCGGCCCTGTTCCTTGGGAGGGAGATAGGCATCCAGATAATCCTGGGAGCCCTCCTCGTTGTCCTGGCAATAATAGTGGTTCGCAGAGCTGAGGAAAGGGAAAATATCAACCCGCGGGGCTTCATCTTCGCACTGCTTGCTCCGGTTTCATGGAGTCTGGCCATACTTACGATGGACTGGCTGACAGGATATATGGATGTGCTCACCCTGGCAGGGCTGAGAATGATGCTGGCGGCACTGGGAATTTCTGTACTCCTCCCAAGATACCTCCCAGAGCTGAAGCAAGTAACTCCAAAAGAGGCGCTCATACTGACCGGGGCCGCCATCACCGGACTCATGGTGGGCCAGTACCTCTTTGTATACTCGGTTAACCTTGTGGGGTCTCAGATAGCCGCCCCGGTCTCGGCGATAAACCCCATAATCTCCTCCGCCCTAGCAATAGTCCTGCTGAAGGAGCCCCCGAACAGGAAGATACTAGAAGGTCTCGTTCTGGCCGTTCTTGGAGTTATACTTATCTCGACCGCATGAGGGGCAGGTTTTTAAATTTTCTACACTATCTTTAACTGCCGACAGCGGGGGGACAGTACGTCTCCTCGCACGGGCTCGGTCTACCCGCCTCCGCGAGGTATCGGGTTCCGTGAGCGGAGAGTGCTCACGCCGAGCCCACAGGGCCGGGAGCATCCACCCGCGCGAGGGAATGAACGCGGGCCTCTGTGCCCGGCCCACAAGCATTTTCTGAGGAAGGCTTATAACCTCCAAGACTGAAATAAATAACCGGTGGTTATGTATGGTGACAATCCCCCGCCCCATTGATCCCAGGGAGATAAGGCGAATTCGGAAGGAGCTCGGCATAACGCAGGAAGAGCTCGCCGAGAAGGCGGGCGTAACTCAGGCGTATATAGCCAAGCTAGAGGCGGGGAAGGTCGACCCGCGATTATCCACCTTCAACCGTATCCTGCAGGCCCTGCTCGAATGCAAGAGGGCACAGCTTAAAGCAAAGGATGTCATGTCCTCTCCCGTTATCTCAGTTAAGCCCTACGAACTAGTTGAAAACGTCATTAAGATAATGAACGAGCACAACATCTCCCAGATTCCAGTCATAGCTGGAAACAAAGTCGTCGGTTCCGTGACGGAGCGGACACTGGTCAGGCAGAGCCTTGAGTACGAGGACATCTACGACAGAAAGGTCATGGAGGTCATGGAGGAGCCGTTCCCGATAGTCAACGAGGACGAAGACCTTGAAGTCGTCAAGTACCTCCTTGAAGAGCACCCGGCGGTTCTGGTTCAGGACAGGGAAGGAAAGGTGGCCGGAATCATAACCCGCGTAGATATCTTCAGGATTGGGAAAATTAAGGAGTAAGATTATTACCCCCATTTTCTTTCGTTTGGAAATGTTTTTATCACCCACAGCCGATTATTTCGAGGAAAATAACGAGAGGGGAAGGGCAATGGGGAAAGTGGCAATTACCTTGATTATTTTCGTCATCTTTTTCTCTCAGTACGTGGGTGCCGCAACAATAGCGGTCGATGTTTCACACAATGAAGGGACGATAGCACTGGTCTCGTCCATAGTTGATCCCGTCACGGGGAGGATCATAGCCGAAGGCATGATACCAGCCCTCTCCTGGTACGACTGGGGCTACATCGGCTACAGCTCTGAGCTCGAAAATGCAGGTGTTAAGCATCTCGGTGACGGCATAACGTACGATGCGCTGGAGGGCGTTGATGTCCTTATAATAGGACAGCCGTGGAAGAGATTCTCCCCCGGGGAGATGGGGGCCATCGTGAAATGGTTCTCGGAGGGAGGGAAAGTACTGTGGGTTGCCGGAGACTGCGACAGGAAGGATAGTGCCTACGTTCAGCGAAACGTCAACGAACTGCTCTCCGCGATACCAAACACTAAACTGAGGATAGACTACGCCACCGCAACCGATACCTTCAGCAACGCCGGGAAGAGCGCATACGTGGCGGGCTTCGTCAGGGCGGACTTGGAAACTCCCGACGCGGGTATTCTCAACAAGGGCTATCAGGGGGAGGTCGGCAAGGTCCTCTTCCATGAGCCGGGCGTCCTGGCATGGGTGGACGAAAACGGGAGATGGCACCCCCTAATCGCGGGGGAGATTCCCGAGGGAGTCTACAGAATAGTCACGACCAGCGGCAACGGAATGATAGAGGATGACTACACCCCGGAGGCAAGGGCTTACAAAGCCTGGGACAGGGGGGTATTCACTCTCCTGGCTGTGGAGTTCGTCAAATTCCCCAACGGGGCAGAGAGCATTCTGATAGTCAGTGCAGAGAGCCCCTACGGAAGCCCCGTGCCCATATGGGTGAACCGCTACGGTAGCTATCTCTTCGATGGCCAGCAGTTCGTCACCAACCTACTCCGCTGGGCCCTTATTGAAGCATCGAAGCTGGCCCCGCCTGAGGAAACCACAACCACCACCGTAACGACGACAACCACGACACAGGGGATAACCACGACCACTCACCTCACGGTCTCCACCACGACCACCTCAAACCCCGTGGTAGAGACAACCACGGCCACCAGCGAAACACCAGTAACAACAGCCGCATCGTCAGGGACTCCAGTCTGGATTGTAGGGGTAGCTGTGGTGCTGCTCACCGGCGCTGCAGTTCTGGTGTTCCTGCTACTCAAAAAACCGTGAGCAGTCGCTCTTCTTCCTTTATTCCTACTGGCCAAAATATCCAACAACTTTATATACCCCCTGCCAAATCAGTGATGGACAAATAATCCAGGTGATGTGAATGAAAAAGACGGCCCTATTACTGATGCTCCTGCTGTTCGGCGCTGTTATAGCAGCCGGATGCATAGGCGGTAACGAGACCCCCTCAAGCACATCCCAGCCATCAACTCCCACGGAGACAGCCACCACCTCCCAGACAACCCCGCAGACATCTTCCCCCACTCAGACGCCCACGGAAGCTGAGAAGCCATTTTATCCAGTAACCATTACCGATTTCGCAAACAGAACTGTCACGATAGACTCCGAACCGCAGCGGGTTGTAACTCTAGCTCCAAGCATTACAGAGGACCTCTATTACCTCGGCCTTTTCGACAGGGTCGTCGGGGTTACCAATTACGACGATTTTCCGCCGGAGGTTGCCAACGTCACCAAGGTGGGTGGCTACGGAAAGTATGCGAACCTGGAGGTAATCGCTTCCCTCAACCCGGACCTTATACTCGTTGACAGCTATTCAACGCCAATTCTCAGCGACCTTGAAAAGATAGCTCCCGTGGTTGTCATTGACCCGCACAGCCTTAGAGACATACCGAAGGCACTCGAACTTCTCGGAGAAGTCTTTAACGTTCCCGGAAACGCTCAGAAGGCAGTAGCAGAATTCCAGGCAAAGATAAACGCCACCAGCTCTGCCGTTACCGGTAAACCAAAACTCAAGGTGTTCTACGTCGTCTGGAGCAATCCCCTCATGACCGCCGGAGGGGATACCTTCATCAGCGACGTTATCAGCCTTGCGGGGGGAGAGAACGTCTTTAAAGACACAAGCGGCTGGCCGACCGTAAGCATGGAGCAGGTTCTTGAGAGAGACCCGGACGTCATAATCCTTACCCCGCACTGCGGAATGACCGTCCAGGACGTTTACAAGAGCATTTTGGCAAATACAAAAGCCGCTAGGGAGGGGAGGGTGTACGTTATCGAGAACGAAAACGACCTCATACACCCGAGTCCGCGCGTTGTAAACGGTCTGGAAACAGTCGCCAAGTTGCTCCACCCCGATGCCTTCCGTGTGAGCTATCCCCTCACCATAACCGACTTCGCCGGGAGGCAGGTTACCATCGAGAAGGAACCCGAAAGGATAGTTTCCCTCGCACCCAGCATAACTGAGACCCTGTTCTACATCGGTGCAGGAGACAAGCTAGTTGGCGTCACAAAGTGGGCCGACTTTCCTCCGGCTGTTGAGAACATCACAAGGGTAGGCGGCTACGGGCAGTATGCGAACCTTGAGATAATAGCGTCCCTGAATCCCGATCTTATAATCGCGGACGGCTTCTCGATGTCCATACTGAACGAGCTTGAAAAAATAGCCCCGGTAGTCATAGTAGACCCCAAGAATATGAGCGGGATTTACAGGAAGATAGAACTCCTGGGAGAAATAACCAACCGCGAAGAAGCTGCCAGGGCAGTGATAGCCGAGATGAAGGCAAAAGTTAACTACATTACCTCAACGGTTGCCGGAACATCTAGGCCGAGGGTGCTCTTCATAACCTGGTGGAATCCACTTTACGTCCCCGGTAGCGGCACCTTCCAGGACGACCTGATCAGACTTGCCGGTGGTGAGAACATATTCTCCGACATGAACGGCTGGGCCCAGGTAAGCATGGAACAGGTTCTTGAGAGGAATCCCGATGTAATAATACTGTCCGCCCACGCAGGCATTACCGCAGAGGAGCTCTGCAACACGGAGCTCGTGAACACGAACGCCTTCAAGAACGGCATGGTCTTTACCATCAGCGACGACAACCTCGTCTCAAGACCCGGGCCGAGAATCGTGCACGGGCTGGAAGAGATTGCAGAGTATCTGCACCCCGATGCTTTCAACTATCAGCCACAACCTCTGGTATGCAACGCGACAGCCTCGGCTGGAGGCTGAACCTTTCCACCTTTTATTTTCGGGCAACCGTTAAAAAGGCCCCTTCCTATTTCTTCCGGTGAGAGCATGGAGAAAAGGACCTTTTACAGAATCCTGCTGGCCATAGTGCTTATCCTCGCGGTCGTTTATACAATGGGCATTATGGGGCTCGTGCCTTTCCAGTGGAGCTACTACATCACGATATTTATGATAGTCCTTTTCATCTACCTGAAGATTGAGAAGAGGCTTCAGGGCGGGCAGTGAGCCGAAGTTTTTTCTCAGGGAATACCCAGTAGCCCCAACTTTTCCAGCACCACCCGGGCTCTGGATAAACCACATCGAAAACGTGGGCATATACCCGAAATAGCTGGTCGGCCCATGTCCTCCCGTAAAAAAGTCCGTTGTTAACTTTTGGTTTACAATTTTCGGGTTTAAAAACGCTTTTTTAACCTCCAGCTAAGCCTCAATTGAGGGGACAGAGATGAGCACATGCATGGTTATGTTCATTGGAGGTGGTTGGGTTGAGATATGTTAAGCTCCCGAAGGAGAACACCTATGCCTTCCTTGAAAGGCTCAAGGAGTGGGGCAAGCTCTACGCCCCGGTGAAAATCTCCGAAAAGTTCTACGACTTCAGAGAAATAGACGACGTCAAAAAGGTTGAGTTCCACTACAACAGAACAATAATGCCGCCGAAGAAGTTCTTCTTCCTGCCGAGGGAGAAGCTCTTTGAGTTCAACATCAGAAAGGCGGAGTACAAGGAAGTTATTGAAGATGTGGAGCCGTTTGTGCTCTTTGGCCTTCACGCCTGCGACATCTTCGGCCTCAAGATACTCGACACCATCTACCTCGACGAGCTTCCGGACAAGTACTACAAGGTCCGCCGGGAGAAAGGCATCATCATAGGCATCAGCTGCATGCCCGACGAGTACTGCTTCTGCAACCTCCGCGAGACGGATTTTGCCGACGACGGCTTCGACCTCTTCCTTCACGAGCTCCCGGACGGCTGGCTCGTAAGGGTCGGCACGCCAACAGGTCACAGGATAGTTGACAAGAACATCAAGCTCTTTGAGGAGGTCAGCACGGAGGACATCTGCAACTTCCGTGAATTCGAGAACAAGCGCTCAAAGGCATTCAAGTATCACGAGGACTGGAGCAACCTTAGGTATCTTCTTGAGCTTGAGATGGAGCACCCGATGTGGGAAGAGCAGGCCGCCATCTGTCTTGCCTGCGGCAACTGCAACACCACCTGCCCGACCTGCCGCTGCTACGAAGTCCAGGACATAGTCAACCTCGACGGAAACACCGGCTACCGTGAGAGGCGCTGGGACTCCTGCCAGCTCAGGAGCCACGGACTCGTCGCAGGGAACCACAACTTCAGGCCGACCAAGAAGAGCCGCTTCATGAACCGCTACCTCTGCAAGAACTCCTACAACGAGAAGCTCGGCATAAGCTACTGCGTCGGCTGCGGAAGGTGCACCTACTTCTGCCCCGCTGGCATAAGCTTTGTGAAGAACCTGCGCACGATCATGGGGCTTGAGGAGAAGTCATGTCCCTCGGAGATAAGTGAGGAGATTCCAAAGAGGGGCTTCGCCTATGCCACCGAGATAAGGGGTGAGGACATATGAGCGAGGTAGTTCCAAGGGAGATTATGATGCCCGATGAGAATCCCTATGCACTTCACAAGGCAAAGGTTCTCAAGGTTTATCAGCTCACAGAGAAGGAGAAGCTATTCCTCTTCAGATTCGAGGATCCGGTATTGGCAGAAAAGTGGACTTTCCGCCCAGGACAGTTCGTCCAGCTTACGATACCCGGCGTCGGCGAGGTTCCGATAAGTATCTGCTCCTCCGCCATGAGGCGGGGCTTCTTTGAGCTGTGCATCAGGAAAGCTGGAAGGGTAACAACCGTCGTCCACAGGCTCAAGCCGGGGGACACCGTCCTGGTGAGGGGACCCTATGGAAACGGTTTTCCGGTTGATGACTGGGAGGGCATGGACCTACTCCTCATAGCCGCCGGATTGGGGACAGCACCGCTCAGAAGCGTATTTCTATACGCCATGGACAACCGCTGGAAGTACGGCAACATAACCTTCATCAACACCGCCCGCTACGGCAAGGATCTCCTGTTCTACAAGGAGCTGGAGGCGATGAAGGATTTGGCGGAGGCAGAGAACGTCAAGATAATCCAGAGTGTCACGAGGGATCCGGACTGGCCGGGGAGGCACGGCAGGCCACAGAACTTCATCGTTGAGGCGAACACCAACCCGAAGAAGACCGCGGTGGCAATATGCGGCCCCCCGAGGATGTACAAAGCCGTCTTTGAGTCGCTCATCAACTACGGTTACAGACCGGAGAACATATTCGTCACGCTGGAGAGAAAGATGAAGTGCGGGATAGGCAAGTGCGGGCACTGCAACGTTGGGACGAGCACCAGCTGGAAGTACATCTGTAAAGACGGTCCAGTCTTCACGTACTTCGACATAGTATCAACACCGGGACTGCTCGACTGAGGTGGTGGAGATGGAGAACGGAAAAGTTCGCATCGGGTTTTACGCTCTCACCTCATGCTACGGCTGTCAGCTCCAGTTTGCCATGATGGACGAGATACTCCAGCTCATCCCGAACGCTGAGATAGTGTGCTGGTACATGATAGAGAGGGACTCCTACGAGGACGAGCCAGTCGATATCGCCTTCATCGAGGGAAGCGTTTCAACGGAAGAGGAGGCCGAGCTCGTAAAGAAGATACGCGAGAACGCGAAGATAGTGGTCGCAGTTGGAGCCTGTGCAACCCAGGGAGGAGTGCAGAGCTGGGATCAGAACAAGAGCCTGGAGGAGCTGTGGAAGGCTGTCTACGGTGATGCAAAGGTCAAGTTCCAGCCCAAGCCTGCGAAGCCAGTCGAGGAATACATCAAGGTTGATTACCGCCTCTACGGATGCCCGCCGGAAAAGCGCGACTTCCTCTACGCGATAGGCACCTTCCTGGTAGGCTCATGGCCGGAGGACATAGACTATCCCGTCTGCGTCGAGTGCAGGCTGAAGGGCAACAGCTGCATACTCATCGAGAAGGGCGAGCCGTGCCTCGGCCCGCTCACGAGGGCCGGCTGTGATGCAAGATGCCCAGGCTTCAACGTGGCATGCATCGGGTGCAGAGGGGCGATAGGCTACGATGTTGCCTGGTTTGACTCACTGGCAAAGACCTTCAAGAACAAAGGGTACACCAAGGAGGAGATCATCGAAAGAATGAAGATCTTCAACGGCCACAATCCCAAGGTTGAGGAAATGGTGGAGGCCGCTTTCAGGGAGGTGGAAGAATGAAGAACCTTTACCTTCCAATCACGGTTGACCACATAGCGAGGGTTGAAGGAAAGGGAGGCGTAGAAATCATAGTGGGCGACGAGGGAGTAAAGGAAGTCAGGATCAACATCATAGAGGGGCCAAGGTTCTTCGAGGCCATAACCATTGGTAAAAAGCTCGACGAGGCTCTGGCGGTTTACCCGAGGATATGCTCATTCTGTTCCGCGGCACACAAGCTCACGGCGCTGGAAGCGGCGGAGAAGGCCCTCGACTTCACTCCCCGCGAAGAGATTCAGGCCCTGAGAGAGGTGCTCTACATAGGCGACATGATAGAGAGCCACGCGCTCCACCTCTACCTCTTGGTTTTGCCAGACTACCTCGGCTACTCAAACCCGCTCAAGATGGTGGAAGAGTACAAGAAGGAGATAGGCATCGCACTGGAGCTCAAAAACCTTGGAAGCTGGATGATGGACGAGCTTGGAAGCAGGGCGATACACCAGGAGAACGCGGTACTCGGAGGCTTCGGAAAACTTCCGGGCAAGGCCACCCTTGAGCTTATGAAGAAGCGCCTCAGCGAGGCACTCCCAAAGGCCGAGTATACCTTTGAACTCTTTGCAAGGCTTGAACAGTATAGGGAAGTAGAGGGCCCGATAATCCACATGGCCGTGAAGCCGAGGGGGGACGTCTACGGCATATACGGCGACGCCATAAGCGTCAGCGACGGCTTCGAGTTCCCGAGCGAGGACTACAAGATGCATATGGTCGAGCGCGTTGTGGAGCACAGCTTCGCCAAGCACAGCTTCTACAACGGCGAAAAGCCCTTCATGACCGGAGCCATATCCCGCGTCGTCAACCACGCTGACAAGCTCTATGGAAGGGCGAAAGAGCTCTACGAGAGCCACAGGGATCTGCTCAGGCCGACCAACCCCTTTGCCAACAACCTGGCTCAGGCCCTTGAGCTGGTTTACTTCACCGAAAAGGCGATTGACCTCATAGACGAGGCCCTCGCGAAGTGGCCGGTAAGACCGAGGGACGAGGTCGAGATAAGGGACGGCTTCGGCGTCAGCACGACCGAGGCCCCGCGCGGAATCCTCGTCTACGCCCTCGAAGTCAAGGACGGAAGAGTAGCTTACGCGGACATCATAACGCCCACAGCCTTCAACCTCGCCATGATGGAGGTTCACGTGAGGATGATGGCGGAGAAGCACTACAACGACGACCCCGAAAGGCTCAAGCTCCTTGCCGAGATGGTCGTTCGCGCCTACGACCCGTGCATCTCCTGTTCGGTGCACGTGGCGAGGCTCTGATTTCTCAACTTTTTTAAGGGGCGGGTGACAGAAAAATACTGGGGAGTATTATGGCCGAAGAAATCGTTGACCTTGTTATACACGTGAAGGTACCCAAGAAGTACGCCGAGACCTTCAGAAAGGACGTTGAGGCTATGGCATGGTATCTCTCTCACAAGGACGAGCTCTTCGAAAACATGAAGAAGCTTAAGGGCGTCATGAAGACCAATAAATCCTGGAAGGAGCTCAAGAGGGAAATCTATGAAGGAATTGCTGATTGACAGCTCCCTTATCGTGAAGTACTTCAAGGGTAGCGAACGGGCGGTTGAACTTTTTGAGTCCTTTGAGAACGAAGACGTAGCCCTTTACATCACCGAAACAGTGTTCAGTGAGGTTACGTATCTGCTCCTCGGCTATTTCTCAAAACTCGCACCCAGGACCCTCAAAGGAAAGAAGGATAAACTGCCGCTCGAGGTTCAGGTTGTTTTTAAAGCTCTGAGAGGCTTTGGGTTCATTGGGTCCACACAAAGAACGGTCTTTAAGGCTATGGAACTCATCCAAAAGTACGCCATGCTTCCAAACGATGCCCTTATCCTTGCAACCTGCATCGAGCACGGTCTTGCACTGGCGACCCTCGATGACGACTTTTTTGGTCCCGCGAAGGTGGAAGGTGTTGAAATTATAACGGGGTGAGAGCTTGAGAACCCTTATCCTTGCCCTCGGCAACGAGCTGATGAAAGATGACGGAGTGGGCCTCAAAGCTGGAAGAATGCTCATCGAGAGGGGATGCGACGTCCTCGAAGTTGGTACTGACATCTTCAGGCTTTCGAGCTACTATGACGGGGAGGAGAGGCTGATAATCATCGACGCCATTTTGAGCGAAAAGTTCCCCCCAGGGGAAATAGTACATCTGCAGGGAGCGGAGGTCTTTGAGAAGCTCAAGGGCGAGATAAGGAGCGCCCACTTCATGGGGACGATAGACGGGCTCAGACTGCTGATGTCGCTCGATGAACGCCTTGCCAGAGCCGAGATACACTTCATCGGCGTCGTTGCCAAGGAGATAGACCTTGGAATGGAGCTCAGCGAGGAAGTTGAAAAGGCCCTGTCCAAAGTCGTCAGGCTCGTTGAAGAACTGTGCAAAAACTGAATTGAAGAATTAAATCATGACCCAAAAAGTATCTCAAGTTCCTTTTTCATCACCTGTCTGTTCAGAAGCAGGTGAATTATTATTAAAAGCATCATTACGATGCCGTAGCGGGCACGGAGCTTGAGATAGTCAAGCTGGGCCATTCCCAGGAAGCTACCGTTCTTGCTGGCGATTACCGTTCCAATCGTTATGAATATCACTCCCAAAAACCCCACGAGTAGTATCAGAGAGAATGCGGCTTTTATCCTGAGCCTCTTTCTTAGTTTCGGATTTTTCCTAGCCTCTTCGAAAGCCTTTGCCATAACATCCATCGACACCACCAAAGAGGAGGGCTCAAAGACAGTTAAAACGTTTCGCCAGGATTTTTCAACAAAAGACCGAATGTTCCCTGGAAACATTAAAGACGCAAGAAAAAATCTTCAACTTGATGCCACTGAAATCAGTGTACCCGTTCAAACATCTCATGATTGAATAGAAAGAGGAAGGGCCTCCCGTATGCGCCTGAGCAGCTCCCTCTTCTTCTCGCTTTCTTCGAGGGCTATCTCAAGCACCTCGTCTATGGTCTCTACAGGGAATATCTGAATCCTCTCCGCCTTGTCCCTGCTGAGGAAGACATCCTTCTCGTTGCTCTTGGGGATTATGACCGTCTTTATGCCCGCCTCTATGGCGGCTTCTATCTTTGGGGTCGCCCCACCTATCGGGAGCACCTCGCCGCGAACGCTCAGTGAACCTGTCATGGCCACGTCCTGCCTTATCGGTATCTCCTCCAGGGCCGAGATGACGGCTGTCGCGACGCTTATGCTGGCAGAGTCACCTTCTACCCCTTCGTAGGTCTGGAGGAACTGGACGTGAATATCATAGCGACTTATGTCCTCGCCCTTGTAGCGCTTGATTATTGCCGAGACATTCTGGACGGCCTCCTTGGCTATCTCCCCGAGCTTTCCTGTGACTATTATCTTGCCCTCCTCCTTGCTCGCGGCAGGGGCAACGACAGCCTCTATGGGCAGAACGATACCGCTCTGCTCACCGATTACGGCCAATCCGTTGACACGGCCTATCTCGCTTCCCTCGGTCTTGATGACCTGGTACTCCTTCTTGCGCTCTATGTACCAGTCGGCCAGCTGCTTTTCGAGCGGCTTGGCCATCCTTATCGCTTCAAGGACGTCCTCGCGCTCCACGTACTTCTTGCCCTTCTTGACCGCGATGTCCCCGGCGGCGCGAACGATACCGCCGAGGTCACGGAGGCGGAGTGTAAGATGGCCTTTTCTGCCCGCCCTTTTCTGGGCCTCCCTGACGATCTCCTCAACTGCCTCCCGCGTGAAGTGCGGAATCTTTCCGTCGCGCTTTACCTCCTGGGCGACGAACTGGACGAGCTTGCGCCTGTTCTCAATGGTGTCGGGCATGGTGGTGCGCATGTAGACCTCGTAACCGTAGCCCCTGATACGGGAGCGCAATGCAGGGTGCATCTTGTCAACGGTGTCTAGGTTTCCGGCCGCGACGAGGACGAAGTCACACGGGACGGGCTCGGTCCGGACCATTGCACCGCTTGACATCTCGCTCTGGCCGGTTATCGGGAACTTCTTCTCCTGCATAGCCGTCAGCAGGCTCTGCTGCATCTTCAAGCTGAGAGTTGCTATCTCGTCTATGAACAGCACACCTTTATGAGCGCGATGTATCATACCCGGCTCTACCCTCTCGTGGGCTGGCGTTCCCAGTCCGCCGGACTGGAACGGGTCGTGACGTACGTCGCCGAGGAGCGCACCCGCGTGGGCTCCAGTTGCATCGATGAACGGCGCCTTGGTTCTGCCGCAGTTATCCACCAGAAGCTTGGGGACGAGCACTGTATTGCGGAGACGCATATTTGACAGGGCCATTATGGTGAGTATAATAACAAACAGGCCCATCAGGAGCGTTGTGGCACTGAACTCTATAAAAAGCGCAAGCATCACCGTGAACATGACAAAGAGAAGTATGTAGGATTTTATGCTCTCCTGACCCTTGGCCTTCTCGCGGTACTTTTCGACTATCCTCCTACCCTGACAGGCCGGGACGGTTTTTATCCTGGGCATGTTCTCGTCTTCGGAGTTAGGGAAGACGAGTATGTCCTCAAGGTTCTCCGTTGGGAGGAGCTCAGCCATCGCCTGACCGAGCATTGACTTACCCGTTCCGGGTTCACCTATCAGGAGAACGTGCCTTTTCTGGGTGGCGGCTGTTCTTATGACCTCCACCGCGTGCTCCTGTCCGATGACCTGATCGATGAGCTTTTCGGGAACCTCTATCTCCTCGGTCGTGTTGAAATCCAGCCCTAAATCAAGGCTCTCTCCGTATTCCCTGGGGGCCAGGGTTTCCCTCTCAACCTTCGTGTCTTCCCCCATTTTTCTTCCCTCTTCCACTCTCTCAAACTGGAGTGCTCGGGTCGATTTATAACTTTTTTGAGATGGTCGAGAAAAAGCTAAAATAGGGCCTGCCATCCATAACCACTGGTGACAGCGATGAAGGTTGAGGATCAGATAGTGTTTACGGCACATCACGGGAACTGGAAGGTGGCTGACAGGCTCCTGGATATGGATGACGAGAAAGTTGCTCACTTCATAGCGAGCATAGCCAATACTGTCAACGCCAAGATACCCGAGTACCTCACGGAGGTAATGAACGTCGCGGGCATAATGAGCCTCGCGGGGGAGCTGGCCAAGAAAGACCTGGGCGATGCGGTTGTCGCACTCAAATCGCCCGGGACTGCCAGGAAGCTTGGCCAGCTCGTCTTCGAGGAGGACAAGAAGCTCAAAAAGCATCTCGTTGAGGTTGCCAAGGCCCTGCTCGTGAGGGAGGTGCTCTCCAAAAAAGTGCCGGTCGAGTATCCAGAGGAGCCCCTGAACGAAGTCAGAATAGTATTCCCGTACAACGAAGACCACATCAACTTTGTGGCCTTCCACGTGAGCGGAAAAACGAAGTGGAGAGCCGTTAGAAGGCTTATTATTGATGAGAAGACTCCCATGGCAGATGTTGCAAGGCTCCTCGCCAGCATAAACGAGAGCATCACGCTCAAACTGCCCTTCTACGCTGGAATTGACATCAAGGGAATAGAGGCATGGTTTGGTGAATTCAAGAAGGTCAAAAAGGCCGAAATACCTGCAGTCGTTGAGAAGTACAAGCATTTCCCGGCCGAGAATTACGCTCCAACCGGCTTCCAGGAGCACGCAAGGGTCTATGCCCTGAGAACCGCCCTTGGAAAGATAGGTCTGCCCCTTGACGTTCCTGCGAAGAGCCTTGAGAAGTACCTGGAGAAGAAGTGAAAGCCGGAACAGAACGGAGATGATGAGGCCGAGGACACCCGAGGGGAGCCGATGAGGAATCTTCGCTTCGCTGATCAACGGAACAAACTGGAGGTGGTGTAAATGAAGAAGGAAATAGTTTTCACGGAAAAGGCCCCCAGGCCAATAGGCCCCTACAGTCAGGGAGTAATCGCCGAGGGCAGGTTCCTGTTCGTTTCAGGGCAGATACCTATAAACCCAGAGACAGGAGAGCTGGTGACTGGTTCGATTGAGGAACAGGCCGAGCAGGCAATTAAAAACCTCATAGAGGTCGTTAAAGCGGCAGGCGGAAGCGCCGAGAACATCGTGAAGGTTACCGTCTACATCACGGATATGAGCGCGTACGCCAGGTTCAACGAGGTCTACGAGAGGTATTTCTCAACCTCAAAGCCCGCCAGAGCTGTCGTAGAGGTCTCGAATCTGCCCAAGGGAGTTGCTGTCGAGATAGAGGCGATAGCGATTCTCTAGTTTTTCAATATTTTTGGTGAGCGAGATGGAAAAGGTGAAAATCCGGCGCGAACTGTTGGAGTATCTCTTGGAACTCGCCCGCGATTTTTATCCCAATGAGTTCGCGGGTTTTTTGAGGGAGAAGGGAGGGGTATTTGAGGAGGTGCTCATAGCCCCAAACCCACACTTCGGGAGGAGTTCAGCCTTCTTTGACACCTGGATGCTCCCCTACGATGAGAGCATCAAGGGGACGGTTCACTCCCATCCGGGGCCGAATCCACGGCCGTCCCGGGCGGATTTGAACTTCTTCTCAAAGTTCGGCGGGGTGCATATCATAATCGCCTATCCCTTCGTGGAGGACAGTGTGAGGGCGTACCGCAGCGATGGGAGCATGCTTCAGATAGAAGTCGTGGAGTAACATCATGTGAAAATTCTTAAAAAGAAACCCCTATAATCCCGTTATAGGTGTTGTGCCATGAAGATTAGAGACCTCTTGGATGAGCTTAACGCAAAGCAGAAAGAAACGGTTATCCACTGTGCAGAGACCTGCGGTATTCCTGACCTCGACAGGGAAGTGGAAATCAAGATAGAGGGCGACATGATAAAGTTTCTGAAGGCCCTTTCGAACCCGCTGAGACTCAAGATACTCAAGCTTCTCAGGGACAACTGGCTCTGCGTGTGCCTGATATCCAAGATACTCGACCAAGATCAGACCCTGATAAGCCACCACCTGCGCACCCTCAAGTCACTCGGACTGATAATCGAAAGAAAGGAGGGCAAGATGCACTTCTACAGAACCAACACCGAAGTCCTCCAGAGGTACCTTTCCATGATAAACACCGAGCTGGTGTAACGTTATGAACGAGCTGCAGAGACGGGTCGATGAGCTTGTCACCGAGTTCGGCGGCTACTGGGAACCCTTTCAAATGCTCGCAGCCTTCGTAGAGGAGGTCGGGGAGCTTGCGGACGAGCTCCTGAAGGTGGAAGGAGTCAAAGGGGCTGGAGATCTAGGTAAACTGGAGGAGGAGCTCGGTGACGTTATGTTCGCACTTGCCTGCATAGCCAACTACTATAAAATAGACCTCCTGGATGCGCTTGGAAAGAGCGTTGAGAAATACCGTGAACGTGACAGAAGGAGATGGCCCGGCAATAGATGAATATCCAGATCAAGTATGATGCCAGTTGTAACACAAAGAACTACCATACTGCTGGATTAAACGGGAATGCCCGGTAAAGCGAATGACTAATTGATTAGAAATCCTCCAACTTATCGAAACATTTTTATAATCAGAGAGCTCAACTTTCACCATGATTCGGGGGAGGTGGAGACATGGCCGATAAAATAAACGGGATTGACATAAGGATTTTGAAGCTCCTCGCCAAGAACGCCCGCCTTACCTACAAAGAGCTTGCTGAAATTCTCGGCACTACGAGGCAGAGGATATCCAGGAGGATGGACCGTCTGGAGAGGAACGGCATCATAAAGAAGTACACCGTGATACCCAACTATGATGCCCTCGGCTACGTCCATGTGATACTTGGGATCACTATCAAGCCTTCGGTCAGTATTGACGAGATCATCCCTGCCCTCGTTGAGGACGAAAACATCAAGATAGTCGAGCGCGCCCTCGGTTCACACAACCTTGTGATACACATCGTTGGCCCCAAGGACATGAAGGAGCTTGAGAAGATTATAAACGAGGTCTCCCGGAAGATACCCGGCATAGACAAGCTCGATATAACCTTTGTTACGGAGACTGTTAAGTTTGAGGTTCTTTGATCTCTTTTACTTCATTCGCTAATAGACGAAAGAAAGAGTAATAAAGGCTTTTTCAAATCCTCCTCCGGTGGCAGGAATGCTTGAGAGGGTGGCAGTGGATCTTGCAGTGGTCGCAGGACTCGGCATCGGTTCGTACAGGTTCAAGGCTCTCGACGCTAAAGGCGCAATCACTGCGGCACTTCTGGGGCTGTCAGTCATAGAGCTGGGCGGAGTGTACCCCTTTGCCGCACTGCTGACCTTTGTGGTTCTGGGTGTTTTGGCCACCAAGTACAAGTTCAGGGAGAAGGCCAAGCTGGGTGCCGCTCAGAGCAGGGGTGGAATAAGGAGCTGGGGTAACGTTCTCGGCAACGGTCTGGCGGCCCTTATCTTCCTCGCATTCGAATATTTCTCCCAGATGGACGTCTTCTGGGCGGCCAGTTTTGCGGCCATAGCAACGGCCAACGGGGATACCCTTGCCAGTGAGCTTGGCAAAATCTTTGGAAAAAGTCCCAAGCTTATCACAACCCTTAAACCCGTCAAGCCGGGAGTAAACGGAGCGGTTTCATTGGCGGGGGAAGTCTTTGCCGTTGTGGGTGCATTTGTAATAGCCCCCTTTGCCCTCCCACTAACGTCGGAAAAGGCAGCAATGCTCTTCGCCATTACCCTAGGTGGCTTCATCGGCGTTAACCTGGACAGCCTTATAGGGGCAACCCTTGAGAACGAGGGGATAACCAACAACAACTCAACTAACTTCCTCGCGAGCCTCTTCGGCGGCTTTATCGGCGCCGTCCTCTTCCACCTCATTGCGTGAAGTTTTAAAACCCTAGAAGGAACTCTTTCCGGCGGATGATGACTACGGCGGATTCCTGAACGGTGAGGAAGACCTTAGGGTCTGACGCCGTTTGTATAAAAACACAAGTGCAGAATTGAAGAATTAAAGAAAAACTCAGGTTTTTTCCTCCCGCTTCCGGGCGTACTCCTCGTAAACCTCCCAGAGTGAAACGAGCGCGGCCGGAATGCCGTGCTCTGTGGCAAACGTCATGTACGGTGCAAGGTCAACCACATAGTCTGCGAAGCGGAAGAGACCCCTTGGGATACCCTCACGGGAGCCGACAAAAATTATGACCTCCTTCGCATAGAACATATCCTTTGCGAGCCTGTCCTTCACCTCCGCGAGCGTTGGCCCCTTGGGGTCGGTTATTATCAGCAGTCTCTTGCCCCGCCTCTTATCACGGACGACCTGATAGAGATCCCAGACGCTCACCGGGACCTTCTCAACCTTCCAGGGATAGGCCTCGCGCTGTATCTGGTGCCTGCTCTCCTGGCCGATTTTAACGCCTTTTATGAACTCGGCCAGCTCAAAGGCGTCCATCTTCTCCTTGGGCGCTATTATGAGCTCTTTCACCTCGAAAGCCTGGGCAGCCCGGCCTATCTTTTCACCGAAGGAGCGACAGGCCTTGTAGTCTCCCCAGTAGGGCATCTGGACGAGCGTAACCTTTCGGAAAAGTTTTCTTGCGTCTATCTTTTCGGGTGTGAACTTTCTGAACTCCTCCCCCGGAACAACGGAAATGTAAGCTTTGTCGCCTATTATCTCAACCTGAACGACTCTGTCCGGCCAGCTGAGGTTTACGTCGGCATTCGTGAGCTCCCTTATTTTTGCGCCGAGCTCACGGTTGACGTCCATACTGGTGAACCCGTGCTTTCCGCGCCTCTTCGTCTTCACGGCGAAGGTCTCGTTTTCGCTGATTAGGGGTGCAATTTTTTCGGCAGTAGCGACGATCGCCTCAAGCTCGGCGGGAACTTCAGCGATGACAGGGATGAGGCGCTCGACCTCGGGAATCTCAAGTATCTTTTTCTCGACGTTTTCATCCCCGGTTTCGACTATCACAAGCCCGGAGTAGCCCATCGGCGATGCCCAGACGTTCGCATCGGGTATGGCCTCCCTGATGTAGTTGGCGGCGACACTCTCCATTCCCCGCTGGGTTTTGACTATGAACTTCATGACCGCACCTCCGGTGAGGAATCGGCGGGAGGTTTAAAAGCCTGCCGAGAAGGCCAAATTCAAATTAGTGACCACGCAGAGAATAGAGAATTGAGAGGCCTTCAGGCCTCCGGCTCGGCGAGAACCTTGATCTTCCTGATCTCGGCCCTCTTGATCGGGTATATCTTTCTGGCTTCCTTGGCTATCTCCGCGGCCATCTTGCCGCTGACGGCCTCAAGGATGAAGTCCTTGTAGTTGAGCTCCCCGGCCTTCTTGTAGATGATGTCCCTGATTATCTCCCTGATGGCCCTCTCCTGGCTGGTCTGTATCCTGCGGTAGGCGATGACCATGCCCATGACGCGGAGCTTGTAGCCGTCCTTGGTGGTGATGTTGAATATGCCATCAACGCGGGTGGTCCTCCTCCTGACGAGGCTCCTTATGTAGCTCCTAGCGAGGGTGTGGCCCTTGAACTTGGTGTAGGCGTTCTGGCCCTTGACGTCGTAGATCTGGAAGTAGAGCTTGACCTGGCCCTTGGTGAAGTCGCCGGTGAGGTCCTTGAGGGTGGTCTCGATGACCCTTCCGATGACCTTCTCGGGGTCATCAGCTGGAGTAAGGCCTATCTCCTTGCTTCCGAAGAAGTCCGGAGCGTAAACTATATACCACTCTTTCATCTTCCACTTATCCTTGGTAGCAGCAGCCCTCTTCCTTGGGTTACCCTTTGCCATCTCAACACCTCCAGTTCACACCTTTTCGGTAACATCTTCGGCGATTTTGATTGAAAACACCAAATCGTCCAGCGCTTTGATGAGTGTCTCAATCTCACCCGAGTATTTAACCTTTGTTATGACGTCCCCATTTTCCCATCGGGTTAGCACATTTAAACTTTTCTTTAGGCTCTCAGGAAGGCCCACGTTGTCCACTTCCAGTGCCTCGGCTATGGCCTCCGCCCTTTTAGCATCGCTGTAGTGCCAGACTATCTCCGCCCTGGCCTCAATCTTCACTGCTCTTTCCCCCCACCTGCCTTTCAAGCGCCTCGTTGAACAGCCGTATGAACTCGTCTATCCTGTCCTTAGGAAAGCGGATTCCAGCTGCGATAGCGTGCCCTCCACCCTCACCGCCGAGCTTCTCTGCAACTTCTTTGAGCGCCTCTCCCAGGTGGTATCCCTTGGCCAAGGCCTTCTCTGTAGTTCTGGCGGAGCCCTTTACGAGGTCTGGATCCTCGTCGCTATCGGCCAGCACAACGACGGGCTTCTCCGGGTCGACGAGGCCGGCGTTTATCGCTATGTTTGCGGCGATTCCAACGAGGGTATCTCTGATGTTTCTGCCAGCGTAGAAGACGTACGCATGCTCCCCCTCGTCGGCCATGCTCCAGTTCTGGATGAGGAACTTTCTTGCCTCGATTTGCTCCCGCTTGTAGTCCTCCAGCATCTTTCTTGCCTTTCGGTAAGCATCCTCGTCGCCGAGGCATATGGCAACGCCCAGGGTTCCGGCGTTTAAGCGACCGGTGGCGTTGAGGAGCGTCGCAAACTCCCTGGCCTCGTGTCGTGGATCGCCCTCGGGGTAGAGGGGGCTTATAACGACATCCCCGATGAGCCTGTCTATTGCCTCTTTGGGGGCACCGTGCTTGATGAGGTGTATCACCAGCGCGTCGTGGAGCTTTCTCTTTTCCTCTTCCCTCAACTGCCAGTACTTCATGTCCGGGTCGAAGCCCTTGGCGCGGAGCCACTCTATGGCCTTCCTCTCATCTCCGGTTATCTCGGGGATCTCAGGATGGGTGGCGTAAGCCAGCATCTGATAGAGCGGCCGGCTCTCCCTCCCAAAGAGGCGGAGCTCTTTTCTGATTTCCAGGATATCCAGCTCTCTGCCGTCCTCAATGATATCGCGGTTAAGACCGTGGAAGGTTCCGTCTATTTCCTGCATATCTCCGACGGCACCAACGAGGGCGATATAGGCCATGTCCATGTTCCTCTCGTTCATCTCCCTGGCAACGAAGTAGGAAACGCCAGAACCGCTGAGGTCTCGAACACTGTTGGCACCAAAGGGAACGGGGTTTACCAGCACGTGAGAGTCCGTGGAAAACTCATTCTTCTCAGGGGGGTGGTGATCGGCAACAACAACCGTGGCGAAGTCGAGATGCCGCTCTACCAGTTCCATGGAACCGCTTCCGAGGTCGGTAAAGACATATATTCTGTGCTTCTCTGCAGCAAGCTCCTTTATGAGCTCCTCGCTGAGCTGTTTGACTATGCTGAGCTGGAAGCCTCCACCTTCCCGGGCAACGGCCTTGGCAAGAACCGCCCCTGCGGTGATCCCATCAGCATCGCGGTGGGAGACTATCCTGATAGTGTGTCCTAGCTCGATGTGCATCCTGATTAGCTCTGCTCCCTCTCGGGCCTTCTCCAAGAAAGCACCCCTGTCCATTTTACCACCTTATAAGAAGGAAAGGGAATCAGCGGACCAGGAGCTTGGCCTGCTCCGGATCGTAGCGCCACTTGGCGGGCAGCTTGCCGGTTCTCCTGTAGTACTTGACAAGCCTCCTGATCTTGCTCTCGGTGAGCTGGAGGCCTCTCCTGGAGTGCTTGTCCTTCGGGTGCATCTCAAGGTGCTTCCTGAGCTTGACGGCCTTCCTGATGAGGGCCATGAGGTCCTCCGGGATCTCAGGGGCAAGACCGTTCTCCTCAAGGATCTTGGTTATCTTCTTGCCGGTGATGAGCTTGACGCTCGGAATGCCGTACTGGTCCCTGAGGATCGTTCCTATCATGGCAGCGCTGTAGCCTTCCTTCCTGAGCTTGATAACGAGCCCCTCGACCTCCTCCGCCGTGTACTCGACCCAGGTCGGCGGAGCGGTCCTCGGTGGCCTCTTAGAACCAGACTTACCCCTCTTTCTCGCGTGTATCCTTGCCATATCATACACCTCCCGGTGACGGCCAGCTCCCGCCAGCCGCCCCTCCGCATCGGCGTAGAAGGAGGAGTTTAAAAAGTTTGCCGTCAGTGACAGCTGACGGCCCCGCCTTCTTTTCCAGTCCAGCTGCAACTGTCCACAAGGTTTCCCTCAGAATCATATAGATAGGCAGTGTCTCCATCGTTGTTCCATACTGCCTGCTTCCTGCCCCAGTAGAGGTCCGTTTCAGTGTCCGTACCCTCGCCGGTGTGAACCTTAACACTCGCCCCCGCCTTTAGAACAAAGCCTGCAGGGAAAGTATAAACATGATTGCTTTCGTCCATCAGTTTCCATCCACCCATGTCAACATCGGCGGATCCCTCGTTCGTTATAAGGACGTATTCCCCGCTCACATCGCTACCGGGAGGGTTGTATTCCACGTAGGAAATAACGACTTTGAGATTTTCGGAATTCGTGGACAAGAGTCCCATCACTACGTATATTGTAAAGGCAACTACGCCAATTGCAACGGCAAGCATAAACAGGTGCTCAATTAAACCTTGGGCCCGCCGCATAGATCATCACTGTTCCCCACAATTGTAATCTTGAGAGCTATTAGTACAGGACACTAGAAAAATATTATTCCAAATAAACAACTGGTAGCGGGGGGAGGATTTGAACCTCCGACCTCCGGGTTATGAGCCCGGCGGGCACTCCTAGCTGCCCCACCCCGCTGCTCGACCCGTTAGTTAGTGAACAGGGGAGGGTTTATAAATTTTGTGGCGGGACGAAGTTATACCAAACTGCCAAAAATAGGAAGAAAGCGGGGAGAGTATCAGTCGAGCGGTGTTACGTCCACCACGACTTTGGCGTCTTTGCTGCCGTATTCGAATCTAACTGGCATTCCCTTGCTGTTTACAAGCACTTTCCATTCCGCCCCGTTTCCGGCAGTAAAGCGATATTCAAAGAGCTTTTCCTTGAGTCCAAGCCCCATAAGTATCCTGTCCGTCAGGGAGAAGGAGCCCTTGAGGGCCTGGAAGTTCTTGGACTTGAGGGCAACATCGCGTAGCATCAACGTGGGCAGATTCGCCTTCAGCATCCCCATAGCCTGCTCCTGGCTGATTCCGTAGTACCTCTCCCAGAACTGAAGTATGTCCATCTTAGTTCCATTGGCGAGGGTTACGGTTCCAGAAATCCTTCCTGTATTGAGGTCAAAAACGGCCTCGCCTTTCATCACAAGGGAACCGTTTATATACAGCTCGTCGTATTCGGTGACGATTCCCTTGGTGAGATCCACAGTGCCCTTCGTCACCGTCTTGCCGGTGTATAAGAACTCCCGCCGAATGCTCTTCGAGTTCCCGTTGTGGACTACATAAACCCGGTACTGCTTGAATTCAACGCTACGGGAAAACTGATACTTCTTCGTGTTTTCCAAGGCCAATGCCAAAGTTTCCTGGGAGGGTGGCTGAGAGAGGGCATAGGCAGTGCTCAGAATACCTCCAAGGACGATGAGAACTACGACAATCGGGAAGAGATACCTCCTCACTCACATCACCCCCTTAAAACGTTCCTGCACCAACGAGTTTGTAGTGCCACCGCATAGTCATTGTGGAGCGGGGTCCGCCGTCATAGTCGTCAAGGAATGGATAATAGAAGCTCCCCGTGAAGCTCGCTTGAGTATATGTCCTCGACAGAGAGAAGCCCTGGGTATTTGTGAGTTTCACTGATGAGTAGTCCAGGAAATAGACTCCAAGCACTATCACCGCGATACTGGAATGTCCCTTACCCTCATACCAAGACGTAGAGTAAGACTCCACTTCCCCCCTCATCACAAAGGCATAGTAGTTGGGCCACAGCCCAACAGTCTTGGTGTCGTAGAAGGATGCTCCCGTGTCCGACAGAACCACGTCGTATGTGCCTCCCCAGAAATCTGCCGCCACCTGCCCCGCAGTTATGCTACTAAACACCAAAAACAGTAGCAAGGCTGCCTTCTTACTCCGGCTTCCCATAGGCAACACCCCCGATAGGCATTAATTATTATCATGAAAGGTTATAAAATTTCCGTTATAAAACCCCATGAATCTTGACTTTAGCCAATAGAAGCAAGAGCTTATAAGCAGAGAAGTCTCCTAGATAGTGGTGGTTAGATGTATCTGACAAAGGAAGAGGAGCTCATACTCACTGGGGAATACGGGTATGCGCTTCAAAAGGCGATGGAGATACTTGTTGCTCTCGGCGAGATATACGGTGCCGACAGGCTCATTCCGATCAAAAGTGCCCAGATAGCAGGTGTTTCGTACAAGAACATCGGAGAAGCTGGTGTTGAATTCCTTCAGGACTTTGTGGATGCAGGTGCAAAGGTCAGCGTCTATACAACTCTGAATCCAGCAGGGATAGGTGACGAGGATTTCATGGAGAAGCAGATTGAGATCCTTGAGCTTTACCGCAGGATGGGAGTTGAGATAACCTCAACATGCACACCTTACTACGGAGCGAATCTCCCAAAGTTCGGAGATCATCTGGCATGGAGTGAAAGCTCAGCCGTCAGCTTTGCAAACTCCATCCTGGGGGCAAGAACAAACAGAGAAGGGGGGCCCTCAAGCTTGGCCGCGGCAATAGTTGGCAAGACCCCCAACTACGGCCTCCACCGGGAAGAAAATAGGAAGGCAACAATCAGGATCAGTGTTGAGGCCAAAGTAGAGACATTCGTTGACTACTCCGCCCTTGGCTATCATCTCGGAAAGGTTCTGGGAAACGATGTCCCATACTTTGTTGGGTTGAATCCGAAAAACTCAGATTTTCTCAAAGAGCTCGGCGCTGCGATGGCCGCCAGCGGAAGCATAGCCCTCTACCATGTTGAGGGGGAAACTCCCGAATACCGCAATGCCATCGTAGACAAAATCGAGACAATAACGGTTGAGGACTCTGACATCCAAGCCGTCAAAGAGCAGTTCTCAGACGAATGGAGCGAAATTGACATGATACTCATAGGTTGTCCCCACGCATCCCTGGCAGAGATTAAAGAAATCGCCGAACTCCTCAAAATGCGGGGGAGGCCTCTTAGAATCCCCCTGTTTGTAACAGCCAGCAGGGCTGTTAAAGCTTTGGCGGACTCGCTTGGTTATACGGACATCATAGAAAGGTACAACGGCAGGATTATCCCAGATGCGTGCTTTGTGGTCTCTCCCATAAGAGACTGGTACAGGGGGATAGCAACCAACAGCGGAAAGAGCGCGTTCTACTTCCGTTCATTCGGCTTCAGCGTACGGCTGGATAACGTGGAGAACCTTATTAATAACGCTCCGTGAGGTGGGATGATGATGCTCAAAGGCAGAAAAATAGTCGGCGGAAAGGCTGAGGGAGAACTGGTAGTCTCCCAAAAACCCCTATCATTTCTAGGTGGAGTTGATCCCGAAACAGGGATTGTGACGGACGCTGAAAGCGATATACGTGGACAGAGCATAGCCGGGAAAATACTCGCCTTTCCGCGCGGTAAGGGCTCAACTGTAGGTTCATATGTCATCTATGCCTTAAAAAAGAACGGAAAGGCTCCGAAAGCAATAATCGTCGGCGAGGCCGAGACAATAGTTGCTACGGGTGCAATAATAGCTGGGATACCCATGGTGGATGGAATAGATGTCTCAAAGCTCACCACCGGAAAACGTGCCCGTGTGGATGCCGACAGCGGACTGGTCGAAATTGAGGAATAGACTTTTTAAGCCATCCGGACTATTCAGATTTAGGGGAGCCAAGTGCCAAGGGGAATCTACGAGTGCATCAACTGCAAGCACAGGGAAACGCTGGATTCCACTGAACCTCTTCTCGAAAAGAGCTGTCCCGTTTGCGGGGGAGACATGGTTCTTGTTGAGTTTCAAACCGATTTCGATGAACTTACCCTCCAGACAGCCCCTCAACCAAAGCCCTCAACACTTCCAGAGACCCTTGAGAACAAGCTCAGAGAGTTTTACCTCGCTGACCTGGAAAGAATGGAGGACAATGTTTTCGTTTTTAAGGTTCGTGAGATCCTTGAGAGCGATTTTGAAAAGGTCCTGCGGGAACTGGAGGAAATGGGGTACTGGGCCACCCTCAAAAAGCGTGATGACGGTGTCATGCTTTTCGTATTTCCTGCGGGAGAAGTGAAAGATGACAACAAGTGGCTTCCCTGGGTGTTCCTGATAGCCACAATCTTTACCACCCTACTTGCGGGCTATTACCTTTCATTAACATACATTCAGGTTCTGGATTATTACGGTATTCCCGGAATACGGAATCCATACATCAATGCCATCGCGTTTTCGATAAGTGTTATGGCAATACTCGGCACCCATGAGCTTGGACACAAGATAGCAGCTGCATATCACGGCGTTAGAGCGACGATGCCGTATTTCATACCCTTCCCAAGCATGCTTGGAACTCTCGGAGCGGTGATACGGGTTAAGTCCCCTCTGCCCACAAGAAACGCCGCCATAGACTTGGGAGTCAGCGGTCCAATAGCGGGTTTTTTAGTTGCGATTCCAGTTAGTATAATCGGCCTCAGACTCTCGGTTCCAGTGCCCCAACACTTAATTCCTCAAACCCAGGGCGGAATAGCCTTCGGTGAAAACCTTCTGTTCCTGCTCATTGAGAAGTACATCGTTACGTTCCCTGAGAACACTGTCGTGTTCCTTCATCCGGTTGCCATCGCTGGGTGGGTTGGAATCTTGGTGACGTTTTTGAACCTCATTCCAGCGGCCCAGCTGGATGGAGGACACATCGCCCGCTCATTCCTCGGTGAGAAGACCCATCGATATCTTACGATGGTTGTGGGGCTTGTTCTTATTGGCATGAGCTTTCTCTGGGTCGGCTGGCTTATATGGGGGATGCTGGTTCTCCTGATGGGTTCAGCCGGCAATCCTGGTGCGCTTGATGAGGTCTCCCCAATTTCAAAGAAGCGGCTCGCACTTACAATTCTGGCGTTTATAATCTTCGTAATCTCGGCAACGCCGAGACCCCTGTGGGTCACCGGCTAGTGCCTTTCCTGTCCCTGAGAATCTGCTCGATATCGTAGTATATGGAGTCCCTGGACACCCCAAACATTCTGGCTATCTCTGAGATGTTGAGGACCCTCGGATTGTAGTTGAAGTTCTCGAGAACTTTGGATAGCAGCTCTCTGCGCTCTTTGATTGTATATTCGGTGAACGATTTTACCTCAAGAGGGGCGTTGTAGACAACAACCCCCACCGCATACGTTCGTCTTGTCACAGGGGTTGTATATGTTCTGATCTCAAAGTCTACAATTTGAGCGCCTCTAGGCAGCGCAGAGTTAAGTTTTTCCAGAGTTTTTTGTATTGCATCTTCCTTGTGTTTCCCGGGGGAGTAATCAGCTAGGATTCCCTTTCGGTTGTTACCACTGGAGTCAAGTAGAAGTGTTACTGTAAGGTTCATGAAAGCACCAAATGTCAGACGTATTTTTGAAGAATGTATAATGCCATGCTTTGATGATAAAATGTTCTGCGACTTTGAAACTATATCTCTTACACAATCTTCAATATTAACAGATTCAGATTGAATAGCTATTAATTCCACATAACCACCCCTGTGCTTTCTACAGTATTGGGGAGATTTGACTTAAATTTGAGGAGAAAGCTATATAAGCTTTTTCAGTGCATTAATGTATGAAGTAATCCTTTGGGGGTGAATATCATGAAGAGGAAGGCCCAGGGTGCTATCGAGTATCTGTTTATGATTGCAGCTGCCTTGATAATAATCCTGATTGTGGTCAGGCAGCTCCAGGGTAGAACCAGCAGTGCCACCAACACCATAAACAGCACTGCCAATGAGCTTAACCAGAGCCTCCAAAACCTCAACCAGAGCGGCTGATCCCAAAAGTACCTTTCTTTTTAATCTTAATCCTTCACTTTAAGTTAGGAATAGATTAAGTTGCATGGTGGTCAGGGGTGAGTAGGAACGCCCAAGCGTCTTTGGAGTACATCATGATGTTCGCTGTTGGCATGCTAATTGCTGCCATAATAATATACCGGCTGATAGGGATCAAAGGACTTGCCAAATGGGCAGGGAGCCAAATGAATAGTACAGGCAAGGAGATTGCAGAAGGCTTTCAGAATTTAAGCAATACATCAAACCAATAAAGAAGCAAACCTTTTTAGTGAATAGGTATTCAGTTCTATTCCAAGGTGGTGCCATATGGGATTCCTATCTTTTGGCTCAAAAAAAGATAAAATAAAAAAACTCATAGAAAGGGAGCGATTCGATGAGATTGTGTCAATGGCAGTAAAGGATAAAAAGGCCTTAGATGCACTCATAGAACTTCTGGATGATCCTGCTCCAGGCATCCGAGGGGATGCATTGCTCCTTCTTGGAATGGTGATCGAACAGAGGAGTGACGTTATCGAGCCATATGCAGGACGAATATTTCCAAAGGCGGTTGAGCTGACCAAAAATAGAAACCCCTACGTAAAGGAAAATGCAATGATCTTATCGTATGAAATCGCACGCAGATTCCCCAACAAAGTTATGAACATTAAGAACACCATCGTTGAAGAACTTATAAGTGAACTGAGGGAGGGGGACAAAAACACTAAGGGGTTCGCGTTAATACTCGTAGGAGAAATTGGAGCGGTTGAGGCTAAAAAGTACGTAGAGGAGCTAATCGGCGTCGAGGACAAGGTCATACTGCCGTTTGAAGGCAAGAAATGGATACCCCTCGGAGAGATAGCAAAAGAGACCCTTGAAAAGCTCTGAGGTGTTGGAAATGATCGAGACACTGGTTTTCCTTGTCCTGCTGGCCCTCGTCGGTTATATAGTCCTTAAGCTGACGCTGGCGGTAGTGAAGTGGCTGGCCGTCAACACGATAGTTGGGCTCGTCCTTATAGGGCTCCTCAACTTCCTGGGAGTAACAAACATCGAAATAACTCCACTGAACCTGCTGATAGTTGCCGTCGGTGGTATCTTGGGAGTCTTTATCCTGGTGCTGTTATCCTTTTTATAGTCTCCAAACCTTTATAAATTCCCTTTTCGTGCCCTTAACGGCGAGAAGTTTTCAGGGGTGATGCTCATGTCTCACAAGTCAGCAGAGATGTATGAACTCAAGAAAAAGGTTGAGGAGCTGAAGAGCTATCGAGGTCGTGCGACTGAGCTTGTCAGCCTGTATATTCCAGCAGGATACGACATAAACAAGGTTATGCAACAGCTCAGAGAGGAGTACGGGACGGCACAGAACATAAAATCCAAATCAACCAGAAAGAACGTTTTGGGTGCACTGGAGAGAGCCATGCAACACCTCAAGCTCTACAGGAAGACACCCGAAACGGGCCTGGCCCTTTTCGTCGGCAACGTCAGCGAGCAGGAAGGGGTAAGCGACATAAAGCTCTGGGCGGTGATTCCCCCCGAACCGCTCAAGGTCAGGCTCTACCGCTGCGACCAGACCTTCGTTACTGAGCCCCTTGAGGAGATGCTCCGCGTTAAAGACGCCTACGGCCTGATAACGGTCGAGAAGAATGAGGCCACCATAGGTCTCCTGCGCGGGAAGAGGATAGACGTCATTGATGAGCTGACATCAAACGTTCCGGGAAAGACGAGAGCTGGAGGTCAGTCCGCCAGGCGTTACGAGCGAATTAGAGAGCAGGAAACGCATGAGTTCATGAAGCGTATAGGCGAACATGCCAACAAGGCCTTTCTCCCGCTCCTTGAGAAGGGCGAGCTGAGGGGTATAATCATAGGCGGCCCGGGACCGACCAAGGAGGAGTTCGTTGAAGGTGACTACCTCCACCACGAGCTGAGGAAGAAAGTAATTGGCGTTGTGGACATAAGCTACCACGGGGAGTACGGTCTGAGAGAGCTCGTGGAGAAGGCCAGTGACATACTCAAAGACCACGAGGCCGTCAAGGAGCGCCATCTGATTCAGAATTTCTTCAGGCATCTCGTCAAGGACACCGGGATGATAACCTATGGTGAGAAGGAAGTCAGAACCGCCCTTGAGCTAGGTGCCGTTGACACACTCCTGATAAGTGAGGGATACGACAAGGTCAGGGTTAGGGCGAAGTGCAATGCCTGCGGCTGGAGTGAGGAGAAAACGATGAGCGAGCAGGAGTTCCACATATACAGGAAGAAGCTCACTCACTGTCCAAAATGTGGAAGTCAGAATATCAGCTTTGAGAAGTGGGACGTTGCCGAGGAGCTTATAAAAATGGCGGAGGAGAGCGGCTCCGAGGTGGAGATAATCTCCCTTGACACAGACGAGGGCCAGCAGTTCTACAAGGCCTTCAGCGGCCTCGGGGCCTTCCTCAGGTACAAGATTCAGTGAACTCAGTCCAGCACCTCGGCGAGCAGTTTTCTTATCCCCTCTTTTACGTCCTCCCCGTCCATCTGATAGGGCGATCTCAGGACAGGTTTTATCGAAAACCCCCTGAGCGACATTGCAAGCTTTATTGCCGAGCCAAAGGACGAGGCAAGGTCATAGACCTTGGAGAGCTTTGCCAGTCTTCTCGCATGCTCAAAGGCTTCTTCGAACCTCTTTTCCTGGAAGGCCCTGTAGAGAGCAAGATGAACCTCCGGGGCAAAGTTGGCACAGGCCATTATACCCCCGTCCCCTCCAAGGATTAACGTGTTCAGGAAGTGCTGGTCGAGACCCGTGAAGACCCTGAAGTCCTTTCTCTCGCCCTTCACCTCAAGAATCACGTCGCGGACGTGGTTGACGCTGTCTATCGTCTCTTTTACACCGGCGATGTTTGAGTACTCCAGGGCAAGGCGCTTGATGAGGGAAATACTGAGGGGATTGGCGCAGGAGGGGATGTTGTAGAGTATGATTGGGATATCCGTCTTCTCCGCAACCATCGAGTAGTGCCTGAAGAGGGCGTCGTCATTGAGGGGGCAGTAGTATGGTGGGGCTATGACGACGTAATCTGCCCCGATATCCTGGGCATGCTTCGTAAGCTCAACCACCTCGAAAGTGTTGGAGGATGCGGTACCGACAAGGTAGAACGTCGAGTTAACGAGTTCCCTACCCTTCTCGGCCAGAAACTTCCTTTCCTCGATGCCGAGGCTCGTGAACTCCCCGGTTGTCGCGTTTATGAATATTCCGTGAACGCCGACCGTCTGGAGAAACTCGATGTGCTCCTCAAGCGCCGGAACGTCAACGGAGTAGTCCTCATTGAAGGGCGTCACAAGGGGCACTATAACACCGCGCATGGAACCACCAGAGGGTTTTGGGGGATGGGGTATTTTAGGGTTCCGGAAAAGGTTTTAAGTATCGGTACCGATACCTGGTATCGGGGGCGATACCTATGCTCTTTGACCCGAGACCCAAAGAGAAGAGAGAAGACATGTTCGACCGCGATAGGGAATTTGAGGAACTCCTGCGTGGAATGGAGGAGTACCCAATAACCATTCTCATTGGAATCCGTCGCGTGGGCAAGAGTTCCATTTTAAAGGTTGCTCTAAGGGAGTACGATGGGATTGGTGTCTATCTCGATGCAAGGAGATTATACGCCGCCGGAGGCGGAACGATGAGCCAGAGCATCCTAGTGGAAGAGCTCACTAGGATTCTAGCAGGAAAGGGCAGAATGGGGTTCCTGGCAGGAGTAAAGTTAGAACGGATTAGTCTTGGGGGTATAAGCATCAAACCCCGGGAGGCCACCATTATAGACGTATTTGAGCTCCTCAACGGCATTGGAGAAAGGTCTGGAAAAGTCCTTCTTGCATTCGATGAGGCCCAGTATCTTCGTTTTTATGGCTCGCGGGGTGGAAAGGACCTACTGGCCGGTATAGCATATGCTTACGATTCCCTACCGAACCTGGGCTTCGTTTTCACCGGCTCAGAAGTTGGTCTGCTCCATGATTTTATGGGAATTGATGACTACTCAAGTCCGCTGTTCGGCAGGGTATACGATGAAGTTGAAGTCAAACCATTTACAAGGGAACTTTCAGAGGAGTTTCTTTGGAGGGGGTTTAAAGAGGTCGGCCTAAGCGTTTCAAGGGGGGACATCCAAAGGGCTGTGGATGAGCTCGATGGTATTCCTGGCTGGCTTGTGGAGTTCGGTTTCAATTATTGGAAGAAGCGGAACTTCCAAAAAGCCCTTGAGACCACCATGGCTAAGGCAAGAACCATGATAAAAGAGGAATTACTGGAACTCGAAAAGCGCTCTCCCAGGTATCCCCTAATACTCAAGGCGGTCGCTATGGGTCTTTCACGATGGGGTGTCATCCGGGACTATGTTGAAGCCAAGGGTGGACCTATAACAAACGCAAGACTCGCCTCACTCCTTAAAAACCTGGAAAAGATGGGCTGGATAAGGAAGGAAAACGGCGAGTACCGGATAATCGACCCGGTGGTGGAAAGAATATTGAGAGGGTAACTACATCTTCTCAGGCGCCTCTATGCCGAGCAGTTCAAGGGCATTCCTGAGAACCTGCTTTACGGCCAAAACTAAGAGCAGTCTCTCCTCCACTATGCCTTCCTCAGCCTTGAGCACCGGGTGGTCCATGTAGAACTTGTTGAAGAGCGAGGCGAGCTCGTTGGCGTACCACGGGATGAGGTGGGGCTTAACGTCCTTTCCTGCCTGCTCCACGATCTCCGGGAACTTTGCGAGAAGCTTTATCAGTTCTTTCTCGCGGTTCGTGAGCTTCGAGAAGTCCGCCTTCTCAAGGAGCACCCTCCACTCGGTGTCAACGCCGCTCTCCTCCGCCTTCCTGAGGATCGAGGCACAGCGCGCGTGGGCGTACTGGACGTAGGGGGCGCTCTCGCCCTCGAAATTGAGAACGTCCTCCCATCTGAAGGTGATTATCTTGTCCGGACTGTACTTGACCAGGTTGAAGCGAACCGCTCCAACTCCAACGGCCTCCGCGATGTTATCCTTCTCCTCGTCACTAAGGCTAGGATTCTTCTGCTCGACGAGCTCCCTGGCCCTCTGGACGGCCTCGTTGAGAACCTCGTCGACGGTGAAGCCGACCCAGGTTCCCTTCCTTCCCGAGAACTTGCCTTCTGGCCTTACAACATGCTCGTAAGCCAAGTGGTGGAAGTTTTCGGCGCTTTCTTGGAAGCCGAGGAGCTGGAGGGCGTACTTTATAGCCATCTGCGGGTGCTTCTGCTCGGCACCGATGACGTTGACAACTATATCCGCCCCCCCGAAGCGGCAGGGTATCTCATCCCCGTCGGGAGCGGTCGTCCAGGTCTCATGCTCTTCGCGTTTGTCCCACGGCTTGTAGAGCATGTCGGCACTTACCTTCCCGAACTTCCAGAGGTGATAGGCTATGTCCTTGCCAGTGTATGTGGCCGTTCCGTCGCTCCTTTTGAGGACGAGGAATGGGTTCTTCATGTCAGGAAAGAGCCTCCTCAGATCCATCACGAAGGCGCCCCTGTACTTACCCTCAGTGGCCCAGAAGAAGTTCTCGTTGGCCTCGATGAGTTCGTAGGCCTCATCGAAGATTCCACTCCGCATTATGTCGCTCTCCCAGCTGAGCAGATCGTAGGCTATGCCCATGCGGTAGGTTGTCAGCATCTGGGCTTTGACGACGCGCTCTGCCAACTTCCTGCCGATTTCGGCTATCTCATTGTCTCCTTCTTCGAGCTTCTTCATCAGCTCGCGGACTTCCTTATCAACCTCTGGATTCTCTTCTATGCGTTTGTTTACCTCGACGTAGAGCAGCCCCATGACGTGGTCTATGAATTCTTCCTTCAGGCCCTTCTCCCTCAGCTCTGCCTCAAGCCTCTCAAACTTGTCCTTCAGATGGAGATAGCCCCAAAGAACCTGGGCAAACTGCACCCCAAGGTCGTCTATGTAGTTCTGGACTTCAACGGTGTAGCCGAGCTTCCGCATTATCCTCGCCATCGTGTCGCCGAGAACTGCGTTCCTGGCGTGCCCCATGTGGAGGGGCTTTGTCGGGTTCACTGAGGTGTGTTCAACGATGACCTTCTTTCCGGCCCCAACCTCACTCTCTCCGTAGGCGTCCCCTCCATCGAGTATCTCGCGGACGAGGTTTTTGGCAAATATTTCATAGTTCAGATAGAAGTTTATGTAGCCGTTCACGGCCTTGACCTCTGAAATCTTCTCCGGAAGTTTCTCCTTGAGCCTTTCAACGAGCTCCTCGGCGATGAGCTTCGGTGCCTTCCTGAAAACCCTCGCCAGCTGGAAGGAAACCGTAGTTGCGAAGTCGCCAAGCTCGATGCTTGGAGTGTCGTCGAAGGTTATCTCACCTTCCCACTCTTTTCCAGCCTCGTCCAGCATTTCTTTCAGAGTTTCTTGGAGGATGAGCCTGATTTTCTCCTTAACCTGAGCGTATCCCATTCCCACCACCGCAACCACTTATACCCAACCTTTAAAAAGTTCTCCGAACCATTTACTTTGGGGATGGGTATGAAGCACCACGTTGGAGAGCACAAGGCCAGAAAGGGCCTGATAAGGATAGAGTTCGACGAGAGAGACGGAAAAGCAGAACACGTAAAAATCACCGGGGACTTCTTCATGCATCCAGAAGAGGCAGTCCAGGAGCTTGAAAGGAAACTTGAAGGACACAAACTCGAAGAACTGGAGCAGATTATAGACGAGTTCTTCGCGGTGAGGATGGACATAGAGATGCCCTACGTTAACGTTGAGGACTTCAAGATTGCCCTCAAGAACGCCCTCAAAGAGTGAGGTGAGGGTATGCTCGGGCTCAATGTGGATGTTCCCAGAAGGATCCTTGGCTACCTCCTCATCGTATTTCTCGTAGCTTCATTCGCCGGATATCTCTTCGCCGTTGGAAATCCCGGGGCAGCCATGGATGCCGTCAAAAAGCTTGCCGAGCAGATAGGCCCCATCTCCGAGTCCAGCTTTGAGAATTTCGTTAAGATATTCACCAACAACTCGATGGTGGCACTCTTCATGCTCCTATCGGGCCTCTTCTTCGGCCTGGGACCGTGGCTGATAATGGCCTTCAACGGATTTATGGTCGGCCTCGTCGTCAGGGCCGTTCAGGAGAGCGGGGAGCTTTCATTCCCCCAGATAATCCTGGGTCTGATACCCCATGGGATTATTGAGATACCCGCGATAGCGCTCGCGGGAGTTTCAGGTATCATCTGGTATAGGGAGATAATAAAGGGCGAGGGAGAAACGGGGGAGCGGTTCAAAAGAGGAGCGGTGAAGGCACTAAAGCTCTTTGCGCTTTCAGTGTTGCTCCTCCTTGTGGCGGCCGTTATTGAGGCCTACGTAACCCCGCGCGTTGCCGGTATCTGACGGTTCCTCCACTTTTATTGTTACAAATGTCCCAAACTCCTCGTAGGTCTCTATCTCCCGGAGAATAACGTCCATGGGGTTCTCGAAACCGCTTACGACGCTCCTTATGTAAGCCCGGTAGCTCCCGTTCATCTCCATCATGCGCTCCGCCATTCTGGCAACCTTCACTGGGTCGGTTGAGTGGAACTTCAGGCCCTTCTCCACGAGCCACCTTGTAACGGCCAAGGGCCTTCCGGGATATGTTGAGATCGTTGGGGTTCCGAGGGCTATAGCTTCTCTGTTCATCGTCCCACCTGCACCTATCATGAGCCTGGCGTAGTAGAGGAGGCTGAGGCTGTCAACGGGCCTTTCAGGCATTATCACGTTCTCGAAGCGTTCAAAGCGTTTCCTCTGCTCCTCCGTACGGGGGAAGAGAACTATGGGGACCTCCGGAAGGAGCGGGATAACATCCTCAAGCACGCTCTTTGGCGGCCCGTTAAAGTAGTTGGCCTTTATAGGCTCGGTGCGCATGACTATGTACTCTCCAGGCCTTACTCCGAGTTCTTTCAGGACAGATCTGCTTGGAAGGAAGCCGTAGAGGTGCGCCAGCTCGGAGAAGCCCTTAACCGGCCGCATGCCGTTTGGATCCGCACCGCATCTGAGGAGCTCGTATGCGTCTATTGCGGTGGGATAGATAAGGAGCGTGGTGTACGGTAGGATGAGCTTGTTCTGTGCAACGGCCGTTTCGTTGTCAACGAAACCTATTGCCGGTATCTGGAGGCCGAAGGCGACCCTTGGTGCCTCGGCGGAGTGCTTGTAAATCGCCAGGTCCGGCTTTTCTTCAATGATAAGCTTGGACAGCTTGTACATTCTCTCGGTGCTCGCCAGGAGCTTGCCCTCAAGAGTTGCACCGCCGTGCTTCCCGACCACGTAGTAGTCGACTCCAAACATGTCCAGAATGCTGGTTAACCCGTCAAACTCCCGCGTGGTAACGAGAATCTCGTGGCCGGCCTTTTCGAGCTCCTTTATTATACCCTTGAAAAAGTGAACGTGAGGAGCGTTCGTGATGTCAATCCATACCTTCATCTCATCCACCAATTTACTGGACAACTCTGTTCAATATAAGGCTTTCCCAAAAACGATTGTGAAGCCTTCTTTTCAAAGTTTTTTCATGCCGTTTCAAGGCGAACGAACGTTTAGAACGCTTTCTTTCGGTGAAATTAAAGACATTGTTGGAGGGCATCTCGCTGAGGGAATGAAATTACGCGGGAAGCACCACAAAATTGTGCACATCCAGGAAATCCGGCCAGAAATCGTTTTCTGGAAAAGACTTTTATTCAGGCGGTGGCACTAGGGTAATGGGTGAAGGGCATGCTGGAGAAAATAGAGGGCAGGAAAGCAGAGATAGCCGTAATCGGCCTGGGATACATCGGTCTTCCGACGGCCATAATGTTCGCCAACGCCGGTTTTCACGTTACGGGCTATGAAATACGAAGAGATGTGGTGGAGAAAATAAACTCCGGAAAGGCTCATATAGTTGAGCCCGAGATAGACGACCTCCTCAAAAAGGCAATTGAGAACGGAACCCTCCGTGCAACTTCCGATCCGGAAGACATCAAAAACAAGGACGTCTACATAATCTGTGTCCAGACACCCCTTAAGGAAGACAAAACTCCAAATCTGGAGTACCTACAGAATGCCGTTGAAACCGTTGCAAAGGTTATGAAAAGGGGCTCCTTAGTAATAATCGAAAGCACGGTTCCACCCCTCACCACGGTTAAAATGGCGAAGCTCATCGAGGAGATCACCGGTTTCAAACCGGGCGAGCACTTCTACATGGTTCACGCGCCGGAGAGGGTGATGCCGGGGAGGATTTTCAAGGAGCTGGTCTACAACTCCCGCATTTTCGGAGGGATAACCCCTGAAAGCGCCGAACTTGCTGAAAGGCTATACCGCTCCTTTGTGAAGGGGCAGACGTTCAAAACGAGCTCAACCGTCAGCGAGGTTGTCAAGCTCATGGAGAACACCTTCCGCGACGTCAATATAGCCCTCGCCAACGAGTTCGCCCTCCTGGCTCACCAGTACGGGATAGACGTTTTCGAGGCCATCGAGCTGGCCAATACCCACCCAAGGGTCAAAATACATGTCCCCGGCATAGGGGTTGGCGGCCACTGCCTTCCTAAGGACCCGCATCTCCTCGTCTGGCCTGCAGAGAGGGACTTTGGGCTGATACGGTTGGCGAGGGAAATAAACGACTCGATGCCCCTGCTCACGAGGGAACTCCTGTTCAACGCCCTCCATGAGGCCAACGTCTCCCCGAATAGGGCTGTTGTTGCAGTTCTTGGCTTAGCATACAAGGGCAACAGCGACGACACGAGAAATTCACCGGCACTTGCCTTCATAGATGCCATAAGGGACGATGTCGCCGAGGTAAGGACCTACGACCCCTTTGTTGGGGGGACCCACAGGAGCCTTGAGGATGTCCTCAGGGGAGCGGATGCCGTCGTCATAGCAACCGACCACACCGCTTTCAAGTCCCTCGACTGGGAGAAACTGGGTATGCTTATGAGAACACGGATTCTGGTAGACGGCAGGCACGTCATCGATGAGCCGCCGCGCGGCTTTATCTTCCGGGGCGTTGGGAGGGGGAAGTATTGAAGCCAGCCTTCGTCTTCGGAACGAGGCCGGAGATAATAAAGCTGGCGCCGGTCATAAGGGCGTTTGAGGAGAGGGACGTTAAGCCCCTCCTCATCCACACGGGACAGCACTACGACTACGAGATGAGCAGGGTCTTTTTGGAGGAGCTTGAGCTTCCACCCATAGACTACCACCTTGAGGTCGGCTCGGGGACGCAGGCGGAACAGACCGGAACCGCTATGATAAAGATTGAAAAGGTTCTGATGGACGAAAAACCCGATGTGGTGCTCGTCCAGGGTGATACCAACACTGTTTTAGCCGGTGCCCTGGCGGCCGTTAAGCTGAAGATACCGGTTGCCCACGTTGAGGCTGGACTGAGGAGCTTCGACAGAACCATGCCGGAGGAGATAAACAGAATCCTGGCCGACCATGCGAGCGAGGTGCTCTTCGCCCCAACGGAAGAGGCGAGGGAGAACCTTGAGAGGGAAGGGATAACCAGGGGGGTCTACGTCGTTGGCAACACGATAGTTGACGCCGTCCTCCAGAACGCCGAGGTATCCGAGAGAAAGAGCGACGTCCTTGAGAGGTTCGGCCTTAAGTCGAAAAAATACATACTGATAACCGCCCACAGGGCCGAGAACACGGACAGCAGGGAAAACCTAACAAAGCTCGTCGAGATACTCGAAGCCCTTCCCATGAGGGCAATCTACCCGATGCACCCGCGCACGAGAAACAGGCTTAGGGAGTTCGGCCTGTGGGAGAGGATAAACTCGATTGAGAACCTGGCAATCACCAAGCCCCTCGGATACCTTGACTTCCTCAGGCTGGAGAAGAACGCCTTTGCGATAATGACCGACTCCGGAGGAATACAGGAGGAGAGCATAATCCTCAACGTACCCTGCCTAACGCTACGCTACAACACTGAGAGGCCTGAAACTGTAAAGGCCGGCGGCAACGTCCTCGTTGGCCTGGAGAAGGACAGAGCAATTCGCTATCTCAAGAAACTCCTGGATGATGGGGAGTTCTACGGAAGAATGGCGGAGGCGCAGAACCCCTTCGGCGACGGAAAGGCCGGAGAGAGGATAGCGGAAATACTGCTGGAGCTTCATGAAAAGGGAGAGCTGAAGGTCAGGAGTTCAAGGTTTATTTGAGGGCTTGAGGGTCTGGGCCCATTCTTGGATCTCCTTTCCTACCTTCCCGGCCAAGATATCCCAGCAGCTCCTATCGGCCAGCTTACCGCGTCTTACTTCAAGGACGTTCCAGTAAACCACCTTCAGCGAATAGGGGCTTCCATCGAGGTCGGCCCTTGCTTTGGCGGTGCGGAAAAGGCCGGCGGCAAAATACTGCAGGTCATCGGTTTTGCTTGAATCTCCGGAGTATCTTTCCTCCACCGACGGATAGCTCCCAACGTCACCGCTGGAGCTCATGTAAACGAGTATGCTCGCGTAGCAGTTTTCGTAATAGACTCGGTTTTCGTGTCCGTAAAACGGGGCGAAAATGATAACAACCGAGTCGTTTATCCTTGATGGGAGACCTTCACCCGGAAAGACTACGACGGGCCTGACGTGAGCGAACTCTGGGGAGAGGTTCTTCGATTCCAGGACTTTCGTTATAGCACCCTTTAGAGAGTCCTCAAACCGCCCGTGGTAGTCAAGCTCGGGATAGACACCTGGGATGAGCTCAAGTTCAAGGGGCATGTCCACAACCACCTTTCCCGGAACGGTGACGTTGTCGAGGTGATTAAACTCACCCTTTGAGTCCCAGGACACTCCTGTTGAGAAGGAGGAGTAAAAGACGAATGCATAGACCACAACGATAAGGAGTGCAAGGCTAATCCCCGAGCGGTTCATTCGACCTCACCATGTGAGATGCTCTCAACGCGATCAACGGTAGCTTTCACCGCCTCCCTCAAGAGATGATTTTGGTAACCCCTGAGAGCGATGATGCCCCTGGAGTCATCAGAGATGTCGAGGAGGATGTAAGCCTGAAACTGGGGCCTGTCTGTTCTGTCAAAGGTCATCAGGGCGCTTTCCTTATCGGTGGCGTTCCTGTAACTCAGATAGTGGGCCGGATCGCCGGCGCTTGAATATATGGCAACGATCCTTACCTGCCCCCTCGCAAGTACCGGGGAATAGCTGACGTTGAACCACTCAATCCAGACGGCCAGAAACTGGCCGTCACACTCTACCGGGGCAGAAAGGGTTAGAACCTTATGTCCCCTTTCTTCCAGCTCAGCGGCCACCATTTTCCCAAAAGGGGAGTCGGGGTAAACGCAGAAACCCTCGTTGAAGGTAGCATTGACGTTTTTTAGGCTTCCGATTTGAGAAGTCGCGTGAGTCTCGGACCTGGCCAGAGCAAAGTCCCCGAAGTAGAATGTCAAGGTCAAGATTATCACAACTGTGCCAACCAGGTACGCCTTTTTCATTTTCTTCCCCAATGGGGTAACACCGTCATGCAATTTAAACTTTATGGAGTTAAATTTGGACGATGTCCAAAAAATTTATAAATTCGACATCGAAGTGGTGATGGTGGAGAGCCATGAAATACAGCGAGCTGGTGCTCATTCTCTACACGGCCCTTGTGGCAGTGGTGACGCTGGCGGTTGCATGGAAGGGATACACGAGCAGCATAGCAAACGTGGGAGGCGGGGGGATAATATTCTTCATAGTGCTCGCACTGGTGATGCCTTTCATCGAGAGAAAGGTGAATGGTTAGATCGGCGTGCCGATGTAGATACCGTGCCTAGTGCGGACTATTCTTACTTTTATCCTGTCCCCCACTTCCGCATCGGTGTTTATGACCTCTATGAGCCGGTTTCTGGCCTTTGCCAGCATCTCACCCCTTATTCTCCCCGGGAGAACGACCTCCGCCTTGACGATTTCGCCCGGACGGAAGGCTAAAGGAATGAACTCGCGCTTTTCCATTCCAAAGTGCTTTGGCTTCAGAACGAGGGGCTTCATTCCAGTCTTCTCCTCAAGTTTTCTGAGCCAGGCGTAGAACTCCTTGAACGGGACGAGCTTAGCTATCGTGGGATTCCTACCGAACTTGTATGGGATGTAGTTCTGGAAACCCAGGGCCGGCCAGCGCTTTCCCGCGCCTATCTTCCTTGCAAACTCTATGAAGGCCTCGGCCTCATCGTCGTTGATTCCAAATATTATGACCGGAGCGATGAGCACGTCGATTCCAGCGTTTACCAGTGCCTCCGCCATGTCGAGGACATGCTCCAGGTCGTAGTTTTTCATTCCCATGAGCATCCTAGCCTTGTCTGGATCTAGTGAGTGGAGGGATAGGTTCACCCTATCCAGACCGGCCTCAGCCAGCTCCTCAATGAGTCTGTCGTTCAGCAACGTGCCGTTGCTCTGCATGGAGATTACAGAGACGTTCGGGTGCTCGTGGAGGGCCTGCACCAGTTCGACGCGGAAGGGATAGATCAGCGGCTCCCCCTGGCCGTCGAGGTGGGCTTCCAGGCCTTTTCCCTTTATCCTCGCGACCTCGTCGAACCACTTCATCAGGTAGTCTATATCCACAACGTAGTCGAGCTTCCTTGTCCTGGAATATGGCCCCTCGTCAACGGAGCAGAAGACGCAACTGAGGTTGCAGCCGCTGACACCACGAACCTGTATAAGATTCGTGCCCCTATCGATCAGTCCAAAAGCGTTGTAGCCGAGAAGGGGGACGTCCATACCCTCATGGATGTAGAGAACCTTCCTGCCGGTGTAGCGGTTTTTGAGAAGGGCGCCGAGGTTGTTCTGGATATAGATTGCGATGTACTTTTCCACATCAGGATAGTCGGTATCAATTACCATAGCCCCGTCTCTAACCGTTATCTCAGGTGATACGCGGTACTTCCGTTTAATAACTCTGGAGAGTTCTCCTTTTTTAAAGTCCGCGTAGAGGGTCTCACGCCATATAAGTCTAATGTTCTCACCGGCATCCTCGAAACGTGTGTGGGGTAACCTGACCTCGATCATATTTGCGGGTTTAGCGGAGATTTTAAAAATCCGCCGATGGATAAAAAATCCGCCCATCAGTGGGGCGTCCATGCCCACTCCCGCCCAAAGATTTTTAAGGAGAGACCTTTTGGAGTCATGCGGGCATGGAAACATTTTAATATTATTGAATTAAACAGTCTAGTGATGGACTAGTGTGGGTGATAGGTAATGTGGGGAAAGATCGAGCATTACTTTGACGAGTATCCCGTGAGGAAGCAGATCGCCAAGACGCTCCTCAAGTACGGCCTCAGGGTTTCCGATGATATGAAGATCAAGGCAGGGGATATAGAGGTTCCCTACACGAAGATCGCGAAGGCCCTTGATGTCGACAGAAGGGTTGTTAAGGAAACCGTGGGAATGATACTCAAGATACCCGAGCTGAAGGAGATCTACGTAAACCTTGAACCGACCGTTCACATGAAGTATGTCGGCAGGCACGTTGGCTACGGCGTCATAGAGATCGAGCCGGAGCCGAGGGCGATAGGCATACTTGCAAAGATCGCCCAGAAGATAGCCGAGAGGGACATCAACATAATCCAGGTGGTCGCAGAGGATCCGGAGCTTTATCCGGAGGCAACGCTCACCATAATCACGGAGAAACCAATTCCGGGCGACCTCATCAACGAGCTCTCCAAGCTTGAGGGAGTCAAGAGGATATCCATCTACTGACCCGCCTCTTCTTTTGATTGAAATTTCCCTCAATTTTTCACACTCACTGTAACCAAATTTGGGAACTCCCTGACTCCTCTCAAGCTATGCGCCATGAGGAACCCTTTTTAACATTAGAGAACAAACCTGGTGCCTCTATTTTAACCAAACGTTTTAAACCTTTGTTCTTCGTAGGTAACGTTTATAAGCAATTGTTTTAAACCAAAAATTAGCTTCGCTTAACTCTGTAAGGAGCACTTCCATCAACCTGTGGAGGGTTGCTGAATGGGAGAAGCAAGCAAGATAAGCCGCTACCTGTACACGGTTATCGTACTGTTCCTGATATGGCTGTTTCTAACGGCCAGTTTGGATCCACAGGAGCTAGGATTTGGCCTGCTGCTAGCACTCATCGTCGGTGCATTCACCTACGAGATATTCACCACCAACGGCCTCGCAAACCTCAACCCCAAGAGGATCGCCTACGCAATAGCTTACATCCCGTACTTTCTGTGGGCCATGATAATGGCAAACCTCGACGTCGCATACAGGGTTCTGCACCCCAAGAGGCCCATAAATCCGGGAATCGTCGAGTGCAGAACCGTTCTCAAGAGCGACGTCGGAAAGCTCAGCCTCGCCAACTCAATCACCCTGACGCCGGGAACCATAACCCTCGACGTCGACGGGGACAGGTACTTCATACACTGGATAGACGTCAAGGATTCGAGCGTTGAGGGTGCATCTAAGAACATAACCGAGCCCTTTGAAAAGTTCCTGAGGGTGATCTTCGGATGATAGGGATAAACGTTTATCTCGCGCTTATAGCCATAGCGACGCTTCTCAGCATGTACAGGGTCTTCAGGGGACCGACCACCGTTGATAGGCTTGTTGCGGTCGACATCATGACGACCATCACCACGGGCCTCATGGTTCTCTTTGCGCTGTACTACGGGAGAATGATATTCCTCGACGTTGCGCTCGTTTACGCGATACTCGCCTTCGGTGGGGTCATAGCCTTCGCGCGCTACATGGAGGGAGGCCTATGAACGCGCTCACCGCTATTGGAGAAATTCTGGTCCTCCTTGGAACGTTCTTCTACATACTCTCATCACTGGGCCTCATCAGAATGCCGGACGTCTACAACAGGATGCAGACTGCCACCAAGAGCGCCACCTTGGGTTCGCTCGGCGTTATTATCGGTGTCGGCATCTGGGCCCTTGGAACTGACTTCGGAAGCATTCCTTGGCTCACGAAGACCATAGTTATAGCCGTCTTCCTCCTGCTCACGAACCCGATAAGCGCCCACGCGCTCATAAGGGCGGCCTACAAGAGCGGCATACCTCTCTGGGAGGGCAGTGTTGTTGACAGATACAGGGAGCACCTGGAGGCAAAGGAAAAGGAGGCCGGCTCACCCGAGAACCCCGATGAGACCCCCATAAAGGAGGGTGGTGTGGAATGAACGGTATAACATTCATCGAGTACCTCATAGTTGGCATAATGGTAATCTCCGCAATACTTGCGGTCGAATGGAGGGACCTGCTAGCGGCCGCTGTTGGGATGGCGGCAGTAAGCCTGTTCGCATCGCTGCTGTTCTTCATGCTGCAGGCACCGGACGTTGCAATGACCGAGGCTGCCATAGGCGCGGCGCTCAGTGCGGCGGTGTTCATCTTCGCCATCAAGAGAACCCAGCGCTTCGAGACAGAGGAGGAAGAAAAGCCCGGCTGGTGGGTGAGGTGGTGAAAATGATGAAGCGCCTCCTTGCAATAATCCTGCTTCTCATCGTGGGTTACTGGCTCGCCCAGGGTCTGGCCGGTGTCCCCTTCGGCCAGGACAAGATGCTCGTTGGACAGTACTACCTCGACAATGTAAAGCAGCAGACCGGAGCAGTTAACGCGGTAACGGCCGTTGTTGTCAACTACCGTGGTTTTGATACACTCGGTGAGGTCACCGTCCTGTTCATCGCATCAACCGGTGTCGGGGCACTCCTCTGGAAGAGAAAGAAGAAGAGGAGCGCGAAAACTGAGGGCTCGATAGTCCTCACAACCGGAACGAGGCTTCTGGTGCCATTTGTGATGCTCTTCGGCGCATACATCTTTATCCACGGACACCTCACACCGGGTGGAGGATTCCCCGGCGGAGCCACCATAGCCACGGCCTTCCTGCTGCTCTACCTGGCGTTCATAACCTACGAGATACCCCACAGGGGCTTCGAGAAGACCGAGGGACTAGCAGGAATGGGCTACGTCCTCGTCGGCCTCATTGGACTCGCGATAGGCGGCTACTTCCTCTTCGACTGGATATGGCAGACTTGGAACTTCGGCACCGGGAACATCGGGCGGCTGCTTAGCGGCGGCTTCATACCGATAATCTACACCATAATCGGAATCAAGGTCGGCACGGAGCTCAGCGGGATCATCGACGGCATGATAAAGGAGGAGGTGAGCGAATGATCAGCGTCTACTACTTCGGGGCCATAGCCCTGGTTCTGATAGGTCTCTACGCCATCCTCGTCAAGAAGAACCTGCTTAAGATACTCATTGGACTCAGCATAATGGAAACCGGGGTCAACCTTCTCCTCATCAGCATCGGCTACGTCTCCGGAAGGAGCGCACCTATACTGAGCGAGGGGATAGGCCCAAACCAGGCCGTTGATCCGATTCCGCAGGCGCTGGTTCTTACGGCGATAGTTATCGGTGTCGCAACCACGGCCATGGCCCTTAGCGTTGCCATGCTGATCTACGAGAAGTACGGAACACTCAACATTGAGGAGATAAGGAGGTTGAGAGGATGAACGGGCAGTATGCCGCTCTGCTCATAGCCGTGCCCCTCATCAGCGCGTTCTTCGTGCCCCTGCTGAAGGGCGCTGGGAAGAACGCCATCAAGTACTTCCTCATAGCAGTCACGGCACTTCAGACGGGAATAGCCGCGCTGGTCTTCCAGCAGGTCTACACCACCGGCCAGCCGATAATCGTCATGGCCGGAGGCTGGAAGCCGCCCGTTGGAATCAACCTGTACTTCGGCCACTTCGCGGCGCTCTTCGTGCTGATAGTGGCGGTCGTCAGCTTCCTGATGGCCATTTTCAGCCTTGAGTCAATCAAGGTCGAACCGATAGACAAGTACGCCATGCTGTTCCTGCTCCTCATGCTCGGTGCAACGGGCATGATAGCGACTGGAGACATCTTCAACCTCTTCGTCTTCATGGAAATAACCGCAATCAGCGCCTACGCACTAACAGCCTACAACAAGACCGGCGAAGCCGCGGAGGCTTCAATGAAGTACATAGTCCTCGGTGGAATAGGCTCAAGCTTCTTCCTCATAGGCGTGGCCCTTATCTACGGCTCCCTTGGAACCCTCAACATGGCCCAGATAGCCCAGCTGGCTGCAACAATGAACCCGACCGTTGCACAGGTGGGGCTGGCGCTGATCATCTTTGGACTGGCAGTTGAGGCCGAGATATTCCCGCTCAACGCATGGGCGCCCGATGCATACCAAGCCGCACCGCACCCGATAACCGCAATGTTCTCCGCCTTCGTCGTCAAGGCTGGCCTCTACGCGATGGCGAGGCTGCTGTACCTCATGCAGGACGTCGGAAGCTGGAACTCTGTCCTCAGACTTCTCGTTGTGCTGGCAACCCTCACGGTTATCGTTGCCGAGCTTGCCGCGCTCAGGCAGAGGAACGTCAAGAGGATGATAGCCTACTCCAGTATCGCCCAGATCGGTCTCATTGCACTCGCCTTTGCCCTCGGTACCCAGAGCGGCGTTGATGCCGGAGTCTTCCACATGGTCAACCACGCCATTGTGAAGGCCATGCTCTTCCTCGCTGTGGGCTACGTTGCGATGAGCCTTGGAGGGGCGGAGATTGAAAACTTCAAGGGACTGGGCAGAAGAATGCCCCTCATGGCCTTCGCGATATCCGTCGGCGCCATAGCCACCGTCGGAATACCGCTCTTCAACATATTCTGGAGTAAGGTCAGAATAATCCTCGCAACACTGCAGGTTGGCTATACCTGGGCGGCAGTGCTTGTACTGGCGGCGAGCGTCGTGGAGGCGGTTTATTACTTCAGACTGCTCCACGTCATGTGGTTCGAAGGGAACGGTGAGAAGATAAACGAGAACCTGGCAGTGGGCCTCATGGTGCTCTTCCTTGCGGCCCTGGTTGTCGTCATAGGCATCTACCCGGACTACGTATGGAGCCTTGCCCAGAGGGCGGGAAGCGACATCTTCAACGTGGCTGACTACATCAAGAACGTTCCACTTATGGGGGTGGGAGCATGATTAACGAGCTCTTAATCATCATTTTCGCGCCCCTCATAGCGGGGGTCATAGCGTGGGCGCTCGACATAAAAGGGGTAAGGGAAGCATTGGGTGTAATAGGCGCAGCGATACCACTCGCCTACCTCATTAAGCTCTATCCCACCGTTATGGGCGGCGAGACCATCCAGTACGACATCACATTTGGCGGCTTTACCTTCAATTTTGTCCTCGCTCCAATGGGACTGGTATTCGCCATGATTGCAGGAGTAGTCGGTCTGGCCGCGGTGCTCGGCATGGCCTCAACCGCAAGGAGCAGCTACGAGTGGCTCTTCGCCCTCATGAGCCTCACCGGTGTCTTTGGGATATTCCTGTCCTACGACCTGCTGGCGTTCTTCATATTCTGGGAGGTCATGACCTTCGGAAGCTTCATGATGGTGCTCAAGTACAACAAATCCGCCTCGCTCAAGTACTTCATCCTGAGCGTCATAGGCGCCTACGCCATGCTGATAGCGATAGGCATCATCTACGCCAGAGTGGGCTCCTTCAGCTTCATCAAGGTTTACAACGCCTTCGCCCAGGACGCTGCCCTCGGCATGGTCGGTGGAGAAACCCTGTTCAGCAGGGGCGATATGGCGGCCATATTTGGCCTCTTCCTGGTGGCCTTCGGCGTCAAGGCGGGAACCTTCCCGCTCCACGTCTGGGCGCCAGACGCTTACAGCGAGACCAACCAGAGCTACACCGCAATGTTCAGCGGTGTCCTCAGCAAGACCGGGGTCTACGGCTTTATACTCCTCTACATGCTGATGGGCTACAGACTCATGGCGGAGTTCGGAACATTCAGGAGCGTTCCCTCATTCGGCTATATAATTGCCTTCCTCGGAGGTCTGACGATAATCGTGGGCGGTCTTCTTGCAGCTTTGCAAGAGGACATCAGAAAGCTCTTCGCGTACTCCAGTATAAGCCAGATAGGCTACATCCTCGTTGCCATCGGCGTCGGCAGTGCCCTCAGCATCGAGGCAGGTATATACCACGCTATAAGCCACGCCCTCTTCAAGGGACTGTTCTTCCTCATCGTGGCGACGATAATATACCGCACCGGCAAGACCGAGTTCAAGGACATGGGCGGTCTGGCTGAGAAGATGCCGTTCACATTCGCCATGGCCTTTGTCGCAATCCTCAGCCTGGCAGGAATACCGCCCCTCGTCGGCTTCGCCAGCAAGTGGCTGATATTCGAGTCAGTCATAAGCCAGAACATGCCCATACTGGGTGGCATGGTGTTCTTCGGAAGTGCGATAGGCTTCGTCTACCTCATCAGGTTCACCTACGCCGTCTGGTTCGGACAGAGGCCGACTGACCTCGACGACGTTAAGGATGCTCCCCTACCGCTGGCGATAGGCATGGGCATACTGGCTTTACTCAACGTGGTCTTCGGCATCGCCCCGGGTCTCGTCGCGGGAGAGCTCAACAAGATAATAGGCAAAGATGTCATCGGTGGAACCATCTGGGAGCTTGACATCGGCGTCGGCAAGTACAACGGACTTCTCATCACAATCTGGCTCGTAATCGGCCTGCTGGTGGCGGCAATAATATACTTCCTCGGCGCGAGGGTCAGGAGGGTTCCGGTCACCGACACCTACCAGTCAGGAAACCCGGTCACCATGGACTACAACCTCACCATAAGGAGGAACTTCTTCCTGCCGCTCAAAGAGGCCCTGTCCTTCTGGCTCAGGATAAGCTTCGACAAGCTCTATAAGGATATTGGAAAGACCGCTGAGGACTTCGCCGAGACCATGAAAAACTACGTCTACAATGGAAACGTTCAGAGCTATGCTTGGTATCTGGCCATAATACTCCTTATACTGGCAATGTGGGGGGTGTGAAGGATGTTTGAAGTTGCGCTGAAAGCCCTCTTCCTATTACTTTACGCGACCTTTGTAGGGTTCATCTTCATGGGCATCATAAGGAAGGTTTCAGCGAGAATACACAGGAGAGTCGGTCCGCCGCTCTATCAGCCGATACTCGATACCATAAAGCTCCTCTCAAAGAAGAGCAACATAACCCACGGCCTCATCTACGACTTCGGAATAATCTACGCCCTCGGAGCAACGATACTGGCGCTGTTTTTCATTCCGATAGGCAGCGTCAGCATACTCAGGGCCTACGGTGACCTCATCCTCATCACGTTCCTGCTTGAGATACCGATGCTCGGAATAATGTTCGCCGCAATGAGCTCAGGAAACCCATGGGCAGGCCTCGGTGCCCAGCGTGCACTGCTCACACTACTCGCCATACAGGTTCCGCTCGGCTTCGCCATAGTCGCCCTTGCGGAGTTCTACGGAACGTTCAGCACATACCAGATAGTCATGGCCCAGCAGGTCAGCGGGTGGAGCATAACCCACGTATCGCTCCTCCTCGCGGCGATAGCCTACGACATAGTCCTCCAGGCGATGTTCGGAAAGGAGCCTTTCGACATCATGATCGCACCGGGTGAGATATCCCTCGGTCCAATGGTCGAGTTCGGCGGCAAGCACATGGGAATCCTCCAGATACAGCACGCCATAGCACTCTTCGCCGAAACACTGTTCTTCAGCAACATCTTCCTCGGCGGTGCGGTGGTTACTATCTTTGCAAGCCCAGTGCTCAACACTATAGCCAGCCTCGGAATCCTCCTCATCAAGCAGATAGCCGTGCTCATGGTGGCGATATTCATCGGCAACATCTTCCCGAGGTTCACCATAGACCAGGCGGCCAAGTTCTACTGGAAGTGGCCGACTATCATAGCGGCCCTTGGTGCCGTATTAGCGAGTCTGTGAGGTGGTGAGAAATGGATTGGAAGCTCTGGGAACCGCTTATTGAATTCGCAAGGAAAAGGAGCCTTTGGATAGTGTCTTTCTGTACGGGATGCGGCGGTATAGAGATGCCGCCGCTCATGACCTCCAGATACGACCTAGAGCGCTTTGGAATGATGCCCAATCCGGCCCCGAGAATGGCCGACTTGTTCCTCATCACCGGCTACGTCACGCCAAAGACCCTCAAGAGGATAATCATAACCTACGAGATGCAGCCGGATCCAAAATACGTCATAGCCCACGGTTCGTGCACCATCAACGGGGGCATCTACTGGGACGCCTACAACGCCATCAAGAGGCTTGACGCATACATCCCGGTCGATGTCTACATAGCCGGCTGTATGCCGAGGCCCGAGTCAGTCATGGAGGGTATCAACAAGATGATGGAGATGATCGAGAACGGCACGGCCGACAGCTGGAAGCGCTACAAGGAGAACTACGAGTGGTACAAGAAGAACCAGGACGAGCTGTTCGGAGAGGGATGGCGCGAGAGAGAAGCCAAGAGATGGATTCCCTGGATAATGGACGACCTCAAGAGGGTCGAAAAGGAGCGTGAGAAGAATGACTGACTACGAGGCTCTCGTTTCAACCATCACCGAAAAGGCCCCGTACGCGGAGGGAAAGGTCAGGCGCGAGAGGAGAATAGAGTTCAGGATACCCTCCGACAGGATAAGGGACTTCCTCAAGCTGCTCAAGGACAACGACTTTGAGCTCCTGCTCCAGATCACGGCCGTTGACTGGCCCGACAGGGGAGAAATCGAGCTAATTTATCAGGTCTTCAGCATAACCCACAGGACACACACCTTCGTGAGAACCGCCATACCGAGGGACAACTCAGTGGTGCCCACCGTCATGGACATCTACCCTGTTGCGGAGACCTACGAGAGGGACGCCCACGAGTTCTTCCAGGTCGTCTTTGAGGGCAATCCAAAACTTAAGATGCCCTGGATACTGGAGGAGGAAGACAAAGAGGCTGGCCTCTCATACAGGAAGGACTTTGACATGCTCGGCTACGTGAAGAGGAAGTATAAGATACTGGACAGGTTCGATGAGGATAAGGACACCTATGTGATCTGAGGTGAGGATAATGGTTTCACAGAGCGAGCTTGTTAAAGAGGCAAGAGAGAACGGGATGGAGCTGCTTCCAATAGACAAGGATACTTACGAGCTGTTCTTCGGACCGCAGCACATGGCAACCGAGAACTACAGCATAATCCTCAAGATGGACGGCAACAGGGTCGTTAAGGCTATAGCAAACCCCGGCTTCCTCCACAGGGGGTTCGAGAAGCTGGCCGAGTACAGACCGTGGTACACGAACATAGCCTTACTGCTTAGAGTCTGTGTTCCCGAGCCCGATGTCCCGGAGGTCATATACTCAATGGCCGTCGAGGAAATACTCGGCTGGGAAGTCCCGGACAGAGCGCAGTGGATCAGGACAACCGTCCTTGAGATGGCGAGGGTCTCAGCGTACCTGTTCTGGACGATGGGTATGGCCTTCAAGCTCGGTGTCTATACTGCAGGCCAGTGGGCTGCGGCATACCGTGAGAGGTTCATGGCGCTCTTCGAACAGCTCACCGGGGCCAGGGTCTACCACATTTACACAATCCCGGGAGGTGTGAGGAGGGACATACCCAGCGACGCCTGGCTGAGGCGCCTCAGGGACACGGTGGAGTACATAAAGAGCAAGCTCCCCGACTTCGACGAGATACTCTTCGAGAACTACATAACCCACCGCAGGCTTGAAGGGATAGGCGTTATGGACAAGAAGTTTGCCCTTGACGAGGGCGTTACCGGGCCCAACCTCCGTGCCACCGGAGTTCCCTACGATGTGAGGCGCGTTGACCCGTATCTCCTCTATCCGGAGCTTGACTTCGAGGTGCCCGTTCTGAGGGACGGGGATGCCCTCGCGAGGGTCATGGTGAGGCGCTTTGAGATAGAGCAGGACCTCTACATTTTAGAGCAGCTACTCGACATGGGGCCGCCCAGCGGGCCATACAAGATCGAGGACCCGAGGCTCAAGAACCTGCCTAGGTTCAAGGTTCCGGCCGGAGATGCCTTTGCCCACGTCGAGAGCACCAAGGGAGACTTCGGCGCCTACGTCGTCAGCGATGGAAAGAACAAGCCGTACAGGCTACAGCTCAGGGGGCCGAGCATATCCCACGGAATCAGAGTCATCGAGCAGCTCCTCGTCGGAGCGAGAATAGCCGACGTGCCCGTGATACTCGTGAGCCTTGACAACTGCCCACCGGATATCGACAGGTGATGGCCATGGAGGTAGATTTTAAGGTCGCCCCGGAGAGCAAAATCAGGAAGAAGCCGTCATACATAAAGCCCTGGATGGGTCTAAAGTACCTCTTCAAGAAGCCGGTCACGATAAAGATACCCCAGGAGAAGACCCAGATTGCGAAAGAGTACCGTGGGCTTCACACCCTCGACTGGAAGAAGTGCGTCGGCTGTAACTTCTGCGGCCAGATATGCCCGGCGAGAGCCATAGAGATGACCTGGCTCGAAAAGGACGGCCAGATGGAGAAGAGGCCCCATCCCAAGATAGACTACGGAAGGTGCACCTACTGCCAGTTCTGTGTTGACGTGTGTCCCACCGGAGCCCTGGGCTTCATCGAGACATTCATGATAACCACCACCTGGCAGGAGGAGCAGCTTGAGATATTCGACTGGGTTCCCATACACCCGAACGAGTTCAGGAAGTATCAGGATGAATACGGCGACTACCGCTTCCCGGTCGAGAAGATAGAGTTCAACAGGGAGACCAAGGAAGTTACCTACCACCTCAGGGACGGCACCGTGTTCAAGTTCAAGATACTCGGCTACGGCATAAGGCCGCCCAAGAAGCCAACCCCGGCCAAGCCCGCGGCAAAGCCCGCCGAGAAGAAGCCCGAGGAAAAAGCGACCGCCAAGACCGCAGAAAAGCCTGCGGAGAAGAAGGAAGCCGAGCCCGCCGAAAAGACCGAGGAGAAGAAGGAGTGATTCCATCTTTTTTCCTTCTTAATCGTAAACTTTTTCAGGAATTCGGGTTTTATATGATTGGTGGTCTCCGTGGGTGTGGACATAAGGAGTGAGAGGACCTTAGGCCTCATAGGGTCGATACTCGTTCTCGTCGGAGGGTTTACAGGAGTCGTCCCGTACGTCGGAGTATTCACAGGGACGATATCACTCGTGGGTGCGATACTTATCCTTGTCGCCCTGAAGGGGATAGGCGACAAGATGGGGGACGACAGACCGTTCAAATACTATCTCTACTCAATCATAGTCGCCTTTGCGGGCTCAATAATAGCCGCCATACTCATCGTTATTGGCATATTCTCACTATCCAACGCAGCCATGATTGGAATGAGACCCTTTGAACACCCGCTGAGCTTCTTCGGGGCAGGAGTCCTCATCGTCGGCTTCGTGGCGTTCGTGGCGGTGTTGCTAATAGGGGTATACTTTGCAAAGCAGGCATGGCAGGCAATGTACGAGATAACTGGAGTCGATGCATTTGAAAGCACCGCCAAGTGGCTCTGGTGGGGCGCGCTGACCGCCATAATCCTCGTCGGATTCATCCTGCTTCTCGTGGCGGCTATCTATCAGATAATTGCCTTCGCAAACCTCCCAGAGGAACTCGAAGCCGGGCCCTCGACCGCTCCGGTCGTGTAATATTTCATTTTCTCACTCTTCTGGGTAAAGGTTTTAAGCTCAATGTTGATTTTTATATGGTGATCCGATGGGTGCTGTCAATGTTAGAAGTGAAAAGAGCATGGGCCTGTGGGGAGCTATCCTCACCCTAGTTGGCAGCTTTATACCGTATATCGGCGGTGTAGTGTCGCTGATCGGCTTCATCCTGATACTGCTGGCACTCAAGGGCATAGGTGATGCCGTGAACGACGAGAGGCCCTTCAAGAACTACCTCTACGGCATAATCTTTGCCATCGGTGGCCTGATAGTCCTCATAGCTCTACTGCTCGGAACTTTCGCCATAGTTCCAGCGGGATGGCGCCTCAGCGAATCGGCCGGGATAGGTCTGGCAATCACCTTCTTCATACTGTTCGTGGCCCTGATAGTCGGGGCCGCCTACTTCCAGAAGAGGGCATGGCTCGCGATGTACGAGATAACCGGCACCAAGGAGTTCAGAGACGCAGCCACGTGGGTGTGGTGGGGTGCGCTGACTGCCATAATCCTCGTCGGATTCATTCTGCTCCTGATCGCGCGCATCTTCGTCATAATAGCATTCAACAACATGCCCGAAGAACTCGGAGAAGAACCCGAACCAGCGCCGGTGGAAGAGGTCATCTGGTGAGCCCCTTTATTTTTATGCAAAAATAGGAGGGTTCAGAGGAGCCTGTCGAGGATTATGGCCGTAAGCGCTCCAACAGCCATGCCGGACTCAAGGATGCTGGCGATAACCTTCGGAAATACTGCCAGGAACTCCGCAGGAAGTTGAGGCGCGCCGAGACCTGCTATCAGAGAGGTGGCTAGTATCAGGGTGTTCCTGTCGCTGAACTCTACCTTTTCCTTTATCAGCCTCAAGCCGGTGACGCTGATCATTCCGTACAGGGCCAATGTCAGACCCCCGAGAACCGGCGCCGGCATCGAGGCAAGGATTCCGGCGAATTTGGGAATCAGCGAGAGCAGTATGAGGATAACCGCCCCTATCTGCACCACGTACCTGCTGCCGACCTTGGTCAGCGCAACAACGCCTATGTTCTCGGAATAGCTCGTCGTCCCGCACGCTCCGAGGAGACCGGCTATTGAACAGGCTAAACCCTCACTGCCGATGCCCCTCGCTATCCGCTTCTCGTTTATCTCGGAGTTGGTTACGGCCGCTATCGCGTGGTAGTCGCCGACGCTCTCTATTATGCTCACCATGAAGGCAAAGAGGAGGAGAACCACCGCGGTGGTGTTGAATATCGGCTCGTCCCACGGAAAGAGCGTGGGAAGGCTTACCGCGGGCAGGGTTTTTACCAGCCCGAAGTCCACCAGTCCCAGAGGGACGCTGACGAGGTAGCCCACGAGCGCGCCGACCACAACGGGCATGGCCCTCAGACTCCCCCCGGCCTTAAGGGCGACCATGACGGTCGTGAGGAAAGTTACAGCCGCCACCAGGGTGGCCTTGACAACCGTTCCGCCGGAGGGGTCGGCGTAGAAATTGAAGAAGTTCTTTACCGCAACATCTGCTAGACTGAAGCCGATGAGGGTTATCGTGACACCGGTGACCAGCGGTGTGAAGAGATTCCTGACCTTCCCGATTATCCCAAGCCAGCCTATTGCGGCCTCGATTAGGCCGCCGACTATCAATGCCCCTTGCACCGCGGCCATTCCCAGGGAAGAGCCTATGGCTATCAGCCCGGGAATAAAGGCGAAGCTCGATCCCTGCACTATCGGATAGCGGGAGCCTATCGTCGTCTGGAGCAGAGTTGCGATGCCCATCGCCAGCAGAACTGCCTGTATCATGAGGGCAACCTCGGAGCCGCTCAGACCAACGGCACCGCCGACGACCAGGGGCACGGTGACGGTGGCACCGAACATCGCGAGAACATGCTGAAGGCCAAAAACCAAAGCCTTTGAAGGTTCAACTTTATCCTCGATTCCAACCTTAAGTACCGGTCCTTTCGTGGTTTCAAGGGTTTCCATTGAAGCCCGCTCAACCTGTGTAAAAGTTTGTTTAAAAAGATTTCGGGAGCTGAAAAAATAAACAGAAAAATGTCAATCACCAGCCCTGAACCTTCGTCAGAACCTCGTCCGGGACCCTGCCCTCCTCCACGTCTGCTATGGCCTTCTCCAGCCTGTCGAGACCCTCGTCAAGGAGCTCCTCCTCTATCGTGAGGGGCGGCTGAATCCTCAGCACGTTGCCCTGGAGGAAGGCAAGCACAAGGCCGAGCTCGTAGGCGCGCCAGACGACCTTTCTGGCCTCCTCGTAGGCCCTCTCCTTTGTCTCCCTGTTCTTCACGAGGTCAACGCCGAGCATCAGGCCGAGGCCGCGGACGTCGCCTATGAGCTCGTGCTCCTCCTTCATCTTCTCCAGCCTCTTTTTAGTGTGTTTTCCGAGCTTCTCCGCCCTCCTAAGGAGGTCCTTCTCCTCTATCTCCTCGATGACGGCCAAAGCCGCCCTGCTCGCCAACGGATTGCCGCTCAGTGTAAATGTATGGCCCAGGGACGGCAGGGAATCGAGGATCTCTCCCCGGCCGATTATCGCGCTTATCGGCAGTCCACCTCCGAGGGGCTTTGCGAGGGTTATTATGTCTGGCTTGACCCCGAAGTGCTCTATTGCGAACCATTTGCCGGTTCTCCCCATTCCGCTCTGAACCTCGTCCACAGCCAGGAGGATGCCGTGTTCATCGAGGATTTTCTTCACCTTTTTGAAGTATCCATCCGGTGGGACGACCATTCCAGCATCGCCCTGTATCGGCTCGGCAAAGAGTGCGGCGGTTCCCTCCGCGTAAACCTCCCCTTCGAACTTTTCCTTGATGTAGGAGACGCACTCCATTTTGCAGGTCTTCGGCTCCTTCCCGAAGGGACAGCGGTAGCAGTTGGGATAGGGAATGTAGTGAACGTCGCTCAGCTCCCCCACTACCGAGCGAACCTCAAAGTCGAGTCCGGTTATGCTCATGGCACCGTAGGTTGCCCCGTAGTAGCTCCTGAGGTAGCTCAAAATCGTCCTCCTGCCTGTGTAAGCCCTCGCGAACTTTATTGCACCGTCGTTGGCATCGCTCCCCGTCATTCCGAAGCTGACCTTTGGACTTTCAATCGGCGCTATCTCGGCGAGCTTCTCGGCCAGGAGGAGAGGCTCAACAGGGAAGCCGTAGATGAACGTGAAGTGGATCAGCCTTTCCGCCTGGTCTTTTATTGCTTGGACAATACGGGGGTTGTTGTGGCCAACGTTCTGCACCGCCGCATCGCTCAGGAAGTCTATGTACTCCCTGCCCTCGATGTCCCAGACGAGGGCGTTCCGGGCTTTCACTCCCACTATCGGGGCATAGGTAACGCGTGCCGACCTTGGGAAAACCCGTGAATAGCGCTCCACGACTTCCTCCTTGTTTTTGGGATACCCCATGCTCTCACCGTACTGCTATACGCATTTGAAATTAATAGCAATTTCGCCTAGATTTTGCGAATTCCGTGGAAATATTTAAAAAGATAACATAAGATTGGCAAAAATAGGTGGGAAATAATGCGAAGTAATGGACATCTTGACGAGCTGGACAGGATGATACTCCACATCCTCCAGGAGGACGGAAGGGCCAGCTACTCGGAGATAGCCAGACGTCTAAAGGTTCCGGAATCAACGGTCAGGCTCCGTGTGAAGAAGCTGATGGAGCGGGGCGTCATCAGGAAGTTTTCAGCCCTCATAAACCCCTTCAAGGCAGGCTACTCGATCGTTGCTTTCATAGCCGTTGATGTCGAGCCAAGCAGGGTGAAGAAAGCGGCCGAAGAGCTCAGCAAGCTGCCGGAGGTGGACGTCCTAGGCATAGCAACCGGGGCACACGACATACTCATGCAGGTAACAGTTAAGGACCTCCAGGAGCTGGAGAGCTTCCTCATTGAGAAGCTCGGAAGAATAGAGGGAATAAGGAGCACGGAGACGTCTATCCTGACGAGCGTGCGGAAGTGGGGCTACGCGAGGGTGTTCTAAGTGACTTTCTCAAGTCCCGCTTTTTTGACGATGTAGGTGTCTTCGTGCTTTATCGCACCCTCCGGAATCATGAGGGGCGGGTGTATTATCGTCAGAACCATGTTCTCCTGAACCTTCGTGGTCCTCTGGGGAACGACTATTGTGGTTATTGGCGGCTCCTCGATGAGAAGGCCGACACCGTGGGTGTAGCCGGCTAGATAGGAGTCGGCGAATCCCTTTTCCCTGAAGAACTCCGCGAGCTTCTTCTCGACGGCGCTCAGCGGGACTCCAACCCTGGTTTCCTCAAGCGCAATCCTGTAGGCCTCTTCCTTGACCTCAATGGCCCTTCTGACCCTTTGCCCCGGCTCTCCGACGATGAAGGTTCTCGCCATGTTGGCATAATAGTGATTCCAGTCCGCTCCAATGACGACGGTAACGACCCCGTTCTCCGGAACCTTCAGGTCGCGGAACGGTTCGGCATGGGCTCTGGGCGTCACAGAAACGTAGACCTTGGGATCCTCGCTTCCGTTGAGCATGAGCTCCCTGACCACCTCCGCCGCTATCTCAAGCTCGCTGAGGCCGGGCTTTATAATCTCCTCGGCGACCTTCATTCCCTTAACGGCTATATCTCCCGCCTTTCTGATGTTGTCCAGCTCCCACTCGTCCTTTATCATTCTAAGGCCCATTGTGAGATCAAGGATGTCAACTATCTCCACGGTGGGGTTAAGGCGCTCGAATATTTTGAGGAATATCAGGTAAGCGTCGCGCTCTATGCCGAACTCAAGGCCTACTCTCGTCATTCCGTTCCCGTGTATCCACGTTACTATGCCCGCCATGAGGTCCTCAACGCGCTGGAACTCCACGACGTTTTCGATCCAGCTCTTTTCCCGGAAAAGCTCCGCTTCACCTTTGACGACGTAAACCACTGGCTCACCTTCGGCGGAAATTAGGAGGCTCGGCCTGAGCCACTTGGTTCCGGTGAAGTATATGAAGCTGGAGAGGGTCCTTACGACGGCCCCGTCTATCTCGTTCTCCCTGAGGAGCTCCTGAAAGCGCTCCACCCGTTTTCGAAATACCTTGGGGTCACCCCTCATCTTTCACACCACCTTGATAACGAGGAATGCCATGTCGAGGCTCCCCCCGTTGGAGACCGCGTGTGGCACTTCCTTCGGTAGGTATACGGCGGTTCCCTTCTTAACCTCTGCCCTTTCGTCGCCGACCTCCACGATGCCCCTGCCCTTGAGGACATAGATGAACGCATCAACTGGTGTTGTGTGTCTCTTCAGGCTCTCCCCGGGCTTCAGGGTTATGTAAAATATCTGGGCGCTTTCCTCGTCCATCAGCTTTCTCACGTCCACCCCGTGAGGATTATCAACCCTCTCGGCCTCTTCAACCCCAACGACCTTCATCTCAGTCCCTCCAGTCAAGGAGTCTCTTCTCGCCTTCAATCTTCCTGTAGGGCTCGATGTCCATGGTCATTTCGAGGGTTCCCAGATAGTTGCCCTCGTTGTCAAAGAGGGGCACGTATTTTATGTAAACATACTTCGGCCCGAGCCTGAGCCAGAAGGTGGCCTCCTTCTTCCTGCCCTCCTTGAAGGCCTTGAGTATCTTGTTGACGATGTGAACGCTCTTCGGCGGGTGGCAGAGCTGAACTGGCCTCCCGAGCACGGAGGGAGTTCTTGTGAATATCCTCTCGCCCGGCGAGAAGAAGCGAACGCGGTCGTCCTTGTCGATGAAAGTCACATCAACCGGCAAAGCCTCAAATATCGCTTTCAGCTCTTCCAGGCTAACAAAGCCCGTTCCAAGGTCGATGTCCCCCTCGCGCTTCAGCTGGCTTTTGTCAAACTCCAGAGGGCGGCCTTTCAGGGCCTGCTGAACTTCCTTCGGAAGGTTCAAAAGTTCCTCAACGCTCAGTTCAGGGTTGATTTCCCATGGGTGGAGCGGTTTAACGTCCTCGCCAGGATCCCAGGCGGGTGGGTTGACCTTGTAATAGCCAATCTCATCCTCCTGCATCCTTATTGCCTTCCACTCGCCCTCACCGAGCAACGCTTTGAGCGTTGGATAATAGATGTTGTTCTCCCTGAAGACCATGTCGCTCAGCGCGAATGAAGCCTCTCCGGCTTTCTCCTTAAAGCGTTCAACGAACTCTTCCCAGGGCATCTCATTCCTTTTCCTCAGGAGTTCGGCAAGCCTCTTTATCATGAACCTGATTTCGTCGTGCTTCGTCCAGAGGACGGTCGCTATGGCAGTTAAACCGCGGCGCTCGATGTATGGGAAGGTGAGCATCTCCTCCCGGTTGTAGTGAGTGAAGCCGACCTTTCTGAGGTTGCCCACTATCTCCTCCAGGACACCGAGGATTTCCTCCCTCATGCGTTCGTCCTTGGTGGTTACCAAAGTCCTCGCGTAGAGGTTGAGCATCTCGGCGTCCTTCATTATCTCCTTGTTTTCGAGGTAGAGCGTCTTGAGAGGATGCCCGTCCGGAAGGTCTTTCTCCTCAACCTCCTCCGCCCCGGCAACCGCTTCCCTGAACAGCTCGACGTGCAGGTCGCACATCTTGGCTATATCCTTGGCGGAGATCCCCTCCTTCACGAGCTCCTGCTCTATGATGGGAATCTCAAGGGGTGAAATACCGCTCAAAACCTGGCGGAATTCCTCTTTGAGTTTATTCACGTCCTCACCTTCGTGAATCCTGAGGAGGAGTTTCTTCAGCTGCTCCTTCTTGTATTCGCGATTGTTCAGCAACTCAGTCATCTTTATCACCTTCATGACGAGTGTCATACTGGGTACTTTTAAGCGTTTCTGGGCAGATTTGCCCAACAATCTTTATATGTCGCATGTCATAGAAGGGAGCGGTGATGAAAAATGATGCTCGATGTTCGCGGTTTGAAGCCACCCCAGCCGGCGGTTATGATCGTAGAGGCCCTTGGAAAGCTTCAGGTGGGAGAGACTCTCGAAGTTATAGGAGACAAGCCCTTCGTTGACATGCTGGGGAGACTTGAGGAGGCAGGTTATCGGGTTGAACTGAAAGAAGTTGGCGGGGCATTCGTGCTCAGGATAATGAAAACCGAGGACTCCAGGGAGCTTACGATGGAAGTCAAGGAGTGCGACGATAAGCTGGACGAGATAACGGAGGAAACCAATGTTGGCAAGCTCCTAAAGGCCTATCCGGAATCCCTCAAAATCCTGGTGAAGTACGGATTCTCGCCCCTTGAGAACCCCGAGATGAGGAAGACCCTCGCAAGGACTATTACTCTGAAGCAGGCGAAGGAGCTCATAGGTATGAGCGACGAGAAGTTCAAAGAGATGATGCAGGAGCTTAAGGCCCTGGAAAAGGGCTGAGTGTTTTCTTTAATTCTTCAGTTCTTGAAACCAATAATTAAATAATTCTGCGATCTAGGAATTCAGAAAAGAAAAAATGAGGACGGAAGATCAATCAAGCTCCTCCGCGAGGGACGAACTCTCCTCCACGCTTATTCCCTTGCTGAGCATGTCCCTGAGGTCAGCCTCCGGGTCGCCGGTGAGCCTGAGGTCAAACTGCCTTCTGAGAACGTCAAAGACGTTCGGAGTGAGGAACTCCGGCGGCCTCGGACCAATGTAGATGCCCTTGATTCCCAGATAGAGGAGCGAGTAGAGTATCGCTATTGCCTTCTGCTCCATCCAGCTCAGGACTATGCTCACCGGCAGGGAGTTCACATCCGTCCCGAGCTCGTTCGCAAGTGCTATTGCAATCTCGATTATTGAGTAAACGTTGTTGCACTGGCCGAAGTCGAGGAATCTTGGAATGCCTTCGATGGTTCCGTAGTTCCTCGCGTTGTAGCGGAACTTGCCGCATGCCGCTGAGAGTATCAGCGCATCCTTTGGAATCAGCTCGGTGAGCCTCTCGTAGTAGCCCATGCCCTTGTGCGGGGTGTCACAACCACCCACGACGAAGATGTGCCTTATCTTGCCCTCCTGGATGAGTTCAATGAGCTTATCCTTCATGGCCAAAACGTTGGTGTGGTGGAAGCCGGTGAGGAGCTTTCCGCCGTCGTAAGCCTTCATCCTGGGGGTCTCAAGTGCGCGCTTTATGAGCGGCTCGAAGTTGTAGTCCTCTATGTGGGGAACCCCCTCAAGGCCCGCTATTCCAACGGTGAAGATTCTGTCGGCGTAAGCCTTCGCCGGCTGCTGGACACAGTTGCTCGTGCCAAGAATAACGCCCGGGAACTCCGCGAATTCCTTCTTCTGGTAGAGCCACGAGCCTCCCCAGTTGCCGTAGAGGGCTTTGAACTTCCTCAGCTCGGGGTATGCATGTGCTGGAAACATCTCCGCGTGGGTATAAACTTTAAGCTCCTCCTCAAGGCCCATCTCCTCGATCTGCCTGAGGAGTTCATACAGAGCCTTGTAGCTGTGGCCGGTAACGAGTATGCCCCTTCCTTCCGCAGTTCCGGTCGGGACTTCAACGGGCTCGGGTCTGCCGAAGGTCTCAACGTAAGCTCTGTCGAGGAGCTTCATCGCCTCAAGGTGAACCCTTCCGTTCTCAAGGATGAGCTCCAGAAACCTGTTTTTATCAAAGTTGACGTTGGTGAGCGTCGAATAAAGGGCCTCCGCCAAGAAGTGGCCTATCCTCGGGTCGTCATAGCCGACCTCAAGGGCATGGTAGTAGTAGGCCGAGGTTCCCTTTATGCCGTAGAGCAGGGCCTCCTGGAGCGAGTTGAGGTCCGGGTCTTTGCCGCAGACTCCCCTTATAGTACATCCTCCCGCCAAACTCATCGAACACTGGTTGCAGAGCATATCAAACGCTTCCGGAACGCGTATCGCCATATCCACCAACCTCCATTTTTATGACACGTGTCATATCCTTCGATTATAGATGAAGTGACCTTCATAAAAGTCTTGCGGTTTCTTAACCTAAAGCGGCCACATGACTTATGTCATATCAAAACCCCGAGGGGCTTGGCAGAAAGGTTTAAATATTCCACGCGTCATAAAGGATATCATGAAGACCAACGCCTTTGAAGTGGCCTCGCGCTACGTGTATCCCTCACTCAGGCGGAGGCTCGTTGAGATACTCTACGAAAACGGCCTGAAGCAGACTGAGATAGCTGAGCTTCTCCACATAACCCAGTCGGCTGTTTCCCGCTATCTTCGGATGGACAGGGGCGCGTTGATGGACGTTTCCAGCTATCCCGACATAGAGGAGGAACTCCAGTCCCTCGCCCGGAATATAGTCGAGAAGAAGCCGGGTGAATACGAGATACACCGGAGAATAGTGGAGATATCTCTGGAGATGCTCGGAAAAGGATACGTCTGCTCCATCCATTCCAAAGTTGACCCCGAGGTCGACCCGGGGGAGTGCAATATCTGCCTAGAACTTTTCGGATGAGCTAAGTCTTCTCGGCTTGGCTAAAGCAAGGTTTAATACCTTTCGACGCCGATTTTAATGGAGGTGATTGGGATGAAAAGAGCGCTTGTAACCCTCACCCCGCCCGAAAGCAAGAGACTCATCGCAAAGGCCGTCGTTGCCATGCCCGAAGTTCAGCACGCCCTCAAACATGGCTTCGTCTATATAGCCACCGGCACAACAGCGGCCTATGTAGCCGAGGAAATACTCGGGGAAAAGATTGAGAAGGAGAAATGGACCGTCGGCGTTATAAGCAAGGGGCGAACGTGCGTCACACCCAAACAGACGTGGCCCAAGCACCTAGTCCTCTACAAGGGCGAGCCCTTCGACGATCCGCTTGAAGCCCTCAAGAGGATGGGGCCGAAAGACGTCTTCATAAAAGGCGCCAACGCGATAGACATAAACTGGAACGTGGCAGTTTTTGCCGCCGCCCCTGACGGCGGGACGATAGGGAAGACCTTTGGCTGGACTATAACCAAGGGGGTCTTCACGATAACACCGGTAAGCCTTGAGAAGTTTGTGCCGACGCCGGTCGAGGAGAGCGCCAAGCTCACCGGCATCTACTCCTTCGACTGGGGAACCGGCCTTTACTCCGCACTCGTGCCGATACCCCACTCCCACCCGGTTACCGAGGTGGAAGCCTACAGGATTCTGGCGGACGTGGAGGCGATTCCGATAGCGGCAGGCGGAGCGGGCGGAGCTGAAGGAAGCGTCACCCTCGTCCTTGAGGGGGACGACGAGGCAATGGAGAGGGCGAAGGAGATAACCAAAGCAGTCAAAGGCGAGCCCTACCTCAAGCCGTACACCGAGGACTGCTCTGTGTGTCCGTTCGCAAAGATATGTGGCCTCGGGAGTGGCGCTTTCTGAGGTGGTGCGGGTGAAGCGGGTTCTCGTTTTCTTTCTTTTGATCATTCTGATGGCTCCCCTTGTAATGGCGGATGACAACGGCGAGGAAAACGAGTACGAAGCAGGCTACGGCGGACTCGCGGCTCTTGGAGTGGGCCTTATTGCTGCCGGCGTCGTCTACTACTCCCTGACAAAGAGAAAGCTCGTCATAGTGCACAAGAAGTCCAGTGAGTGGGGCTTTGAGATAAGGCCGGAGCACCCGTACATGACGATATTTGGCCCAGTGTATCCCCTCACCATTCACCACGTCCTCACCATAACGGGAACGGCTCTCGTTTTCGTCCACTTCTTCTCATGCGACAACTACTCGGGGCTCACGGGAGGCACGGGGCTCGCGATGGGCATCGTACTGGTTCTGCTGAACCTGAACGGGTTCATCGGCAGGTACATACATGGAAAGGTTCTCCTCGCGGCGAAGAAGCACGACAGGAAAATGGCAAAGAAGTTCGTGGGCATACTGGGCCACTGGAAAAAAGTCCACATAGCCCTGGCCATCCTGTTCGTCATTCTGCTGGCCATTCACCTCGCCACTGGCGATTAGTATCCCATGAACTCTTTTTCAAAAATTTCTTTTTAAATCCCCTTCCTTCTCTTTTCTAACGGGGGTGAGAGAATGGACGAGCTTGAGATGATAAGGAGAAAAAAGATGCTAGAACTCATGAAGAGGGCCGGCATGATAGAGGTCAAGCCAAAGAGAAAGGTAGTCATCGAGGTCATAACGTCGCCCGGCTGTCCGTACTGCCCGATAGCCTGGGCAATGGCTCAGGAGCTTGAGAGAAAATACGAGGGCGTCATAGCGAGGGAACTGAGCGTGGCCACTCCCGAAGGCCAGAGGAAGGCCATGGAGCACAACATAATGGGAACCCCCACGATAATCATAGACAACAGGGTGGAGTTCATAGGGGTTCCGAACTTCGCCGAATTCGAGAGAAGGGTGAGGGAAAAGCTCGGTTTAGGGTGAGGCACCCGTAAGAACCCAGACCCCTATAGCTATCAGCAGCAGCCCGGCTATGACCGAGAGCTCCCTGCTGTGCCGCACCATCGCCTGGGAGAAGCGCTTGCTCTCAGTGACGCTCCCCATGGCGAGCAGTATGACGACCAGGGGAAGCACAAACACCAAGTTGTAGAGTGCCAGGAGGAGGAACGCGAGGGCCTGGCCGCCTTTGGAGATTATTATCGCGTACACGAGGTAGCTTCCAGCCGAGCACGGGAGGAGGGTTGTTGAGACTATAACCCCGAGCGTAAAAGCCCCAATTGCAGTTGCGTCGCTGCTGAATATTTTCCTCCTGATTTTGCTTTTGTCTCCGACGCGGGATTTTTCCATCAGACCTGTGGCTAGGGTGTAAGCACCGAATAATATTGCCGCAACTCCAGCGACCCAGAGGGGCAGATAACCGGCGAAGTACAGTAGTCCGACGCCAAGGAGGTAGTATGATATGTAAACCGCGGCTATGAATGTGGCCCCTATGAAATACAGCCTCTTCTTTGATACCTCCCTGACGGAGAGTGCTATGAGGAGCATGGTGTATATGACGAAGGTGCACGGGTTTATCGAGTCGCTCATGGCCAGGGCGAAGAACTTGGGTATAAAGTCCACCATACCCAGCGCCCACAGCGCAAGGGAACTCACCCCGAAGGATGCCAGAAGAATTATTGCCAGCCCCTTTATCTCACTCCTCATGGTAGAAAGTTATCATAGCTCTTTTTGTGGGTTTCGAAAACAAAAAGTTGAGAACGAAAGGTCAGCGCCTTTTCTTCCACAGAGCCAGCGGAACAACGGCTAGAGCGACCACTATTCCGGGACCGCAGATTCCCCCGCCACTCCCGGTGTTGGTCGAAGTTTCAGCCGGGCCTTCCGTGTCTGGGGGAGTTCCAGTGTCGCTTGGAGTTTCAGTGGTAGTGGTGGTCTGGCCCTCTCCGGGCATTCTGTGCTCAACGTATATCGCCTGAAGCTCCTGGATTATTGTTTCGTTCTTGATTATGTACGCCTGTCCGCCGGTGAAGAGTATCAAGCCTCCGTTGTCAAGGGCCGCCTGAACAATCTTCGGGGTGGCGGAGACGTTGTACTCTCCTTCAACTATTGCCACAAGCTTTCCATCGTACGCTATACCTATGGCGGGCACTCCAGCTATGCCGGTGTACTTGTACTGGGCCGAAAAGAGCTTGTTGTTCTCCTCGTTGTTGATCAGCTCGTAGTAAGTTAGGCTGTTCTCACCGTAGAACTTGGGAATCTCTTCCTTCATTTTCTGACAGTGGGGGCATGTTTCCAGACCGTACATGTAAAAATGGAGCTTGTCCTGGTCTATCTGGGTTTCGGCGAAGGCATAGGAGACCGTTGAGAACACCAGCAGGCCTATGAAAAACAACACCAACTTCTTCATTTTCTCACCTGAGTCTTATTCTCGTGGGAAGTTATAAACTTTGGCCGCGGAAAGCTTAAATCCTGGGAGTTGCAAAAGTTTTGGGGATAATCATGCAGGAGTGGTACCGCTCTCGGGCGCTCTATGAGGCTGTTCTTAAGCTCGTTAATTCGGGAAGGGTGAAAGAGGCCATCGAGATGGCCGGTGGCATACCAGACAAAGCGATCAGATCCAAGGCATTCTCCCACATAGCAGTTGAAGTCGCACGGAAAGGTTCTCTCTACAAAGAAGCCCTGGATCAGGCTATCAGAGCGGCGCTGGATATAGAGAACCATGAAGAAAGCACGAAAGCCCTGATGAGCCTGGCCTTCGAGTTCCTGAATCTGGGCAAACCGGAGGATGCCCTCCAGGTATCCAGATACATTACCGACCTTTCCAACAGGTCAAAGGTTGAGGCTGAAGTCGCGCTCACCCTTGCAAAAGCCGGAAAGATTTCTGAGGCCATGGAGATCATCAACGAAATCATGGATGAGGACGTTAAAACGTGGGCAACCTCAAGGCTCGCGAGCCAGCTTTAGCTTAATTCTGTCTATTTTTTCGAGATTTTCCGGAAATTTTGACACTAATCCATCCACAAGGCTTTTTTACGCTATTCTCCTCCCCGTTGGGGGTGAGAGAAAATGGATGGCGGAGCGATAATAGGACTGATAGGAATGCTACTCTTGGTGAGCTCGTGGGTTCCTCAGACGTGGGAGACCATAAAGACGAGGAAGTGCCCGCTCAACATGCAGTTCATACTGATCTACGTGACGGCTTCGACGCTGCTCACAATATACTCCTACCTGATAGGGGACTGGATATTCTTCGCCCTGAACTTCCTGGCGGCGTTCCAGAGCGCTATAAACCTCACCGTAAAACTAATGGAAAAGAAAAGGTAGGGTCACTTCCTCTCATAGAGGCCAATGAGCTCTCCCCACTGGATAACGTGGCCTGCCATGGCCCTTTCCAGTTCTTCCCTGCTTGAGCCCGGTTTGATGCTGAGGGTCGTGTCGAGCGCATAGACCTTGAAGTGGTAATGGTGCACGCCGTGTCCACGCGGCGGACACGGTCCGCCGTAGCCTATTCTTCCGAAGTCATTGCGCCCCTGAACAACGTGCACCGGGGCATCAACCTCCGGCTGGGGAGGCACACCTTTGGGAATCTCCCCTAGAGGGGGAATGTTCCAGGCTATCCAGTGGGTGAATGTTCCTCCGGGAGCGTCGGGGTCGTCCATGATGATGACCAGGCCTTTGGCCCTGGAGTCTATGTGGCCGATGAAGATGGGGGGATTGACGTTCTCACCATCGCACGTGAACTCAACGGGTATGTACTCCCCGTTGTGAAATATCGAACCAATCTCCAAATCCATACTAACCCCTCCTTCGGGCTTTTCTTGAGACGTACATCCAGCGGCCAACGTCCCAAAAATCAAAACCAGCACTACCGCGAATTCCTTCATATGAATAATTCAGTTTTCAAACGTAAAAATATTTCGGCCTTAGACTTTATTAAGTTCAAAGGCGAAGAAGAGTCGGTGATGTGTGTGGAGCTGAGCGGAAAGGTTGCCCTAGTTACCGGCGGCGGAAGGGGCATAGGGGGGGCGATATCACTCGTCCTCGCGGAGAAGGGGACAAACGTTGCGGTAAACTACGCCCACAGCAGAGAAAAGGCCGAAGAGACCGCCGAGCTCTGCCGTTCCTACGGGGTCGACGCGATCGCCGTAAAGGCCGACGTGAGCATCCGGGAAGAGGTCAGAAGGATGGTCGAGAAAGTTATCAACCACTTCGGAAGGATAGACATCCTCGTGAATAACGCAGGAATTCTTGGAAAGGCCCTGAAGCCGATGGAAGTAACTGACGAGGATTGGGATGCTGTTCTTAGCATCAACCTCAAGGGGGCCTTCATCGTCACCCAGGAGGTTCTCAGGTACATGAAGAAAGGAAAGATAGTCAACATAGCCTCGATAGCCGGCAAGGACGGGGGAACGGTTGGTCCTCACTACGCGGCCTCAAAGGGCGGACTGATAGCCCTCACGTTCAACCTTGCGAGGCATCTGGCTCCCAACATCCTCGTCAATGCAATAGCACCTGGTCCGGTTGACACCGAGCTGATAAGCCCAGAGATAAAGGAGAGGCTCCGCTCGCTCTCGCTGACGGGGGAGATAGCCAAACCGGAGGAGATAGCCCACGCGGTGATTTTCCTCCTCGAAAACGACCACATAACCGGCGAGGTCATAGACGTCAACGGCGGCAGGCTGATGGATTAAAATGTTACCCACGTCAGTCCAAAATTTTTATAATTTTCAACATCTTATATTTATTTGGAAATCTTGGATATTTAGTGGTGATGGTAATGACATGTTTAGATAGTATCTGGGACGAGTTAAGACCCGGGGAGACTGTGATCATAGAGTATAGCTCTCTTCTGTTTCCCGCGGTAGTGTTCTATCAAGCTCTCATGTGGGCCAGCAAAAGAAATTACAAAATCATAATCGATGACGTACTCGACAGTCTTTACCTGTATAAAGTCCACTTACAGCTGGCCGGGCTCAGCACGGACATCTTTGACAGCATAGAGATTATAAAAGAGGGTGGTGTCCTGCCCGTTGGAAGGGTCGCAAGCCATCTTGAATTAAAACAGTACGGTGTAAGGAAGGTTGAGTATGAACGTGCATATAAACTAATAATGTCCCGGACTGAAGAGAAACAAATAGTCAACCTAGTCGTTGGTGCCGAAAAGCTATTTCTCATTTCTAATGTAAGGGAAAACATTAACACACTGAACCTCATACTAAGCTATATGGGCGATAAAAGAAAGATAACACTTTATTTCATTAACAAAGATTTGTTAGAAGTCAGTGGTGCCTATCTCCTGCCGCTTCTCGAAGAGCTGGCAACCACAGTAATCAGAATAGACAAGAGAAATGAAAGGTACGTAGTTTCTGTGGCAAAGTCAATAAACAGCAAGTTAGAAGGGGTAGGAGTGCCCTTAAACCAGGAAAGCATAGGTAAGACTTTTTAACACCCTTTTAAATTCTATATGATGCCCCATGAAGGTGCTATGGGAGAGGGAAATTCCAGCGGATGAGATAGTTGTCTCGCCCAGACCGGTCTGGAAGTGTCGCTCCTGCCCGATGTATGGCAGAAGACCGAGCTGTCCGCCACACGTCCCGGACTGGAGGGAAGCGAAGGAGTGGGTGCGGCACTTCAAAAGGGCCCTGATAATAAAGTTTGAGATAGACATGGACCGCTTCGAGCAGGACAAGCGGGAAGCCCTCCTGTACCTGCTGAAAAGGGAGGAGGAATTTTTCCGGGAGGGAAAGATGTACGCGACAGCCTTATTCCCTGGCAACTGCAACCTCTGCGACGACTGTCCCTTCGAGAGGGGCGAGCCGTGCAGGATGCCAACCAGGGTCAGACCGAGCATAGACGCCATCGGCATCGAGATTGGGAGGCTCGTGAAAATCGACTTCTCCGAAAGCGTTTTGTACGGAATGGTGCTAATTGAATGAAGGTGTAAACGGATGAAAAGGGACAACTCTTCCCTGGTGAAGTGGGGAATCTCACTCATTATGACGCTCGCCTATGCATTCGGGGCGGCCCTACAACTGCCTCACTCCACCATTTCAGCCCCTTCCAGTGGGGACGGTACCTCAGCGCGCGTCTGGGGGAATAAATTATGGTGAAGATTGCCTACATAACCCTGCTCGGTCGCTCGGAATGGGCACTGGTAAATACCTACTACGCGGTCGTCTCAAGGGGGAGAAAGCCGGACAGGGTCTTCATATTCACGGAAGAGGCCTACCGCAAAAAGCTTCCCAAGGTTGTGGAGGCACTAAAGGCAATATCTCGGGCGTACAACTTCACCCCTGAAATCGAGACCATTGTAATCCCTGACAACAGCTTTCTTGAGGCCGATAGGAAGTTCAAAATACTCTTCCAGAGGCTTGAAAAGGAAGGGTACACCATCGGACTGGATATAACGTCCGGGCGGAAGGCTCTTGCCACAGCGGCGGTGGTTCAGCTCAGGGAGTTTCCTGTGGACAGGATAATTTACATGGCCCTCCTCGACATGGACTTCCCGGACAGGCCCTACATGATGATCCCCCTCCACATGCAGCGCCTCAAGAACTTCCTGGGTGATGGAAATGCGCCGCCCTACTGAACTCATCGAAAAGCCGGAGCTTCAGGTTCTTCTGAACGTTCTCGGGGAAGTTGACGTGAGCTATCCACTATACGGTCTCCACCTGCTGAGGGCGAAGCCGATAGAGACGGGCTACCGCGTTGAAGTCACCGTTGGCAGGAGGGAATTCAACGACCGGGTCCCTGAGTACCTCTCCCACGAACTGCCCACATACACCGACTTCTACGAGACGTTCATATCGGCAGGTATAATCCTCTACGACAACGTGGACGAGTTCCTCCAGAACCTTGAGCTCTACGAGAGGCTCAAAAAGGGTGTCGCCTTTGCCCCGGACACGAACCTCTTCTACCACCGCTTCATCTCGGGCTTCAGGCCCCTCGACAGGTATCAGATAGTCGTGGCCGAGGGAGTGAAGAAGGAGATAGAGAACGCGATGAACTACAAGTACCACCACAGGGAGCTGGAGGAGATGAGACGTGAGGTGAGGAACGGAAGCCTCCTGAAGGAGTTCAGCAACAGGAGGACAAAAAAGAGCAGAAAAGCCGCTTACATAGCCCTCAAGGAGTTCGAGAGGCTGAAGGATAGAATAATCATAGCGGAGAGCGTCAAGGAGCCGGCCCACAACAACGACGAGATAATAGTGAAGTCCCTCAAGCACTACGACAACATGACGCCGACCCTTCTGGTCTTCCTAACGGCTGACATAGCGATAACCGACGTGGCCGAGATGGAGGGGCTTGAGTACTTCCTCTTTAAGTATCCGCGCAAAGAGCTCGGAAGGCACGACGTTACGGCGTACCAGCTCAGGACGCTCCTCTTCAACCTCGCGGCGGTCTTCGGCGTCATAGAAGTGAACGGGATAACAATTTTCGGCGAGTTCGGAGGCAAGGGTGGGCTGAACGAGCTGAAGCTGGTCTTCCCGGCGGAGAACAGGGCATATCACGAGTTTGAATTCCACCTCAAGCTTTCGAGAAAGCTGAGGGAGATAATGGACAACATTGCTACGGGGGTCTAGATTTTTCAAGATTTTGGGACTAATTTATCCTCAATAATCTTTAAGATGTCCTCCAGCGAGACCTCTCTGGAAGGTTGAATGTTGTCTTTGGAGCTGACATGTTTATGGTGGGGAAAGGTCTCCAGCCTCCTGTGATGCGGCGCGTTGTCCCATCTAATTATAAGCTCCCCGCCCCTCTGCCACTGGAAAGAGTAGTTATATTCATCCTCGGAGACGAACTCTCTAATGTAAAGAACGCTTCCGTCCCTCAGCCCTGCCTTAATTTTCAGGAAATAGAATCCCTCCCCCTCCTTGTAGTCGAGAACCTCATAGTCCCTAACAACTGGGCTGTTATCAAGCAATTCTAATTCTCTGAGCATGCTCAATCTCCCTGAGCTTGCTTTCAAGCTCCGTTAGTTTTCTCGCGTAAGCCTTCCACTCAATATAGTCGTCCCATGCCTCAAATGACTCCTCTGAGCTTTTTAGCTTTCTCTCGAACTCCTCAAACGTCATCCTATACTTCTCCTCGAACAGCCTGATTTTCTCACGTATCGGGGCAAGTTCGGATATTATTCTCAGCCGTTCATGAAGGAGGATGTCCCTTTTCGAAACTATGACTTCGCTCATTCCCATCACACCGTTAGCTCGGCATTGGGAGATAAATACTTTTCCACATTAAGTCCCCCTTTTGAACTTAATAAAGAGAGCCGTCATCACGAGGATGAAGACGAACAGGGTCAGTATCTCGGCGACTCCCTCATGCAGGGGGAGAAGTACCACGGACATCGATATGCCGAGTGCAACCAGCTCGTCGCTTTCCCTGCTCTCTCCACCGTAGCGGTATTCCAAGGCAAAGGTGAGCCAGCCGAGGGTCAATATTATCATCGGCGTTTCTCTGAAGTCCATGAAGAGGTATAGAAACCCCGCCAGGAGAAACGGAAGGGCAAAAAGGAGACGCCTCATAGTACCACCCAAGCAAGTTAAAGACTACCATAAAAAGTTAGAAAAAATGCTTAAAAGTTTTACTGAAGCATGCCCTCCAGCTTCTCGACAAAGCTCATGCTCCTCCTGAGATCCGCAAAGTACTCCTTCGCCCTCTCGATGTGCTCCCTCTCCACCCTTCCGCCCTTTGCCAGGACGCTGGCCGGGGCGAGGAGCTGAACAGCGTAGCGCAGGCTGGTTTTCTCCCCGAGCTCCGCGAGGTACTCAATGGCCTCCTCGCTGACCTCGATCTTCTCCTCCCTCGCGCGAATCTTGACTATCTCGCGAATTTCCTCCTTCCTGTAAGGCTCGGTGTTGATTATGAGCAGCCTGTCGAGCATGTCGATGGGTATCCCGTGCGGGGCTTCAAGGTCGGTGCCCCTTATCTTCGTTCTTCCGCGGTTCGTCGCGAGGATAAGAATCGGCGCCAGCTCGCTCTCCATAGCCCTCGCGAGGAAAGAGAACGCCTCGATGTCGAGCATGTGCACCTCGTCTATGAAAAGAACCCCCGGAACGAGGCTGGCCTTCCCTTCCTCGATCCACTTCTTGACCGTCTCGTCAACGCGCTGCCTTATCTCGTCGCTTATCTCCGCCCCTGTGCTGAAGAGCAGGCCGAAGATGTTTCCGCGGGCGTTGGCAACGTCGAGGTCGTGGAGCGTAACGGTGTAGGTGAACTCCTTTATCTTGAGAACCGGGCCGCTCGGCAGGTTCACCTTGCGCTTGAAGAACAGCCCCTCTTCCTCCTTGGTGGTGCCTATCTTCGAAATCCTTCCGGTCTCGGCGTCAATCTGTATGACGTCGCCCTCCTCAACGCCCATCTCAAGGAGCTGGTAGGCTATCTCCCTCCCGGCTCTAATCGTCTTCTCGTCGTCCTTCGTGCGGAGGGTTATAACGACGCTCTCCGGAATCTCGACGTAGGGGTTGAAGGGATGCCTGGTCTTTCTAACCTCTATCGACCTGACCTCACCCTCGTAAACCTTCCTCTCCTCGCTTATCCTTACCCCTATCGCCCTCCTGAGGGCCTCCTTCAGGAACTCGGTCTTCTTGACCTCGGCGGAATAAATCTCACTGCCAGCTATCTGGACGAAGGGAACATCTTCGCCGAGCTCCCTAGCTATACCCATGGCTATCGCCGTCTTGCCGCTCCCAGTCGGGCCGACGAGGAGGATTCCCTTACCGGCGAGCTTGCCGCGCTTGATGAGCTCAACGGCTATTCCGGCAGCTTCCCTCGCCTTGACCTGGCCCACCATTCCGTCGGCCATAAACCTGGCCTTTCCGTTCTCATCGAGACCAAGGCCCCTTATGTGGGAGTGGCTTCCAATCCTCTCGAAGCTCCTTGGCGCCACTTCCTCTATCACTGGCATGATACCACCCCCTTAATCTTTCCAGGGGTTACTAAAAGAGGGAGGTTTAAAAATTTGACGGCTCACATGTGGGCCTTCCAGAAGCGCCTTATCGCCCCAAAAGCCTCTTCCTCGGGAGCATAATCCGCCGCCATTTCAGCCAATAGTCTGTGCTCGCTGGCCCTGCCACGAAGGGTAAACGCGCGCTTCAGCGAAGGGAATGAAGCGGCAGCGGCGGCACCCATCGAGCCCACAACTGAGGTAAATCCATAGGGCAGGAGCAGCTTCCCAAGGAAAAAGCCCGAAGCCAAAAGCAACGAACCCAAGGTAAAGTTGACGAACCTCTTTGGGAGGGCTATTGGAAACTCGGCGTAGGGGATTCTGCCGTCCGTTCCGTCAACGTAGGCTCTGTGAGTCAGCAGGCCGTACTTGTATTTGACCCGCCACATCGGGTAGTAAACCAGACCATCCAGCTGCACCTCGAAGGTTGGCATTCCCATCTCCACACTGCCCCAGTGGAAGTAGCGCCTTGCTTCCTTCTTCAGCAGGTTTCTAACTTCATCCCGGAGCTTTTTCTGAGCATCGTCCTCATCCAGGGTTTTCTCTATGAGCTCTCCCTTGACCCTGCCATCAAAATACCGTCTCCCCTTCGTGGGCAGAGGGTAATTAACCAGCTCGTCGAAACCCTCGACCGCGGGGACGGTGATGTAGTTGAAGAACTCGACGTGACCGGCTCCCTCCGAGGAAAACGTGCCGGTGTGGGCAACGCCCTCTGCCCTTACAAAGAAGATGTAGAACGGGACGTACAACAGTTTTCTCTCGATAAGCCGGGCCTTCCACTCGATGTCGTTGGGTGAGAGGCGTTGAAGCCTGATAAACGATGTAAGGGGTCTCCAGGGGTCTTCTATTTTTAGGTCATAGGTGAATGTCCTGGCCTCCCCAAGCCTAATCTGAAACCCGCAGTAGGGGCACGTTACTATTCCTCCTTCAGCCTTGAACTCCGCACCGCAGTTGGGGCATTTGATCCTCATCTTTCGACCCTCACATCTCTGGCCATTTTCCTCCCGTAGCCCCTAGCGAGCCCAAACCCAAAGTAGGCGAGCAGAGCCGGGATTATCAGAGCCAGGAGCGCGCCCTGTCTGGCGTGGGCAACGAAGTCCCAGTATTCTAAGTTGCCGTACGGAGTCATGAATAACGCGGCCACCGTCACTCCCACCAGCGCCGCGAGTGCGTATGCCACCTTGCGCCAGACCCTCACTGGCTCAAGAGCGAGCACTTCCTTTCCCTTGTGGCCGTCGTATGCAACGAAATACGTTCCACCCTCGATGTCGTAGTACACCTTCCAGAGGGGGTAAAACACGAGGGCAAAGTCCTCGACCTCTCCTCCAAACCCAAATGATTTTATCTCAGTGTCCTTTGGAACGTGCTTCTCCTTTGCGAGGTCCGACGCCCTGTCCAAGAGGGCAAGCTTGGCCTGTTCCTTCCCAAAATCGGTGTTTAAGAACTCCAGCTCAAGACTTTCCCACCTACTGGGTGTCAGCTCAGCTATTGGCTTTGGCTCCATCATGTACTTAAGCGTGTTCTTTATCTCTTTGAAGGTTATGTAGCCCGCCCTTTCAAATTTTTTCGCGAGGGTCTCAACGGCTATGTCGTAGACACCTCTCCTTGCGGGAACGCAAACGAGGGGGTTATCTTCAAATTCCCTGTACCTGACGACCCTCTTCTTCTTGTTACCCTCCTTTTCGTAATCAACGAACCTGACGTACCCATGGCCCTCGACCTTCCCGAACCACAGTGGAACGTAGAAACCCTCAATCTTGGCTATTTCAACCTTCCCGCGGAGGCCTATGTAGTCCCTGTCCTGCCCCACGCGCTCCCAGAAGAGGCGGAGTATTTCCTTCTTTGGGAGGCTCTCAACGAAGAAGACGTTCTTCTCGGTGAAAATTTTGTCGTAGGAGTTGGGGTAACCACAGTACGGGCAGACGACTATTATATCCTCGGGAGTGACATCAAGGGGCGCACCGCACCGCTCGCACCTGAGAACCTCGATGATTACCACCACTGATTGGGAGGAAGGTAAAGGTTAAAAGTTTTTGGCTCAGGCCGTCGATCCCGGGCATCTTTTACCCCAAAGGCCAATGTCATCATCGCCGAATTCAATTCGAGAAGTTCCTTAAAAGCTCACCTGTATCTCAGCCAGAAGTACAGCGACGCGCTCCCCACGACGATGGAAACCGCGAGCAGGAAAGCGCCAACGAACCGCGCCACGTACGAGCTCTCTCCAATGGCCAGCCACCCCATTATCAGCCCAGCCGGGACCAGAAGCAGAACTGATTTCTCGGAATTCCAGAAGAAGGCCGTCATCATAAGCCCGCCCGCGACGAGGTAAAGCGGGTTCCCGTAGTTCAAAAACAGCATCGTAGGGAGGAGAACGCCAAAAACGAGATAGGCCTCACCAGCACGCTTCGAAGGCTTTGAGCGGTTGATTATGGAAGCCCCGGAAAAGAGGGCCACGAATGCCGCCAGAAGGAGTGCGAGAGAAAGCTCCCCGCTGGAACCCTGAAGATATGCGGAAAGGCCAGCGAACACGAGGGAGAGCGCAATAAGCGCCTCGCCCTTCACGCTCCCACCTCAGAGGACGTTGAGGTACTTGTGAACCTGGAAGCTCAGGCCGACGTTCTTCCGCCCCATAACGAGCGAGGCTTCACGGTACAGCTCCATGAGTCTCTCCTGGCTTACCTCAATCGGTTCCCTCGGCTGGATCACGAGGGGAGCCAGACCCTTCAGCAGCTCCGCATACCAGCTGATGTTCTCGATTTTTGTCTCGGATGTAACGACGAGCTTGGCGTAAACTTTTGCCCCTGCTTCCTTCAGAATCCTTATGCTCTCGACCTCACGGAGAACCAAAGCCCTCCAGTCCCCTGTGGCCTTTGCCGTCTCGTCCTTTATGTCAACGCTCGCGTAGTCGGTAAGGTGGGCAACCTCTCTAATCAGCTCCGGAAGGCCTCCGTGGGTCTCAAGGAAGTTATCAAAGCCGAGCTCCTTCATCCTCTCCATGAGTGCCTTGAGCGCCCTTATCTGGAGCGTCGGCTCGCCGCCGGTGTAGCTTATCGAGTGTACGTCACCGGTATCGAGGCGTAGAACGGCCTCGATCACCTCATCAAACGAAGCGGGATTCGGTCTGTACTCGAACTTCCCCGTAAATGGCTCGACCTCGTAGCGCCAGCGGGAAACGCGAGAGGCGTTGATATATTTCCTGGAGTCACACCAGGCACAGTTAAGGTCGCAGCCTGCGAAGCGGACGAAGATCTGCCTCCTTCCAAAGGCAGAACCTTCGACGCTTCCACCTTCGCCCTGCCAGCTGTTGAAGACCTCGGCCATTATGAGCTTCATGTCAACACCTCACAGGTCATCCACATCAACGCCCTTAACGTGCTCGCTCACGTAGCCTTCAAGAATCTCAACCCGTACCTTTCTTTCCTCGCCGGTCATGTCGGCCATAAGCTGAACTCCCCTGGCGTAGTCCCAGAGGCGCCTCTTTACCTCGTCCGTAATCCTCTCCGCCATGATTATTATCTCCCGCTCGCTGGGCATTCCACTCACAATCTCGATGACCTTCCGGGCGTCATCCTCGGTGAAGGTTCCCCTCTTCTTGAAGAGCAAGCTACCACCTCCAGCTTTAATTAAACAATTGCATAATTCAGCAATTACATTATCAAATATATTTCATCAGCAGTTCGACGGCCTCCTCGAATATCTCCCTGTCCCTTCCGTCAAGGACGCTTTCGAGGTAGTGAAGGCTCACGAGGTTGAGGATTATGTAGGCGGTGTTCCTGTCAAGGCCGAGGTCATAGGCCTCGTAGAAGACGATTTCCCTTCCAAGGGCCTCGTTCAGCATCTCCACGAAGTAGGCGATGTCCTCCACGCGGAGCTCGTCCCATTTGCTCTCCATTTCGTCAAAATACCTCTCCATTATCCTGAGGGTCTCAAGGTCAAGCCTGAGCGTCCCCTCAAAGTAAGGAAACTCGCCCACGCGGAAAATTTTGACACCCTCCTCGTCCTGGATGCCTATGTAGTCCCACAGGAGAACGCCTTCAACGGGATTGTGGCCGTATTTGCTCGCCAGATATGAGAAGCGCTCCATTATTTCGGTCATGTCGTCGAGAAACTCCTCTTCGTCGCGGAAGTGTATTATCTTGCTTATCGTTCCAGCCATGTTCTGCACCTAATTGGAGTTGGGGGTGAAGTTATAAGGATTTGGCACCACAAAGATAAAAAGACTAGGATGCATCTAATCAACCGATTCACTAGTATCCTCTTCTGACCTCCTCCCCGCCTTGAAGGGCGAAGCTTTCAAAAGAAAAAATGATAACAAAAATATGAATCCAAGAGACGCTAATTTATGCTCCAGTCCCAATAATAGACTAAGGTATTTGATGCATGGATGTCTGGAGACAAAGGTATGTTATTGACCCAATTGACGGTTATTGTAAATTTCTGACTAGCCTCGACGTGTTTGTTTGGAATCCTCAGCGAAAACATGTATCCTGGCTCTACACTGACCCACTCATCCCCAACTCCGAGATCTCTGTTAAATTTGTAAGTCCAGCGAACCCAATTCTCCCCGGTATTATCAACGGTGATTTTGACGGCTTTAAGTATGTTGGTAATCGTGACACTTGCTCCCCCATTACCCAAGGTATACTGAAGTGCCTGAGAATGTTCTTCGTTATAATAATCAACATTGTATGATGGTTTAAATGAATCTAGCGAAAAGACACTATTCCCATCAGGTCTTGTGTCGACTTGGATTGTAATCTTCTCAAATTCCCAATTGAGTATGGGTAGTATGCCCGCTGAGTTAGGCTGTATTTTTTGAACCTTGTTTGAGTTCCGCTTTGAACCCCAAAGATAACGGCCGGCATAAACATACGTCTGCATGTCAACGACACGCCAGTCGTAGTCAGGATTCATGTCTGCCAACTTGTAAACCAGGTAGACTAACTGTAACCTACCATGTGGATACCACCCATCACCCGATGTCCAAGTTATCTTGCTCTCAAGATATGCATCCGTTGAAGTGGAAACGGATTCTGCTGAAAAATTTGAGATAACCTTTCCATTTGCCATTGCCCTCCAAGAATAGTCAACGGGAATTTCTATCGGAACCGTATATTCAACAAAATACGTCTTCCTGAACTCCGCTAGTGCCTCTTCTTTGAACTTTTTTATGTCCTTTGCGACATATTCTTCCGGAGCAGCATATATAAAAAACCTTCCTCTGGGGAGAATCTTGACGGCATATACCGTGTCATTGCCGAATCTAATGATATATGGAAGAAGTTTCGCATCTTTAAGTATTTCAAGACCATAAGAGTCCACTAAAATAAGCTGTCCTTCCTTGAGCAACTTCTCAGCCTGTTCCTGAGAAATAGCATGTATAATACCCGATGAGGTGGTTTCCTTTGGCGTATCCCTCTGCTGGAGGTAGGAATCCCCAGCAATTCCAATTCTAGCCGTCACTCCAACCATAAGCAGCCCTATCAGGACTGCTAGCAGCGGCTTCCATCGCAAGTTGCTCACCCCTTATAAGTTTCCGCATTATCACTTAAACAACTTGTCTTTATAGATTTTTCCTTTTAGTATAAGCAAGCTCTTTTTATTTTTTTAAGTATAAATTTTTTATAATTAAGTTTTACTCTTTAGAATGAACAAAAAGAAAGCAGAGTAAAAGACTGCGCTCTATTGTTCAGTAACCTTTTTATCACTATTATCGCATTTCCTCCTGCCCGACGAGTATCGGGTTGCGATGATGTCGGGACCCCCAGGGGGCCGACATCTCCAATGGCCCCCTTACAAACTTTTCTAGTGAAAAGTTTTATCAAATACTTCTGACTGTTCCTGAGGCGGGTTTATTAGTCTGTGCACTTTAATGCAGGTAATTTTTGTTGTTGGTTTGTTTTACAATTACGAGTTAACAGGGATCCACTCTCAAGAAAGACGTCCGTTGGACGCCAGAATGGAAGTGGACCCTTGTAAAAGCGCACGCATTATCCTCTGCCAGTTCAACAGAAAAAACTTAAAGAAATTTTGGTGAAGCTTTTCCCAAAAGCTTCAATCACACACTTTGATGAAACTTTGCCCGGCAAAGTTTCAACGCTCAGATAAATTTTATAAGGGAATCCTCCATCAACCGGCGGGTTTAAGAACCGCGAACTTTGATGGGACTTTGCTCCGCAAAGTTTCCAGGCAAAGGTTTATAAAACGTCTCCGGAAACACTCTCCAGTCGTGAAAACCGTTGATAATTAGGGGTGATGCTCATGGGAAGGACTACTAAGGTTGGTTCAGCTGGAAGGTACGGTCCCAGGTACGGTCTCAAGATCAGGAGAAGGGTCGCGGCTGTTGAGGCCAAGATGAAGCAGAAGCACGTCTGCCCGGTCTGCGGAAGGAAGGCTGTCAGGAGGATAAGCACCGGCATATGGCAGTGCCAGAAGTGCGGAGCAACTTTCGCCGGCGGTGCCTACCTGCCGACCACTCCGGCCGGAAAGGTCGCCAAGCGTGTCACGGCCTCCAAGGCCTGACCCCTTTCCTTTGCTTAGTTTAGGGTGATAACCATGGTGATGGCCGTTTACCGCTGCGCAAAGTGTGGAAAGGAGGTCGAGCTCGACCTCGAAAACACCAGGGAAGTCCGCTGCCCCTACTGCGGCAGCAAGATACTCTACAAGCCCAGGCCCAGGGTGGCCAGGCGCGTAAAGGCGATCTGATTCTTTCGTTTCGAAAGCCTTTTATCGATTAAACGAATTTTGAGTGAGGGCTATGATGCTGATAACGACTTCCCACAGACCCACGAGGAGGACGAGGAGCTTCGGCCACGACCTGGAGAAGGTGTTCCCCAACTCGCTCTACCTGACCCGGGGAAAGAAAACGATACAGGATTTACTCATGGAGGCTTACGACAGGAACTACGAGCGACTTTTGATAGTCAACGTCTGGAAGGGGAACCCACTCAAGATGACCTTCATCAAGGTCGACCCCAACGACTGGGGCTACCTCGGCTATCTGTACCTCCACGGCATAAAGCTCCAGCGCGAGATTGGTTTCAGGGATATAAGGCCCATACGCGAGGAGATGCCGCTCGTGGTAACTACCGCCAAGCGCGTCGGCCTCGACCACGTTGCGTTCGCCCAGGTTTTCGCCGAGCTGACCGGCGGGAAGTTCGTTCCGAGAAGGGAGCGCTCGCTCCTCGGAATAGCAGACAGGTACAACACCGACGTGCTGAGCGTCATCGAGAGGCACCCGCGCGGAATGGCGGTGAACTTCTACCGCCTTGATGTTAGTAAGGAGAAGGCCGTTGGCCCGCTCATAAGCGTCAAGATCTGGATAATGGAGGACGGGCGGAGATGGGACTACAAAGAGGCGGCGTGGCTGAAGAAAAAACCTGGCCAATCGAAGGGGTGATCGAGCTCTCCTTTCCCGATGAGGAGACCGCGAGAATAGTTTACGAGAGCGTTCTGTACGAGCACGAGAGCGTACCATATCGGAGGAGCAGGATAGAGTTCCTCCGCGAGGGGAACAGGGTGATAATCCGCTTCCTTGCCCGGGACAACTCAGCTTTAAGGGGGACGCTCAATTCCTACCTCCGCTGGATCAAGGTCGCTATGGACTCGCTTGAGGTTTAGCCTAAACTATTTAAAGCCCATCCCTTATTCTAACCCGGCATTACGATTACGGAGGTGTTGGTTATGCAGAACATTCCGCCTCAGGTTCAGGCCATGCTCGGCCAGCTTGAGAACTATCAGGGACAGCTCCAGCTCGTCATCCAGCAGAAGCAGAAGGTTCAGCTTGAGCTCACAGAGGCCAAGAAGGCCTTGGAGGAGCTTGAGAAGGTCGATGATGGAACGGTCATATACAAGACCGTCGGAACGCTCATCGTCAAGACGGACAAGGCCAAGGCCATCGAGGAGCTGAAGGAGAAGGTCGAAACCCTTGAGGTCCGCCTGAACGCCCTTGAGAGGCAAGAGAAGAAGCTCAACGAGAAGCTTAAGGAGCTCACCGCGAAGATACAGAGTGCGCTCAGGCCCACAGCGGGCTGACCTCTTCTCTTTCATTTGGGTGGTAGCGATGGGCGAGGAAGCCAGCGGGAGGAAGGTTATCAACATTGGTCTGCCGGAGCTGAGCGAAGAGCAGCTCATAGAGGTCGGAGAGGTCGCTCAGGAGACGATAATCAAGCACGTCTTCGATGTCCTCAACAGGAGCGACGTCAAGGACATCGAAGTGACGATGAGGATAAACCGGAACGAGACCCTCGACCTTGAGGTTGAGGTTTACCTTGAGGTTCCGGTTTTTGTAAAGGTTGACGTTGAAGGGCTTATTGACGATGCCGTTGAGAAGGCCTACGCGGCCGTCGAGAGGAAGCTGAGGGAGATCGCGGATGAGGGGCAAAATAAGGCTTAAGCGCTTTCTTGAACGCTCACGGGATAGGTCTTTCATCCTCCTCTGCCACCACAACGCAGACCCCGATTCCCTCGGCTCGGCGATAGCCTTTGCCCTCTACCTGAAATCAATCGGCGTTGAGAAGGTGAGAATAGGCGTTGCCGAGAGCGTCTCCTCCTACGCGAAGAGACTGCTCACATTCTCACCCGTTCCGCTCGAAAAGGACCCCGTAGTTGCGGAAGAGGTCGTTGTAATCTTCGACACTTCATCCCTCGAACAGCTCGAACCCATCGAAATTCCGCGCGGTAAGACCGTTATCGTCATCGACCACCATGCCGAGAAGGAAAAGCCCATCCGGGCCCATATAGCCGTCGTCGATTCATCACGAACCTCCACGGCCGAGATAGTCTGGGAGCTGTTTAAATACCTAGACTTCTATGACAAGAAGGCCGTTAAGGCACTCCTGGCCGGAATAGTCACCGACACGGCAAACTTCCGCTTTGCGAACGCGAAGACCTTCAAGGCAGTGAGCGAGATGCTGGAGCGCTTTCCAGTTCAGATGGGCGAGATATTCCAGCTCGTGGCCCCTGTCAGCGACGAGAACATAGACCAGGCAAAGCGCATGGCCATCCTCAAGGCCTGCCAGAGAATGGAGATAAGGAAGTTCAGGAAGTACCTAATAGCCGTCTCAAGGGTTTCAGCCTACGAGTCCCTCGCCTGCAAGACGTTCCTGAACCTCGGGGCTGACATAGCCATAGTCGGAAGCGAGAAGAAGGGAGTGAGAATTTCCGCGAGGGCAAAGGAGAACCTCGTGAAGAAGGGCCTGCACCTCGGCAAAATCATGGAGAAGGTCGGGCCGGTTATAGACGGCTCGGGCGGCGGCCACGCTGGAGCGGCCGGGGCCAACGGGAAGAGGAACCTTGACGAGGCTATAAAGCTCATCCTGAAGGAGATTGAGAGGTTTTTGAGGGAGGTTGATTGATATGGCAAAGTGCCCGCTCTGCGGAAAGCCCCTCGACTGGGCGGAGTTAATCGGGCAGATGCTCGTCCTTGAGAACGCGGAGGAGATTTTCCGGGAGCGAGAAAGGTTCATGGAAACCTTTGAAGGCTTTGTCTTCAAGTGTCCCCACTGCGGTGAGGAGTTCTACGGCAAGAATCTACCGAGAAAAGAAGCCGAAAAGGTCTTTGAGCTCCTCAGAGAGTTCAAGGGCTCTATAGACTGGGAGAGCCGGAAGGTCCGCCTCAGGCTCAACAGCCTTTTAGCGCTCGACACGATGCTCGAAAACTGGGACAAAAAGGTCAAGGGTTAGCGATAGTCTTTTTTACTTTCGTCCCCTATTCCTAGCGGTTGGTGGTTCTCGTGGAGGCCGTGGAGCTTTACCTTTCAAAGGGGGATTACAAGAACGCTCTGAGGAACGCGCTGGCAATAGGGGACGGGATACGACGGATGGTGGCCCTCACAGAGGTGCTGACGGCCTTCCCGAGGGACGAGGTTTTAAGTCACATGCTGGAGACGCTCGAATCCATAAGCGGAACGCCGGAGAAGGCTCTGGCGTATTCAATCCTCGGCAGGGCCCTCTACGTACTCGACAGGGACAGGGACGCGGAGGCGTACTTTGAAAACGCCATGGAAATTGCGAGTAATATAGACTCTCCAAGGGTAAGGGGTGAAGTTTTAGCGGGAATAGCAAGGAACCTCGTTCTCTCAGACCGCTATAAGGATGGATTAGAGCTGTTCAGGGAGTCTGTGGAGCTGCTTCAGGCCTCGCGAGGGCTGTCATCGGCGGCAACGTCGTCGCTGATAAAGGTCGCCAGATTGATCGAGAAGAGCGCTGACGAGATACCCAACGAGATAGCCCTTGAGTTCTACGGCCTGGCCCGGGATGTTTACGCCTCGATATTCTTCAAACTCCAGGCAAAATACATCGAAGATAAAGTGGAGCTCATCAGAGACGTTCTCAAGAGGAGTAAAATGGCAGTAGAGGAGCTCCTTGAGAGGGGGGAGGTAGAGCTCGCTATCTCAATGATGCGCTTCCTCCCGCTGGAGGGGAGGGCCATAACCATGCTTGAGCTGGCCTACTGGCTCTACCTCCATGAGCAGCCGAGGCTCGGCAGGAGGGTCTTCGATGACGCCCTTGAGATCATCTTTGTGGGTAAGTTCAAGCCGACGGACAGGGAGCTGGATGGAATAGCGAGGCGCTTCCTTCGCATAGGCTTCCTGGAGGAGCCGCTTATCCTTGCCGGCGTTATCAGGGACGATAAGATAGCGTCGGAGCTCCTTGGGGAGGTGGCTCTGGCGTATGCCCGCTGGGGCGATAAAGCCAGAGCCCGTTCGATAGCCGAGGGAATAAGGGACGAAAGCGTTAAGAACCGCATTTTAGAGGCACTGGAGGGTGAGAGTTATGTGGGACACGAGCAAGGATTACCGCTTACTGGTTGCGGAGAAGGCGGTGGAGCTGTTCCTGAAGACGGTGGAGCACGCGAAGTTCAAGGGGAAGTGGAACAAGAAGGGAGCGATTCAGCTGGCGAAGGAGATGATTCCGGAGCTTCAGGCGATGAGGTACAGCTACGTAGAACCAAAGGAGCTGATTGAGACACCGCAGATGAAAGCTTTGAAGGAGAAGGCCAGTAGTATAATCGAGGCCCTTGGAGGAGAGGACTGGCACCACAAGTTCATCAGCCTGGCGGATAAGAGCGAGCGCGAGAAGGTCGAGGAGCAGGTAGCCAAAGTCCGCTTCTTCCTGAACACGATACTCGGCCTCGACAAACGCCTCGCCCTCGGCAAGATAAACGACCCGGTCATAGCCGTTGACATCAAGGTCGGTGAGGTCATGAGCGTCGGCAAGCACCCGAACGCCGACAGACTTCTCGTCACCAACGTGAACATCGGCGACAGGGCGATAACAGTTGTTACTAACGATTTAAGCGTTAAGGAAGGAAACCGCGTGGCAGTTGCCCTGCTCCCGCCGGCTAACTTCAGGGGAATAGTCAGTGAGGGCATGTTCCTCGGTGCCGGAGAGGGAGTCCTCAAGGATGTGAATGGAGAAATAGGTGGATTGCCTAAGGGAATCCCCCTTGAGGCCTTCAACGAGACGAGGAACCTGGTGGAGGCGTTTTTGAAGGGGTGACTTTTCGCTTTTTGTTCTGATGTATTCACTAGCCTACTCGATTACTCTTCTTTCTTTTGGCCCATATCAACCGTAAAACCCAACTCTGAATAAATTTATACTTGGAAAAAAAGAAAGACATTGTACTAATAGTAAAAGGAAAAGTTTATATGTGCCAACAGTAATGAGATCATGAAAAACTCTCAGGAGGTGAACGACTTGAGATGGATGGCTATGTTGGCAATCCTTTTGGGACTGCTGATGGCTGGAGTGAGTGCAGAAGCCGCAAGCGCAATATCCCCTCCAATGCTAGATAATGAAGGGTTCTCAGTATCTCTAAATAATGATTCCATGTTAAACACTTCAACGAAAATTTCATTTTTTAAATATACGAGACTAAATCAAGAGTTCACATTGATACTAGAGAATGGAACAGTTTTCAAGCTGACTCGAGAATCTGCAAACATTAATATCAAGAGAGATCGGGAAGTCATAAAAATTATCAGGAAATATCATCTAGGAAAAATGCTCGTTTCGGAAATAATATTTGTGGAGAGAGATAAACTAAAGACTATTCTTGTCGTTAGTTCCAAAGAAGCAACTAGTTTAAGGGTATTGTGGAATGTTCATTCTCCAGTCCTCAGAGATTTTGGCACAATGAATGCTAATCAAGCTCATCTCGCCGGCACAATTTCCCCAGCAATCATAGGCCAAAGCAATAACATTAGATTTACCCTGTCATATGGTGAAGTATACTCAAAATTTAGATCCTCGACCATAACCCGGCAGGGCATTTCTCTAACATTCGGCCCATTCAACATATCCCAACACGAGACACTCAATATTGGTAAGTTTGAAGTATCCATTCAAAGAGCCCATGTTAACAAGATAACTCCTGTGAGATATTACTATTACACACCATCCCCCGCCAGATATCCAATAAAAAGGCATTTCGACATCTACGATCACAATGGTAACGTTGTTGGTAGGGCTGTTGTGGCAATCTACGGGAGCAGAAAACGAGGAAGCAACTATGCATATCTTGAAGACGGAATGGAAGGATTTACCTCAGTCGGCTATGCTGTAGCTCCTAAATATGGAAAGTTTCATTCATTGTACACCAAATTTGAGTTTTGTGGGGGTTATTTCGGTTCGGGATATCCGAATGTTCCAATAGTATGGATAGCACTCCAGAGGCCATGACATGGTATGGGGTGACACGTGATGAATATCAAAGATTGGGCACGCACTAATTTCAAAGAACTCCTTGCAGTTTATCTCCTTTATGTTATTCTTTTTAATATGGTTGTTCCACAGTCGTCCCTGATATCAGGTGGTAAGGATGCCGAATTGCACGGGGCACTCAAATTGCCCGTAAAAGGGATGGCCTATGAAGGATCTCTAAATTGTTGGAATTCAACCAAAGAGTCGGTAAACGGACTGTATCTCATATGCCACTTCGCCATCTCGAAAAAGGGCTTTGTAAGCAGGGGGATTATAGTCAAGTTCTCATCAAGTTCATCAGAATCATTTCGAATCGAAGCTGTAAGAGATGACTTGATAGTAAAGGTACCTCCAAATTTTATAGGTAATGAGACACTCAAAATTACGATTAACACATACGATGTCTGGTGGATAGGTATCATTATTCAACATCGTACTAGCACTGTTTTAGTACTTAACTGTACTGAAACAAAATGTGCGCTGAGTTACATCACCAAAGAATAATGCATGCGTCTGTTTACTTAGCAGGCCTCTATATTGTATAAGTATATTCGAGCCAGTAGGGGACAGCATCGTCCAGGAGGTAATATCAGAATGCGAGAGGGTGTGGAACACAACGGAAAAGTGAGGGGCGTCAAAGCCCCATCCTCTTTCTCACAATCTCCAATGCCCTCTCAGCATCGTCCTTGAACTCCGGATAGCCAAGCCCCTCCATCGTCTCCGGTAGCGGAACGCCGAGTTCCTCGTGCCAGCCCCTCAGCCTGTAGAACTCCCTACGAGCTTCGAGAAAGTCGTTGTAGTCTATGAAAGCCGCGTTACCTTCCGCTGGTCCCTCTGGCTCCTGCTCCCACCAGCGCGGTGGAATTGTATCGTCGAGAGGAGGCGTAACCCAGTCGAGAGCGTCGTGTATGCGCGCTATGCTCTCCACAGCCTGCGCGACCTTCCTGAGCCTTTCAACGGTCCACTCCTCGCCGGTCGCGAGCGAGTAGAACCTCGCGAGGTTCTCCATCTTGTAGGGCACGAACTTGCAGGTTCCGAGCATGTCCGTGATGTAGCTCTCGTCCCTGCCCTCTATCATCGAAGGCACGAGCTCCTTTGCCGGTCCCTGGTTCGGTAACTGGTGAGGTCTCGGCCAGCCCCTCAGATGGCTCGCTCCGACGTCAGCAGTGGCGTAGCTCAAAGCGTAGGTTCTCCTTCCGCGCGGGTCCCAGGCGGGACTCTCCATGCCCTTTACATGAACCGCGGACTCACAACCCCTACCGAGCCTTTCACAGGCCCGCTTCACACCGTCCGCCAAGATTGCCCCAAAGCCCTTCCTCTCGGCCATGAGCTTTAGGAGCTTCTCTTCAGCCTCCTCATCTCCGAAGCCCTTCACAGGGAAGCCTATCTCCTCCTCGGTGACTAGGCCATTCTCGACCATCTCGAAAAGCCAGCCTATAGTGGCCCCCGCCGCTATGCTGTCCAGTCCGAGGTCGTTCACGAGCCAGTTGAAGTAAGCCACCGCCGGGAAGTTGAAGACTCCGGTAGCTGCTCCGAGCATCGCTATGCTCTCGTACTCCGGCTTGACGCGTATTTTCCTGCCTTTGTATTCAACCTCGACGTAGCGGGCGCACTTAATCGGACAGCTCTTGCCGTGGACGAACCATTCCGGCTCGACTTCATACTTCTTGACCTCGTCTCCAGCTAATTTGCTCGCCAGCTCGTCAGGGATGTATGGCCTTGAGAAGTTGTAGGCAGGGCTCATGCCGAGCGAGGCGGCGCTCCTTAGTGCATCGGTCGTTCCGTAGTTCCTCGTGTGCTCGTATTTCGGGTTTGTTGCAAACTCGTTGTAGAACTCCATCCAGAGTTTCTGGAACTCCTCCGGGCTGGCCACATTTGGCTTTTCGCCCGGCTCAACGACTACCGCCTTCACCCTCTTGCTGCCAAGAACCGCCCCGAGACCGCCCCTTCCGCTGGCCCTCTCGGTGTCGTAAATGACGTTGGCGATCCTGCTGAGTCTCTCGCCTGCGGGGCCTATCAGGGCCATGCTCGCCTTCGGGTGTTCCTTCCAGAGCCTTCTGGCAACCTCATAGTTGCCCTTCCCCCAGAGGTGGCTCGCGTCTCTAATCTCTACTTTTCCATCGTGGACGTGGAGGTAAACCGGCTCCTCTGCTTTTCCCTCGATTATCAGTGCATCGAAGTGCCCCTTCAGCTTCGGGCCGAAGGCGTCTCCACCGCTGGAATCGCTTATAAGCCCGGTCTCCGGGCTCTTGCTCACCGCTATGACCTTGCTTGAGCCCGGCACTAGGCCGGTCAGTCCACCAGGAGCAAAGATGAACTTGTTGGCCGGGCTGAGCGGGTCGGTTCCGGGCGGCACTTCCCTGTAAATCAGGTAGTAGCCCAGGCCCTTCCCGCCGATGAACTTTCTTATTATCTCATCCGGCAGTTCCTCGTAGGTTACCTTTCCCGTTGTCAGGTTCACCCTTGCGAGCTTGTTGTGGTAGGCAAACATCAGACGCACCCCCTTGCCCTTTCCCTATCCTCCATTGAAAGCCTCCAGCCCATGGCCCCGGCGTTCTCCTCAATGTGCTCCTTCTTCCCGGCCTTGGGTATTGTCACGACGTTCTCCTCCCAGATGAGGTAGTTCAAAGCCACCTGGGCTGCGGTTTTGCCGTAGGGTTTTCCAATCTCGGTCAGACAGGGGTTCCTCGCGAGGGAGCCCTTTTCGAGAGGGGTGTATGCCATAAGAGCTATTCCCTCGCGCTTCATGTAGTCGAGAAGGCCGCTCGTTTCAGGCCACCTGTCTCTGAGTGAGTACTTCACCTGATTGGCCACTATCTCGTACTTTCTCATTGCCTCTTGGGAGCGTTTGAGGAGCTCAAGGTCAAAGTTGCTCACACCGATGTAGCGGATTAACCCCTCATCAACCAGTTCCTCAAGTGCGTGAAGCGTCTCCTCTATTCTCCCAAAGTCGTCAACCGGCCAGTGGAGCAGGTACAGGTCTATGTACGTGCCGAGCCTCCTTGCACTCGCCCGTGCGGCCTTCTTTGCGCTCTCATACCCGAAGTGCGTGGGCCACACCTTGCTGACGATGAAGAGTTCTTCGCGCTCGAAGCCTCTGATGGCCTCTCTCACGAGCTCCTCACTGTGGCCGGCACTGTAGAACTCGGCCGTGTCTATTAGGTTTATCCCGAGCTCAAGGCCGTACTTTAGGGCCTCAACGCTCTCCCTGTCGCGCGAGTAGTCGGGGCCTTCTTTTCCACCTATGCCCCACGTCCCCATCCCTACGGCGGTAACTCTGTCCCCGCCTATTTTCTTCACGTCCCGTCTCATTGGGCACACCTGATGGAATTGGATTTCGAACTAATTAAAGTTTGCGTCTGAACGCTAAGATAGCAGGCCAAACGGAGGTGAATTTAGCGCCGGGTTAATTCCATACAAGAAAAGATTATGGGGGCTAGGCCCCGAACTTCTCGCTCCTGTTCATGAGATCCATCATTATGTGAACGATGTCGTGACCCTTTATCCTGCCGAGGCCTCCGCGCATGCACTCGCGCTCGCCGAAGCTCTCGGTGTAGTCCGCCCTGACACCGCCTCCAGAGATAAGAACCGGAACGGGGTCGCCGCTGTGGTTCATGACCTCACAGGGCGTGCTGTGGTCGCCGGTTATGGCTATAACAACGTCCTCCAGGTTGATGTTATTGACTATGTAGCCTATCATCCTGTCGGCCTTCTCTATCATCTCGGCCTTGAGCCTCGGATTGTTGTCATGGCCGGCAGCGTCAGTCGGCTTGAAGTGAAGGAACACGAAGTCATAGTCCTTGAGGAGTTCGACGACCTTCTTCGCCTTCGCCATCTCGTCCGTGTTGTACTCGCCGGTGGCTCCATCGGGGGTGTATATGTCAAAGCCTATTGCCCTTGCGACGCCCTTGACAAGGGAAACTGCAACGACGGCCGCCGCCTTCACCTTCCACTGCTCGGTGAACTTCATCGGTATGTCCGGGTAGGTGCCGGCGCCCCTCACAAGGAGGTAGTTGGCTACGGGCTTGCCCTCTCTCTTCCTCCTCTCGTTAACAGGGTGCTTCTCAAGAACCTCGTGGGCCTGCTTCACGAACTCCTCAAGGATTTCTGCAACGCGCCTGCTCTCCTCGTCCTCCCAGGTGAACTCGTGGGGCGGCTTTCCAGCCTCGTGCGGGTCGTTCTCTCCGACTTTATAGCCAGTCGCCATGCCCCTGAGAACGAGAACGGCCCTGTGGCCGGTTGCACCGACGAAGATGAAGTCAACGGGCAGCTTGACGTTTTCCTGGATGGCCTTTGCCAGCTCGTGGGCCTCTTCGGTGCTTATCCTTCCGGCGCGCCTGTCGGTTATGATGCCGTTTTCGATGGTCGCGAAGTTGACGCGGAAGGCCAAGTCGTCCTCATTGAGGTCTAGGCCAACGCCGAGGGCCTCAAGGAAGCCCCTTCCGCGGTAGACCTTATAGGGGTCGTAGCCGAAGATGCTGAGGTGGGCTGTATCGCTGCCAGCCGGCTGTCCGGGCTTTATCGGATCCTGCTGGCCGAGGATTCCGAACTTTGCAAGACCGTCCATGTTGGGTGTGTCCGCGTACTCAAGCGGGGTTTTTCCGCCGAGTTCTTTTATGGGCCTGTCACCGAGGCCGTCGAGGATTATGAGAAGTCCCTTTCTCTGCTTCATGCCTATCACCTGGAGTGAGTAGCGGCTTGGAGTTAAAAGCTTTGTTGGCCGGATTTGAAACGCTTCATCACCCGGAGTTTCAAAAAAGCTTTTAACCCCTCCCCCTTTCTCCCACTGGAGGTGAGGGAATGAAAATAATGTGGGCACCGTGGCGCATCGAGTACATACGCTCACCAAAGCACGACGGCTGCATATTCTGCGACTTCCCGAAGGAGAACCGCGATAGGGAGAGGCTCATCCTCTACCGCGGGAAGCACGCTTTTGTCATCATGAACAACTACCCCTACAACCCGGGCCACGTCATGATAGCCCCCTACCGGCACGTCGGGAAATGGGAAGACCTCACCGACGAGGAACTCCTTGAGATTATGAAGCTCTCCCAGCTCATGATAAAGGCCCTGAAGAAGACCATGAACCCCCACGGCTTCAACATGGGTGTGAACCTCGGCAGGGTCGCCGGGGCAGGGATAGACGACCACGTGCACCTCCACATAGTGCCGAGGTGGAACGGTGATACCAACTTCATGCCGGTAATAGCGGACACCAAGGTAATCCCGGAGTCGCTTGAGGAGGCCTACGAGGAACTCAAGGCCGCGATAGATGAAATAGTGGGGGAGACTTCTAAATCCTCCTGACCTTTATCCTAAACGTGTCATCCAGGGGAAGGCCTTCAAAGAGGTCCGGGCCTATCTCCAGCACCGGGAGGTCGGCCTCGACCACAGTCTCTTTGTTAAGCGGGTCCCTCACAGTGAGTCTAACTAGCCTCCCTCCCCTGACGGTTGCGGAGAGCCTGACGCCCTTCTCGGACACACCTTCGAGGACGAAGTCCTCCCCTCTGAGCTCCCAGACTATCCTCTTGATGAGTGCAGGAGCGCTTTCGGGAGTTATGTGGTGAACCACCCCCTCGTCGGATTCCAGCTCCAGCACCGGACAGGTCGCCTGAGCACTGCAGAAGTCCCTTATCGCTTCCGCTATCCCCCTGGCGAAGATTTGAAGAGGCTTGCCCATTAGTAGTTCGCCAAATCCAGACCAGCTTGCTGTCACTTTAAGCCTGTTCCCCTGCATCTCAAAGGTTACCGTAAGCACACCCTTCTCCCCTGTAAAGGTGTAGACCGCACCGTTCTTTCTGAAGCCCAAGGCCAGTTTAAACTCATAACCAAAGTCAAAGATGAACCGGGGGACTTTGAATCTAACCGTATCGTCGTGTAAGCTCTCGAAGTACGGGAAGAACGGAAGGGTCTTTTCCGGTTCGCTGAGAATTACCTGAAGGCTCTCCCATGAATGGGGCAGTTCTACCTCATAGCTCCTGATTTTCATGATTACCCACCGAGAATTTGTGAAGAAAAGCTATGTAAAAAAGTTTCTTAAACCGTTGGTTTGGAACCTGCCAGGGCCTTCCATTTCTCCTTCGTCCTCTTCCAGCAGCCCGGCGGCATGAGCTCGCCCTCGGGGCAGTAGCCGAGCTGAACGCACCTGGGCCCGAGCTTGGCCCACTTTATGACGGGCCTGAGGTCATCGTTCTTTGCGATCTCCTCCAGCATCTTCCAGGCGACCTCGCGGATCTCCCACTGGGCCCTCTCGCAGGCGCGAAGGCCGAAGAAATGCTTGAGCTCACGGAGGTTCATCGTGACGACAAGCTTTGTCCTTACCGCCTGGGGCAGTATAAAGCGCGCATCCTCCTGATGAACCCCTGCATTGTGACTTTCTTCATAGAGTTCTATCGCCTCCTTCATGAGGCGCTTCCATTTCTCATAGAGTTTCGGGCGGTTCTTTACATCCTCCGGAATCACGAAGGTCTCCTCAACGTCATCGGGGTTCAGTTTTATATATCTCTGGCTCTGCTGGGTGTAGCTGGCTATCCTGTGGCGGACGAGTTGATGCGAACAGACACGAGAACATCCCTCAACCGCAAAGGTCAGAACTGCATGTTCCAGTATTGATTCGTGGCCGTAGCCGAGAACCTTGGGAAGGTGCATCTCGACGTCCCTATCGCTGATCCGCTCGAAAGCTTCCGTCTCCCATTCATCCCAATAGCTTATGAGAGCCGCCCATGTGACAGTTTCCAGAGGCTTTTTTGTATAATTGACAAGGGTAACCTTGATTCCATCCCCCATGCGCGCCACCAGGGATAGAAGAGGATTGAGTTTATTAGGTTTATCGCGTGATGGCAGTGTTGCCACAATAGGATTCGCCCAGAGAAAATATCAAAAAGGGGGGCAGGAGGTTAAATAGGTGCCGGCTCTTCGACTGGCTTGGAAAGCTCGTCAGGCAGGGAGAAGAAGGCCACTATCTCAAGTATTGCGGCAATGAGTATCAGCAGCATCCCTATCATTACAATCATGAGAATTGCTCCGACGAGGTACAGCAGTGCCGTTGTGTGGAACAGGCCGACCCCTGTCTCCTCGGAAATCATGTCGTAGCTCTGCTTCATGAACCAGACACCGACTATCATAAGAACCGCCGCCAAGATGACACCGGTGGTGGCCATTCCAAAGCTCATCATCGAGTAGCCGTATGCTCCGCCCCTAAACATGCTTCCCCAGAAGCTCCACATCGCGACAATACTGGCCAGTATGGCAAGTATGGCCGCCCACAGGTATTTAGTGAAAATCTCTTCCCGTTTTGTCACCTCTGAAATGTTTTTGACTGCCAGGATTTTCAGGACGAATCCCACAATGGCAACACCCGGTATCAGGGTGAGTATTGCGCCGATACCGCCCATAGTTTTTGCAGACTTAAGGTCCCCCATTGCCATCACCTCACTTTTAATAGACGCACTTATCCTATAAAAACATTCACACTCATGCCAATAAAATCACCGACACATTTCCATCCGAACTGCACTGATGGATGGATATATGCCCCCGTGCCCATTACGTTTGGAAAGTCCACATGTATCGATGTTCAAAAGATTTCAGTGGCGACGCCCATTCTCCGACGAAAGGATTATTAAATCCGCTCCCCAGCTTTAGACGGTGATGCACATGGTGGTTAGCCTCGCAGGAAGGGATGTTCTCTGCCTCCAGGACTTCACGAGGGAGGAGATTGAAACTATTCTCAAAACCGCCGAGATGATGAAGATATGGAACAAGATAGGAAAGCCGCACCGCGTCCTTGAGGGAAAGACGCTCGCCATGATATTCCAGAAGCCCTCAACGAGAACAAGGATAAGCTTTGAGGTCGGCATCTACCAGCTCGGCGGCTACGGCCTCTACCTCAACGCGAACGACCTTCAGCTGAGGAGGGGAGAGACCATAGCCGACACCGCCCGCGTTCTCAGCCGCTATGTTGACGGAATAATGGCCCGCGTCTTCGACCACAAGGACGTTGAGGACCTCGCCAAGTACGCCGACGTTCCGGTTATCAACGGTCTCAGCGACTTCTCCCACCCGTGCCAGGCTTTAGCTGACTACCAGACCATACTTGAGAAGAAGGGCAGGATTGCTGGCCTCAAGATAGTCTACGTCGGCGATGGAAATAACGTTGCCCACTCGCTCATGATAGCCGGAACCAAGCTTGGAGCGAACGTTGTCGTTGCAACTCCGGAGGGCTACGAGCCGGACAAGAAGGTCATCAAGTGGGCGGAGCAGAACGCGGCCGAGAGCGGTGGTTCCTTCGAGCTCCTCCACGACCCGGTCAAGGCCGTCAGGGACGCAGATGTTATTTACACCGACGTCTGGGCCAGTATGGGGCAGGAAGCTGAAGCCGAGGAGAGGAGGAAGATATTCCAGCCCTTCCAGGTCAACAGGGACCTCGTCAAGCACGCCAAGCCGGACTACATCTTCATGCACTGCCTCCCGGCCCACAGGGGAGAAGAAGTTACGGACGATGTCGTTGACTCCCCGAACAGCGTCGTCTTCGACGAGGCCGAGAACAGGCTCCACGCCCAGAAGGCGGTGATGGCCCTCATCATGGGCGGGATTAAGGTCTGATTCTCTTCTATTTTTCTGGTTTTGAAGTTCAGCAAAGAAATGCTTATAAACAAAGAAACTTACTCTAAAGTATGATACTCGTGAGTAAGTTTATTGACCGTGAAAGGGAGCTTGAGTTCCTGAGGAGCAGATACCGTTCCGAAAGGCCCGAACTGATAATCCTATACGGTCGGAGGAGGATAGGCAAGACGTATCTTCTTCAGAAGTTCCTTTCCGAGGTTGATGGGGTCTATCTGCTCGCCGAGGAGAGCGAGACAATTCTTGAGGACTTCTCCGAAAGGCTCGCCGAATACTTCAACGACCCTCTCCTGAGGGAGAACCCGCTCCAGAACTGGAGGGCGTTCTTCACTTATCTCGCGGGAAAAAGCTCTGAAAGGCTCGTCGTAGTAATAGATGAAGTCCAGTATATAGCGAAAGCCCAAAGAGACTTTCTCAGCGTCCTTCAAAAGTACTGGGATACTCATCTCTCAGAGACAAAGATAATGCTGATCCTCTGCGGCTCGCTGGTTTCATTCATGGAGGGTATTCTTTCAGCTAAATCCCCCATCTACGGAAGGAGAACCGGGGCGTGGAAAGTTGAGGAAATGGATTTCTTCAATGTAAGAAAATTCTACCCGCTGAGCACCGCGGAGGCACTCCACGTTTACTCCGTCTTTGGGGGAGTCCCACAGTACTGGGTGGATTACAATCCAGAGCTTGACTTCTGGGACAACCTTCGCAATCTCCTGCTGTCTAAGGGCGCAAAATACTACGACGAACCCAAATATCTGCTTAAGCAGGAGCTAAGGGATGTCTCGCGGTACTTCTCCATACTGAGGGCGATAGCACTTGGATACAACCGCTTCGGCCAGATAGCCGACAAGGCCAAGGTCGATGTCAACTCGCTCGGCAAGTACCTCAACGTTCTTGAGGAGATGGGATACGTCGGAGAGGAGAAGCCCATCGTGGGAAGGGGAAGGAGCATCTACAAAATAACCGACAGGCTCTTCAACTTCTGGTTCCGCTTTGTCTACCCGAGGAAAAGCGAGATCGAGATGGGATTCGATGTTGTGGAGGACATCAAGTTCAGGTTTAACGAATACATTGGCTTCGTTTTCGAGGAGATAGTGAGGCAGTTCTTGGTTGAGCTTAACAGGGCTGGAAGGTTACCGTTCAGGTTCACAAAAGTTGGAAGGTGGTGGCATAAAGGGGAAGAGATTGACCTCGTGGCTTTGAACGAGAAGGAGAGAAAGGTGCTCTTCGTCGAGGTTAAGTGGAAAGACCTGAGCGAGAGGGAGGCGAGGGGGATTCTCAAAGACCTGAAGAGAAAGAGTAAGCTCGTCGGTCTCGATGATTGGGAGAAAAGCTGCGGTCTTGTGGCAAAGAGCGTTGAGGGGAAGGAAAAGCTAAGAGCTGAGGGCTGGCTTGTGTGGGATTTGGAGGACTTCGAAAGGCTTATTTGAGGATTTAAGCTTAATTGGTTGGAGGCGAGTAGCGATGGTCATCCCTAAAACGTTGCCCAAAAAGAAAGGAAAAATAAAAGAAAAGGGGTTACTGCGAGAGAAAGAGGTGCCAGTAGATTACTACCACGTATACGGTGACACAAACACTGTGATCTCTTCAATACTTGGCGGAGAATACCCTCCAACAAACACACACACCCATACTCAACCACAAAGAATTCGCCATTATATCAGAGCACCATGCAGACAGTGCAGCATACGAAACGCTCATCGGTGGGGTGCACCAGATCTTCGAAGCCCATTCAAAGAAAACAGATCCAGGTGATAAGACAGAAAAAATACTCGAGTACATTGTAGACACTTTCGGCAAGAAAAACGGCGAGGAATTCGTATATCTGTCAGACAGCGAACCCAAGCGCTTGGAGCAATACGATAAAAAACCAGTCATAATATTGCAGCCTTTCGACTCTGCAGCAGACGCTCTTGAAAAGGAACTTGCACAAAAAATGATAGACGAAATAGAGTTTCAGGAGCGAGTACTGACAAAAAATGAGAAGGAAAAAATACAGAAAGCTGCAAAACTAATAATACGTGCTGCAAAGAAAATGAAGAAACTAATGGAAGATAGGCCAGTATGGGACTACAACGCTCTCGCAGATGCACAGGCACGACTGTATAAACAGCCACACTTGCTTGCAAGAGAAGCGGCAGAAATCCTGGGCATCGATCCGCTTGAGCATTTCCAGGAAGAGATAATGGAGCTCGCAAAGATGTTTCCCAAAACTATAAAGCCGGAAAAAACATACGGCGACCGCTGGTACGAATTCCTCAAAAAGAAGGGAATTGGCCCTGAGGGGCTCAATCCCGGGAGAAGGGAGAAACCGGAGAAGCAGAAAACCCGGGAACACGTCCCGGCGAAGGTACAGAATCTCCTCGGCATTCTCAATGGATTGAAGTTCGCGGACTACTCAGAAAATGCCATCCAGAAAGCCATCAGAAGCCTTGAGCTTGAGGTCGAGAGGCTCTCGAAGAACCCGATGGAGAACCTTGAGCTGATAGGCCTTTACTGCCTCGTCATTCGAGCGCTGGAAAATGGCGATTTCGGAAGGGCCGAGGAAATGCTGAAGGATCTCTCTGGCCGTTATCCTTCTGGGGCTTTGTGAAAGGCCCCTTTCATAACAAATTTTATGGAAGCTGGCTTTCACAAATGGTGCAATTTATGAAAGTGCACTTTCATAAAACGGCACGTCTGTGAAAGTGGAGTTTCATAAATCTTATAAGTTATGAAAGCACACTTTCACACATGGCAGTTAAGGTAGTCAAACTCGTCAGGTACAACCCCTGGTGGAAGGGTGAAGAGTGGGAAAAGGAAGACTACGACCTATCCAGAGCCAAGGAGATCATCCCGCGAAAGACGATTGAAGTTAAGGGAGGCTCAGTAACACTCATAAGGGGCATCAGGAGGGCAGGAAAGAGCTTCTACCTCAAAATGCTCATCAGTGGACTAATAGAAAACGGCGTTGAGTCGAGGAGAATAGTTTACATTCCCTCAGACCGGTTCACGAAGGGCGAAGTCAAGGCCTTCATAGAGGAGCTGAGGATTAGGCATGGCAGTCTTTATGTCTTCCTTGACGAGATAACCTACCTTAGAGACTGGAGACTCCTCCTCAAGGAGCTCGGCGAAGAGGGGATAACCACGGTGGCGACAGGCTCGAATCCCGTTGAGCTGAAGAGAGAAAGTGAACTCCTGCCAGGGAGAGGAATAGAAGGCAACGAATATTACTTCAACCCGCTGAGCTTTAGGGAGTTTGCACGCTTTATGAAGCCCAAGTTGCCTCGGGCATCTTTCAGCTACCGTGAACCGGAAATTGATGACCTTATACCCTGGTACGAGGAAATTGAGGGACTTTTCTATGCATATCTTCAGACGGGTGGCTTTCCGGAGGCAGTGACTGACTTTAAAAACCATGGAGAAATTAAAGAAGAGCGCTACGAGGAGATAATAAGGCTGGTCCTCGGCGAGATCGCCAAATCCGGAAAGAGTGAAGAGATTGCGAGGGAGCTCTTAGAGACGATTTTCAGGCTCAAAGGCAACCGCGTTGATTACGTAACCCTGGCTGGGGAAATCGGAGTTTCTCACCCCACTGTCAGGGAGTACTTAGCGACCCTTGAGAGCGCGAGAGTGATTTACACCCTTGAGGCCTGGGACGTGAGCAGAAATAGGCACGCCCACAGAAAGGAGAAGAAGATAGTCTTCCAGAGTCCACTCATAGCGACGGCTCTGGCGGTTTACCTTGGAGATGACCCTGTTGAGTTCGTTGAGACCAACATGGAGTGGCTCGTCGAAAACACCGTCGCTTCCCACGTCATATGGCACCTTGAGGAGCCCATACTCCGGGAAAAGCACTCCCTCGCGGGGTTCTACTACGACAGGAACAAGGAGTGTGACCTCGTGATAAAGGAGCGCGGAAAGTTCTTCGGAATCGAGGTTAAGTACGGAAAGGTTAAGAAGAAGCGGTACTCCTTCCCTGTGCTCTATCTATCGAAGGACGAGCTTGGGGAAGACACCGTTCCGGTCTCGCTCTACCTCTACGGCCTTGAGAAAAGTGCAAGGTCAATATGATTTTAAACCCTTCCCCCAACTTCCCACCATGCTGGAAAAGCTCTTCAGCCTCGGCTACTCCAAGGCCTTCGCGGAGAGGTATTACGAGCTATGGGGAGAGAGGGCTCTGGCCATAGCCGAGGCCATGGAAAAGCCCCTTCCGAGGTGCTTCCGCGTAAACACGCTCAGAATAGAGGTTCTAAAGCTCACCAAGCTCCTCAATAAGAAGGGCTTCCAGTTCAGGCGCGTCCCCTGGGCGAGAGAAGGCTTCTGCCTGACGCGGAAACCCTTTTCGATAACCTCAACGCCGGAATATTTGAGCGGTCTCCTCTACATACAGGAGGCCAGTTCGATGTATCCGCCAGTTGCACTCGAACCGAAGCCGGGAGAAGTTGTCGCAGACATGGCCGCCGCGCCAGGGGGGAAGACGAGCTATATGGCCCAGCTCATGGAGAACGGGGGTATAATCTACGCCTTCGACGTCGGCGAGGAGCGCTTGAAGGAGACGAGGTTGAACCTCTCAAGGCTGGGGGTTACGAACACCGTCCTCATCCACAAGTCTTCGCTCCACATAGACGAGCTGGAGATTGAGTTCGATAAAATCCTTCTCGATGCCCCGTGCACCGGCTCCGGAACGATACACAAGAACCCCAAGCGAAAGGCCAACAGAACGATGGAGGACGTTAAGTTCTGCCAGAACCTCCAGATGAAGCTCCTTGAGAAGGGCCTAAGCGTCCTCAAGAGAGGTGGAACCCTCGTTTACTCTACCTGCTCCCTTGAGCCGGAGGAGAACGAGCTCGTAATCCAGTGGGTCATTGACAGCTTTGACGTCGAGCTCCTGCCCCTCCGCTACGGCGAGCCGGCCTTGACGAATCCCTTTGGAACGGAGCTAAGCGAAGAAATAAGAAAGGCAAGGCGGTTCTATCCGGACAGGCACGGGACGAGCGGATTCTTCGTGGCAAAGCTCAGGAAGCTTTAATCCTCGACCTCCCTGACCAGAACTTCCTCTATTCTGCGGAGCCTCTCAAGAACGTCTTCACTCAGGTTCTTTTCCAGCTCCTCGCGGGCGGCCTTGGCCAGCTCGAACTTTGAGTCATATTTCCCGAGGGACGTCCAGTGTATCTTCTTGCCCTCAAGGAAAACGTCTATGTCGCAGAGTCTCTTGTAGCCGACGTACTCAATGCCCTTGAGAAGAAACTTGACGCGCATGGGGTCCTCCCACGTGAGGAGCCTGAGCTTGTAGACCGGAACCCGCATAAACGGTCTTGGATAGTCCCAGTCCCAGCCCTCACCGACGACGAAGCCGAGATCGAGGTCCTCTATGACCATCATCAGCCTCTCTATGTTCTCCTCGTAGCGCTTGTCGGTGTCGTAGATTTTGATGGTGATCTCCTTCCACTCGGGCATCAGCTTGAGCAGGAGGACGGGGACATCAAGGGTCAGCTCACGGTAGACCTCCAGGAAGTCCCTTCTGATGAGAACCGCCCCCTCAATATCTTCCGGGCCAATTGGGGAGTTGAGCTTCTTCTTCGTTACCCCGATTATCGTGTCCCCTGCCTCACCCTCATCGAAGGCCGTTCTTATATCCATGATCTCTCCGCCGTACTTTTTGGCCAGAAGCTGAAGCCCCTCCTGAACCTTGTCAGGAACCCTCATGAGGATCAGCGTGCCCTCGACGTGAACCTTCTCCACCGGGAGTTTCCGGTTCACGATGGTGCTCAGAACAACAGGGGCGTGACAGCCCAGAAGGAATGCCCTCTCAGGGGGAATCGTTTCCTTCTTCCACTCGTCAGTAACAAATACTATTGTCTCGAACTCACTGCTGTTCCTTATAGCTGCATCGGTCGGCATCTCCTCGACACCGAAGACCTGGGAGATTGCCGCCTTCACGGCCTCCCTGTGGGGAGTTCGAAGGAAGATTATCGACGGCCCAAAGCGGAGAACCCTCATCACATACCCCTCCACATCTTATAACCCCTATCGAAGTCCGTCCCCCCGGGATACTTTACCTTGTACGTCCTCCCGCTCGGGAGGAGGACAAAGTTGACGCCGAGAATCCCATTTAAGCCCCTCTCAATCAGCTTGAAATTGTGGCCGTAAAGTCTGAAGTCGGCTTCCCTATCCACGACCTCTCTCCAGGTGTGGCCGAGGGCGAACCTGCTCCCCTCGATTTCAATGACCGTGCCCGGCTCAACGACGGAATCGCCGAAGAACTCCCTGAGCAGTTCGGGGTCATCTTCATTGCCCGGAACGATGTAGAGAACCGCGCCGGAGCCTTTAAGGACACGTGCCAGTTTTCTCAGAGCACCTCTGTAACGGGGCACCAGCTCCGGCCTCCTCTCAAGCTTCACGTTGTCGGCCAAGTCTCCGGTGTGGATTATGTAGTCAGGCTCGGTCTTTTCTATGAGATTATTGATGAAGCGATAAACGCTCTCGGGAGTGTCGCTTATGTGCATGACCTTGGTCTCATCGGATGAAGAGAGCACTTCCAGTACATTTTTCCGAAAGATCGGTAGCTTGAACGGCATTAACGGGGGTAGGAGCAGGGCTTATATATACCTTCCCACAAGTTTCAGGGGGTGTTACCATGAAAGTCCTCGTTCTCGGTGCAGGAAACGTTGGGAGGGCAGTAGCATGGGATTTGAGGGACGAATTTGACGTCCACGTTGGAGACGTCAGTGAGGAGAGACTGAAGGCCGTTTCTGAGTTCGCAACTCCCGTGAAGGTGGACGCGGCGAACTTTGGTGAACTGGTTGAAGCCATGAGGGGTTTCGAGCTGGTCATCGGGGCTCTGCCAGGGAGGTTCGGCTACCACTCTGTTAGAGCGGCAATAAAGGCCGGCGTTGACATGGTCGACGTTTCGTTCATGCCCGAAAATCCGCTGGAACTCCGGGATGAGGCTGAAAAGGCCCAGGTGACGGTGATAGTTGATGCCGGCTTCGCCCCCGGACTGAGCCACATCCTGATGGGCAGGATATGGCAGGAAATGGACGAGCTGAGAGAGGGCTACATCTACGTTGGCGGCCTTCCGAAGGAGCCGAAGCCGCCACTTTATTACAGAATTACATGGTCACCTAAAGACTTAATTGAGGAATACACGAGGCCGGCACGCGTGATAAGGAACTGGGAAGTCACCACAGTCGACCCGTTTGAGAGGATTGAACGGATCTCCATCGGGGACTTTGAGTTTGAGGCATTCATAAGCGACGGTCTGAGGAGCCTCCTGGAAAGCGTAAGGGCGGAGAGGCTTGAGGAGTGGACGCTCCGCTGGCCGGGACATCTGGAAAAAATGAAGGTTTTGAGGGAGCTCGGCTTCTTTAAACCCGAGCACGTTGACAATACGCTCGACGTTATAGTGCCCCTCATGACCTATGAGAGCCCGGACTTCTCCATAATGCAGGTCCTGGGGAGAGGAACGCTGGACGGAGAGCCGAAGGAGATTGGCTACCTGCTATATGACGAAGAGAGGGAAGGATTCACGTCCATGGCACGGGTTACGGGGTTCACAGCGGCGGCGGTGGCCAGGCTCGTGGCGGAGCACGGGTGCATATACGGTGTTATCCCTCCCGAGATACTCGGGATGAGGATAGACACTTTCACGCGCATAATTGAGGAGCTTGGGGAGAGGGGAATAAAGATCGAGAGGTGGGAGAATGCTTCACCTGGTGATAGCCGAGGCCGAACTTGAGCTGGCGCCCAAGAGTATACAGAACCACCCTGCAATAGTCAACTACGCAAAGCGGAGGGGCAAGAGACCGGATGAGATTATCCTGGACGCCACGTACCACCATTCGGCCCTGAAAAAGCTCGAAAACGGCGAGAGGCGCGGGAGGCCGGATATAGTCCACGTCTGCCTGCTCAACGCCCTGGAGAGCATAGCCAACAAAGAGGGCCTGCTGAGGGTCTACGTCCACACGCGGAACGACGAAGTGATATACATAAAGCCAGAAACCAGGATTCCGAGAAACTACAACCGCTTCATTGGGCTGATGGAAAGCCTCTTTAAGAACAGAGCCGTTCCCGAGAACCTTGAACTTCTCCGGATGGAGGAAAAGCCGCTTGGAGAGCTCATAGAGGAGATAGGCCCTGATGAGGTCTTCGTGATGCATGAGGAGGGGAAACTCACGAAGCCGATGGAGTTTGGGAAAACCCTTTCAGAACTTAAAAACCCACTCGTGGTTGTTGGAGCATTTCCTCATGGAGACTTCAGAAGTGAAATCCCGGGCAAAAAAATAAGTCTTTACAAAGAACCGTTGATGGCATGGACAGTTGTGACCGAAACAATCGTCAATTTTGAGCAGTGGGGCCTCTAAATTGAGTAGAAAAAGCACACAATGTTTTTATATTAGTTTTCTCTTATTTCTTCTGCAAATCTCGCCTAAAATATGGGGCTGAACCTCCATGGGGGTGTGAATCTATGCGAAAAATAAGCTTCCTGATGGCGTTTTTGATAACGGGATACATCCTCGGCATCTGGAACTTTCTGGTGCTACCAAAGTACTACATAAACTTTGGACTGAAGGGGTTCCTGATATCGCTGATACCGATGCTTCTGGCGCTGTTTCTGATATACAGTGAGGCAGAGAGCACTAAACGCACGAGATACCTGATATATGAATTGTTCTTCAAGATATCCCGCACTCCAGCACTGATATTCGTTCTCATCATGTTCCTGCTCGTGATGCTCGGAATCACAACCTACTACTCCTCGTACAGCATCATATACATCCTTGGCATCGCTCCCAGGTATGTCCCCGTAATAGCCCTCGGAACGATACTTGTCTCTGTGGTTCTACTTATCCTCGCCAAGGGCAGAACCCTGGAAGTTATCTCAGTGCTCTCGGTGCTTTTCGTGCTCTTTGCAATAGTTTCCGCAGTCCTCGTCAGGAACCAGGCCCTCAACACCGTCACCGATCCCCAGGCAGTTCACTACATGAAAAACGCGGTCTCGGCAATAACTTCCTTCGGACAGCCGCTCTCCCTCAGGGGAGTGCTCTACATGTTCATCTCGGTGCTCATGTCCTTCGGCCTTGGTGCCGGCGTTTATTATGTGGTTGGGAGCTTCACCCCCGAGGAGCTTGACCTCAGGAAGGTTCTTGCCGCTGTTTTTGTCCTCCAGATAATACTGAGCTTCGCCGCGGCTTTTACCGTCGCTTACTCCCTCGGTGCAGCCTACCAGGGATTTGGAAAAGCCTTCCACAGCCCCAACATCCCAGCGGAGGAGTCCATGAGGCTATACCTTGGATTTCAGGATCTCAGAGAATACGCTACGAACAGTGAAAAGAGCCCGATGGACTCGATTGAGGTGTTCTATTCAATCCCGTACGTACTCAAGGGCAACATCGCCAACGCCGGCAGGTTGATATCTCTGCTCATGCTCTCGCTATACTTTGCCGGGCTGACCACGATCATCGTCCTCATAGAGATGGGCAGTCAGATACTCTCCGAGGTCATGCAGCTTGGAAGGAACAGAAGCCTGACTCTGGTGGCGCTCCTTGGCTTCCTGCTCTCAGCGGTGATGGTCATAGGGGACATCAGGACAATGTTTCTTGTGGTGCCGTTCAGCGTGGGTGCAATAATAGCCGCTATCGAAGCATATCCCCTCCTCTCAGAGGAACTCGCGCACAACAAGGGCGCCGTGGCGGGCATAATGATCGTCCTCTTCCTCATGGGCCTGCTCACGCTGTACTACGCGTTCAGAGCGCCAGGCACCACCGTCAAGATAGGTGCACTGCTCGGTCTCGTCCTCCTAGTGCCCGCTCTCATGAACAGCATGCTGATGAAGGGCCGTCGCTGATTCTTTCTTTTATTCAAAAATTTTTTAAAGACCCTTCCCAATCGGTTTTAGAACGCTTATGGGAGGTCTGAAAAATGGGAGACAAGACCAAGGTTCAGGTTAGCAAGCTCAAGCCGGGAAGGTACATCCTCATCGATGGAGAGCCCTGCAGGATCGGCAACATAACCGTTTCCTCGCCCGGAAAGCACGGTTCAGCCAAGGCCAGGATTGAGGCCGTTGGAATCTTCGACGGCAAGGTCAGGAGCATTGTCAAGCCCACCAGCGCAGAGGTTGACGTTCCGATCATCGACAAGAGAACCGCCCAGATAATAGCCATGACTCCGGACACCGTCCAGATTATGGACATGGAGACCTACGAGCTCTACGACGTCCCTATTGAGACCGGTGTCGCTGACGAGATCAAGGATCAGCTCAGGGAAGGAATAAACGTCGAGTACTGGGAGACCCTCGGCAGGATCAAGATAATGAAGCTCAAGGGCGAGTGAGCCCTTCTTCCACCTCTTTAAACAAACTTTTCTTGGAAAGTTAATAGCCAAAGAATCCAAATAAGAGAAAGGGATTGTTTGAGGCGTCAGCCCGGCAATCAGCCGTACAGAAGCTTTCCACTCTTAGGGTCAAAGATGTAAATCCTGTCCATCCTCGGCCTCCAGTAAACCTCCTCCCTGCCCGTCTCCACTCCTTCCGGAAGCCTGAGTACCAGCTCCACACCGCCGTAGGCGATGTGGCCGTAGCTCTCCACACCGAGCTTCTCAACACCTAGGAGCCTGCCCTTCACAAAGCCCTCCTTCGGTTCGGAGCTGACTTGAACGTGCTGGGGCCGGAAGCCGAGAACCGCAGTGCCGCGGACGTCTATGATGGTGGGCAGTTCCAGCATGAATTCCCCTGCATCGAAGAGCACTTTTCCGTCCTTCTCCTCAACCTCTCCTTTCACGAGGTTCATGGGTGGGCTTCCCACGAACGTCGCAACGAAGGTGTTGGCGGGTTTGTAGAAGATCTCATCCGGCGTGCCGACCTGCTGGAGAACGCCCCTGTCCATGACAGCTATCCTATCGGCCATCGTCATGGCCTCGACCTGGTCGTGGGTGACGTAAATGGTGGTTATTCCGAGGTCGTAGCTGAGGAGCTTCTTGAGCTCAAAGCGCATCTGGGTTCTTATCTTGGCGTCGAGGTTGCTCAGCGGCTCATCGAGGAGGAAAACCTCGGGTTCTCTCACCAGCGCCCTGGCCAAGGCCACACGCTGCTGCTGGCCGCCGCTCAGTTCGCTCGGCTTCCGGTTGAGAAGGTCGGCTATCCCAAGGAACTCGGCCACCTCCTTAACGCGCCGTATCCTCTCCTGCTTCGGAACCTTCCACATCCTCAGCGGAAATTCTATGTTGCCGAAGACCGTCATGTGTGGATAGAGCGCGTAGCTCTGGAATACCATGGCGGTGTTTCTCTTTGTGGGATCTATCTCGTTGACCAGCTGGTCGCCTATCCATATTTCGCCTTCGGTGGGCGTTTCAAGGCCGGCTATCATTCTGAGTGTCGTCGATTTCCCACACCCGCTTGGTCCGAGGAGCACCATGAACTCCCCGTCTTTAATCTCAAGGTTCAGTTTGTTGACAGCAACTACCTCTCCAAACTTCTTGGTAACGTCCTTAAGCAGAACCCTCGCCATCAGCCTTTCCCTCCCGTAATGACTATACCCCTAATGAGGTACCTGTTTAGCACGAGGAAGAGCAGTATCGTGGGTGCCGAGGCCACCAGCGAGCCTGCTATGATTGGGGTGTACTCCGTCCACATGCTCCTCTGGAAGGCGAAGCTGAGACCGACCGGCAGGGTGAAGTTTTCCGGCGAGCGGAGGAAGATGAGCGGCCCGATGAAGGCGTTCCAAGAGCCGAGGAACTGGTAAACGGCAACCGCACCGAGGGCAGGTTTGGCCAGCGGCATGGCTATGTAGAAGAACGCCTTTATCGGACCGCACCCATCCAGGCGGGCGGCTTCGAATATCTCGTTGGAAAGGGACGTGAAGTACTGCCTCATGAGGAAGATACTTGACACGTTCACTATCCCCAGTAGTGCAAGGCCGAAGATGTTGTCGATGAGGCCAAGTTTGTACATTATGATGTAGTTTGGAACCAGCGTGACGAACATTGGAATCATAAGGAGCGAGAGCAGCGCGGAGAATATTACGTCTTTTCCCGGGAATTTGAGTCTGGCGAATGCGTAGCCGGCCATGCTGGTGAAGAGCACGTTGCCGGCAACGATTAACCCAGCGTAGAGCGCGGTGTTGCGAATCCAGCGCGGGAACAGGTCAAGCCTGAAGAGTTTCTGATAGTTTTCAAGCGTGAATGGATTGGGAACCCACTCCGGGGGGTATGCCGAAGCCTGCGCCCACGTCATGAACGAAGCGACCAGCGACCTGATGAAGGGCATCAGATATACCAGTGCAAAGGTTATCAGCACGGCGTAGGTTATGACAATCCAGATACGGCGGATGAGCCTCTCCTTCTCTTTGGGGGTCATCTCATAGCCCTCCCGTACTTCTTCTGGAACAGGTAGGTGGTCGTGAATATTATCGCGAACAGGAACCAGCTTTTGGCCGCGGCAACACCGGGACGTATCCTGGTGAACGCCTCGTTATAGATGTCCAGCGCGACGGTATAGCCTGCCCCTCCCGGGCCGCCGTTGGCCCCCGCCATTATCCACGCGAGGTCGAACATCTGGAGGGCCCCTATGAGTCCCATGACCACCACGTAGGTTATCATCGGCCTGAGCATCGGGATCGTTATGAAGAAGAACCTCCTTATCGGCCCTGCACCGTCAAGCATTGCCGCCTCGTATATCTCCCTGGGAATGGCCTGCATCGCCGCCAGGAAGGACACCATGAAGTGTCCGCTGGTCCCCCAGATGGCGACAGTGGCTATGGCGAAGAGCAGGTAGTCTTTGTTGTTTATCCAGTCCACCGGCTCAAAGCCCGGGATCACGTGGGCCAGGACGTAGTTTATGTAGCCGTTCTTCATGAAGAGCCATATGAATATCAGGGCCACGATGACCGAAGAAGTCGTCGCGGGCAGGAAATAGGAGACCTTGAAGAACTGCTGGCCGCGAATCTTCTGGTTGGCAAAGGAGGCCAGCACTATTGCCAGGAAGGTCTGGATGGGCACGACGATGAGTGTGTAGAGCAGGATGTTCTTCAGGCCGGTGTAGAAGGGCACGAGAAGGTAGGGCGCTCCGTGAAGCCCCCTGATAAGGTCCCTTATCACAATCTCAAAGTTTTGAAGCCCTACAAACTGCATCTCGCCTATATAATCCCATTTGAAGAAGCTCAGGTAGAAGGCAAAGAACATCGCGAAGTAACCGAAAACCAGGTTCAGAATAACGGCAATCGAGATGAGAGTTAATCCGGCTACGATCTCCTTATTTCTAGCCTTCTCGTAAAAGGAAGAAAAAGACGAAAACATGTTCTCACCTCAGCTGCTCAGCTCTTCCTGAACGACCTGCTTCATAACCTCAATGGCCTCGTCCACGCTCATCTCGCCCCTCATCGCTGCGGCCATGGCGTCGCTGAACTTGCCCTCAAGTGGTCCCGACTTCGGACCCCAGAGGAAGACTATCATCTGGTCGTACTTGAACGAGAGGGTCTTCTTGTGCTGCGGCCACATGTCCGGGTCGTTCTCGAATCCCTTTATGCTGGGTAGGGTCTGACCGCCCTTGACGACGAGTTCCTTCTGTCCCTCCGGCCCAAGGAGGAACTCGACGAACTTCCAGGCCTCCTGCGGGTGTTCGGTCTTGGCGTTTATTCCCAGGATGACTGTGTAGACCATGGTCACCCTTCCTTCCTTTCCGGCCGGGACAGGAGCTATGTCCCAGTCCTCACCGTACTTGAAGTCGGGGAACTGGTCTGCAAGGAATGGAATCATCCAGTTTCCGCTGATGACCATTCCAACCTCCTGCTGGCCGAAGGCGTCACCGAGCCAGCCGGCTCCAACGTCACTCGGCTGGACGACGTACGGGGTAAGCCCCTGGTTTTCCCTCTCAGTCTTGCCCTTCCTGTAGAGGTCGATGTACCACGTGAGGGTCTCCCTAACCACGGGGTTGTCGAACCAGGAGGCGTCTTCAGGTTTCTCGAACCAGGGCTTGGGGGCACCGTTGCTTACGGCAACTGGGACGTACCTGTTAAATCCTCCAAGGTATATGGCCAGTCCGGGCTTTCCGGTCTTGTCAGCTATTATCTTGGCGTACTCCTCAAGCTCCTCCCAGGTTTCGGGCGGCCTGGTGAGGCCAGCCTGTTCGAAGAGCTTCTTGTTGTAGAAGAGGGCCAGCATGCTCCAGTCCTTAGGCAGGCCGTAGAGCTTTCCGTCCTTCATGAAGGGCTCAAGAAGGAACGGGTAGAACTGGTCAATGAAGCTCTGGTCAGCGAGGTCAGATATCGGATAGAGGGCCCCCTTGTCGATGAAGATTGGAGCCCATGCACTGTCAACGTAGAAGACATCGGGGGCAACTCCTGCACCGTAGGATGCCAGGATGTTCTCGTGGAACATCTGGGTGATGACCTCGTACTTGATGCCGATGTTGGGGTTCTGCTCTTCGAAGGCTTTAATCATCTTCTCGTAGTTCTTCATCTCGGTTTCTCCGGCACTCCAGCCGGCGAACCTCACGAAAACTTTCTCCTGCACCTGGGTCTCAACCTTGGTCTCAGTTTTAACTTTGGTCTCCGTGACGGTCGCCGGTGTTTGGGTTCCGGTCTGTTCTCCACCGCCGATGCACCCGGCAGCCACTACTGCCAAAAGCAGAACAAAAATCAAAAGACCACCAGCAAGGACTTTTTTCATACCTCCTCACCCCTCGACATACGTGCATGGAATAATATGGGCATTCAATGTTTATACTACAATACTATTATATAAACCTTACTGAATTAGTATCCAATATATTTAAATAGTATTGAAGCTCAAAAATACGTAGTGGCAGTGACCTGTGGAGGGGTGCAGATGGAAAATTATGCTTTTTTGATTGAAAAATTGCAGGAACTCGGGCTCACCAAAAGGGAGGCTGAGGTTTATCTGACGATTCTCATAAAGGACGGCGCCACCGTGAAGGAGCTCCTTGAGGCCCTTGACATCCATCAGCCCCAGCTCTACAACATAATCCAGAGCCTGATACGAAAGGGATTCATCAGGGCTTCCGCCGGAAGGCCGAGGGTCTACACGGCGAGCGATATAGGGGCCCTCATCGACATTCAGAAGATGAAGTTCGACCTCCTCCGGAGCGTCCTTCAGGAGGAACTTATGAAGATCAAGGGAAGAACCGAAGAAGAGGGGCCCTATATCTCACTTGTGAGGAGCCTGGAAGGTGTCCTGGCGAGCATTATCGAGATAATAAACTCCGCGGAGGTCGAGATTAGGGCCGAACTCCCCTATCCCGTCTTCAAGGAGCTCAAACCCTACCTGCTGGGAGCCCTCCAGAGGGGAGTGAACCTGTACCTTCTGGTCTACCCCAGCATAGGCACTCCAGAGGAGTTCGAAAGGTTCAGGGATCAGGTCAAGATACGCACCTTTGACCTTGGAAACTTTCTCCTCGTTATATCCGACCTCTCAAGCGCTGTCTACTCAAAACGGCGCTTCTTCAGCGTTCACAAGCTCCCGATTTCCAGCAACGAAATCTACGGATACGTGATACAGGAAAAAGACCTCCTCCTCAGACTCCTCAACATCCACAACAACCTCTGGCTCAAGTCAAAGGAGGTCATGGGATGGATTCCCAGGCCCGAGCTGTATCCCAAGGTGTTCATAGAGTTCTCGATGGCGCTCAACGAGCTTGAGACCCTGCTGAAGCTCGGCTACACTCCGGTGGTGACCGTGGAGGGCAGGGACGTTAAGAGCGGCTACCCAGTGAGCATTACCGGAAAGGTTCGCTCGATAAACCGCTTCGGAATAGTCAGCAACTTCGTCCTCGAAGGCGAGAACGGAACCTTTACCGTCGGGGGTTTTGATGCGGAGGTTGAAGACATAGAGGCACAGAAGATTGTTATCAGGGAAATAACCAAATAAGGTGGCACCAATGGTCAGGATAGCACTGATATGGGACTTCGACGGAGTCCTCGTTTACACGCCCCACGAGGAAGCCTGGCGAAAGGCCGCAGAGATATATGGGGCTGAAATCGATCACGAGTTCTACGTGAGGTACGTCTCAGGAAAGCCGCGCTACGAGGGTGCGCACAACATACTGGAGCTGACGGGTATCTACGAGCGCCACGGCGCGGACACCGAGGAAAAGAGGAAAAAACTCCTCACGGAGTTCGCCGAGTTCAAGAACAGAATGGTCAACGAGATGTTTGACCGGGGAGAGTACGAGGTTAACCGGGGGGCAATAGAGTTCCTGATGAGGGCAAGGGGAAGGGGAATACCAAACGCCCTGGCTTCTGCCTCAAAGAACGCCCCGAAGCTAGCGGCCAAGGTCAGGGTGGGAGAGAAGAGGCTGATAGACTTCTTTGACGTCAACGTCAGCGGCATGGCACCCAGCAAGAAGGAGGTATTCCAGCTGGCTAGGAAAAAGCTCATGGAGATGTTCCCGGGGGTGGAGTCGTTTTTCGTCGTTGAGGATGCCCCCGCAGGCGTGAAAGCCGCCAAGGAGCTCGGAATGCTTGTTTTGGGATACGAAAGAGAGGCGGAGCTTGAGGGGGCAGATCTGAGGTTCAGGGACTTTGGGGAGGTCTCCATCGAGCTGCTGGTGAGGCTGAGCGAAGGCAAGGAGGGAGATCGATGAAATTCCGGTTCAGGCTTTCCCGGTATTCACCCGAGGAGGAGGCAGTCTACGGGACGATACTGACCCTGGGAAACGGGCATCTCGGAGTTCGGGGCGAGGTTGAGCTTGAGCCAACTATATACGGCACGACCATAGCCGGTGTTTATGATGATGCCCCTTACTTTTACCGCGAAATCGTCAACGCCCCCAGGGTCGTGGGTCTGCAGCTGATGTTCAACGGTGAGCCCCTGAATCTGAGCACCCACAAAATTCTGCGCTACGAGAGGGAGCTGGACATAGAAAAAGGAACCCTAAAAACGTGGGTGGAGCTCGAAGCCAAAAAGGGAGCCAGAATTAACTACGAGAGCACGCGGATAGTGCATGGAAAAAGAAAAAACCTCGTTATTGTGAGGTTCAGGTTCAGGGCCAGTCAGGACGGCCTCCTCACGATACTGAACCCGATAGAACTCGACACGGCCAATCCGTCCTACAGAGGGGAGATACTCGTCAGGCACTATTCAGTGAAGGAGCTGGACTGCGAGGAGGAGGCGGTGTACGCCCACGTCAGGACGCTGGACGGTAGATACCACGTGGGCATAGCGAGCTCAATTTTCACCCCCTGGAACCACGAGAGAAGCACCGTAAAGAGCACCAAGCTCATAGGGGAAGTCCTGACGCTGAACGTTGAGGGCGGAAAGGAGTACGAGTTTGTAAAATACGTTGTAGTGTCCTCAAGCGGCGGAAGCGACATGAAAAGTGCCGTCCTTGAGGAGCTCAGGGAGAGCAAAAGGACGGGGTTTGAGGGGCTGTACGAGGAACACGTAGAGTACTGGAAGAAAATCTGGGATAGGGCCCGGGTGGAAATAGAAGGCGACGAAGACGCCGAGAAGGGAGTTGCATTCAGCCTTTTCCATCTGGTGCAGTCACTTCCCCGCGATAGCCGCATCTCCCTAACCGCAAGGGGGATACACGGCTTTGGCTACCGCGGGCACGTCTTCTGGGACACTGAAATCTACGCGCTCCCCTTCTTCATGGCAACGATGCCGGAGGAAGCCCGCAGAATGCTCGTTTACAGGTACAACAACCTCAACGCGGCCCGGGAAAATGCAAGGCTTAACGGCTACGAGGGCGCGCAGTTCCCATGGGAATCGGCCGACGACGGCAGGGAAGCAACGCCTCCCCTCGTGCCGCTGGACATGAGGGGGGAGAGGACGGTCAGGATATACACCGGTGAGGAGGAGCATCACATAACGGCCGACATAGCCTACACCGTTGACCTATACTACCGCCTTACGGGGGATGAGGAGTTCATAATCCGCCACGGCCTTGAGATTATCCTGGAAACGGCGCGCTTCTGGGCGAGCCGGGTGAGGTACGACGATAAGAAAGGCTACGTGATAGAGAAGGTGATCGGACCGGACGAGTACCACGAGCACGTTAACAACAGCTTCTTCACCAACCTGATGGCCAAGCACAACCTGCTCCTCGGGGTCTCGTATTTCAGAAAAGGTCTCGGGAAGAGCGGGTGGAAGGAGGTCATCGAAAGAGTCGGGGTGACCGAAAGGGAAGTCCAGAGATGGCTTGAGATAGCCGAGGGGCTTTACCTCCCACCGCAGAGGGATGACGGGGTTTACGAGGAGTTCGACGGGTATTTTGCACTGATGGACTACACGGTTGACCCCTACGGCCTGGGCGAGGGAAGACTGCCGGAGGAGATAAGGGAAAACCTCGGAAAAACAAAGCTCATCAAGCAGGCGGACGTTATAGCCGCCCAGTACCTCCTGAAGGACTGGTTTGATATGGATACCATCAGGAGGAACTTCGAGTACTACATCGTCAGAACCACCCACGCGTCCTCACTTTCAATGCCCACCTACGCCATAGTCGCATCGTGGCTCGGAAACATGGAGCTCGCGTACGACTACTTCATGAAATGCGCCTACATAGACCTGAAGAACATCTACGGAAACACCGCGGACGGATTCCATCTGGCAACCGCCGGCGGCCTGTGGCAGATACTCTTCAGGGGCTTTTGCGGTGTTGATTTCAAGGGAGACACCCTGAAGGTCAACCCGAACCTCCCGGAAAAATGGAAGTCGGTGAGGCTGAGGTTCTTCTTCAGAGGCTCGTGGCTTGAGCTGGGGGTAAAGCACGGCGAAGTCCACATAAAGATGCTGGAGGGCACGAAACCGATAGGTGTGGAAGCCTTCGGAAGTGAGGCGGTTCTTCAGCCGGGGGAAGAGGTCGTACTCCGGCCTTAACCCCCACAAAGGTTTTTAATCGTGCCCTCGGAAATCTCCCCGGTGGGAGAGATGGAGTTCCTATACACATACGAGACGCTCAAGCTTGAATTTCCGCTTTCCGAGCCTGAAGAAGCAAAGTTCGTAATTCTCGGCGTCCCCTTCGACGGGACGACTAGTTTTAAGCCCGGGGCGAGGTTCGGGCCAACCCTGATCAGGCACGCCACCCTCAACCTTGAGAGCTACATCCTCGACTATGACGTTGACCTAGCCGAACTCCCCATAGCGGACATAGGGGACATTGCCGTCGTCGCCGGCGACCCCCGAAAGACCGCGGACAGGGTCAGAGAGACCCTTGAGGAGCTTAAACGCATAAACCCCAACGCCCTGCCGATACTCCTCGGTGGAGAACACTCACAGACCCTTGGGGCCGTTGAAGCGCTTAGGCCGGCCAGCTACGTCGTCTTTGATGCACACCTCGACCTCAGGGACAGCTACGAGGACAACCCATACAACCACGCCTGCGTGGCGAGAAGGATAGGGGAGCTGGGGGTAAGGGAAGCGATGTTCGGAATACGAAGCGGGACAAGGGAGGAGGTAGTCTACGCAGAAGAGAACGGAATCCCGTGGGTGCACGCTAGGGATTACGACTTTGATGCTTTTGTTGAACTTGTGAAGCCCCTCCCGGAGCCGGTGTACCTCTCGGTTGACATAGACGTCTTTGATCTTTCGCTCGTCCCCTCAACCGGAACCCCTGAGGCAGGAGGCCTGGGCTTCTGGGAAGTCGTGGAAGCCATGGAGTGGCTCGTGGAAAACAAGAATGTAGCGGGCTTCGACATAATGGAGGTTGGGGGGAACGAACTCGGGGACATCACCGCCCTGACCGCCGCAAAGCTTCTCTTCCACTTCATGGGAGCGAAGGGCAGCCTCTGACAATCATTTTATTTCGAGACTTACAACGAATTGAAATTGAAAAAGAGAAATTAGGAAGCTTTCAGCTCGTGTTTCATCTTCTCGTAGCTCTCCATCCTGTCCTGCACGGTCTCGGTTCTCAGCAACTTTGCCCTGAGGAAGGGGAGCCACAGTGTCTCAGTTATAACGGAGGCAAGGACAACTATGACCGTGGTGGCCAGGATCACATCGCCCCAGTAAACGCTGAGCTCTCCACCCGGGTACTTCATTGCGAGAGACAGGGGGAGCGCCGCCAGAGCGGAAGGAACTATGCCCCTGGGCCCTTCGAGGGCTATGAAGAGGTATTCCCTTGGGTTCCACCATTTAAGGAGGGGCAGCGATGCAAGGGGCCTTGCAACCACCATGATAAAGAAGGCCACGAGTACACCCTTCAGGACGTTTCCGGTCAGGAGGTCGAGGTTCAGGCTGGCCCCGAGGAGCACGAAGATAAACACTGTGGCTATCGCTGCGAGGCTCTCGTTGAACTCGACCTCCTTTTCCACGGCCCTAAGAACTCTGTCCATGATTGCCGGGTTCTCCCTTTTTCCGATTATCTTGTAGTTTCCGAGCACTATTCCAGTGACCGTTGCAACGAGATATCCTGAAGCCTGAAGGGACTCCCCAAGGAAGAAACCGGTGAAGGCTAGGAGAAGAGAGAATATCTCTATCTCCGGAAACTCGAATATCGCCGTCTTCTTGATGAACCAGTAGCCGAACATTCCAAGAACGAAGCCGACCGCGATGGACACCACAACTTCGTAAAGGAAGTACAGAACTGCCCCACCGTAGAGGCCAGCAACGGAGCTCAGTGAGGCAAAGATGCCACCGCTGGCCTGGGGAACGAACATCGCTATCGCAACGGTTGTCAGGACTATGCCGAGCGGGTCGTTGAATATGGACTCGGTTACTATGGTCGTCTCGATATCCTGCTTTACCCTGTGCTGACGGAAAAGGGGTATCAGCGTCGCCGGGTCGGTGGCGCTTATTATGGCGCCGAAAAGAAAGCCGACCAGAAAAGGAGCATCAAAGACCCACGAGAAGAACCATGCGGAGAGAAGAGCCGTTATGAGAAGTCCAGCCGTGTCGAGAGTCACTATCGTGCTCATGTTCCGTTTTAGCATCCTCCAGCTTAGGTTGTGTCCCTCCGTAAAGAGTATCATCACCAGGCCAAATACCCTGACGTAGTCAAAGAGCTCATGAGCAACCTCCCTCGGCATCCACACGGTTATCGGGCCAAGAACCATTCCGAATACTATGAAGAGCGGAACGTAAGATATGTTAAACCGTCTGCTAAGAAGCATTGAAATTATACCCGCACCGAGTACCGCTATGAGCACCCTCGCTATAACATCCGTTGGCACCATTGGAACATCCTCCGTCCTTTGGCCGGGGTTCTATGGGAAATATTTAAACGTTTGGTTTATTTAAACCCGACTGCAGAGGTTTTGGCGGGATTCCTCTCCGCTATCCTTCAATTGGTACAATGTTCTAAACGTTTCTCCGATGTCCCGCTAAGCCCACAAAGTCTTAAATAGAACTTTTTTCATTTTTCAGAAATGGTGGTTGTCATGGAAGTCGAGTCCGCCCTTGAAAGCTTTCATTCACTAAAACTAACCCACATCATGCCCCGGTTCGAGACGATGCCCGTGGTCACGGCGGATGCCGACCTCCTCAGCGTCCTCAAGATACTGAGGAGCAGGCACCATGTCTGGGTCGTTGAGGGCAGGGAAAACATGAAGCTCGTGGGCGTCATTAGGTACATCGACGTCATAGACGTCCTTCTTCCCCCCGAGGCGCACAAGTTCAAACTGGGTATGACCAGCAAGATAATGCGCTCTATGCTCGGAGGTGCCACCAAGGCTGAAGACGTCGCCGAGCGACACGTGCTCACTATAGACAAAGATGCCACGGTTCTCGATGCCCTGATGAAGATGCGCAAGTACAGGATACAGGTGCTGGCCGTCGTGGAGGACGGAAAACTGGTGGGTGAGGTGAGTCTTCGCATACTGATAGATGAACTGCTGAGGCTGCTCCGGGTAGGTGGGGCACAATGGAAACAGTGACCTGGCTTTTGTTTGCCATAGGAATATCCCTGATCCTGGCGAAGATAGGGGACAGCATAATAGAGAGACTTGAGCTACCGGGAGTCCTTGGAGAACTCCTCATGGGAATGCTCCTCGGAAACCTCGTCTATTTCGGGATAGTCGCCCCCCAGTACCTTCCGATAGTCAGCGGAGAGGGCTTTACCACGGATTTAACCGTTGTTTCCAACTTTCTGGCCAAGCTGGGTATAATCTTCCTGCTGTTCCTCGGTGCCCTCGACGCTGACATAGAGCAGCTGAAGAAAACCGGGCTTACCGCAACGGTCTCCACGCTCCTTGGGGTCTTTGTACCGCTCCTCATAGGCTGGTTTGCCCTCATGGAGATGGGATACCCGAGCAGGGAGGCCTTTGCCGGAGGTGTTCTGCTCACAGCAACGAGCATAGGGATAACAGTCCGCGTCATGATGGATTTGGGCGTTCTCAAGAGCGAGGTCGGGGCGGCTTCGCTCAGCGCAAGCGTTATGGACGATTTTCTCGGAATAGCGCTCGTCATATTCGCCGTCGGCAGCGGCAGTCTTATCGAGCTGAGTGCAAAAATAGTCGCCTTCTTTGTGATAACCGGCGTCATCTGGTGGTTCCTCGTTGAGTATTATATAAAATTCGCCGAGAGGCTTCACGTGGAAAAGGGCATACTGGGGACAGTTCTCGGCATGATGTTTCTCTTCGCGGCCCTGGCTGAGGGCTGGTTTGCAGCAGCAATAGAGGGCGCGTTCATGATGGGTCTCGTGCTCTCAAAGCTCCCAGAAGGGAAGCGCATTATGGAGGACGTAAAGGCAATAGGCTACGGTCTGCTCATACCGTTCTTCTTCGTCCACACGGGGGCGATGTTGAATCTCACGGTGTTTGAGAACGCGAAGGCACTCGTTCTGGCGGCAGTCCTGACGGTCATAGCGGTTTTTGGAAAGGTCTTTGGAAGAGGAATCGGGGCATGGATAACTGCATGGGGCAGGGGAAGGGAGTTCCTGTTCACCAGGGAGAACTTCTGGATGTCCCTCCAGATGGGCATCGGCTCGGTCCCGAGGACTGAAGTGGCCCTCGTTGACCTCATGGTGGCAATCCACGGCGGCGCGATAAGCCCAGAGCATGCCCCCGAGTTCATAGCGGCAACGCTGATATTCATAACTGTCTCGGTGCTGATAACACCGCCGCTACTCAAATGGGCGTTCAGGCACGAAATAGAAACAGCCAGAAGCGCAAAGGCCGCCCGGAAAGTCGAGAGGATAGAGAGCACGAAGAAGAGGATAAAAGAACTGAAGGGGGCTCAGTAATTCACCTCCCACTTTTCCTTGTACTTTAGCAATATTTTTGGCGTTTATTGGAAAACATTTATACGCTCTTCTGGATATAGTTAAACACAGCGGTGGAGCTTTATGGGAGCAAAGCTCGGGATTGCGATCATGATGGTGGTTCTGGTTTTGCTATCTCCTCCAAACTTTTTAGGAAAGGGTTCCGCAGATACTGTTACATGGATTCCCGTGAACTCATGCACCATCATAAACCAATCCGGATATTACATCCTCACCGACGACATAACCGAGAGCGAGAGTATGGTATGCATTCTGATAACCGCTAGCAACGTTGTTTTTGACGGCATGGGGCACAGAGTTGGTGGGTTGGGGAACTACCACACGATAGGAGTCTATGCTCAAGGTTCAGAAGCCTTGGTCAACGTCACCGTCAGAAACTTAGTGGTCTTTGAATGGTTTTACGGGATATACTACAAAAACGTCAGGACGGGGGAAATCGGAAACAACACCGTAACATCGACCTACGGCAGTGGGGTATTCCTGTGGGACTCCACCGAAGTGGTGGTGAGAGACAACACCGTGGACTCAAACTACGGCCCGGGGGTATTTCTCCACAATTCCAGCCATTGCATCGTGGCAAACAACAGTGCCAGCTTCAATTACAAGGGGGTAGCCCTCAGCGACACGAGCGACTTTAACGTCGTTTCGGGAAACAACGCAAGTTCCAACACCAACAAAGGCATCTCCATAGAGGATTCAGGCAACAACACCTTAACACGCAACTATATTAACAAGAATGGATACGTGGGCGTGTTCCTCCAGAGGGCAGGGGGAAATAAAATAGCCGAGAACAAAATAACCTCCAACCGTGATCATGGAATCCAGCTTACTTCAAGTAGGAACAACCTAATCACTGGCAACGAAGTGACACTGAACGGCAGGGACGGAATTTACCTCGAATCCTCCCCCCACAATTTAATCTCGAAGAACAGAGTTGCCGAAAACAGTTTCCGTGGAGTCTCCCTCTGGGGATCCAGCGGGCACAACATGGTGGCCAACAACACGATAATGAGCAACGGGGATGTAGGGATATCAATTGACTCATCCAGCGGAAACACCATTGTTCACAACAACGTGAGCTCCCATGAATACGGGATCATCATAATACTCTCCGAAGACAACTTGATCTACGACAACTACTTCGACAACACGAAGAACGCACAGGCGGACAGGCAAAACCGGTGGAATATGGAGAAGACTGTGGGCACGAACATAATCGGGGGGCCCTGCCTCGGGGGCAACTACTGGAGCGACTATTCCGGCAGGGATACCGATGGAGACGGCTTCGGGGACACCATGTTGCCGTATACTTCCGGGGGAAGCATTCTGAACGGTGGGGACTATCTGCCCCTCGTTCCAGTCTCTGAAAACGCATCCTGCACTCCCGCTACGACCACATCAACGACATCAACGGTTTCTCCTCCCTCCACAACTTCACCCATCACTACTTCATCCACCACCTCCCCCACAAGCACCGTTAGTTCATCAGGCACAACATCATCAACCTCCACCCCGTCAATAACTACTCCAACGACGACTTCAGAAGGAGGTGAGAGCACACCCTCCGGCACCGGTGGGGAGAAAACAACCATATGCGGTCCTGCTTTGCTGTTGGGATTGGCGCCAACACCATTCATCCTTAAGAGGCTGAAAGGAAGAAATAGAGAATAGGGCCAAACCTCAGCCGAAGAAAGCTCCCATAGCACTCATTTCCTCCTCGCTCATGCTTTTTATCCTGAACTCCGGCATCTCGGGAACCAGCCCCTCGTACTCCTCCTTCGTTATCTCCTCAGCCCGCCCATTCTCGACGAGGTAGAATACCCCGTAGTCCTGGTCGCGGTAGGCAACAAGGAATTTCTCAACCTCGATGTCGCCAAAGTCCACGAAGATAACGTTTCCACCGGTGTAGGGGCGCTTGCACTTGAAGGGGAAGCTTGAGGAGTTGAGCATCGCATCTCCAAGGGCCTGGTTGGCCTTCTCCCCGTTTATCTCGGTCCAGAACTTTCTGCCCTCAAAATCGCCCTCAACGACGATAAGGAACCTCTTACCATCGAGCTCAGCGATGGGGGCACCTTTCTCCGCAAGTATCTTAAACAGCTCGCCGATGGTCTCGGCATTCCTTAGGGAAGCGACAAATCCTTCAACCTTCATAGTCCCACCAGAGACCCTTCCGATTGAAGGGTATAAAAGCTTAAGCTTTTTATTTTGGACACCCATTTCCCATTGATGACATCGAAACGCGACTATCTCAAAAAGTGGGGTGTTGTCATCGCTTTTTCCATTCTGGCCGGCCTAGTGGGCGGCTTAGGTGCGATAGTCTTTAGGGTATTCATAGGGGTGGTTCACAGGTTTTTCTTCGAGTGGCTTCTCCCGATCGTTTCTTACAACGTGGGGGGCTTTAACATCGGCTACGTTCTCCTACCAACCCTCGGTGCGTTCATAGTTACGTTCTTCGTGATCAAATGTCCTGAAATCAAGGGGAACGGCATTCCGGAAGTTGTAGAGGCGGTCATATTTAAAGGCGGTAATATCCCCGGAAAGTTTGCCGTTCTAAAAACGATAGCCACGGCAATAACCATAGGCTCTGGGGGAAGCGTTGGGCGCGAGGGACCAATAGGCTTCATCGGCGCGGCTTTAACGTCAATACTCGCCCGCTGGTTCAACCTGTCCAAGGAGATGAAAAAGCTCCTCGTCACCTGTGGTCTAGCCGCCGGTATAGCGGGCACCTTCAACACACCCCTAGCAGGAGCGATGTTCGCCCTCGAAGTCGTCTACATGGGCGCTTTCTCGATCAACCTCGTGCCCATATTCATCGCCGCCGTCACCGGCAACGCACTTACCCTCGCCGTCCTCAATAGGGCTGTGGAGATAGATGTTCCAAGCGGGATAGGGCACACTCTCTTTGAGCTCCCACTGTTCTTCCTCCTTGGGCTGTTCCTAGGTATCCTCGCCGCGTTCTATGCCCGGTTCCTTTACCGGATGGTTGACAGGTTTTCAAAGGCCAAAGTGCCAGAAATGATGAAGCCCGCAATAGGCGGTTTTGGTGTTGGCGTTCTCGGAATGCTGTTTCCGGTTTACGGCATATTCGGAATAGGCTACGAAGGCATGAGAATGGCCTTCTACGGGGAGCTGGCGATAGGGCTTCTAATAACTCTCGGGCTGGTCAAAATGCTGGCCACCGCCCTGACCCTTGGCTCGGGACAGAGCGGCGGCGTCTTTGCCCCGAGCCTCTACATAGGAACGATGTTTGGGGCGGCATTTGGCCAGGTCGTAAAGGCATTCCTGCCGGCCCACGCATCTAACCCCTCCGTTTACGCTTTAGCCGGAATGGCGGCCTTTTTCAGCGGCATGACGCAGGCACCCCTCACCCAGATACTCATGGTCACCGAGCTGACGAGGAGCTACGCGGTTCTCCCGCCCGTGATGACTTCCGCAACCATAGGCTTCCTTACGGCGAGGTTCTTCCTCAGGGGAGAGTCCATCTACACCCTCAAGCTCATCAGAAAGGGCTACCACGTAACAACGGGAAAACCGGTCATCCTTGAGACCATCTCCGTTGGAGAGATAATGACCCGCGAGCCGGTCTACGTCACCGAAGACCAGACTCTCTTTGATGTGGAGCACCTGATAGGGGAAACCGGACACGACTGCTTCCCCGTGGTCAACGCGAACATGGAGGTTGTGGGCATAATCGGCATAAAGGACATTCTGAAAAAGTCCCCCAGCGTTAAGAGGATGCAGGTGAAGCGCTTCCTCCGTCGCCCCTACGGAGTAACGTACCCGACTGAAACTGCGGAGGATGCCTTCGAGAAGCTCATGGCCTACGACCAGAACCTCCTGCCCGTTCTGGAAAGCCCGAGGAGCAGAAAGCTCGTTGGTGTCGTCACAAAGAGGGATATATACCGTGCCTACTACCGTGGCCTGGAGGGCATGTATATAGAATGAGGTGATACCATGCGTGTGGATGCCGATCTTCACATACATTCCCGCTACTCTAAGGCAGTCTCAAAATCCATGACGGTTCCAAACCTCGCCGAGAACGCCAGATTCAAGGGCCTTGGAATAGTCGGAACGGGAGACATACTTAATCCGAAGTGGGAAGAGGAACTGTTAAGGTACACCGAGAAGGTTGATGAGGGAACCTACGAGAGGAACGGAATCCGCTTTCTCCTAACCGCTGAAGTTGAGGACAGGCGGAGGGTGCACCACGTCCTGATTTTTCCGAGCATCTCAACCGTCCGGGAGATGAGAGAGGAGCTGAGGGAGTATTCAGGGGATATAGAGGCCGAAGGAAGGCCGAGGGTTAACCTTTCCGCGGCAGAGATAGCCGAGGTAGCGAACGAGCTCGGCGTCCTGATAGGGCCGGCGCATGCATTCACGCCCTGGACGGCCCTTTACAAAGAGTACAACAGCCTCAAGGAGGCATACCAGGGGGCAAAGGTTCATTTTCTTGAGCTCGGCCTCTCAGCCGACAGCGAGATGGCCGACAGGATAAAGGCCCACCACCCGCTGACTTACCTCAGCAACAGCGACGCCCACTCACCGATGCCCCACCGCCTCGGGAGGGAGTTCAACCGCTTTGAGGTCAAAGATGCAACCTTTGAGGAGATACGGAAGGCGATCCTGAAGAGAGGAGGTAGAAAAATCGTCCTCAACGCCGGCCTTGACCCGAGACTGGGCAAGTACCACCTTACCGCCTGCTCCCGCTGTTACGCAAAGTACTCGCCGGAGGAGGCAAGGGCGTTCAGGTGGAAGTGCCCGAAGTGCGGCGGCAGGATAAAGAAGGGCGTTCACGACAGGATCATTGAGCTGGCCGACACTGAGGAGAGGCCAAGGGATAGGCCCCCATACCTCCGCTTGGCGCCACTCGCTGAGATAATCGCAATGGTTATTGGAAAAGGAGTCGAGACAAAGGCTGTAAGGGTTATCTGGGAGCGCTTTTTGAGGGAGTTCGGGAGCGAGATAAGGGTTCTCGTCGATGTCCCGCTTGAGGGTCTGGCGGAGGTCCACGAGGAGGTCGCAAAGGCCATCTGGGCCTACAGGGAGGGCAAACTGATAGTACTTCCAGGAGGCGGAGGAAAATACGGAGAGATAAGACTGCCGGAAGAGATAAGAAATGCCAGAATAGAAGACCTCGAAGCCCTTGAGGTCGAAGTTCCAACGGAGGAATACCGGCCGAAGCAGACGAGCCTCATGAAGTTCCTCGAAGGAAGTCGGAAGGTTAAGTGAAGCACCTTCCCTTTGCCCCGATTCTTTTCACTGCCTTCTTACAGGCCTCTTTTAGCTTTTCTGCATTCTCCTCAGGAATCCCGTCGTAGGTGAAGTCCCAGGTTCCCATTTCTATTCCCGCGGCGTACTTGATTCTGCCGTTTCCCCTCAGGATTGGGTAGAACTCGATGTGGAGGTGGTAGAAGTCGTAGGTTCCCTTGAACGGTGCCTGATAGACCATCATCGTATAAGGCATGTCCCTCGCCAGGACCGTGTTGAGGGTTCCGGTCGCAGTCCTGAGCGCGTCGGCCAAATCCGTGAGCTCTTCCTCCGTCAGCTGGGTGAGCCACTGAAGGTGCCTTTTGGGGTAGATGTGGACTTCAAAGGGCCAGTTCGCGAAGAAGGGCAGGAAGACTGCAAAGCTTCCGTTCTCGTATATCGCCCTCTCACCTTTTAGCTCCTCTCTCAGAATCCTGCAGAAGAGACACTCACCGGTGTGTTTGAAGTATTCCCTGGAGTTCTTGATTTTGAGACGAACCTTGAGCGGTATGAACGGTGTCGCGTAGAGCTGGCCGTGGGGGTGGGTCAGGCTAACACCGATTTCCTCACCCTTGTTCCTGAAGATTGAGAGGTAGGCAACGCTGGGATTTCTCTTCAGTTCTGCGGTTACGTTTTTCCATAATTCAACAACCTTGGTAATGGCATCCAGGGAAAGCCCGTCTAAGTCTCTAACGTCGTGCTCGGGCGTTTCGACTATCACGCTACACTGGCCGAGAGCCCGGGCTTTCCTGTAGAACCCATCGCGCTCTGGCCGAGGGGCATCAAAGGACAGCATAGGGAACCTGTTTGGAAGCAGAAGAACCTCCCACCCGTAGCCGGTCTCCTCTCTCCCTGGACAAAAAGGGCAGAAGTCCCTCGGCCTCCAAGGGCGTTTCTTCCTCACAGCGGAGACCATGACCCACTGACCGGTCAGTGGATTGTACCTAAGCTCCTTCATATCCACCACAAGACTACATTGGGGTCAATGGCATAAAAGCTTGGCGAAGGCTTTAAATCCCAGGACCTAACTGGGAGTGGGGATAACGGTGGAGAGGGAGATAATCGAGCTCTTTATGAAGCACCTCAAAATCCAGGGGGATTTACCTCTGGGTGACGACGCGGGGGCGATTAAGCTTGGAAACGAGTGGCTCGTAGCGACGAACGATATGCTCGTGAGAAAAACGGACGTGCCGGATATAATGACGCCAGAACAGGTCGGGTTTAAGGCCGTTACCATGAACGTCAGCGATGTCGCCGCCATGGGTGCGAGACCGGTGGGGTTCCTCTTTTCCCTTGGAGTCCCCGGGGACATCGATATGGACTATCTGGATGGGGTTGCAAGGGGAATTGGAGATGCCCTCGAATTCTACAACCTTCCCGTCCTGAGCGCCGATACCAACGAGGCAGACGATTTGATAATAGACGGGATAGCCCTCGGGAGAACGGGGAGACTTCTCAGAAGGAGCGGAGCGAGGCCTGGAGACCTCGTCTGTGTAACCGGTGATATAGGACGGGCTCTTGCGGGGCTCCTCCTCTGGAAGCATGGGGTTGATGTGCCCGGAAGAATAAGGAGGTCCCTCTATGAGAAGCTCCTCGAACCCAGGGCGCGGGTTGCCGAGGGTACTGAACTGAGCGGCTATGCAAACGCCGCAATAGACATCAGCGATGGACTCTCCAAAGAACTTCACCTCCTGGCAAGGATGAGCGGTGTAAGGATAGAAGTCGATGCCGAGAGGCTCCCCGTGAGAAAGGAAGCTGTCGAAGCCGCCCGGGCGCTCGGAATAAGTGCCGTTGAGATGGCTCTCGCCAGCGGTGAGGAGTTCGAACTCGTCTTCACAATACCCGAGGAGGTGGCAGAGAGCCTTCGGGTAGAGTTCACAGTAATAGGACGCATCGAAAAAGGAAACGGTGTATACATTACCATCGGTGGAAAAAGAAGGGAGATGCCCCTCCTTGGATGGGAGCATCTTAACAGGAAGGTGTATGGGACATATAGAACTTTGTTCCGATAACGTTTTAAAATGTCAAACCGGACTTAAGGCAGGTTGTGACTATGCTTGAGAGTATCGCAACATCGGCACGGCAGTATCTCTCAGTCGTAGGAACCGCTTCCATTAAGTATCTGACTCTGGCGTTCCTCACATATTATGTGAGTGTCGTTCTCTACGGCATCCGCTGGAAGCTCGTTCTGAGGGGTATCGGTAGGGACGCCCCTCTTCACGAACTTGTCAAGGCAATCCTTGCCTCGATTTTCATGAACAACGTTACTCCAATGAGCAGGAGCGGCGGAGAACTGCTCCGGATGGCGTGGGTGTCTAAAAAAGCTAACATCCCCGCTGGAATCTCGGCGGTCAGCATAATCTACGAGCGCATACTTGAGACGATCCCGGTGTTTGCACTCTTCCTCACTGGAATGGCATACTTCTCATCGGAAGAGCCGGTCACCTTTGTGATTCTTGGGATGGCGGGAATATCCTTGATCTGGATTAAATGGGACTCCTTCGTCAGTCTCTCACTCCGCCTGTTCAGAACCCCCGTGACCCCGGAGGAGATGAAAAAGATAACAGCCCTTAAAAACATGCACAGTCTCAACATTATTGCGGTTCTGCTCAGCTCTACAGTCTGGCTCCTTGATGTAGTCAGGCTAAAGCTCATAACACTCGCCTTTGGCCTGAACTTGGCCTGGACCCTCATAGCGGTGGTTTCAATAGCCAATCTCCTGTTCGGTCTGATAGCCTTTACTCCCGGCGGTGTTGGAATAATAGAAGGGGGTCTTGTGGGAACACTCACTTACTTTGGAATTCCTACGGCGCTCGCGGTTTCAATAACCCTCCTAGAGCGCTTTGTATCGTACGTTGCCAGCAGTCTAGTGGGACTAGCGGTGCTCCTGACGTCCGGAGGGGTCGAAATATGGAAGGCCTTAAAATCGCAATAGCAAGTGACTGGTTCTATCCTAAAATCGGAGGAATAGAGTCTCACATCGATGAACTCGCCCGCAATCTCATCCGCATGGGGCATGAGCCCTACGTCCTGACCCACGATTACAGATACATGAAACCATATATCGACAGCTTTCCCTATCCAGTACTCAGGTTTCCTGCAACCCTGTATTTCCGCAGTTATCACTCCAGTGTGGGCTTTACACAGTTCTGGAGGGTAAATGAACTCTACAAGGAAATAGGCTTTGATATAACCCACGTCCACAGTATATACTCTCCCTTTGCGATTGCCGTGTCCAAGATATCCCGGGGAATACGGAACGTTCCCGTTGTGGCCACAAACCATTCGTTCTATGGGAACCCACCCCTTGACTTCCTCATTGGGGCCTTTGTTAGGCACCACCTCAAAAGGATAGACACATTCATAGCCGTCAGCACTCCAGTGGCCGAAGACACGCGGAACCTGCTCGGAGAAAAACTCCAAGGGCGTCCAGTAGTTGTGGTGCCCAACGGGATAGACACCAGAAAATGGCGTCCTCCAGAACCTGAGGAGAGGGAGAATGCCAGAAAGAGCCTCGGCGTCAGAGACGAAATCGTAGTTCTGTATCTGGGCAGGATGACCGAGAGAAAGCAGGCACACAGGATACCGCTCATGATAAAGGGGGCCCTAAAGAAGAGCGGTCTCCCCAAGAGAAGTGTAAGGCTCGTCATGATAGGTGACGGGCCTATGCGTCCTCTCCTTGAGAAAAATCTGCGTGAGACCGGCATCGGCGAAATAACCGAACTCTACAGCTTTATCGAGAGAGGACGGCTTCTGCCCCTTTACTGGGCCGCGGACATGGTGCTGATGCCCGGAATACTCGAAGCCTTTCCGGTAGTTGGGCTGGAGGCCATGTCAACCGGAAGGCCTGTAATCGGGAGAAACGAAAGCGGTCTTTCGGACATGATAGTCAACGGGGTTACCGGCCTTTTAGCAGAGAGCGAGGAGGGTATGATGGAGAACCTTGCCACCGCGTTTCTGGACAGGGAGGGGCTTATAGCGATGGGCAGGGAAGCACGCAAACGTGCAGAGAAGGAGTTTTCATGGGACGTTGTTTTGGGCAAGCTCCTCAGGATATACAAACGCACAATCGATATGAGGGACGAGGTTGACAGGAGGTACGTCCTCTACAAGCTGGTCCGGGGGATCGATTCATGATAGTCTCAATAACCTTCGATGTGGAGCATGACTGCCCTCCGTATCTCACGACCACGAGAGGAATGGAGAAAGGACTCCCAAAGCTCCTCGACCTAATGGCGGAGAAAGGGGTAAAAGCCACGTTCTTCTTCACCGCGGAGATGGCAAGGCGCTTTCCCGGACTGGTCAGGCGTGTCATCGATGAGGGACATGAGCTGGGGAGTCACAACTACAACCACGAGCGGCTGGACAGGCTCACAAGGGACGAGGGTGAAAAGGCCATTGAAAAGTCCCTTAAGGTACTGCGTAAGTTCGGGGACGTGGTCTCATTTCGTGCCCCCAACCTTCAGTTTCCTAATTACTATTATGATATACTGGCAAAAAACGGCATCCTGGTGGACTCGTCAAAGGCAACTTACAAGGGCTACCGCCAGGGTGTGCGGTTCTTTGGGGAGATCCTTGAGGTCCCCGCTTCAACCACTTCCTCCGTCATACGGCTCCCCTGGAGGATTCAAAGGATTATTCACCCCCGCCTGAGAGAGCCCCGAGTCTACTTTGCCCACCCGTGGGAGTTCGTCCCCATGCAGAGGGAAAGGATACGGTGGGACTGCAGGTTCAACACGGGAGATAGGGCACTTGGGCTCCTCGGGAGGCTGATAGACTACTACAAGAGAGAGGGGGCAGAGTTCCTGACAATGGGGGAGTACTACGAAAGGTACCAAAAACTTAAACGGAAGTGAGCCTACTACCCTCTGGTGAGACCTATGCGGGAGGCCATGTACTGGGAGCCGCTTGAGGGAGGAAGGGTAAGGTGCAGACTGTGCCCCCTCAACTGCATAATAGATGAAGGTCAGCGCGGCTCCTGCAGGGTGAGAAAAAACATCAACGGTAAGTTATACACGCTCAACTACGGCAAAGTATCGGCCATAGGAACAGACCCCGTCGAAAAGAAGCCCCTCTTCCACTTCTGGCCGGGTTCCTGTGCCCTTTCCATAAGCTCCGTAGGGTGCAACATGCACTGCAGGCACTGCCAGAACTGGGAGATAAGCCAGGCGGATGAGGACTTCCCGTACCTCCACGAGGCTACACCAGAAGGAATAGTTGCCCTTGCTAAAAAATACGGGTGTGAGAGCATAGCCTACACATACAACGAACCGGTCATTTGGTACGAGTTCGTCCTTGAGGCGGCCAAGCTGGCCAAAAGGGAGGGGATACACAACCTGCTGATAACAAACGGCTACATAAACGAGGAGCCCTTTAGGGAGCTCGCTCCATATGTGGACGCCATGAACATCGATATCAAAGCCTTCAGCGATAGGTTTTACATGAAGATAGCAGGCGTCCCGGGCGGTGAACCGAGCAGGAGAACCGCAGAGATAGCCAAAAAGGAGTTTGGAATCCACGTTGAGCTAACGTACCTGATAATCCCGACGTTGAACGATGGGGAAGATGAGATTAGGGCATTTGTCCGCTGGGTGATTGAAAACCTCGGCGACGATACCCCCGTTCACTTCTCCAGGTTCTTCCCCCACTACAGGCTGAGTCATTTACCCCCAACTCCCGTTGAGACTGTTGAAAGAGCTTATCGCCTCGCTAAAGAGGAGGGGCTCAAGTTTGTCTACGTCGGCAACGTCCCTGGCCATGAGGGCGAGAACACCTACTGTCCCGGCTGTGGCAAACCTTTAATAGTCCGCTGGGGATTCAAAATCACCGAGTACCATGTGAAAGGGGGAAGGTGCGAATACTGCGGTGAACCCATCCCCATAGTGGGTACGTATCAAAAGAAGCGATATAACTGGATGTGGTGGTGAAATTGGCTGAGATTGAGGTTATTTTTTACATCGAAGGCATAGGTAACGACAAGAAAGTTTTAGAAAGGGCTCTGGAGGAGACTGCCAAAAACCTCCAGAATGAAAAGGATGTCAGAATTAAGTACGTAAATCTCGAAGAGGTCATGGAGAGCTCAGAGGAAGAGCTTCTTAAGTATTCTGGAGTCATAGAGGCCCGATTGGAAGGAACGCTCGGAGATATAGTCCGTTTAACCCTACGGTACTCTCCAGCCGTTGTGGAAGTTCTGAGACCCGGAAAGCTGGAGATCGAGTCAAAAGACCTCATGAAGACCCTCGGGGAGATCTCGCTGTTTATGGGGAAGCTCATGAAGCAGTTCGGCGGTCTGGCAGTTTATCCCAAGCTCGACGACATTCCTGAGCCGAAGATAGGCTACTCCAGGGAGGAGATTGAAGAGCTGATCGTTGAAGACAGGAACATTCTCTACCGCTTCGTTGTTGAGGTCTTCGGGGAGAACGAAGAGGGCATAAAGACAACAATGGCCAAGGCACTGTCGATAGAAGGGTGCAGGATAAACAAGCTTGTCGTCCAGGGGCAGATTGAGGGGGAGGAGTTCAAAGGTCTTCTCGCGGCCGAGCTTCTTTCACCGTTTGAAACGCTTGTTCAGCTGACCGCAAAGTACGCCCCCGTTGCCATCTCAATACTGGAGCCGGAGATTATAGACATCACGGCCAACGAGCTCCAAAACACATTAACTGACCTTGGTGGCTTCGTTAACGAGCTAGTTACAAGGCCTGTGAAGAGGCAGCTCATGGAGAAGAAGAACACGGAGTTCAAATTGAACCCATGATATTATCGGCAAAAGGCGAAAAGCCTATAGGCATTTAATTAAGCTCCCTTTCATTTTTACGGCAATGAGCGAGCTTTTTTTAAGCAGAGAAAGGGTCTGAAAGCGAAAAGTATATATACCCTAACCGGGTAGAAAGTCATTGACAATGCATATTAGACCATCCTAGGGCGTAAGCCCAAAGTTAAGGAGGTGTTGGGAAATGAAAGTGAAGAAGATCGCGGCCCTTGCAATTGGTGCCGCAATGGTTGGAGCCACCATGGGCTTTGCCAGCGCTCAGCCGACCGTTCCGAACATACCGAAGGACTTCTTCGTTAACGCCGATGGAACCCCGAACGTTAAAATCGTTGTTGGAAGTACCGCTGCTGCTATGGACGTTGCCAGCGCCGCCGACATTGCCGTTGCCCTCGGCAGCCTGCTCTACACCACCGAGCAGGCCGAGGTTCAGAACGGCTACGTCAAGGTTAAGGCCGAGTACCCGCCGGCCACCGTTGCCGAGTGGACAATCTACGCCTACAACTACGACACCATGACCGTTGACCACGGCCTCACCATCAACGGTAGCGAGAACTGGGCCACCAAGTACGAGGAGCTTCCGGGCGACTACTGGTGGAACGGCGCTGCCTACGTTGACACCTACGCCCAGTGGAAGGACTGGTTCACCGTCACCACCACCCTTGCCGACAGGGACAAGATCAACGACGAGCAGCTCATCGACTGGCACATCACCCTCAGCAAGATAGGCCTCAAGTCCAAGGACCCGAGCACCTGGGACGAGACCAGGCCGCCCAAGGACGCTGACCTCGTCGTTACTCCGGGCAACGTCACCGTCTTCGTTGACTACAAGCTCTACAACTACAGTGTGACCACCACCGAGCAGGTCAGGGACGAGTACCCCGAGTGGGGCGTTCCGGCTGACTACCAGAACGTTACCAACTACTACATTGGCGACGCCGAGAACGTTGCCGCCGACGGTGGAACCATCGTCAGCACCTACAGCGAGGGCGTCGGTGCCGGTGACACCTTCACTGTCTTCGGCGAGACCTACTACGTCCTCAGCGTCGACAACGGCCAGTTCACCGCTGGTCTCGACAAGGGTACCGCCTGGTACCAGGTCGGCCAGCCGCAGGCCATCGAGGGCACCGACTGGATAGTCACCGTCCTCGACATAAGCATCATCGACCAGAGGGCCCTCGTCGTCGTCAAGAACGCCGTCACCGGCCAGGAGAGCGACCAGCTCATCCTCACCAAGGACTCGGCCGTTGACGTCTTCGGCGACGGAAGCGTTATCCTCACCCTCAGGGACACCTTCGTCGGTATCGACGGCCACCTCATCGCCAGCATCGAGGCCCAGGTTGACGTCAAGACCTACCAGAGCGCCGACACCATAACCTACGACGGCAAGACCTGGGAGATGACCATCAGCACCGCCAACGTTAGCGGCACCTGGTACATCACCAACATCACCCTCACCAACAAGGACACCCTTGAGGGCAACCCGGTCGACATCTTCGGCACCTACGACCTCTGGTACCACTTCCAGCTCAAGACCCTCAACGAGAAGGACGTTGGATACGACATCGACGGCAACGGCACCATCGACGACGTTGACCGCGTCGTCGCCTATGCCCACATCTGGCTCAAGGAGAAGCAGGGCACCGTCGTCGAGAAGGAGCTCGCCGCTGGCGACCAGGTCCTCGACACCGACTACTACGTCGAGGGCATCTACGGCGACGTCACCATGATCAAGCCGGTCGCCCAGCCGATAACCATCATGGACTACGAGGTCAACATGGACGACCCGGGAAGCAACCTCATCCTCATCGGCGGTCCCGTTGCCAACAGCGTTACAAAGTACCTCGTTGACCAGGGCATAAGCCAGGTCGACTGGTACAACAGCCCAGGTGACATCGAGTACATACAGGGCGCCCTTGGCGGCTACGACGTCGTTATCGTCGCTGGTGCCACCAGGGACGAGACCAAGGCGGCCGCTGAGGCCCTTATGGAGTACCTCGCTGGCCTCTGAGGCCCTTCCCTTCTATTTTAATTCCCTTTTCTGGGGGTTTTAGCATTGGATCAAAAGAGACTCATAGCGGTTCTTATAGTCCTTATAGTGGTCGTGGCTCCAATCAGCTACGTGCTTTACTCGTACCACAGCTTCAGCGGAGTGATTAACCCAGGAGTACCGAAAGCCTCAACCCACTACGTAATGATATACACTCCCTCAGGTCAGTTCTATGCCCTGACTGCGGAGCAGTACCAGAAGCTGATTGAGGAGGGTACAAAACCCCCGGCAGGCTCAAAGCTTTTCAACATCACGGTGGACAGCTATATCACGGGTAGCCCCGAGGTCGACCTCAACCTGACAGTCAGGAGCTTCTACAAATACTTCACGATCGTGATGGGAGACCCCTCTGTAACCAACTGCAAGGACTCCCCCCAGCTGTACGTGGGAGACTGCAGGTATAGAACCCTCGCCGTTTCGGAGATATCCGGAGTGGTCTCCAACATATTTACAACGAACTACTACCTCAAAGGACTCCAGCTGGGATACGACAACGCCACTGCCAAACAGTATGCCTTTAACCAGACGTGGCTCAGATACAGAAAAGTCTACCTGAACTTCTGGACCAAGGTGGACATCGGTCGCGGTAAAATAGGGAACGAGAACCACCTCGCCGTTATCCTTATCGGCCCTGCAGAAGGTGCCAAGGAAAACAGGATATTTGCCCCTCGCAGGGGCGTGCTCGTGATAGAGGGAACCACAGACGAGGCACTGAGGGCAGAGGTCATCCTTATCGAGAACATCATCAGGTTCTCATGGCCCCAGAACGGCACGACCACTACAGGGTGATTATATCCTCCAGCATCTCCCTTTTCTCCTTCCCCACAACATCAAAAAACTCATCTTTGCTCCTAAACGGCCTCCTGGAGAGTATTCCCACGACGTTTCTCTTCCCAACACCTGGGAGATACTGGAGAACCTTTGAGGATTCAGTATTCACATTCACCGGCACGGGGATTCCGGTTATGCTCCTGAATCCATGGTCGACTATTAAAACGTCGTAAAATCTGTCCAGTTCAACCTTCTTGGGAATGCCAACTACCAGGGGATAGCTTCCTATCTGCCTCCCGTAGGTGAGCCCATTGTCAAACACTTCGGCACGGACATCCCGAAGCACCGTACCAACGGGGACGACGCGCTTCAGCATTGGGAGGTCTATCTCATGCCGTATTTTATACTTGTAGTGCTGGATGAGCTTTTTGTGCTTCTCAGTCTTGAGCTTACCTTTTAGATGCCACAGCGGCGTGCCGGGGAACACGACAACCTGCCGGATGTTTATGCGCCTAACCATTAGGCCATCGTCCAGTATGCGCTTCAGGAACTGGAACGTCAGCTCATAGCTCCTCTTGGTCTCCCCCGGCAGACCAAAGAGGATGTTTATTCCGGGAAGAAGCCACGGCATCCCGTTTGGCCCTCTTCTTCCGCCGACCTCGTTGAGTATCCTGACGGCTTCATAGGTTTCTTCAGCGGTCGCGTTTAGGTTGTTCAGCCTGGCCACTTTCGGGTCGGCACTTTCGAGACCGAAGGCAACCACGTTACCTGGAGTCCCGTATTTTATCAGGGCCTTTGCTATCCTGATGGCATCCTCCGGATAGTTGGCTATAACCGCTGGATTGGCGTTGTCTACATGGAGGGTTTTGACGCCGGGTGCGGCGGAACGGATTCCAGCAAAGAGTTTCTCAATCGCCTCGGGATTTGGAATCGGAACGCGGCCGTTCGGCTCCGCCATGTAAGAGAATATACAGCTCTGCCGTCCAACACGGAAGTGCTTAACACCCAGCCTGTAAAGGACTTCGACCTCGTCCACTATATCTTCTATGGGTCTGTCCTCGATCGAGCTATACCTCACCGGTTCGGTGCAGAATGAGCATCCACCAATTCCAGCCGCCTTTGGACACCCGCGCTGGGTCTCAATCTCAACTATAACGAAATCGGGGTAATCCGGAAACTGTCTAACGACTTCGGCACCGAGGAGGGCGTAGTCCCGCAGTTCATCATAAGTCCTAAAACGGAAGGGGTCTGCCTCATTTGGATCCTTGATGAAGTCGTGGAGAAACGCCTCCAAATCCCCGTAGACGACATGGTCAAAAACCGCACTGGCCAGCATCAGCTCACGGGAACCAACCTTTGTGCCGCCGCCGTGCGCGGAGCCCATGAAAGCGGGCCCACCGAGTATCTTAATACCTGTGAAAGGTTTAAGAAACCTCGCAACCTCCTCCACCTGCGACGGCACCGCGGAGAGATATTTGCCCGGAGTGTGGAGCCCACCTATGTAAACGAGAACGTCGGCCTTTTCTAGTATTCTCCTCGTCTCAGGGAAGTTTGGAGTTTTATTCTTGGTGGCTACTCCCTCCTCCCCCCCAAACGTTGCCCTGAGGTCATCTATGGTCAGATAAAACACTTGAGCGTCATGTCTGGCCTTCTTGATGGCGCCGTAAGCATAGCGGGGATATATACCCAGATACGGGGGAACACCCAGCCCAGCGGGCTCGTCGGTGTAGCCATCGATGATAGCTATTATCATGGTCTGGACTTCTCGGATTATCTTAAAAAAGAATCGCTGGCGAAAGGTATAAACGTCCTAGTGCCCCAAGTATTTATGGGGAACTGTATGGGGAAAGTTCGATATAGAACTGAAGGGGAAAAGGCCAGGTTTAAAAAAATACTGGAAGCAATTTCCAAACTCAACCACATGGAACTTCTTTCATATTGGATGGAGCAGGAAGTCAAAGAGGCTGAAATGTATTACAAATTATACCAGCTAAGCAAAGAGGTAAACTGGGATGAACGTGTTTCAAAACTTTTTTACCAGCTTTACAAGGAAAGCCTTGGACATGCAGAAACGCTACTCAGGATGTTCCATGAGATGTTCCCTGGCAAGAAGCCCCCGAAAATTAGCCTCCCTGCCTTGGAAGTGGAGCTCTCTGAGGAACAGCTGAGGGGCATGGTATATCGAGGAGACGTAAAAGACATCCTAGAATACCTTATGGGAACCGAACGTCTCGCCCACGATGTGTACAGATACCTCTCGGATAAAGCCGTGGACGAAGACTCTAAAGCAACCCTCGTATGGCTGGCCAATATAGAAAACGGACACTATCAGAAACTACGCCGTTTATACGCCACCCTGTTCGGAGAGGAACCGTCGGGATGACTACTTAAGGAACCCCTCTGCCCTCAAGAACTCCTCAATGTCCCTGACTTCCTCGGGAGATAGCTGAAAGACGCGCTTCTCAGCATGAGGCATCCCCGAAAACGCACCCTTAACCTTTTTGAATTCCTCTCTGCTCAGACCCAGCATGTGATGGGACTTCTTCAGAGCCGCCAGAACTGTACTCCGACGGTGCTGGAAAAGTGCCCTTACCAGGTTTTCGTTGAGTTCTATTCTCTCATCCGGAGGCTTGGGTTCCAGTATCACAACTGCAGAGTCCACCTTCGGTCTGGGCCAGAAGGCCCCTCTACCGATCTTCTCCACAAGCTCAGCGTGGGCCTTTGCCCGAATCATAAGAGACAGGCGGGAGTAATTTCTATCACCTGGCTTTGCCACCATTCTCTGGGCGAACTCCAGCTGGTATATGAGAACCGCCCGTTCAAATTCATACCTCAAAAAGCGGAATGTTATGGGGGACGAAATCTGGTACGGGAGGTTTGAAACTATCTTGTTAAACTCGGGGAACTCGACCCTCAATGCATCGCCCTCTATTATCTCGACGTTCGGCCAGTCATACTCTTTCCTTAGTATCTCAACGAGGCGATGGTCTTTTTCAATGGCGGAAACTTTTCCGGCGTGTCTGCTCAGAGCATCGGTGAGAACTCCGAGACCCGGGCCAATTTCGAGAACGCGGTCTTTTTCGTCCAGTTCCGCCCTTTCAACGTTCCTTTCGATTATATCCTGAACTACCAGAAAGTTCTGACCGAGGTCGGAGTTGGCCTTCAGATTGTACTTGGAAATAAGGGAAAAAAGGCGCTCTCTCATACGCGGAATATCCTCCTTGAACCGACGAAGAGTCTGTATCTGTCCTTACCTTCGAGTTCATCGACGACTCTCTTGGCTATCATTTTCGCCGGATCCGGGAGACCCTTGACACGGTGACGGAGATCCTCGAAGCTTTTGAATGGTTCCTTTTTGCGCTCGTCGAGTATTTCCCACATGTGCTTCTTCCCTATGCCCGGAAGCAGTTCTAGACTGTGGAGTCTGTTGGTTATGGGGGGAGCGACGTTGAAGAACTGGATAAAGCGCTCCTCATTATTCTTGACTATCTCCTCAACAACGTACGGCAGTTCGGCTTTAGCGGTGGCAGTGAGGTCATCGTAGTGGATCTTTCTGTTTATCATGAGAATCTTATCCCTCTGCCCCTTACCGATGAAAACCCTTTCATAGAGCATGAGGTCCTCCTTGGGAGCAACCTCAAGGAGTGTGAAAGCCTTTTCACCTATAACCTGCGCCACGGGCTTCCCGCTTCTCCTTCCGGTGCTTAAATCAGTGTATCCCTCCGGCAGATAGTCCAGCACGTAGGCATACTCCTCATACTCAACATTCCGCCTCTTCTTTTCGAGGCTTTCCCTGTAAGAATGTCTCCGGTACCTATCCATAGTCTCTCCCCCAGAAATTATACCCCCAAGGAGTTTTTATACTTTGTCTAGGAAAAGGAAAAGAAGAGGTCACTCCCTGTAGTCGTCGAGGAGCCTTATTATCTCCCCGGCTTCCTCTTTGGTGGGCATGTAGTCCTCCTTGCTGAAGATCACCCGTATGTCAAAGTAGTCCTCGGGCATCAGGTCAACGAGCTTCGCGGCGAGCCTCTCGTCCATCCACTCGAAGAGCTCCATGAGCCTTTCCTTCAGCTCAACCGCCTGCTCGGGTTTAAGCTTGGCAAAGCGCTCGGCATGCTCAAGGCTGATCCTGGCCTCGTAAAACATCGGCTCCTCAGGGTTCTCCTCCATACCCTCGGCCTTGCGCCTTTCGAGGAGCTCCTTGGTTTCGGCTACCGTAAGGTACCGCTCCTCCAGTTTTTTCCTCCCAATCATGCTCATCCCTTCTGGGCCCTGAGGTGGACCGGGTGAATGAAGAATGTCTTAACCTTTCCTCCCTCCTTAATCTGGACGATGTAGGCATCGCCGCGCTTACCAACTACAGTCCCGGTTCTTCCGTGGAACCTCGGGTCGGGCATTCCCCTGTGGTAGCTCGGCTCGATAACTATGTGAACCTTCTGCCCGGTCTCAAACTCCTGAAGGAATCTGGTGAGAGGCGGAAGCCCCCTTCTCCTGGGGCTCTTGCTGAGCTTCCCGCGGGTCTTCCTCCTAAAGCTGTGGGCCTTTTTGACCATTCCTACCACCTCACGGATTTTTATCCATCGCGCAACGGACGCAAAGACGTATCCAGCTTTTCGAACCTTTTCAGCATATCAACTAAGCCTGTTATGGCTTCGCTATCCAATCGGAGAGAACCGTTTATAAAGTTTTCAGTCGTCAAGAATGTTCAGCACGTCCAGTCTTTCACACCACGCCGACTTTCCGAGGAGGTCACTCACAGAGGGCTTTGTTCTGCCCTTGTCTCCGGATATAAGCTCCTTGATGTAGAGACCCCCGTCAGTGACGAGCCGGAGCTCAAAGTGGTTCTCATCCAGCCACCTTGCCTCAGCCTCGTGAACCCTCTTGACCCTGACCCTGTCCGCTCTAGCCTTTCTCACGCGCCAGGGAGTCCGCTGATGAATTTCAAGGCCTCCAAGCTCCCGGGCAATACGTTCAGCTTCCCCGGGTGTTACCCCCTCGTCAACACGGACGAGGGCAAGGTATTCCTTGCGGTGATTCCGGGTGAGAACTTCCTCAGCATCTTTCGGTGAAACGAAGCGCAGGTTCAGAACCTCTACCTTTCCGCTCGCGTTTATTTCCCTCGCTATCGCGTCGAGGTCGAGTCTCCTTCGTTTGGGACGCTTGATTTCAACTATGAATGGCCTCCCGTTTCCGAGCATCCGAACGTCAACGTCTTCCCTTCCCGCCCCTTTAAAGACACACTTTCCGCCGGATGCCCTTGAAAACGCACGGCAGATTATTGATGCGACGCTGTCTTCGAAGTCAGGCAACGGTGTCTGCGGAATGCCGCGCAGGAGCTTCCGGTAGCGGCCGTAAATGTGGAGAGGGTTTATCTGGAGTTCGATTTTTCCGGAGTAAGGCTCAACTATGAAAACGAGGTCCGGGTTTTTGGCGGTGTCCCTCCCGGCGGCCAAACCAAAGGCCTTCCCAAGCTCGCGGTTGAACTCGCGGTTTATGGGCTCATAAGTCCCTATCCCAAACTCCTTCCAGATGGCCTCTTCCCTCTCGCGTACTTTCCCCGGAAAGCGGGAACCGACGAGGAAGGTCTCAAACTCGATATCTTCGGCTACTTTTTTCATGTCTCCAACGAGCTCAGGGATTTTATCAAAAACGTTGCCGCACAGCTCGCACGTTTCAGGCTCTTCAATCGGTGGCAGCCCTTTGGCAGAGCGCTCCATGTTGAGAACAAACCTTATCGCTCTTCCGCGCTCCTCGTTCGTCCCCCTGCCAAGCTTTGCGAAGAGCCTTCCCAGGCAGTGGTCACAGAGCCTGTGAGACTCAAGCACCCTTTCGGCGTTCTCGATTATCATACTCCCACCCTAAGATTTATATCTCGCCAGTCAAAGCTTCTCGCGATGATGACTCGTAGACAGCGCATAATAAAGCTTTTGGAGGAGAGGGACTACTCGCCGGGGGAGCTTGCATTGGCCCTCGAACTGAAAGGCAGGGGGGCAAAGAAGGTCATCATCGAGGATTTGAAGGCCATTCAGAGAACTCTAAAGCGTGAGGGAAAGGTGCTTCTCATAAAGCCCGCCGAGTGCAGGAAGTGCGGCTTCGTTTTCAGGCCCGAAATCCACGTTCCCTCCCGCTGTCCGAGGTGCAAGTCGGAGTGGATAGAGGAGCCAAGGTTTAAGATCGAGGCTAGATAGTTGTCATTCCGGCGAGATCCACGGAAAAATCCTGCCGGGTTTTGTCACTTGTCCAGCCCGAAGGTTTATATTGGATTGAACGCACTATTCCCCGGAGGGAGAGCTATGCGCAAAGTTGAGAGGTTTATGAAGGATAAGAATCTAGAGGTCGGAGATTACGTCCGGATAATCGAAAAGGAGAACGGAAACACGAGCGTCTATGAGGGCATCGTCATGAACCCCTACGAGCTCTCCAGCGGCGAGACCCTCACGCTAAAGCTCGACAACGGATACAACATCGGAATACTGGTTGACCAGATAGTTTCAGTTGAAATCATAGAAAAGGCCGCTCCCCGGGAAGAGCTGAAGTTCGAGGAGGTCTTCCCCAAGAAACCGGGACTTCCAAGCGTCGCGATAATAGGAACCGGCGGAACCATAGCGAGCAGGATTGACTACAAAACGGGTGCCGTTCATGCGGCCTTCACCGCTGAGGAGCTCGCCAAGGCCGTTCCCGAGATATTTGAAATAGCCAACATAACGCCGAAGCTCCTCTTCAACATAATGAGCGAGGACATGCGCCCGGAATACTGGATCAAAATAGCCCACGAAGTAGCGGAAATGCTGAACAACGGTGAGGACGGCGTAGTCATCGCCCACGGAACGGACACGATGGCCTACACCGCCTCGGCGCTCAGCTTCATGCTCCGCGACCTGGGCAAGCCGGTTATTCTCGTCGGCTCCCAGAGGAGCTCAGACAGGCCGAGCAGCGATGCGGCGATGAACCTCATCTGTTCCGTCAGGATGGCGACTGCCGACTTCGGAGAGGTTGCCATCGTCATGCATGGCGAGACCGGCGATACCTACTGCCTGGCCCACCGCGGAACCAAGGCAAGGAAGATGCACACTAGCAGGCGCGATGCATTCAGGAGTATAAACGACATCCCTCTCGCGAGGATATGGCCTGAAGGTAAAATCGAGTTCCTCAGGAGCGACTACAGGAAGAGAACCGAGAGCGAGGTCTGGGTGGACGACGAGATGGAGGAGCGCGTAGCCCTCGTTAAAGCGTTCCCGGGAATCCAGCCGGAGGTCATAGACTTCTTTGTTGATAAGGGATACAGGGGAATCGTCATCGAGGGTACAGGACTGGGCCACGTTCCGACCTATCTCATAGACTCCATAAAACGCGCCACTGATGAAGGCCTCACAGTCTGCATGACCAGCCAGTGCCTCTACGGCAGGGTGAACCTCAACGTTTACTCCACCGGCAGGAGGCTTCTCAAGGCGGGCGTCATACCATGCGAGGACATGCTCCCTGAGACTGCCTATGTTAAACTCATGTGGGTTCTCGGCCACACTGACGACCCGAAGGAAGTCCGCGAAATGATGCTGACCAACTATGCCGGCGAGATAACGCCCTACACCAGATTTGACACTTTCCTGAGGTGATGATGATGGCGTACGATTACGAAAAGCTCGGTCTCAAGGTTGGCCTTGAAATCCACAGGCAACTGGATACCAAAAAGCTGTTCTCACCCGTCCCAAGTGAGTTCAGCGACGAGGTTGACTTCACATTCCAGCGCAGGCTCAGACCAACTATAAGCGAACTCGGGGAGGTAGACCCGGCCGCGCTTGAGGAATTCAAGAAGGGCAGGACATATGTTTATGAAGGAAACTACGGACTTACCGACCTCGTTTACATGGACGAAGAACCTCCCCACATGCCGGACGAGGAGGCACTTAAGGTTTCCCTCCAGATAAGCTATCTCCTCAACGCCACCCCGGTTGACGAGGTCCACTTCATGCGCAAGATAGTCATAGACGGCTCAAACGTTTCCGGCTTCCAGAGAACCGCGATAATAGCCATGAACGGAAGGGTTGATACGCCATGGGGAAGCGTCGGCATTCCGACGATCTGCCTGGAGGAGGACGCATGCAGAATCGTCGAGAGACGGGATAAGGAGGTAATATACCGCCTCGACCGCCTCGGAATCCCTCTCGTTGAGATAGCAACAACCCCGGACATACACCACCCCGAGCAGGCGAAGGTGGTGGCCAAGTACATAGGCGACGCGCTGAGGGCAACGAGAAAGGTCAAGCGCGGTCTCGGAACCATCAGGCAGGATCTGAACGTCTCCATCAAGGGCGGCGCAAGGGTCGAAATCAAAGGTGTGCAGGAGCTGGACATGATACCGGTCATCATTGAGCGCGAGATTGAGAGGCAGCTCAACCTGCTCGCGATAAGGGACGAGCTGAAGAAGCGCGGGGTCAAGCCCGAGGACATAGGGGAGGAGTTCCACGACGTCACTGATATATTTGAAAACACCGGCTCGAAGATAATAGCGAGGACGATAAAGAGGGGCGGAAAGGTTCTGGCAATAAAACTCCCCAAGTTCCGCGGGCTTATAGGTAGGGAGATACAGCCCGGAAGGAGACTTGGCACCGAGATGGCCGACAGGGCCAAGAAGTACGTGAAGGGCATATTCCACATCGATGAATTACCGAATTATGGAATTAGGGAAGAAGAGGTCAAGGCTGTCGTTGAGAGGCTTGGCCTTGGTGAGCTTGACGCCTTCGTTCTCGTTGCCGCGGAGGAGGAAACCGCAAAGAGTGCCCTCCGCGAGGTTCTCCAGCGCGCGAGAGAGGCCATAGAAGGTGTGCCAGAGGAGACGAGAAGGGCTCTGCCGGACGGAAACACCCAGTACATGCGCCCCCTGCCGGGGAAAGCCAGAATGTATCCTGAAACAGATATACCCCCGATACTGATAACGGACGAGATGAAAAGTGAGATACTTGCAAATCTGCCCGAGCTCCCGCAGGAGAGGGTTGAACGCTACGTGAGGGAGTACGGGATAGACAAAAGCCTTGCTGAGACCCTCGTGAACGACGAGCGCGATGAGCTCTTTGAGGAGCTCATACAGAAAGGCGTCAAGCCGTCTTTAGCCGCTTCAATACTCGTGGTGGTTCTCAAGGGGCTCAAGAAGGAGGTACCTATAGAGAACATCAGGGACGAGCACATCAGGGAGGCCTTTGACCTCTATCTGAGCGGAAAGATAGCCAAGGAGGCCTTCGAGGACATATTCAAGGAGCTGGCGAAGAGCCCCGAGAAGACCGCAAAGCAGGTCGCTGAAGAGAAGAGCCTGACGCTCCTCAGCGAAGAAGAGGTCGAGAGGATAATCGACGAGGTCATTCAGGCGAACATTGAGGTCATCAAGGCCAAGGGGATGGGTGCGATGGGCATGATCATGGGCAGGGCGATGGCGAAGCTCCGCGGAAGGGCGGACGGAAAGCTCGTCAGCTCGCTCGTGAGGAAAAAGATTCAGGAGGCCGCTCCCTGAGGCCTCTCTTTTTTCATTAAACCCCCAGGAACTTGCGGACTTTGAATTTCAGATAGCCAAAAAACGCACTGTTGAGGTATGAGTCCGTCGAATGGGTGTAGAGCGTTCTTGCTATCCTGTGGTCTTTAAAGTGGAGAAAGGCCAGCTCCCTGAAATCTTTCTTATCAAACAGCAGGATCGTGTTGGCGAGCACCCGGGCACCAAAAGCGTCCAGCGGGTCATAACGTACCCTGGCGAGCTTTCGGGGAGTTCCTATTTTAATCCGCCGGTAGTTTCTGGCTATTATCTCATCGATGAGCGTGAAGGTGCCTTTTCTGAAGCCTGCGGGATGGTCTTTGATCTCGATCTTTGTGGGCTGCACCACCTTATCGAGCACGTAGTACTCCGGGAACAGCTTTTCGCGAATTTTTATCAGATCAAGAAGGTTGAAGAGGGCGGTGAGATACGTCTCAATAACGGTTTCAGGTGTTATGTCCATGTAGTAGAGCTCGTCCAGGAGGGCCCCTTTTCCCTTCGGGCACTCCATTCGCAGAAGCTTTGTCCCATGGGAATCAACGATATAAAGGCCACTATCGACGAGAAAGCTCTTGTACGCAGGGGACTGAATAACCACGTCCTCAAACAGCAGCTCGAACAGCTTGGAAGTTGATGTCACGAACATCGATTTGCAGGCGTGCCCATCTATTTCAACCTGGATCATTGGAAACTACCATATACGTATCCGGCAACTTCCTAAATTAACTTTTCTTTGATTCTCTTATATTGCCGAATGCACAGCGGGGAATGGATTCAGATAGCCTCGATGCCATAAAAATATTTCAAAATACTTCAACAGGGGTTATCATCTGCAACTGCTACGCCATAATTAGTTTGGGAAGATGATAATATCTTCCATTATGTGCAATATACAATGATAACCCCCAAATCATCAGTCAGGATGAAATTTTTAAACTCTAAAAATGGTATTCATTACGATGGACATAGTAGAGAGGTTCAGGAGAGTTCTTCACATATGGAAAAGCTCAAAGAAACCCGTTAAGTATGCACGGGTCAGATGTGATCTCCTATCAGAATGCATAAAGAGGACAGAGAGACTTCTCAACTCCAAGGGAATACGCTACAACAGGCTTGTCGACCCTGACCCATACCTGCTGACGGCAGTGGCGGAGCCCTTTTACGAAAAGGGCGAATTTTTAGGAGTATTGGAGCTGAAAGACGGGCTTAGTCGTGCGTTCTACCTGCTCGAGTCGAACGTTCCGATAAACCTCAAAGATGTTCCAGGGCTTGAGTTCGACATAGCCTTCATGATTCGGAAAAAAGAGGGATTGGCCGCACTTCTGCGGGTTATACACGAGGGAAAGGTCGGCGGAGCGAGGCACAAACACCGCTCCACGCTGAACTTCCTCACCAGCTTCTTCGGGAGCCTCTTCCTGTCCTCAGTAATGGACTTTGAGAGCTACTGGGTTCAGTTCATCATCATGCTCATTCTGACGGTCGTCCTATTCATGATACTCGATTATCCGTTTTCGTTGCTCTATTTTAAGGGGGTGGAGGTTGTATCAACCGCGGAACAGCCAACAAAGATCTTTGTTATCAAGGTTAGAATGGAAGAGGAGAAAAGGAGCTAACGCCCCAGCTCGGCGTGGGCCTTTGCCAGGTGCTTCGCCGCTATTGCCGCCAGGAGGGAGAGTTCCCCAGCGAGGACGGCACCGGCTATTATCTCCGCGAACTTCCTGGCGTTCGTTCCCGGCGGGTCGCCGCCGCCTGCAACGCCCATTATACTCAGAGCCTCCCTCTGCGTGGGAACCCTCGTTCCGCCGCCTACAGTACCTATCTCAAGGCTCGGCATGGTGACGCTAATGTAGAGGTCTCCCTCGGGGGTGACCTCGGCGAGGGTTATGCCGTGCGAGCCCTCGGTGATCTGGGCCTCGTCCTGACCTGTGGCAAGGAAAATAGCACCGACTATGTTGGCAAAGTGGGCGTTGAAGCCGTAGGAACCAGCTTGGGCTGAACCAACGAGGTTTTTCCTGTAGTTGACCTCGGCTATGAGCTCCGGCGTCGTCTTAAGCTTCTTCTCGACTATCTCGCGCGGAATTATGGCCTCGGCAATAACGGTCTTTCCGCGGCCGTTGATGAAGTTCATGGCGTTGGGCTTCTTATCGACGCAGAGGTTGCCTGAGAGGGCGAGGTACCTCACATCGGGGAAGTGCTCCTCGATGACCTTCATTATCTCCTCGCTCGATATCGTCACCATGTTCATGCCCATGGCATCGCCGGTCTCGAACTCGAAGCGGAGGTAGAGGTTGTTGCCGACGATGTAGGGCTTAACGTCCCTTAGCTTTCCGTGTCTGGTGACCTTGCTGACAGCCGTTTCCTGGAGGTAGTCGATGTTGGCCTTGACCCACTCGGCAACTTCCCTCGCCCTCCTCGCGTCGGGACACTTGAGGAGGGGCGCGCGGGTCATCTTGTCGTCAATTATGGTCGTCTTGACACCCCCTGCGGCAGTTAAAGCTGAACAGCCCCTGTTTACTGAAGCAACGAGAGCGCCCTCGGTGGTCGCGAGCGGGATGTAGAACTCGCCCTTTGCGTACTCGCCGTTAATCCTGAGCGGCCCAGCGACGCCCATCGGTATCTGGACAACGCCTATCATGTTCTCGATGTTCTTGCCTATCAACCTGTTGGGGTCGATGGAGTAGTGGCCGATGTTCTCAAGGCTGACGCCAAGCTTCTTTTCAAGTGCCTTTCTCCTTATTTCAGTGGCGAGTCTCTTATCGCCATCCGTGTATTTTTCGATCTGGTGGAGCTTTATCTCTCCGCTGGCTACCTTATCCACAAGCTCTTCCACGTTCATACCAACACCCCCAGAAATCAGCTGAATATCCATTCCTCAAGTATCTCCCCCGTTTCGCGAAGGGCTATCGCCGCATCGCTTTCAGGGAGGTATCTGACTATGGGAACCCCCCTGTTTATGGACTCAGGAACGTTATAATCGAATGGAACCCATCCAATGACTGGAACGTCCAGGTCGCTCTCCACTGCGTTCACTATTTTCTCAACGACATCGGCAGATTCCCTCACCTTGTTCAGTATAACGCCAATATTTAGGTTGTACCTCTCGCCCAGAACTTTCAGCTTCTCAATCTCGTTTTTCACCATGGTCTCGAAAGAATATATCGGCGAACGCTCGATTTCAACAACAATCAGCTGGTAGTTAGCGACCTCAAACGTCGGGAGGGTGTCAAATGGTATACCCGTGGGGGAGTCCACAAAGACGACGCCAAACTTGTATTTGACCCTCTCCAGTATGTCGACGAGCCTCTTGGGCGAGATCCCGAGGACATCCTGGAGCTGGGTGCTTCCGGGCATGACATGAACTCCGGTCTGGGGGTGCTTGTATATCGCCCACTCCGGGTCGATATCCGGGTTTCTCAGGAGAGAGTGGAGGGTGTACTTTACGGTGTCAAGAGCAAAGTGAAAGCCAAGATTCGGGAGGTAAAGGTCACCATCAACCGCCAGAACACGGTACTCCCTCATCGCGAGATACGTACTGAGGTTTGCGGTCATTGTGGTCTTTCCTGCACCGCCCCTTCCCGTCACCACTATCAGCGCCATCGTTAAACCCCCTTATCACGTGGAAATACTCAAAAGAGGATATAAGGTTTCCGATGGGCATTGGAAACATCCCCTACAGTATCTATGGCCGCAAAAGGTTTATATCGTCCCCCATTCAGATTTTCATTGTAAGGTTAAGGAGATGATTGCCATGGCCGAGAAGATGCCTGCCATTGTAAAAACCAAGCCCGCTTACGGTGCTGAGCTCGTTGAAGTCGATGTCCCAAAGCCCGGACCGGGAGAGGTTCTCATCAAGGTTCTCGCGACGAGCATCTGCGGGACTGACCTCCATATCTACGAGTGGAACGAGTGGGCCCAGAGCAGGATCAAGACCCCCCAGATCATGGGTCACGAGGTTGCCGGCGAGGTAGTTGAGGTCGGCCCGGGTGTTGACACCCTTGAGGTCGGAGATTACATAAGCGTTGAGACCCACATCGTCTGCGGTAAGTGCTACGCCTGCAGGCATAACCGCTATCACGTCTGCCAGAACACCAAGATATTCGGCGTCGACATGGACGGTGTTTTTGCCGAGTACGCGATAGTTCCCGCCCAGAACGCCTGGAAAAACCCCAAGGGCATGCCGCCAGAGTATGCCACCCTTCAGGAGCCCCTTGGCAACGCAGTTGATACTGTTCTTGCAGGCCCGATAGCGGGAATGAGCACCCTCATAACCGGTGCCGGGCCACTTGGATTGCTCGGCATAGCGGTTGCCAAAGCGGCGGGTGCTTACCCGGTTATCGTAAGCGAACCGAGCGAGTTCAGGAGGAAGCTGGCCAAGAAAGTTGGAGCCGACTACATAGTCAACCCCTTCGAGGAAGACCCAGTTAAATTCGTGATGGACGTGACCGATGGGGCCGGTGTGGAGGTTTTCCTTGAGTTCAGCGGGGCGCCAAAGGCCCTTGAGCAGGGTCTGGCCGCAACAACCCCCGGGGGAAGGGTTTCTCTGCTTGGACTCTTCCCGCGTGACGTCACCTTTGACATGAACAACCTCGTAATATTCAAGGCCCTTGAGGTTCACGGCATAACAGGCAGGCACCTCTGGGAGACCTGGTACACCGTCTCAAGCCTAATCCAGAGCGGCAAGCTCAACCTTGACCCGATAATCACCCACAAGTACAGAGGCTTTGACAAATTCGAGGAAGCCTTCGAGCTGATGAGGGCAGGTAAGACAGGAAAGGTCGTCTTCTTCCCCCACAGGGGCTGATTGATTTCTTCTTCTCTTCCACCGCAATTTTTAAGTAACTCTTCTCAAACTCAACCCAAGGAGGTGGCCCTATGGAGCTAAGCTATCAGGAAAAACTTACTCTCATAAAGCTCAACGAGGTTAAAAAGGTCAAATTTGAAGATCTCGTCGAGAGAACCGGCCTCGATCAGGTAGCCGTTATGCGTTCCCTCCTTGGGCTTCAGAGCAGGGGTCTGGCCAGGCTTCAGGAAAAGAGCGAGAGAATAGCAAAGCTGACCGAAACCGGGAGAAAGTATGCCCGGATTGGTCTTCCCGAGTGGCGGGCACTCGCGGTTCTGAAAGAGAGGGGGAAGATAACCCTGGACGACCTCAGGAGCGTCCTCAGTGAAGACGAGCTGAAGCCCATAGTCGGGATTCTAAGAAAGGAAGGCTGGGCCTCTGTGAGGAAAGAGGACGGAAAGCTCGTTCTTGAAATCACCGAAAAGGGAATGAACGCGAAGGAAAGGCCGATTGACCTGGCCCTCAAGCTCCTCGCCGAAAGGAAAGTTGTCCCTCTGGGCGAGATTGAAAAACTTGTCCCGGTCAAGGAGCTCAAGAGAAGAAAGATAGCCGAGGAAGACACGGTAACAGAAAGGTTCGTTGAGATAACGCCCGCGGGAGAGGAACTAACCCCAAACATCGAGCTGAAGAAGGAGGTCTCTACCTTAACCCCGGAGCTGATAAAGTCCGGCAAGTGGAGGGAAGTCGAGTTCAAGCGCTTCAACATCCATGCCCCTGTCAGGAAACTGCACCCCGGCAAGAAGCAACCGTACAGGGCATTCCTCGATAAGCTGAGGAGAAGGTTAATCGAGATGGGCTTCATAGAGATGACCGTTGACAGCCTTATCGAGACCCAGTTCTGGAACTTCGATGCACTCTTCCAGCCCCAGAACCACCCGGCAAGGGACTGGACGGACACGTATCAGCTCAAATACCCAAAGAGCGGCCACCTGCCGGCGGAGGAGCTCGTCGCCAGGGTTAAGGCCGCCCACGAGCACGGTCTGGCGGGTTCACGGGGATGGGGCTATGTCTGGTCCCCTGAGAGGGCGATGCTCCTCATGCCCAGGGCGCACGGAACCGCACTAGATGCAAGACAGCTCGCCAAAGGAGTGGAGATTCCCGGAAAATACTTCACGATACAGCGCGTTTTCCGTCCAGATGTCCTCGACAGGACGCACCTCATCGAGTTCAACCAGATTGACGGCTTTGTCGTCGGAGAAGACCTGACCTTCAGGCACCTGCTCGGAATACTAAAGCGTTTCGCTGTGGAGATAGCCGGAGCCAAGAATGTGAAGTTCCTGCCAGACTACTACCCGTTCACTGAACCCAGTGTCCAGATGAGCGCCTATCATCCGGAGCTTGGATGGGTGGAGTTCGGCGGTGCCGGAATCTTCCGCGAGGAGATGACAAAGGCCCTTGGAGTTGACGTTCCGGTGATAGCGTGGGGGATAGGAATAGACAGACTTGCCATGTTCAAGCTCGGGATAGACGACATCCGCTACCTGTTCAGCTACGACCTGCGCTGGCTGAGGGAGGCAAGGCTCGTCTGGTGAGGTGATAATATGCCGAAGTTCGACGTTTCCAAGGCTGACCTTGAAAGGCTGGTTGGAAAGACCTTCACCGTTAAGGAGTGGGAGGACCTCTTCCTCTACGCCAAATGCGAGCTGGACGACGTCTGGGAGGAGAACGGTGAGATATACTTCAAGGCCGACTCAAAGGACACCAACAGGCCCGACCTTTGGAGCGCAGAGGGCATAGCGAGGCAGATCCGGTTTGCCCTCGGCCTGGAGAAAGGCCTGCCGAAATATGAAGTTGAAAAGAGCGACGTTACGGTTTACGTCGACGAGAAGCTGAAGGAAATCCGCCCCTACGGTGTATACGCCATCGTTGAAGGACTGAGCCTCAACGAAGAGGCACTCAAGCAGATGATCAACCTCCAGGAGAAGGTCGCCCTGACCTTTGGAAGGAGGAGAAGAGAGGTAGCGATAGGCATCTTCGACTTCGACAGGGTGAAGCCGCCGATATACTATCGCGCCGCAGAGAAGACTGAAAAGTTCGTCCCGCTGGGCTTCGATGAGGAGCTGACGCTGGAAGAAATTCTTGAGAGGCACGAGAAGGGCAGGGAGTACGGCCACCTCATAAGGGACAAGCCCCACTACCCGCTCCTCGTTGACAGTGAGGGCAAAGTCCTCTCAATGCCCCCTGTTATAAACTCCGAGATAACCGGCAGGGTAACCACCGAGACTAAGAACGTCTTCGTTGACGTCACCGGATGGGATTTGAAGAAGATAACCCTTGCCCTGAACGTGGTGGTTACCGCCTTGGCGGAGCGCGGAGGAAAGATCAAGAGCGTTAAGGTCGTCTATCCAGACTTCGAGATCGAGACCCCTGACCTCACCCCGAAGGAATTCGAGGTCGAGCTGGACTACATCAAAAGGCTGACCGGACTGGAGCTGGGTGACGAGGACATCAAGAACCTCCTGGAGCGCATGATGTACCGGGTCGAACTGACCGATGGTAAAGCAAGGCTCCTCTATCCAGCCTTCCGCGACGACATAATGCATGCGAGGGATGTCCTTGAGGACGTCCTAATTGCTTACGGCTACAACGAGATAGAACCGGAGGAGCCTGAGCTGGCAGTGCAGGGCAGGGGTGACAAGTTCGTCGAATTCGAGGACGCGGTCAGGGAGCTGATGGTCGGCTTTGGCCTTCAGGAGGTCATGACCTTCAATCTCACCAACAGGGAGGCTCAGTACGGGAAGATGCTTGCTGAGGCCGGCCGGGACTACTTCACCCACCCGCCGGCGGATCTCGTTGAGATAGAGAACCCGATAAGCCCCAAGTGGTCGGCCCTCAGGGTGTGGCTCACCCCCAGTCTGCTGGATTTCCTGAGCCAGAACACCCACGAGGAGTACCCGCAGAGAATCTTTGAGGTTGGAAAGGTCACCCTGATCGACGAGAGCAGGGAAACAAAGACCGTGAGCGAGAGCAAGCTGGCGGTTGCCTTAGCTCACCCGCGCGTAACATTTACAGAGGCCAAGGAGATACTCGAAAGCGTTATGCGCCACCTCGGCTTCGAATACGCGCTGGAAGAAATTGAACACCCGAGCTTCATAGAGGGCAGGGTTGGAAGAATAGTGGTGGACGGAAAGGTGATAGGGATAATCGGAGAAATCCACCCGGCAGTCCTAGAGAACTGGGGAATAGAAATGCCCGTGGCGGCCTTCGAACTGTTTTTGAGGCCGCTCTACAGGGAGCCCTATCTCTAGTCCCTCTTTTTCATACTATTTTGAATCAGGATGCACATTATTTCAAAGTTCGTTAGGTTTGTCAATATCTCCGCGTCCCAGATCATTTCCATGCCTCTTCACCCCCAGATTTAGTTAATTCTCGCTATTTATCAATCTTTCCCCACAACGATTGGACTGGTTCCAAAATTATAATTTATGTTTGTAAAGTATTTTGTCGATGTATCAATTCCGATAATGGGAAAGGCATTTATACCCTCCCCCGGATTCAACAACCATGCGGATGGCCCTGAGGATAGCGTACGACGGTACTGCATTTTACGGCTTCCAGAGACAGCCAAACCTCAGGACAGTTGAAGGGGAGCTCATAAGAGTCCTCTCAAAGCTCGGGATAATGCGGGACGCCGAGAGCTCGAACTTCAAGGGCGCATCCAGAACGGACAGGGGCGTCTCCGCGTTCTTTAACGTTGTGGCCTTCGACATTGATAGCAGACCGGACCTCGTTCGGGGTGAGGTTCTCAACCACCACCTAAAGGACGCATGGGTTCTTGGCGTTGCTGAGGTGTCCGAGGATTTCCACCCACGCTTTTGGGCAAGGTCAAAGACCTACAGGTACTACCTCGTTGATGAGGGCTTTGAGGAGAACCCCATGAAGGAATGCGCCTCAATCTTCGTGGGAAGGCACGACTTTTCGGCCTTTTCAAGGCTGGAACCGGGAAAAGACCCCGTGAGGGAGCTAACGAGGGTCGAGGTGAGAAAGAGGCATGGTTACTACGTCATAGAGCTTGAGGGCAAAAGCTTCCTCTGGGAGATGGCGAGAAGGGTAGTTAACGCCATCAGATTCTGCGGTCTCGGCCTCATGGAACCGGAAGAGGTTGAGGGGATGCTCTCCGGAAACTATGAGAAAAAGGTGCCCCCAGCGGCTCCAGAAGGCCTAATCCTCTGGCACATAGAATATGAGGGGATAAACTTCCGCATGGACGAAAGGGGGCTTAAAAAAGCGAAACGTGACATCTTTAAACGCTACTCACGAGCGCTTACGAGGGCGGCCCTTTTTGGGGACGTTCTCCTCAAGCTTTGAAGCCATTTCCCTGTCGTAGTACCTGCCATAATACTGCTTGAGGGCCTTCTGCCTCTCGATGAAGTGGGTAAAGAGCAGGGGATCATCGTCCTGGATGTCAACAATGACGGCCTTCATTCCCCTCTTTGGCCTCAGGGCGCGACCTATGGTCTGGATTGTCATTATGTCGCTCTTTCCACCCCCGGCGAGGATTATCGCGGATATCTCGGGTATATCAACGCCCTCTTTGAGGAGCGTGGAGACGAGCACCGGTATGCTACCCTCCTTAAAGCCTTCAAGGATGCCCCACCTGTCGGGACTCTGAGAGCTGAGGAACTCGGCCTTTATCCCCTCTTTTTCGAGCATCTCCTTCAGGATTTTGCCGTGCTCTATGCGTTTGACGTCTATGAGAACGCGGTGGCCTTTTCTGGCCAGTTCGGCGGCTTTTTGCACTATTGCCCTGTTCCTCTCCTCGTTGTTCATTATCATATCCTCGTAAAGCTCCTTGTAGCGCTCGCTGAACGAGGGCATCTTTGACTCGTAGGTTATTATCTCGAAACGGGGCCTTGCGAGAAACTTCTCCTTTATCAGGTCTTCAGCTTTGACCTCGAATATGGTCGGACCGACGACGGCTTCAATCTTTATCTCCTCACCGCGAACGCGCCGCCATGGTGTCGCCGATAGTCCAAAGCGGTAAACCTGGGGGAGGCTGAGACCCAGCCTGTAGAACTTCTCAGCGGCGGAAGTCCTGTGGCATTCGTCGAACATCACTATCGCGTACTCGTTCTGGAGCTTATCCGCTCCCCTGGAGAGAAGGGTCTGTATCATAGCAACCGTTACGGCCCTCTCCTCCCACCTGTTGTCCCCAACTATTCCCGGCTCAATGCCCAGAACTTCCGTAACCTTGTCCGCCCACTGGTAGAGGAGCTCTTTGGTGTGAACTACTATCAGCGCGGAAAGGTCAAGCTCGTGAATTATGCGCAGACCCACCACGGTCTTTCCACTTCCCACCGGAAGGGAAAGAACACCCATCTTTTCTTTCAGAGCCTTTTTTATCGCCCTCTCCTGATATCTGCGCATGAGGTAGTTCTCGTTCCACGTGGAGTTGAGCTTTACACCCCGAACCTGTCGCTCGTCCCTGACCCTCACCCGATAGCCCTTAGAATTGAGGAACTTCTTAACCCTTGGAAGGACACCCACTGGAAACGTCCGCTCATAGGGATCGTAGAGGCTTTCGGGCTTCTCCCACTTCCCAAAGTCCTTCTTGTAGCTCAGCAGCTCGTATATCTTGAAGTAAACCTGAGGATCAGCCTTCTCAACTTTCACCAGTGCCGAACCATCCGGAATTCGAAGGACTACCATAGGCATGGCCAATCACCGGGAGTTTGGAAAAAGGCTTTATAGACCTTTTGGAACACCCATCTAAGGTGGTGAAATGCTGAGGGAAATCATCGAGCGTTTTGAGGATACCGTCATCGTGGAAGAGCCCGTGAGCAAGGAGCTTGAGGTAACCAAGTATCTCGTAAAGTACCGCGACAGGCCGGTTCTCTTCAGAAACGTGGACGGCTGGAGTTTGGCAGGAAACATCTGGAGCACCAGAGAGAGGATAGCGGGTTACCTCGGAACTGAAAAGGAGAAACTTCTGCACTTTATAGCTAGTTCCATGGAAAATCCGGAACCCTGCAGGACGGTTGAGAGTGCACCGTTCATGGCAAACTCTACTGAGGACTTTTCTCTCCGTGAGCTCCCTGTTCCAAAGTACTATCCCCGGGATGGGGGCCAATACTTTACCTCCGCCATGGTCATAGCCAAGGACGAGGAAGGCTTTGTCAACATGTCTTTCCACAGGATGATGGTCATTGACGACAAAAGAGCCGCCATAAGGCTCGTTCCGAGGCACCTGTACGCTATATGGAAGGAAAAGGCCGAAGCCGGGGAGGAACTGGACGTCAGGATAGTTGTGGGGAATCCGATACACATCCTAATCGCCGGTGCGACGAGCGTCGCCTACGGAACGAGCGAGCTTGAAATCGCATCCGCGATGAGCAGGATGGCCTTTGGAAAGCCCCTCGATGTTTTCGACCTCGATGGAATCCCCGTCCCAGTCGAGACGGAGTTCGTCTTCGAGGCGAAGATACTCCCCGAGCTGACCGACGAGGGACCTTTCGTTGACATAACCGGAACCTACGACCACGTGAGGAAGCAGCCGCTCGTCGTCTTCGAGAAGATGTACCATGTGGACGAGCCCGTTTTTCACGCTCTCCTTCCGGGGGGCTACGAGCACTACATGCTGATGGGACTCCCCAAGGAGCCGCAGATTTACGCGAGCGTTAAGAGGGTCGTGCCCAGAGTTCACGGTGTGAGGCTGACCGAGGGCGGTGCGATGTGGCTCCATGCCGTTGTCAGCATAACCAAACAGCACGATGGAGACGGAAAGAACGCAATACTGGCTGCTTTCGCCGGCCATCCAAGTCTGAAGCACGTCGTTGTCGTTGATGAGGATATCAACATTTACGACGACCGTGAAGTGGAGTGGGCGATAGCGACGCGCTTCCAGGCGGACCGGGACCTTGTGATTATTCCCAACGCCAGGGGCAGCTCCCTGGATCCGTCCGCGGAGAAGAGCCTAACCGCCAAGTGGGGGATTGACGCAACCAAGCCGCTGGGGAGGGAAGAAGAATTCGACAGGGCGGAGGTTTAATTTTTATCCCTTCGCTCCCACAGCTTCTCCCAGCCTGACTTCCAGCCTGTCTAAGAGCCTGGCCTTCTCTATCAGATACCAGAGGGTCAGAAAGCCAACCCCCGTGGAGAGGAAGGGGTTTAGGAGATAGAGTGGCGTTAGCAGGGCAAAGACGATATAACCCATGAAAAACGCGGAGAGTGTGTATGCGACCTTCCCGGTTCCCAGCCGGTACGCTGCATAGATGCCCGCAATGGCTATGGGTATCTCCCACGGGACGAGGATGAACTTTCCCCAGAGGTGCCAGCCAAGCCTTGGAAAACCGTACCAGACACCGTCAGGAAAGAATGGGATACCCCCAGTAAACGTATCTGCCAGCAGATGAAGCCCGTTTCCAATGACACCCAATGGACCAAACGGGAGGACGTAGAGGAACGAAACCCACCCATGGTTGAAGAAAGTCCTTGTGAAGTCCCCCGTGGCGAGCAGCATCTGGATGAAGCTGTAGTCGGGGGCTGAGTTCGCCACGACAAATACCGCGAGGAGCTTTTTGTTCCAGCCCCTCCAAGCGCCTATCATGTAAGCAACGAAAATGTGCATGGGAAGGAGCATGAGACTCACCTTTAGGTAATCCGAAATTCAATCGAACGCCCTAAAAAGATTTTGGTTCGAATTCTGAATAATGCGTGGAAAAACAAGAAAGGAAGTCACTCCACCATCTTGAGGAAGATTTCCTCAAGGCTCGGAGCCTTTATCTGCATTGTGAGCACCTTGGCCCCCTGAGCAGCGACGAAGTCATGAATCTGTTCCCTGATGTCCTCCGGCGCCACTATGCGGTACTTCTTCTCACCGAGGGGTGTGACCTTCCACTCGACACCGGTGAAGTTGATGGGGATGTTGGTTTCGAGAACTATGGTGTACCCAGCCTTCCTGAGGAACTCCCTCTTGATGCTGTCAAGGTTATCCTCCACACGGAGCTTGCCCTTAACTATGACCCCGACGGTGTCGCATATCTCCTCAACGTGGGCCAGTATGTGGCTTGAGAAGAAAACTGTCTTTCCAGCCTTCCTCTGCTCTCTAATAATCTCCTTGAACTCGGCTATTCCCGTTGGGTCAAGGCCCGTCATCGGCTCGTCCAGAATTAGAAGCTCCGGGTCGTTGATGAGCGCCTGGGCAAGGAGGAGCCTCTGGCGCATCCCCTTTGAGAACTTACCGACCTTCCTGTCCCTGTCCTCCCACAGATTGACCAGCTCAAGGAGCTCCCTGATGCGCTTTTCCCTCTCTGACTTTGGAATCCCAAAGGAGTCAGCGATTATCTCAAGGGTCTGAACGGGTGTAAGAAACTCCCAGAGGGTAGCGTGCTCCGGCATGTAGCCTATGCGCCTCTTGGCCTCAACGAGGTTTCCCTCATTGAACTTGCCGTTGGCGAAGACCTCAAGGTCAAAAAGCTGAATCCTCCCCTCCTGAGGGAATATAAGCCCCAGCGTGCTGAGTATAGTTGTGCTCTTGCCAGCACCGTTCGGTCCGAGGAAGCCGTACACCTGGCCGGGTCTAACCTCAAGGTTCAGGCCATCGAGGGCACGAACGTCCTTGTAAACTTTAACGAGATTTTCAATCCTTATCATCGTCATCACCTCAGATCCATGCGGAGGAAGCGGTAGAAGCCGATCCCAAGGTACACAAGCGTGAGTCCAACGAGTATCCCGAAGTTAGTGAGGTTGTTTCTGATGGCATACGCCATACCGCGATACTCAGCGGTGACGTTGGAAAAGCCCCCGGGGGTTCCCGTCAGTGTCCCTACATCCCTCGTTATAATGCCCACCTGGGACGTCGGAACGTAGAACAGATACTTTGTGGTGTACTCCTTCTGGAGCTGCATCATATCCTGGTTGGGATTGTTTATGGTGTCCCTGATGACCAGATAACCCACGATGTTGGGCATTATGAGGAACATCACGAAGGCGAGCACCAGGGCTGCTCCAAGGGCGGAGCTGGAAGACCTAATGAGTGTGGAAATGATGTAGCCCAGAGCAACGAGCTGAATCATCGCTAGAAGGAGCAACATGTTGAGCAGCAGAACGTCAACGACGAGCTGACCGCTCAGGGGTGCTCCGAGATAGACCACTCCGAGCACGCCGACGAGGGTCGATATCAGGAGCGCCATGAGCAGAACGGCCGAGTGTGCGAGGAACTTGCCGCCGATATAACCGAGGCGCTTTATCGGCTTGCTCATGGCAACCCGCAGCGTTCCCTTCTCTATCTCGCTGTTTATTGCCGTGGCACCTATCAAAAGGGCAAGAATCCCTATGAAGAAGCCGGCCATTCCGGTAACGAACTGTATCAGGAAAGTCATTGCCCCTTCAACTGTGAGATCCTCAATCCCAGAGCGCTTCATGATGTAGAAGACCGGAATGTAGAGGAGTATCATGATCCCCAGTATCAGCCAGAGCTTTTTCGTCCGAAGGCTCTGCTTAAACTCAAGCTGAAATCCCCAAAGCATAGGCATACCCCCTTATTGCGATATTGGAGTGAACACCATCACTCGAACTACAACTAACATAAGGAGTATAAAAATTTTGTCCATTGAGTTGGAGCGATGAGGCCCCCACTCCGTTGCCAAGCAAAGCCCTATGGGCAGTTATAATGAACCCCATACCTTTCACCCCGATGCATCGAACTTCGAGGTATTGTTGACGTCAGGATATTTAAGCCTTTGGGTTCAGAACAGGCTCAAAGCGAGGCCAGCTTCAAAACATCCTCCCATTCCGGACAGTGCTTCTTTAACCGCCTGAGAACTTCCCCGCTCCCTCCCAGAACCGGCCAGAGTATTGAGTCTATGTGGAGCGGCGGGATTCCTGTTTGCTCTGCAATTCTGCCCCAGAAGCTCACCGGCGGCTCGTTCGTAAAGCGTTTAGTGTAGGCGTTTATCCTGACGTCGTCGGGTATCTCGATGGCCATCGGGTATGGGACAAACTCACCGAAGACTATCCTCCCCGCGTAGCCGAACATCTTGACGGCAAAGACTATGGTCTTGGCGCTTCTCTTTGAGTTCAGAGCCCTGGCCAGGTCGTCCCTGAGCCCGGCCATTCTCCGGAAGTAATACTCTTTGAGGGCTGGGAGGTCGAGGGATTCGAGGAAGGGCTCCAGCTTCTCCAGCCTCCTCACCTTTCCTTCGACGAGGCGCCTGTTGGTTCTTGAACCGGGGAGGAACTCGGCGTAGGCATCGGCGATGCTCCCTTTCGGCGGATTCTCAGAGAAATAACGTGAGAACTCCCACCACCACTGCTCTCCCCTGGCTGAGAGCTGGTAGCTCACTATGGAGTTCGCAATGACGAGCTTGATGAAGAGCTCGTCGTCTTCGAGGCTGTTGTGGAGGTTCCTGAGGGCGTCGAACTGGAGGTCAACCTTTTCCTCAATGGTCTTTGCGCAGTCGAGCCCAAGGTCGCTGAGGATATCCACAAGCTCCCGGGTTTTCCCATCGTCGGATTTGTACTTCACCTTGATGAAGCGGTCAAGGGTCATAACTTGCTCCCCACCATGTTGTATATCCTTCTGGCGGCTTCGTACCACCTGGAAACGTCCTCAATGTGGTAGTCAGTGAGCGGATTAAATCCAGGAGTGTAATACCTGCTCCTCGTGTACTCCCTTTCGATCTCGGCGAGACTTAGCAACAGCTCATCGTCAAGCTCAATGCCCGCAAGGGAAATGAGGCCACTCAGCTTATGGGTGCGAACGTCCATGTTTCTTGAGAGAAGAAGAGCTTTCAGACTCTTTTCAATCGCCTGCTGGATGTGGAAGACGGCAAAGTTCAATCTACCCGAGTTAATCTCGTCGAGGGCAGCGTTCAGGTGCTCCTCTGCAAGGCGGAGGGTTAGACCAGCTGGGCTATCTGCCATTGTTTGTCCCCCTCAATGAGGCGGGGTTTTCTCTTTCTAATGTCCCTCTTAAGCGCCTCCAACATACCCTTCCAGTGCTCTTCACCATGCAGAACCCTGTATCCTGTAAGTATTCCCCACAGCAGGGGGTTATCAGCTGAAAGCTCCCCCTCACGGAGAATTATCACATCGAAAGAAACGCCCAGCTTGAGTTCCAGTCTAAACAACTCCTTCCAGAATTCCCTCTTGTCGGATTTATCCTCCCCCACAATCACAAGGATGTCATAGTCAGAGCCCAAGCCCGCCAGACCCCTCGCCCTGGAGCCAAATAGGAGGACAACTTTTACACTCCCATCAAAGTGTCTGTCTAAGAGTTTTAAAAGTTCCTCCAGTGGCTCCATCACACCCACCATCGTTTACCCTTCTCCAACAGACCTTATCAACCTTTCGAGAAATGCGCTCTCTCCTATTACCTCCACCCCGGTGTTGTTCGGAAGACCGAGCTCGACCTTCGCCTTTATCCCGTGCTCCCTGAGGTAGTCGTGAGCTTCCTCGCTGAGCCTCTGGAATTCACTCCTGAGTATCAACCCGTAAACCGTCGGCCCCCAGGAGCTCTGGCCGTGGCCGTAGGTTTTCTCCGTCAGAAAGTCGAGTATAAGCTTGACGTCCTCCCTGAACTCCCCGCCCTGGTAGGCCTCGAAGTGTTTTCCAACGAGCCTCTGTATCGCCGAGAGATGTTTGCCGAAGGTTCTCACGTCCTTCTCCCTGAGGGCCGGCAGGAGACCGAGCAGTATTCTGTGGCTTATCTCCATGGCAACGTCGGTTCTCCCCACAACCCTGGCCATCACGGGCTTTTCCTCCTCTTCATCCAGTCCGGGCTTGAGCTCAGGAATAACCAGGAGAAAAGCCCAATCCTCCGGGAATTCCTCGCGGAATATCAGGGGCGGAATGCCGTTCCTAACGCCGCCGTCTATGACGAACCCGCCGTAGGCAAAAGAATAGACCCCGGCGCCTCCGTTCCTCCCCCTACCGAGAACCCTTGCCAGCTCCTCAGTGGAGACGCTTAAATTGTTAAGTCTCGCTATGGCAGTACCGACCGCCAGGCTGAGCTGGGTGGTGGAGCCGAGACCTACGTGCCGGGGGATGGCCCTCCTGACCTCGACGATGTAGTTGACCCCGGTTTCGTAGGCGGAGTTCATCCTCTTTATGGTGAACTCGATGGTTTTTCTATCCTCACCCTTGGCGACTATCTCCATGGTCTCGCCTTCAACTATTTTGACCTCATAGCCACCTTTCAGGGCAACACCGAGGCTTCCAAAGCGCCTTCCAAAGGTGGCAGATGGATCAATGAGACCCAGGTGAAGCCTCCTTGGAGTGCGGATTATCATGAACACCACCAGAACTGGAAGGGCAAAAGTCCTTTTATACCCAGCGGCTATTTTTAGGCGGTGAAGGCCATGAAGTTCGCCGGAGTTGACCTGAGCGAGCCGAGGATAATGGGCGTCATCAATGTCTCCCCCGAGAGCTTCTACAAGGGGAGCGTCAGGGACGATGAAGATAGGCTGATTGAGACCGCAGTAAAGATGGTTGAGGAGGGTGCGTCCTTCATCGACATCGGCGCCAAATCGACGGCCCCTTATCTTGAGACCCAGATTCCCCTGGAGGAGGAAATCAGGAGGGCGGTCTGGGCGGTTAAGACCATCCGCGACCACGTCGATGTGCCGATAAGCATAGACACTACCAGCGCAAAAGTCGCCGAAGAGGCGCTCAAAGCGGGGGCGGACATTATAAACGACGTTACCGGGCTGAAGGGAGACCCGAGGATGGCCGAAGTGGCCGGCGAGTACAGCGCTCCAACGATAGTCTGCGCCCACGGTGAGGTTAGGAACCTCAGCGACCCTGTTCACACCGTCATCGACTTCCTTCAGGAGAGCCTTGTAATAGCCGAAAAGCACGGGGTTGAAGAGATAGCCATAGACCCGGCGATAGGCTTCCTCCGCCCGGAGTGGCCGCCCTGGTACGAGTGGGACTCAAAGGTCATAGCCAACCTCGATATTCTCAAAATCTTCGGAAGGCCGATCCTTGTCGGGATATCTAGAAAATCGTTCATCGGGGCAATAACCGGAAGAAAAGACCCGGCGGAGAGATTGCCTGGAAGCTTGGCGGCGACAGCAATAGCGGTCTTCAACGGGGCGAACATAATCAGGACTCACGACGTTAAGGAGACCCTAGACGCGGTCAAGGTTGCCCACTTCATTCGGCGCTTTTCACCTTGACCTCCTTCCATTCTTCCACCAGCGTTGCCAGTAGCGAAAGCGCCACGGGGCCGATTATGATGCCCACGAATCCAAAGGCAAGATAACCGCCGAAGATTCCAACGAGTGATATGAGGGCGTTGACACCCTTCTCCCTTGTCCCCAGCCTGGGCCTCAGGAGTACATCCGGAAGGGGCGAAATGAAGACGATTCCATAGAGGGCAAAGACAACGGCGCCGGCAACGTTGCCGCTGTTGAGCATGTAAACCGCTCCGGCAAGCCAGACAACCCAGCCGCCGAAGACGGGAAGGAGCTCAAAGATTACGGTGAAGATTCCGGCGGCTATAGCTCCGCCGGGTTTGGCCAGCCCGAAGAGTACGAAACCCCCGGCGGTAAATACACCCTTGAGGATGCTGATAGCCAGCCAGCCGCGGAGAAGGCCGTGAAGTGTCTCGCCAGCCTTTTCAAGGAGTTTTATCGCCAGCTCTCTGTTCTCCGGGGGGAGAAGCGAATAAACTTCCCGTCTGATGGCCCTGGCGTTTATGAGCATGCCGTAGAAGGCGAAGACCATCACTATCGCCTGAAGGGAGAGCTTGGGCAGGGAATATGTGTAGCCGAGAACGTATTCCTCAAAGCGCTTCGGAATGTCTTCAGCGAGTTTCTGAAGGAGTTCATAGGCGGCATCGGGGAGGTTCCATGTGAGGAGCCACTCAAAGAAAGCGTTGATGTAGTACGCGAGCGAGCTTTTAACGTCGTTTATCCACAGGGCAAAGCCGATTATGAAGAGAAACGTGATAACGGTAAGGATTGCAGTAATGGTAAACGCTGAGACCCTGTTGCCCGTCCTCTCCGCCAGCCTCTCGTGGAGGGGATAAAGGATGTAGGCGAGAGTCACCGCAAGGATGATGGGAGAAAGGATGGGACTAACCGTCTCCCATACGAGGTAGAGAACTATGAGCGAAACCGCTATCCATATCCCCGCCTCAAGCTCCATCGAGCATCCCCAGATACTTCAGTATCAGATCCCGCGCGCTCGGCTTGTTGAAGACTATGAGGGTCTTGGTGCCCTCGTCAAGGATGAAGTTCTTTCCTAGCGCTAATAAACCTTTCTTGAGCCTGTGAATCTCCGCCTTCTTAAAGTCTATACCCTCCCTGACTTCCTCAGGAGCATCAGTCTCCTCTAGGGCCTTCTCAAGCCTGTTGAGGACGCTCTGGTTGAGGAACTTTATGGGGTTCGGCCTGAACTCCTCGGCAACCGCCTCACTCCCGTCCATGTAGATTCCCCAGAACTCCTTGGCGCACTCGAATGGGTAGACGTAGTCCTCCCCATAGTCGGGGAGGTACAGCTCCCGGATCACTGCAAGGAGAAGCCTCCTGGCGTCGTTTCCGTAGAACTCGATCCGGAGGTTAAACTTCCCATCCTCAAAACCGTTTTCAAACACCTCAAGCTTCTCCTCGCAGAGCATAGCCATCACCCCGTTTTTATGTAGGCGTTAACGTATCTCGGGTCAAGGAGAAGGGCGGTGCTCCCGAATATGCCGAAGTCCGAGGGGGTGGAACCTTTGTAGATGACTATCCTCGGGTTGGTGACGTTGAGCATCTTCTCAAGAGTACTAACCGCGTAGTCCAGGTCGCCTGTCTCGTCAACCAAACTCCCGGTAACGTTCATGGCGAACCAAGTTCTTCCGGTTGCGTATTTCTTCGTCTCGTTGATACTCATGCCCCTGCCGTTGCTGACGGCCTGGAGAAAGCCCTGGAAGTAGGTATCAACCATCTCGGTTATCATGGCCCTCTCCTCGTCGGTGAGGCCGCGCCATTCCGCACCCATGTCCTTGTAGGGGCCGGTCTTGAAGACCTCGACCTTTATTCCGTTTGACTCGTAGTTCTGCTGGAGGTTGTAGTGGACGTAGATGACGCCTATGCTCCCGACTTCAGCGAGGGGGTCAGCTATTATCTTCTCCGCCCCCGCGGCTATGTAGTAACCGCCGGAAGCGGCTATGCCCCCAGTGTATGCAACAACGGGCTTCACGAGGTTAAGCTTCCGGACAGTGGAATATATCTCTCTCACGGGCCCAACGTAGCCGCCGGGGCTCTCTATCCACAGAACAACGCCTGCGATGGAATCGTTTTTGGCGATTTCCCTAAGAGTGGGAATGACGCTGAGGGCCGTGTAGTCGTCGATGAGGCCGAAGATGGGGACTATGGCTATCGTGGCGTTACCCTCGGGCATGTTCTTCTGTCTGAGCTGGGCCTTCAGAAAATCAATCTGTCTCTGGAGCTCGTCTATCTGGAGCTGGTAAGCCGTTGAATTACAGCTCACATTTGAGGATCCTTGGACTATTACCGTGGTCGTCACGTTTTCGGGCTTATAACTCCTCAGCTCGGAATTCTGCATGTAGAGCAGGACGACCGCTACGCTCGACGCCGCGAGAAGGAGTATGAGAACGGCAGCAATGTACTTCCAGATGTTTTCTCTCATTCACTCACCCACCTATATCTCCCACCGAAACTTTTAAACCCTGCCCCTCGGTAAGCTTTTATATCCAGCGCTTAACTCTTTTGTAGGTGGTAGCATGGAGATAGGCGTAACGATTTATCCGCACTTCGTCACCAAGGACAAAACCTTGGCATCGGTCTTGGCAGACGTCAAAATAAAGAACTATGATTTCGTCTCAATATTCCCGCACACACTCGGGCTTATTATGAACGGCGTTGTTATGGAGAAGAAGCTTAAGACCATCGAGACGACGCTCCGTGGCGTCGGCATTGACTACATCATCAGGATGCCAACATCAGTAAACCTCCGCGACCACATCTATTACACCAGGCACTTCCGCGTTGCAAGGGCAATAGCGGACGTTGCCATAAAGCTCGGTGCAAAGGTCATTGTAATGCAGAGCGGGAGGACAGGGAGGCTCGACCTTGAGATAGAGGCCATCCAGCAGCTCGCCGATATGGTGGCGCCGTTCAATATAAAGATAGCCCTCGAAAACACCTTCAGCGTCAAGGACACGCTCTACGTGGTTGACAACGTCGAGAGGGAGAACGTCGGCTTCGCCCTCGACGTGGCTCACGCGTTCCTCAGCGCTCAGGGCGATGGGGACAAGCTTCTCGAAGATGTGAAGCTTGGAACGGACAAGACGGTAATACTCATGATACACGACAACTTCGGGAAGCTCTTCCCGCAGGTCGAGCCGGAAGATGCCCTCGCCTACGGTGTCGGCGACCTTCACCTCCTGCCCGGAGAGGGAGGCATACCTTTCGGAAAGGTTCTCAAGCTCTTCGGAGACGTTCCTCTCCTCCTCAAGGTCAAGGACCCCGAGAAGTTCGCGAAGGTTCCAACGAAGCAGGGGTTAATAGAGCTGCTGACGAGTTTGTGATTTTCCGTTTTTTTGCTTAATTTTAATAAAATTTGACTCCAAAAGAGCCGGATGAAAAGTTGAAACACCGAAAAACAGTCCTCATACGAAAACTAAAAAGTAGGGGATGTCCAGTGAAATGGTATTCCACCGCGTTTATAATCTCCTTCGTTTGGCTTTTCTTCTTGCTGTACTACGTTACTGAGTCCATTCTCTGGGGCTTTCTCTTAGCGTTTGTGCCGACATGGCCCCTGTTGACGCTCTGGGTTCTCTGCGATGTAAAAAAGATCGAGAGATGTAGAAAGTTCCCACGGGAACCATATATCATCGGGGACTCAACCGAGATCGAATACCTGACTCCGGAAGAGTTGGAGAAGAGACTGAAGTACAGAAAAGAGCGGGGAAATCCTGAGAAAGAACGGGTTAATGGATCTAAGAGCCAGGAAACAGTCAAACAAGACGCAGTTAGACGTTAAGGTGGTTTAGATGGCCGTTAGTCTTGAGGATTTCTCTTCCTTTCTTTTAATCGTGGTCTCCCCAGTCCTCTTGCTTTCGCTGGCGGTGTTGGTCGGCAACAGGGACGTTATTCACAGAACCAATTTCCGGGAGGGAGCCTCAAAAATATACACTTGGGCGATTATATTGCCAGCGTACTACCTGGCGTTTATATTTGCCTTCCACATGATGGTCAGGTACTACCTGGTGGGTGCGATTATCTTCGTCATTATCACCGTAGGAGTGCTGTACCTAACCGGCAGCCTCAAAAGTGACCCATGCAAGGTGAGGGGAATTTCCAAGCATGACTACGTGCTGTGGAGCATACTCGCGACAATCTACATTCCTCTTCCAGCATACATTATACTCTCTGAGACAGGACTTTCCATTAGTGCAGTCATTTACCTCACAATAACCATCCTCTACTTTGGATACTCTCTCAGCCTCCTCCGGGAGATACGCAAGAACACAGAACCAAAAACCGTGTAATGAAGAGAGGCGAGCCCAATTCATATTGAGAACTCTCTGGGGAAGCATTCCTACAGCCCCAACCTCTCCCCTATTACTTTGAAAACCTCGGCAAAGGCCTTCCCTATTGCCTCCTTTCTCCTTGAGAAGTGCGTAACGTCTTCGGTGAAGTTCTTCCTCAAAATTCCGGCAGCTTCTTCCACCGTTATCTTCCCTTCGAGCCACGCGTAGGCGAATATTGCCTCTGCTATGTCGCCCTTTCCGTGCTTGTCGGTTCTCCGCGGGATAACGTGCCTCAGTCCGGCCAGCTCAAGGGCTATGCTCAGCGATGCGTTCGGAACCCTTTCACCGGTGGGCCTGTCCAGATACTCGCTTAATGCGAGAGAGAAGACGAAGTTGACCAGCGAATCTCCAAACTTTGCGAGCCCCTTGTCGGTGAAGTCTCTCCCATACCTCAAGTTCTCACCCACTCCCTCTCCGAGAGCCAGGCTTTAAGGTTTTTGAGGTAGGGCAGTGTGGCTGACAGTATCACCGCGTAGAGGAGAAGCGTCAGGCCAACGCTGTAGGCAACGTAAGGTTCATCCGAGAATATCCTGAACGTAAGCGAGTCAACGAAGTGGACGAGCGTCCAGTTGGGGTTCTCCACGTGCACGTGGAACCAGAAAGCCGAGGGCTGCATTATCGGCCAGACCCCGGCGTACACAGCGGTAAACAGTGAGAGAATCGTCACGATGCCCCCATCAAAAGCGGCAAGGAGTATCAGGAACGCCACCAGGGGGACGAGGTACTGTGGATTGACGCGCCAGTAGGTGGCGGTGAAGACGGTGTACGCAAGGGCCGTGGAGGCGGCCAGATTTCTGCTAAATACGTGCCTGATAAACACCAGTGGGAGGAGAACGAGAGCCGGGATGTACCAGTACTGGAGAAGAAAAAGGGTGTCCTTTCCCTCCGCCATGTGGAGGTAAGTTGCGAGGCTCGAAATCCCGTTCATGCTGTATGAGACCGGAAGGGTGTAGGAAACTTCCATCCCTCTGAGCAAGTCTGGCAACTCCCTCAGGCTCGATGGACATAGGATTATCATGGGAAGGAACGGAAGAAGGCCGCCGAGCAGGAGAGAGACAATGCGCGGAATGGCCCTCTTGCTCCTCAGAAAGGCGTCCCAGATGGAGAGAAGCGCAGGGAATACCAGCGTGTGCTTGACCGCCAGAGAAAATCCGTAGAGGGCATAGGAGAGGCGCTCCCTCCGTGTCAGGTAAAGGCCAAGGAGGAAAAAGGCAAGCGCAAGTTCATCGAACATCCCGTAAACGGCCGAGACGTGTATCGTTATCGGATTGAGGTAATAGAGGGTAGCGCCAAGGAGGGCAAGCTTTTCGCTTTTCTCGCGGATTAGAAGATACAGGAAAATGGCCACGGCCGTGTCGGCGAGGATGAAAACCAGCTTGACAGAAAAGGCCCACGCCGGGTCGATGTAAACGTAGTAGTTCCCGTCGCGCCAGAAGGCGTTGATTGAGCCGCCGACAAGGTACCTGACCAAGGCGAGCAGGTAAGCCATGACCGGACCGTAGACGTAGGGCCATGGGTAGGGCCAGCCCTTATTCCAGAAGTCGACTGCGTCAGCGTAAGCGTAGAAGCACGCGCGGTGTTCCAGCATAGTCCCGGCAAAGCCGTAGAACTGGGCCAGATCGCTGCCAGCCGAGTAGGGGGCCAGGACGAGCCTTATTGACAGGCCCAGCAGGATGATGACAATCATCAGATGACCCGAACGTTCCAACCATTCCACCCCTAAGGGGGCCGTTAATTTCAACTTGAGGTTAGAAGAGTTCAACATTTAAGGATTTAGGTAGGTGGTGGGGAACAGAAAATGGAAAAGGCTCACTCGCTTATGGCGGCCTTCCAAGCCTCAAGAACGGCCCTGGCCCTGTCGAATATCTTTTGAGCGGCCTCCTCAAGGGCCTTCTCCGGCGTTACCTTGCCGTCGGTGACGATCCTGAACTTCGGCTTCCTGGCCATGAGGACCGGGTGCTCTATGGTGTAGCCCGCGAAGGTCACGTGCTTGTTCTCGTGGAGCACCTCGTTGAGCAGGTTGGCGAAGGTGTGGTCTTCGCCCTCAAGGTAGAACTCAAGGACGTTTTCCTCACGCTTGATGACCTCAATCTTCATTTTCCTCACCCTCTAAGTGCTTAAGGAGCTCTTTCATCGCCTGCTCCTTGTTCTTCACCAGTTCGTATTTAAACTTATCCTCCTTCCACTCGGCCAGACCGAGCTCAACGAGCAGGTCGATGACCTCCATGGGGTCGAGATCCTTGAGAACCGCCACGGGGAGGATGACCTCCCTTATCTGCCTGGTGGTCTGAAGGGAGATGTCCGAGAGGTACTCGCCGAGAGTGCCCGTCAGGGAGACCAGCTCTTCCCACGGCATGGACGTTATCAGCTCGCTCCCCCTCAGTTCAACGGTTTCACCTAGGAGTTCTAAGGTTTTCACAAGTATCGGGGTCGAGACGCTCGCCCCCGCTTCCCGGAGAATGTCGTCTATCGTGTAGCGGTAGAGGCCGCGCCTGTCGGGATACAGCTTAGCCCTGACGCGGCCGTGTATCTCCCGTATCTTGCGGATGGCCTCCCTGATGTCGTCCTTCGTTCCCTGGACGTTTATCTTGAGGTCGTTGAGCTTGGCGTGGACGTAAATGAACGCCGGGAGGCGGATCCTCTGAATCTCTTTCAGGAACTCCTCCTTCTCCCTGTCGTCGCGGACGTGAATCGTTATTACCTTCTTTGCCCTCGCCATGTTCACACCTTCAGTTTTCTATAATAGGCGGACAGCTTTCTGGTCTCAACGTGACCGCAACGGGGACAGATGAGCCTGTCACCGCGCCGGACTAGGGGTGTCCTGCACCGAGAACAGAGGGCGTAAATGACACCCAAGTCATGCCCCCTCGTGGAGAGCTGTATTGGACTCTTCTCGTTCGCTATAACCCTGGCCCTTACGATATCACCGATCTTGAATTCGTTGGACATGCCATCCACGTAGCCCTCCCTCACCTGGGAGATGTGGATTCCTGCGAGCTTCGATGTGGCTATCTCCCTGTCGTTTCTTCCCTCTATTTTAACGAGCTGGACTATCGCCGCCTGGGGCTTGACTTCTATAACCTTGGCTATGACTATGTCGCCAATCTGCGGAAGGGGCGGCGTATCGGTTACGGGTTCAACGCTGATTTCCATCCTGTCCGGGTCTATCCTTACTCTACCGGCTCTGATGGCGTAAAGCTCTCCATTATCCTCCTTAACGCCCTCGCCGGGAAAGTACTCCTCGATTACACCGAGATAGTCTCCTGGGAGAACCAGGTCACCGTTTTTTACGCCTTTCTTTTCATCCATTCTTCCACCTCCATGGAAGTTCCCGCCAGGATTTTTTAAGCCTTTGCCATCTGGGGAGAATTTATAAAGACTGGGGGAAAAGTTTTAGTAATTCCAATTGAGCCTATGGTGGTGGTTAAGGATGAGAATGCTTCTGATACACAGCGACTATTTGGAATACGAGGTAAAAGACAAGGCCCTTAAGAATCCCGAGCCGATAAGCGAGGAGCAGAGGAAGGGCAGACTCGACGAGGTTCTGGCTGTATTCATAAGCGTTGAAAGGGTCGATGAGACCAACCCGGAAGAAGTCGTTGAGAAGGCTCTCACCGAGATTAAGGACGTTGCCGGCCAGGTTAAGGCCAGCAGGGTCTTTGTGTATCCCTTTGCGCACCTCAGCAGCGAGCTTGCAAAGCCGGATGTGGCCCTTGACGTCCTCAGAAAGCTTGAGGAGCGCCTCAGGGAGGAGGGCTTCGAGGTCAAGCGCGCCCCCTTCGGGTATTACAAGGCATTCAAGCTGAGCTGCAAGGGACACCCGCTGGCGGAGCTCAGCAGGACGATAGTTCCAACGGGAGAGGTAAAAGCCGAAGAGGTTCCTGAGGCCCTGAAGAAAGAGGAGGAGCTCGTAAGCTACTGGTACATACTCACCCCAGAGGGCGAGCTGATTGAGGTTGACAAGTTCGACTTCACCGGTCACGAGAACCTCAGGAAGTTCGCCAACTACGAAATAAGCAAGAGCCGGATAGCCGACAGGGAGCCGCCCCACGTCAGGATAATGCTCGACCACGAGCTGGTTGACTACGAGCCCGGAAGCGACCCCGGAAACCTCCGCTATTACCCAAAGGGCAGGCTCATCAAGGGATTGCTTGAGCAGTACGTCACCGAGAAGGTCGTTGAGTACGGAGCCATGGAGGTCGAGACGCCGATTATGTACGACTTCGAACACCCGGCGCTTGAGAAATACCTCAACCGCTTCCCTGCAAGGCAGTACGTCGTCAAGAGCGGAGACAAGAAGTTCTTCCTCCGCTTCGCGGCATGCTTCGGCCAGTTCCTCATCAAGAAGGATGCCACGATAAGCTACAGGCACTTACCGCTCAGGATGTACGAGCTTACGAGATACTCCTTCAGGCGCGAGAAGAGCGGTGAGCTTTCAGGTCTGAGAAGGCTTAGGGCATTCACGATGCCCGATATGCACACTGTCGCCAAAGACCTCAAGCAGGCAATGGCCGAGTTCAAGAAGCAGTACAAGCTCAGCATGGAGGTTCTTAAGGGTGTTGGTTTAACGCCCGAAGATTACGAAGTGGCAATACGCTTCACCAGAGACTTCTGGGAGGCCAACAAGGACTTCGTCGTTGAGCTGGCGAGAATAATCGGCAAACCGGTTCTCATAGAAATGTGGGATCAGAGGTTCTTCTACTTTATCCTCAAGTTTGAGTTCAACTTCGTGGACAACCTCGACAAGGCAGCGGCTTTAAGCACAGTCCAGATAGACGTCGAGAACGCCCAGCGCTTTGGAATAACCTACTACGACGAGGAGGGCAAGGAGAAGCACCCGCTCATACTCCACTGCTCCCCGAGCGGAGCAATCGAGAGGGTCATGTATGCAATCCTTGAGAAGCAGGCAAAACTGCAGGCCAAGGGCGTAAAGCCAATGCTTCCCCTCTGGCTCAGCCCGATACAGGTACGCGTAATCCCAGTCAGCGACGAGGTTCTTGACTATGCCCTCTACGTGGCGGGGAAGCTTGAAGGGGCGAAGATAAGGGTTGACGTCGACGACACCGGCGACAGGCTCAACAAGAAGATAAGGAAGGCCGAGAAGGAGTGGATACCCTACGTCATCGTCGTCGGCAGGAACGAGAAGGAGCAGAACACGATAACCGTCAGGAGAAGGAGCGACGGAAAGCAGGTAGAAATGCAGCTCGAAGACCTGATAAAGGAGATAAGGAGCCAGACCGAGGGCTTTCCGTATAAGCCGAGGCCCCTGCCGCTCCTCCTATCAAAGAGGCCCAAGTTTAGGGGCTGATTTTTCTTACCCTCAGCTTTTCCATCCCCTTTCTCTTTGTAACGCGGAACGAGTACATCTCCGGTTCAAAGTCCTCGTAAGGTGCGGATAGCAGATACAGTGATTCTTTAAGCCCCGTTTCTTCAAGCCAGGACTTGGCAAGGATCACATAATCGCTTATCCCCGAAACCCACGCCACAAACCTGGTCGAGACAACGTCTCTGTTGAGGGCCAGCACCAGTATGGAGTCTGGAAGCTGGTGGGTTCTGGATGCGAGGGTCTGGTTGAGAAGCTTCAGAGTATTGTCCTCCCCTAGGAGCAGAGAGACTCCATCGAGGGTGTAAACCAGACGGAAAACCGGTCGGTCTTGAATGAGGTCCTTCAGGTGGGTGTTGTATATGCGGTCTATCTTTGGATTGAGGGTCTCCGGCTCGACTTTGTCCAGATAAAAAACGTTTGGAATGGACTCCCTTGAGCCGTATCTTGTTCCAAAGAGATCTATAACAGCCACATCGCCATTTCGAAGTGCCCTTTCCATATCAAAGCCAACCGTGCTCGCTTTCCTTATGAACGACCTGATGGGGCCCAAGTAGTTGGATATTATACTGACGCGGCCGTTCTCAACCGCGTGCCTGAGGAGAAGGAGGGGTATCCTCCAAGCGGAAGAATAGGCGTCGTAGACAATGCTGACGGTGGAACCCGGGAGGTATTCCTCCCGAAAGAGGTCGATGACGTTCATTTCCATTCGCCTTCCCCCCATAAAGTTGAGGGGAAGAACATTGTAAAGTACATCATGTCCCCGTCATACCCGCCATTATCTCGTCGAGGAAGTCCTTTGCCTCCTCGCTGAACTCCTTGAGGGGAACCTCCTTACCGTACTTGTCGTAGATTTTGCCGTCTCTGAAGTTTATTTCAAAGACCTCATAGCGCTCTTCACTCTGCTCGTGGTGTTTTATCCCGTGCCCCTTGAGGTGCCTCTCAAGGCTCTCGACGTCAACGTACTTTCCGCATTCCCTGCACTTGTAGAACTGCCAGAATACGTAGTCCTGGCCGGCGAGCATGTTGTTCTTGATGTGGTTGATGAGAGCCCCGCCGAGGTACTCGTAGAAGTCCTCCTGGATTAAACCCCCATCGTTCTCGACTACCTTGAACCCGCTCCAGACTATGTGGTCGTTTATATCCGCCAGGGTTGCCTTAAGATAGCGGTATGTGAGTATGAAGACCCCGTTGTGGACGAAAAAGACGCTCTTGTCTGGTATGGCTATTATCCTTATCCCCTTGGCCCCGTTTTCGGCCATCTTCTCAGCATGCTCCCTGTTGTCGGCGACCTCTATTGTGACCCTGACGTTGCTCTTCTTGTGGACCCCGATGATGCTCTCACCGTTTATCTCCCAGTGATAGTCATCCAGGTATCTCACCTGGGCATAGACCTTCTTGATCCTCGGACTCAGCTCACCGTAGGCCATTAATCACCACCGTGAGGAAATCGTGCCCAACGTTAATAAGCTTTAGCGGAAAATTTTAAAAAGGGTCGTTCTGGGTGGGGAAGCGAGCGATGGAGAAACGCTACCTTCCGAAGCGCCTCTGCCTCTTCTGGTACTCGCGGATGATTCTGAGGAAGTCTATCTTCCTGAACTCGGGGAAGTAAACGTCAACAAAGAAGAGCTCGCTGTAGGCGATTTGATACAGGAGGAAGTTGCTTATCCTCTCCTCCCCGCCGGTCCTTATGACTATGTCTGGGTCGGGCATGTTGGGATAGTACAGGTACTCCTTTATGAGCTCCTCATCAACGTCCTCCGGCTTTATCCTTCCGGCCAGAGCATCCCTTACGATGTCCCGCACGGCATCGGCTATTTCGCTCCTTCCCCCGTAGGCAAGGGCGATGTTGAGGGTATAGTTGCCGTACTTCCGCGTGGCCTTCTCCGCCTCCTCCGCGGCTCTCCTGACGTTCTCAGGCAAGAGTTCCTTCCTCCCAAGGACGTTCACCCGGATTCCGTACTTGTGAACCCTCTCATCCTCCACGAGCTCCTTGAACTTCTCCTCGAAGAGGTTCATGAGGGCGTTTACCTCCTCGGGAGTTCTCTTGAAGTTCTCGGTGGAGAAGGCGTAAACGGTAAGCGTCCTTATGTCGAGCTCGCGGCACCACTCAAGTATCTCCTCAAGCTTCCGGGAGCCGAAAAGGTGGCCGTACCACGGGGGCTTCTCCAGCTTCCGCGCCCATCTCCTGTTTCCGTCCATTATTATGGCCACGTGCTTCGGGATTCTCCCGGACTTAACCCTGTCCAGAAGGTAGCTTTCGTAGAGGTCATAGACGGGCTTGAATAAAATGTGGGGAACGTGGGAGAGGAGGCGGGAAATCATGACCATCACTCAATTTTTTTCCTGCCTGAGAGATGCATCTCGGCAAGCTCGATGTAAATCTCGGCGTTCTTCTTCGTCCACTCGATTTCCTCCTCGCTGAGCTGCCTGACGACTTTGCCGGGAACGCCGACGACCAGGCTGTAGTCCGGTATCTCCTTGCCGGGCGGCACGAGAGCGCCGGCGCCGATGACGACGTGCTTGCCTATCTTCGCTCCGTCAAGTATGACGGCACCCATACCTATGATGGTGTAGTCGCCTATTTCAGCGCCGTGAACCACTGCATTGTGACCGATGGTGACGTACTTGCCTATTATGGTGGGCTGTCCATGGGAGGTGTGTATGCTGACGTTGTCCTGGATGTTAGAGCCTTCGCCGACATGGATTCTCTCTATGTCACCCCTCAGAACAGCCGACGGCCAGACGCTTGTCTTTGCCTCAAGAACGACATCGCCTATGACCGAAGCGGTCTCATCGATGAAAGCGGTCTCGTGAATTTTAGGCTTCTTTCCGGCCAACTCATAAATCGCCATGTCAATCACCGGCCTTAACTCCTCGACATAGCTTATAAACCTAACCGGGCAATATAGGATGAGGGAGTGCAATGAAGTACAGAAGGGGTGCGGGCGCGGAAAGGGAGCTTATAAAGATGCTCGAAAAGGCCGGTTTCGCGGTGGTGCGCTCCGCCGGGAGCAAGAAGGTCGATATCGTGGCCGGCAACGGAAAGGTTCACCTCTGCATAGAGGTGAAGAGTACCAGAGAGGAAAGGCTCTACTTCAGCAGAGAGGATTATGAAAAGCTCGTCTCCTTTGCAGGAAAGTTCGGCGCAAAGCCGGTTATAGCGGTCAAGTTCATAAACAACGGCTGGCGTTTCTTCCTGCCGGAGAGCCTCGAAAAAAGCGGCAAAAACTATAAGGTCAGCCTGCAAACAAAGAACTATCTTACCTTTGACGAAGTTATCGGAAGGCAGAGGTCCCTCGAAGGGGTGGTAAGGGGTGAAGTCTAAGGCCATACTGCTGATAATCCTGCTGATCCCGATTTTTCTCCCGAGGGTGAGCGCCCAGTCGCCTCTTGTAATCGTCCCGCTCAACGACAACTTTACCGGTGTCCCGGGAGATACCATAATAATTCCCTTCCAGCTCAGGAATCTGGGAAACCAGACCGTATCAAACGTTACAGTGTACGTTACCGGCCCCGCGGAGGGTTTTCTATACGGAAGCAAGGTCATCAGGGAGCCCATTGAACCGAATGGCACAGTTCAGGATACAATATCCGTCAAACTCCTCAACCTCGACCCGGGAAGGTACAACCTGACCATCGTGGCCAGAGCGGGTTCAAGCTACTCGGAGGCCAGGATAACGATCAGCGTGAAGACTCTGGTGGACTACGCCCTGAGGATAGACGTCAACGATGAGTACACCTACGGCAGCAACGTTACGGCACTGCTTAAGATAACGTCCCAGGCAAACGGGGTCATCATAGGCAGACTCGGGTACACCCTCTCACGCGATGGAACCGTTCTGGAGACGTTTACCACGACCATATACCTCAGACCCGGAGAGAGCTGGGTTAAGGAGCTGAAGTTAACGACTCCCAGAGTCGGGGACTACTCGGTGTACTTCTGGGCCAACTTCAGCGGAAGGTTCAAGAGCAAGAGGGCAACGTTCCGCGTTTATCAGAGAAATCTGAGGTACGATGCGTACTTCAAGGACGGAGCAATATACGTCCACGTTTACGACGAAAACAGGCAGGGAGTGCCGGACATCTCCGTTAAGATAAACGGAATCCCCTTCAAAACAGACGACGGTGGAACGGTCTCATACCTTGTGGAGAAGCCGGGAACATACGAAGTCGTTCTGAATCTCGATGGAAAGATAGTGACGACCTTCGTCGAGGTCAGAAAGCTCTTTTTGAGCGCCACCCAGGAAAACGAGACCCTCCTGGTGAGGGTGGTGGACTCGACCGGAAAGCCGGTTCCTAACATAACCGTCACCGCTTCAGGGCCCCTCGGAAAGGACTACTCGGCAACGAACTCATCCGGTATCGCCGAGATAGACCTGGAAAAAACGGGTTACGGAACTATAATGCTCCGCGCGGAGAGCAGCAGGTACATGGGAGGGGAAACCAGTGTGAAAGTTGCCCCGCCGGCTAAGCCAACGCAGACCCCAACGACTACCACCACTCCACCGGCCGTCACAACGACGACTCCGGCGAAGCCCCCAAAGAACTACGGGCCGCTGGCGGCGATACTGCTGATAGCGGGTGTTCTGCTGGCTGGAACATCTTACTTAGCCTTCTTCAGGCCGATAATCCAGGAGGAGATGCTGGACAGGTATTACTTCGTCAAGGTTAGAGCGCCAAAGCTCAGGGTCATGGAGGGATTCAGGTTCGAGAAGGGTGTCAACGCAATAGAGGTCAAGGCCACCAAGGGAAGGGCGGAGATCAAGGACGGGCTCATTGTGTGGGAGATAGAGCACCTTGAGCCCGAGGAGGAGGCCTACCTGCAGGTCATCCTGGGCTGAGTCCCCCTATCTTTTTCTTTCGCAAACCTTATTAACACGGGCAAACACATTCAGATGGTAATCTAAAGGAGGCGAAAGCCATGGTGGACATGGAACTGCTTAAGAAGGTCGTCGAAGCCCCCGGAGTTTCTGGGTATGAGTTCCTTGGAATAAGGGACGTCGTCATCGAGGCCCTGAAGGATTACGTCGACGAGATTTACGTCGACAGGCTCGGCAACGTCATCGCCCACAAAAAGGGAAACGGTCCGAAAGTTATGGTAGCGGCGCACATGGACAAGATAGGCGTTATGGTGAACCACATCGATAAGGAGGGCTACCTCCACATTGTCCGCGTCGGCGGTGTTGACCCGAGAACCCTGGTTGCCCAGAGGATAAGGTTCTTCACCGAGAAGGGCGAGCGTTATGGGGTGGTAGGCCACATACCGCCGCACCTCCAGAAGCCGGAGGACAGGAAGAAGGCCGCTGACTGGGACACCATCGTTGTGGACGTTGGAGCCGACAGCAAAGAGGAAGCCGAGGAGATGGGATTCAGGGTTGGAACCATCGGCGAGTTTGCGCCTGCATTCGTTCGGCTCAATGAGAACAGGATTGCTACGCCGTATCTCGACGACCGTGTCTGCCTTTACGCTATGATAGAGACGGCCAGGGCCGTCGAGAACCATGAGGCCGACATATACTTCGTCGCTTCCGTCCAGGAGGAAGTTGGACTGAGAGGGGCGCGCGTTGCCAGCTATGCGATCAACCCGGAAATAGGCATAGCAATGGACGTCACCTTCGCCAAGCAGGTTGGGGACAAGGGCAAAATAGTTCCGAAGCTTGGCGGCGGGCCGGTGATGGACGTTGGCCCGAACATAAACCCGAAGGTTCGTGCCTTTGCCGACGAGGTCGCCAAGAAGTACGAGATTCCACTCCAGGTTGAGGCCTCCCCGAGGCCGACGGGGACCGACGCCAACATCATGCAGATCAACCGCGAGGGTGTCGCCACCGCAGTTCTCAGCATTCCCATACGCTACATGCACAGCCAGGTCGAGACGGCCGACCTCAGGGACATCGACATGACGATTAGGCTTGCCAAGCACTTCCTTGAGGAGCTCCGGGAGATGGATCTCACCCCGTGAGCGACCTCACCCCGTAAGATTTTTCCTTCTCTTTCTTCCCGGGAAAGGTTTATCTCCTCTGCCACGAATTAGATACTGATGTGGGGCGTGAACACCGGACTGAAAGGAGACTTCCCACCACATACTCGGACGATACTTCTGGTGCCCGTAGGGGCCGTTGAGGAATACATTCTGCGGGCAGTCACCAGGTTTGTTGATTCATACTACTCAAGGTTCGGTTTTTCCATCGAGAGGGCAGACGTCCTTCCTGAAGAAGAATTTCTGGGAGCGTATAACCCCCTGAGACGCCAGTACATTGGAAGGGCTTTCCTTCCGGTGCTCCATGATATCGGTAAAAAGGAAGGGGCGCGTGCCGTGCTGGGGATAACCCGGCTTGACCTGTATGAAGAGGGCCTGAACTTCATCTTCGGCCTTGCCCACACAGGACTCAGGACTGCCATCGTCTCGACGTTCAGACTGAGGCCGGAGTTCTATGGGGAGGAACCCAACGAGGAACTCTACATAGAGCGGGCTGTCAAGGAATCGATGCACGAGCTGGGTCACGTCTTTGGCCTACCCCACTGCCCGAACAAGAGGTGCGTAATGCACTTCTCAAACTCCATCATTGACACCGACATTAAAGACGCCCTTTACTGCCCCACCTGTCTGAAACGGATTGAAAAAAGTCTGGGGGCGAAACCATGATAGAGATCGAGGTTAAGGGATACGCAGACGACGGGGTCTTTGAAAGGGTTCGGGAAAGATTTAAGCTGATAAGAACCGAGTACCATGAGGACACGTACTTCCGCCACCCCTGTCGGGACTTCGCCGAAACGGACGAGGCGCTGAGGATAAGGATAAGGCGCTTCAACGGACATTTTGAGGCCTTTCTAACGTACAAGGGGCCAAAAATAGACAGGAACTCAAAGACTAGGAAGGAGATAGAGGTTCAAATAAGTGACCCGGATAAGCACCTTGAAATTCTGGAGAGCCTGGGCTTTGAGGAGGTTCTCACAATAGAGAAGACCCGGGAAAAGTACTACGTGGACAAGGGCATCATAATAGACCTTGATGAAGTCAACGGCCTGGGCAAGTTCATAGAAATCGAGGCACTGGCCGAGGGAGAGGAGGTAGTGGAAGAGACCGTGAGGATACTCAGGGAGATTTTGGAGTCCCTGGGGGTTAAAAAGTTCGAGAGGCGCTCGTATCTGGAGCTGATGCTCCAAAAGGAGGTGGATCATGGGGAAGCTGGATGAGTTCTTCAAGTCCCTGAGTGAAAGGAGGAAAAAATCGGAGCTTGAGGTGCTTGAGGAGATTGAAGATGCCCTCAGAATGGGTGAGATAGATAGGGCTATTGAACTCACAGGAGAACTTGAGAGCGAATCCAACCTCTTCCTCGCCCTGAGGATGCTCCTGCGCTCAATACTTGAGAGACTCAGGGAAGCCAGGGAAAAGGGAGAACTGGACGATATGGGGCGGATGACTGAGAGGGTAAAGGAACTTATACCAACTGTTAACTCCCTCCTCAATCCACGTTACAGGGCGCTACTCCTGGGCGATCTGGCTGTTCTGTTCTATCTTCTCAACGATGAGCTTAATGGGGATATCGCCCTGAGAACCGCAATAAACCTCGCCAGAGACAGCGCCGACATAGTCAGGGACATCCTGATGGGGCTCATAAACTCCGGTCTCCTCAGAAAAGCCGGCTACGCCATGAAGATGGTCCGCGAACCTGAAAAGCTGGACGTTGTGCTGGTTCATCTGGCCGAGATGTTCTACCGTGCGGGAGACGTTGAAAAGGCCAGGCTCATAATCGAACACATCTCAAGCGCGTTCCACAGGGCGATGGCTCTATACTATCTGGCCGAGATTGAGGGAGATAGAAACAGGGAGGAAGCCCTCAGAATACTGGAGGCGGCATTCAAGATCGCGGAGGATATAGAGGATCCTGAGGCAAGGTTTGAAGTCATGCTTAAACTCTACGACCTCAAACACTCCCTACTCGGGCAGTCGCTCAATCTCAAGGATGTCCTGTCCAAGAGAGAAGCTCCTCCTCAGTAAGGGCAGGAGCTTTGATAACTCCCCTCTTCCTAAGCTCGTGGGAGATCTCAAGGCTTGGGGGCAGTTTTATCCCGAGTTTCTTCAGAGTTTCGACCTCCTCCGCAAGCTCCCTTGGGGTGCCCTCCATTATCACATGCCCACCGTCCATAACGAGAACCCTGTCGGCAAAGCGGAGTATGTAGTCCGTGTGATGCTCGACCAGAATCACTGTCATGCCGTGCTCTTTCCGGAGAAGGGATATCAATCCCAGAACCTCTCTTCTCCCAACGGGGTCCAGCTGGGACGTCGGCTCATCAAGAACCAGAACCGCAGGCTCCATGGCCAGAACGGAAGCTATGGCAAGCCTCTGCTGCTGGCCGCCGCTGAGGTTGGGCGGAAATTCTCGCTCAAGACCACTCAGTCCGGTTACCTCCAGCACCCAGCGGAGACGCCTCAGTATCTCGTTCCTTTCCAACCCGAGGTTTTCGAGCCCAAAGGCTATCTCCTCCTCGACCGTCATGTTGAAGAGCTGGCTCTCTGGATTCTGAAGAACAAGGCCAATCACCGTGGAGAGTCTTGAGACGGGTGTTTCCTTCGTGTTGTACTCCTCACCCGTCCTTGGATCCCTTATCACCACATCACCCGAGAACTCCCCCTTTATAGATTGGGGGATGATGCCGTTGAGGGTCAGACAGAGGGTCGATTTTCCACTTCCGCTCGGTCCGATTATCCCCAACATCTCTCCTTTCCTGACCTCAAAGCTGACATCCTTCAGTGAGTATTCAGCGGCCCTTCTGTACCTGAAGCTGAGGTTCTCCACGGTGATGACGTTCATCTCCTGCTCACCATCCTCGGGGCCAGGAAGAACACGCTTATTATGAAGACGAGGGTCGAGAATATCTCCAGCCTCCCTATCCACATGTGGAGTATCAGAAGTATCTTCATGTCAACTGGTAGTGCCGGGGAGGTTATGCCTACGCTGAGTCCAACGTTGCCCTGGGCAGATGCGACCTCAAAGAAAGAATCCGTGAGGCTTGTCCCAATGCGGAGCATCGTGTAGACGGTTCCTATGAGCAGGAACGCAAAGTATGTCATGGTGAAGCTCATGACCTCCTGGATGTCCTCCTCGCTGAATATATAGTTACCCACCTTCCTCTTGATAACGGCACCCTTTGGCAGTATGGCGCTCTGGAGGGTCCATTTCAAGCTCTCGTACATCAGTATGACACGTATGAGCTTTATACCACCCGCGGTACTTCCTGCACCGCCGCCTATCACCATGAGAATTCCTAGGATGAACTTGCCCAGCTCCGGGTACTTGCTCAGGTCTGCGATTCCAAATCCGGTACATGTTATAGCCGAAACCGAGTGGAAAACCGCCTGTCTCAGGGCATCACCTATGGTATCTCCAACCTGGGTGAGACTGAGGGCTATAACCGCTATCGCCGGGAGCAGAAAGATGAACATGTACTTAACCTGGACGTCCTCGAAGAAGGGCTTGAGATGCCTGTCCTTGAAGAGACGGTAGTGAACAGTGAAGTTTACGGCACCCATTATCATGAGGAATATCGTAACTGCCTCTATCGATGTGCTGTTGAAGAATCCAATGCTCAGGTCGTGACTGCTCATACCACCAGTGCCAAGACCTGTCATGGAGTGTATAACAGCATCGAATAAGGGCATGCCATTTATGTAGTAGAGGTACACACCCACAAGGGTGAGGACAAGGTATATCTGGAAGATGACCTTCGATGTGTTGACCAGGTTGGGAACTATCCTCTCGCTCCGTGCCTCGGCGCGGTAGAGCCTTGCGGCGGCAACACCAGGGCGGATGAGAACCGTCAACGCGACGAGCACAATGCCTATACCACCGAGCCACTGCATCCAGGAACGCCAGAAGAGGATTATATGGGGGTAGCTCTCCAGGTTGCTCATCATAGTAAGGCCAGTTCCTGTCCAGGCGCTCATGCTCTCGAAGTACGAGTCAACAAAGGACATATTGGCTATGTAGATGAAGGGTATAACGCTTATGAAGGAGGCAAAGAGCCACGTAAAGGCCGCAGAAACCATAGCCTGCCTCAGATTAACATCCTCCACCTTCCCCATATGCCTAGCCAGCCATGCCCCAAGGAGTATCGAGAAGACTCCGGGGAGGGCAAAGTAAACGACGTACCTTATTTCATCGGGGTAGAACCATGCGAGCAACACCGGAAAGAGGTATGCCAGCCCCACACCCTGAAGGATCGCCCCGATGAGATTTTTAACCACGAAGATGTCATCCGAGATGTTAATGTACTTCCTGAGCTCTAGCATGGGCCCACCGTAGAGGTAGGGTCTGCATTAAATAAAAGGTTTTTCCCGGAGTGGAAAGGTTTAAGGGGATATGTGGCCTTTTTATCCCGGTGATAGAAAGTGGAGGAGAGAGATGCTCTCATAAAGGCGGGAGAGATAGCAAGGCGGGTGAAAAAAGAAGTCTCAGACATGATAAAACCCGGGGTAAAGCTCTACGATATTGCTGAGTTCGTGGAAAGGCGCATAGTGGAACTTGGGGGAAAACCTGCCTTCCCCTGTAATCTCTCAATAAACGAAATCGCGGCCCACTACACCCCATACAAAGGCGATGATACCATACTCAGGGAGGGGGATTACCTAAAGGTGGACATAGGTGTCCACGTTGATGGGTACATAGCGGACACGGCAGTAACCTTCAGGGTTGGTATGGAGGAAGACGACTTAATGGCGGCATCAAAGGAAGCCCTCGAAAACGCCATCAGCGTGATACGCGCGGGCGTCAAAATCAGCGAGATTGGGAAGGCCATAGAGGAAACAATACGGGGCTACGGCTTCAACCCGATAGTCAACCTCAGCGGCCACAAGATAGAGCGCTACAAGCTTCACTCCGGCATAAGCATACCGAACATCTACCGCCCTGCAGACACCTACGTCCTCAAGGAGGGGGACGTCATAGCGATAGAGCCCTTCGCGACCACCGGTGCCGGACAGGTTATCGAGATCCCCCCGGCGCTTATATTCATGCACATCCGCGACAGGCCGGTAAGAATGGCACAGGCCAGGAGGCTTCTCATGCACATAAAGAAGGAGTACAACGGACTCCCCTTCGCCTACCGCTGGCTGCAGGGGTTCATGCCTGAGGGACAGCTCAAACTGGCTCTGGCCCAGCTGGACAGGGTTGGTGCCGTGTACAGCTATCAGATACTCAGGGAAGTCCGCGGCGGCCTGGTGAGCCAGTTCGAGCACACGGTTATAGTGGAAAAGGATGGGGCGTACATAACGACCTGAACCCCTTTCTTCTTTTGTAGATTTGCTGAAAACAGGCTCCGGGATCTCAAGTCCATGCTTTTGAGTGAGGTTCAAGAATATGAAGGAGGTTAGAACCCTCTCGGGCTCGGCAGTTGGCGCCGGGGCAGGGATTTGAACCCTGGTGGGCGGACGCCCACGGGATCTCGAGTCCCGCGCCTTCCCAGGCTAGGCTACCCCGGCGCGATGGTGAGTTCTCACGGGAATTTTATAAATCTTTCCGCGAAAAATTTATTAACCCAAATTAACTAAAAATCTCCCGGTTGCAAAGGTTTAAATTCTCGGCCGCCCTAATAATAAGTGAAAGGAGGTGGCAGAAATGGTCGGTATTCTTGTGCAGGAGGTTATGACCGACAGGTTCCAGAAAATAGACATCGACGCCCCGCTTTCTGAGGCGATCGGAATCTTTGAGAAGGAAGACCCCGACCTTATTCTGGTCTTCGACGGAAACCTGTACAAAGGAGTCCTGACCCAGGACCTTATAGTACGCTCCCACCTCAAGTGGGACCCAACCAAGGCCAAAGTTAAAGATGTCTACAAGACCGCCCCGGTGATCAAGCCGGATGAGGACCTTAGCAAGGCCGCCAAGCTCATGATTGAGGTTGACCTGCGCTCCCTCCCGGTTGGGGAAAGCAAGGCTGAAATCATCGGAGTTATAAGCGATATAGAACTGCTCAAGAGGGTAGCAGAGGGTGAGTTCGGAAAGAGGAAGGTCGAAGAGGTCATGACCAAGGACGTCATAACCCTCAGGCCCGACGATACCGTAGCAAAGGCACTCGCAACGATGCGCGACCACGCGATATCAAGGATACCGATAGTCAACGAGGAGGGCAAACTTGAAGGTCTCGTTACGCTCCACGACCTCATCATAAGGTTCATCAAACCCCGCTTCAGGGCCCAGTACGGCGAGGTTGCGGGCGAGAAGATACCCCCGTTCAGCATGCAGCTGCGCGACGTCATGATAAGGGGGGTCATAACAATATCCCCTGACGCCAAGCTCAGAGAGGCCATCGCCACGATGATAGAGAACGACATTGACGGCCTGATAATCGTCGACGAGAACAACAGGGTCAAGGGTGTTCTCACGGTCAAGGATATGTTGTTGCCCATCTCAAGAATGGTCGAGAAGGAGGTTCGCTTCTACCTCCAGCTGGGCGGTGATGCCTCAGTACTCAGCGACTTTACCAGGGAAAGAATAATAGAGGACGTAAGGCGCTTCGTTGACGGATACGAAGACCTCCTCGGACAGGAGGGCATAATCTACCTCTACATCAGGCGCTTCAACGAGCGCTTCAGGGGAGTTCACCTCTACCAGGCCAGGATGCGCGTTGTCACCGATAGGGGAGTGTTCATAGCGACGGGTGAAACCTGGGGTGCAATACAGGCCGTCCATGACGCCCTCAGGGCGATCGAGAGACAGCTCCTTCAGAAGGCCGAGCTTGAGAAGGACACCCACTACTACAAGCGCTTCCTGGAAAAGATGGGACTGGAGTGAGGGGATTACTTCCCCGGAAATTCTCTTTCTAAAATTCTTCTCTGCAGGGGATCCAGAGCCTCTGGATCCACCACCAGTATTATAGTACCGTTCGCCACCAGCAGGTGATCCTTTACATTTAGAAGGAACTTCAGAGTGTTTTCAAAGCCGTTTTCTATTATCAGGTACTCCACGGCGTCTATGTACAGAACGCGGTAGCCGCTTTCCACAGCTTTGGCTATCAGGTCGGTCAGTATATCGATTTTGGTTGGACTTATCGCGTATATTTCGGGGAACTTATGTATCTCCCCCTCAATCACCCTCGTAACCCAGAACACCAAAGCGCTCGGATGAAGTTTCCCCCTGATACTGTCAAGCTCCTCCCTGGTTATCACAATCAGGTTTGAGAGTTCTTTGATATTTCCAAACTTCTCTGAGACCTTCTCTTTGGAGGGGTATACAAAAGCCCCCGGATGAGTTGTCTTGGAAGATGGAGGTTGGGTTTCTGCTGGGGGAAACGGTATGAAGACGAACTTAAACGCGCCAACCGCGGCAACCAGTCTGAAAACAGCACCAAGGAAAAAGGCGCTCGGGGCCAGCCACTCAACGTTCCTAACTACCGGATATGTAAAGTTGAGGAGACCCAGAAGTATCAGTCCCCACGGGAAAAGCGAATCTATACTGCGGGTTGATATCTCCTTCTCAATCAAAATCCTGCTGAAGTATATGAGGGCAAAGCTATAGGCAAAAGCTGGAAATACCGTTTCCACCACAAAGTTGTCATTGAAAACGTTGGCCGCCAGCAGGAACAGCCATACGTACGAAGCGGCCAGAAACACCGAGATTAAGACGACATGCTTGAGCTTGCTCGTAGCGTATTTGAGGTGGATGGCCCCCCAGAGGAGAAGGGTCGCTATAAAGAAGTTCGGTATCTGCGAGGCAACCCTGTACGCCTCATGAGCCATATGGATCCCAAGGGGCCTGAATATATAGCTCTCAACGTCCAGAGCGTTTATGAAGAACGCCGTGCTCAGAAGAACCCAGCCCTTGTCGCGGGTCTGGTAAGCCTTGTACGCAACGGCGATGAACAGAACCCACCGGGAGAAAAAATTAACGTAGGGAACAGCGGCTTCCAGATTCATCTCTTCATCACCGCCTTCTCCTGTTTCACAACCACGAGACTCCCGCTGGGAACGTTTCTATCGACTATCACCCCAGGCCCAACAAACGAGTTGCTTCCTATCTTCCTTCCGGGATATATGCTCACGTTTATACCTACCTTGACGTTGTGGCCGATTATGGCTCCGAGCTTTCTCCTCCCGGAGTCCTCAAGTTTCCCTTTAACCTCGACCTTTATGGTGCCCTTGTCGTGTCTCAGGTTTGCCGTGATGGTGCCGGCACCGAGGTTTGTGTTCTCGCCGATTATTGAGTCTCCAACATAGTTTAGGTGGGGAGCGTTGCTGTTGTCCATTATTATCGAGTTCTTGACCTCCACAGCGTTGCCTATATGGCAGTTGTCGCCGATGCTTGTGTATGGCCTTATGAAGCAGTTCGGCCCGATGCGGGAGTTTCTTCCTATTTTCACCGGCCCGACTATGTATGCCCCGCTCCTTACAACCGTCCCTTCCCCTATCTCCACAGGAGGAACTACCGTGGCGCCTTCCTCAACTATACCCCTGATGCTGTGCTTCAGCTTGTTCTTCAGGAGATATTCGTTGAGCTCCAGAAGATTCCACGGCCTGCCAACGTCGTTCCAGTAGCCGGAATAAACCGCGTAGGCAACCCGTTTTCCGTCCCCTATCATGAGGTTTATTGTGTCGGTTATCTCATACTCCCCGCGTTTGCTGAGGGGGGTCTTTTGAAGGAACTCAAAGACGACGGGTTTGAAGATATAGACGCCGAGGTTTGCATAGCCGGAAACACTGCCCGGCTTCTCCCTCACCCTGGAGACGAGGTTTTCCCTGACCTCAACCTTACCGAAATGACTCAGATCGTCGAACTCCTTCACCAGAAGCGTGGCGTCTGCCTTTTCCCTTTTGAACGCCCCAACGAGCTCCTTCACTCCCTCTATCTCGAAGTATATATCGCCGTTGGCGACTATAAACTCCTCATCGCCAATCTGCTCCCGGGCGGATTCTATGGCCTTGGCGGTGCCTTCGCCGGGGAGCTGGTCAACATATGTTATAGGCTTCCCATTGAACTCGTCCCCGAGGCCATCGATCAGCTTTTCCTTTTCATAGCGAACGATTATTATGAACTCATCCACAAAGGGATCCAGATTCTCAAGCACGTACTCAATTATCGGTCTGTTTGCGACTTTGAGCATAACCTTTGGCCTATCATCCGTCAGAGGACGAAGCCTTTCACCCTTTCCCGCGGCGAGGATAACCCCCTTCACAGAATCACCCCCACTAAATAGACGAACACAGGTATCAGACCAAAGACAGCGATGAAACCTCTTTCTCCGAAAACTTCAACGGCCTTAAGGAGGCCTTTCATCGTGACTATGCTTGTCACGAATGCCGATAGGAAAGCCGCAAAGAGCAGTGGAACAGGAAGCTCCGGATCCCATCCACCCACGAAGGCGAGCTTCAGTATGAAATAGACCGGGGCTATAAGAAAGCTCAGTTCAAGGGCCTTCTTGGCAGTAACCCCTGTAACGACTAGGCCGAAGAACACGAACCCGCTCCTTGAAAAGCCGCCCATCAGCGTCCCTCCCTGCAGCAGGCCGGAGACTATGGAGTCCAAAAGGGTCGCCCCGTCCTTTTCCTCGCTGATTTTCTCCTTAGTCCCACCCAGGAGAGGGCGGAAGCGGCCCATGAAGAGAGCGAACAGAAAGATCGCAAATCCAAGGAGGGCGTTGATGAAGTCGGAAACCTTGGGATCGATAACCACCCGCAGGCCAACCAGCAGGGGATAACCGATCAGGAGTGTGAAGAGGGTAGCGTAGAGAAGGTATTTCACGTCCGAGTCAAGACTCCTGCGCAGGGCCCTCTGAGACCCAAGCGCAATTTTCTCCTTAAAGTAAAATAGCACGGCAAACGTCACGCCGAGATACGCGGGAACAAGGTAGTCCACATAGGCCGGCGTTACACCTTCCAGAAACCCCATGATTGAATAACCCTCCGGACTGGTGGGAAGCCAGGATGAGAGCGCCACGACAACGCCCGAAACCAGGGGAGCTATGTATTCACCGATGTTAACCATGGCAACCACACCAAGGGTTTTAACTCCCAAGAACATAAACTTTTCGAGGGGGTGTGATGAAACTCACGGTAATATATGAAAACCATTCGGGGTTCAAAAAGGGTCTCCTTGGTGCGCATGGCTTTTCCGCCCTCGTCGAACATGAAGGGGTCAAAGTTCTCGTCGATACCGGCGCCGATGGGAGCGTTCTAATAAACAACATGATGAGGCTCGGAGTCCATCCCAATGAAATCGACTATCTCTTCATAACCCACGGGCACTACGACCACACTGGCGGGCTGAAGGCCTTCCTTGTGGAAAGGGAACGGCCGATAAAGGTCATCGCCCATCCCGGGGTGTTCACAAGAAGAGTCTCCATGAAGCCAAGGCGGAGGGAGATAGGCATACCTTTCAGCAGGGACGAGCTGGAGGAACTCGGGGCGGAGTTCGTTCTCAAGGAAAAGCCTTTCGAGTTCGCACCGGGATTCTGGAGTTCTGGAGAAATACCCAGACGCACGTGGGACAGGACGGTGGGCTACATCGAGGAAAGAGGGAAGCCGCAAAAGGACTCGATTCCGGACGACGTCGCCCTTATAGTGGACCTGGGTGAGAGTGTGGCTGTGATAACGGGCTGCGGCCACTCCGGAGTTCTTAACATAGCGTGGCATGCGGAAGACATCAGCGGGAAACCGGTTAAAGCCCTCATCGGGGGGTTTCACCTTAAGGGGGCCAAAAAGGAGGTCCTCGATGAAGTCGCCGAGGGGACAGATGCCGAAAAGCTCTACGCCGGCCACTGCACGGGCATCGATTCATACGCATACCTGAAGAGCAGGCTCGGTGATAGGATGGAGCCGCTGCACGTAGGCAAGACCATCGAGCTTTAGCGAACCTTTAAATACCCAGCCGAAAAGCTAAGCACCGCGAGAGAAAAGGAGAGGTGGGAGAGATGAAGAACCCGTTCGAAAAAATGCCGACCGTGCTTACCGCTGACGAGCTCATCGATAAGGCGTTCAGAAGGGCCGAAAAGGCCGCCTCAGCCTTCACTCCGAAAGGCGGCCCGAGGGCAAAGGCGAGGCAGAGGGAGGAGCTGAGGGTAAGGACGGTCTCAAACGTGATAAGGGACAACCTCAGAAAGCTCCTGGACAGAACGCCGGGCGTTTCGGAGCTGCCAGCGTTCTACAGGGAGCTGGTTGACACGCTCGTTGACAGGGACCAGTTCCACCGCTCGCTGGCCCACGTCAACTGGGCGATAAAGACGATAAGGAACCTGGAGCAGAGGCACGTGGAGAAGATACGCTACTCCAGAGACCCTGACGAGATGGCCAGGCTCAGGAGGAGCTTCTACGGTCGTGTTGCGGACGTTCTCAGGGACATAGCGGACGACCTTGAGTACCTTAACCGGGCAAGAAACGTGCTGAAAGACCTTCCGGTCGTTGACCTTGAGCTTCCCACCGTTGTCATCGCCGGCCACCCCAACGTGGGCAAGAGCACCCTGCTAAGGGCCCTAACCAACGCAAAGCCTGAAGTAGCGAGCTATCCCTTCACCACAAAGGGCATAAACGTCGGCCAGTTCGAGGAGCACTACCTGAAATACCAGGTCATAGACACACCCGGCCTTCTCGACAGGCCGCTGAGCGAGAGGAACGAGGTCGAGAGGCAGGCTATCTTAGCGCTCAAGCACCTCGGAAGGGTCATCGTCTACATCTTCGACCCGAGCGAGTACTGCGGATACCCAATAGAGGAGCAGATGCATCTGTTTGAGGAAATATACAGTGAGTTCGGCGAGTTTCCGTTCATAGTCGTCCTCAACAAGGTGGACATAGCGGACGAGGAAAAGATAAGGAAGGTGGAGGAGTTCGTCAGGGCCAAAGGTCTTGAACCGCTCAGAATCTCGGCCCTGAACGGTGAAGGTCTGGATGAGCTGAAGGGACGCGTCATAGAGCTGGTCAAACCAATGGTTGAGGAGCAGGCGAAGAGGATCATGGAAAAGGAACTTAGAAAGTACCGGGAAGAGCTTGAGCTCTGACCTTTTCTCTCCAATCGTCGGCTCCATATCCCAGAAGTCGGACGTTAAAATACCCACCACTGACAGATTCGAGAGAAAAGCTCAAATTGAAGAAAAAGAATTCAGGCGCTCTCTTCCTTGATGAGAACCGCGTTGACAACGCCGTCCTGGCCGGGCCTGCTGGTGACAATGGCCTTTCCGGCCTCGGTCTCTATGATGGCACCCCTGGTGATTATGTTTCTCCTGACGTACTGCCTGTTGGCGGGGTTCTCAATAACCCTGATGATTTTGACCTTCTTGCCCTTGCCGTTCTCGAAAACGTTGGCGTAAAGGGCCTCGATAAGCCTGACCTTCCGGTTTCCACCGTAGGTTCTGATTATCTTCCTCTTCTCCCTCTCCTCAGCAACCTTGGTGAAAGCCGGCTCCCTTCCGAGTTCCCTCTTCCTCTTCTTCCTAGCGAGGATAATCCTTCCGCCTGAAGGCTTCTTGAGTGACCTTCCCTGCCAGATAGCCATTTATCTCACCTCATGAGCTTAATACTCAACCTATCGCCACTTTGGGGGGTTCGTTTATAAGCTTTTCTGGAAGAATTTTTAAATCCTTGTCCCCATTACTTCATCAGGTGGTGGTATGGGAGCGATCGAGGCCTTCACGAACGCGTTCTCACTCGTCATCAGGAACAAGAGGCTATACCTGCTTGTATTACTCATGAGCCTCATGATGGCCCCCTTGGGGGCGTACCTAATTCCCGGTGACATCGGCTACGAGTATAATCAAACGAGTATGCAGAAAGGAAACGTCATAATTGAGGAATACGGAACACCAATAGGTGGAAACGAAGTGGACATGCTAATAGATCTCCTCGGGGGGCTTATCCTCTATTCCGTAATCGCCCTAATCGTCGGGGCGATTTTTGAATACGGAATCACGAAGGGGGTATTCATGCATCTGAACGGTGAGGAATACTCCCTCGGCAGTCTTATGATGGAGGGCCTGAAGCACTTCCCCGGGGTTATCTTGATAAACTTCATCTACGGCCTTATAATGATGGTTTTCATAGGCGTTGCCGCCGTTCCAATAGTACTCGGGGCCCTTTTCCTTCCCGCTGGAGCGGTCTTGGTGTTACTGGGCATCATTTTGATGTTTGCGACCATAGCTTTCGCCCTCGGCCTGTCCTCCCTTGCAGTCCCGTTCTACGTGGACAGGAGAAGCATTGGGGCGGCCTTTGAGGCCTTTGGAGCGGCCTTCAGGAACGTCCTCTCAACCATAGGTTTCGGAGTGCTCCTTGGGATTGGAGTTATCGCCATAATGATGGTGGCAAGTCCAATAGCCTTCGTAACGCGGATGGTGCTTCCGGAGAACATGGCCCCCTACGTCTCGGCGTTCCTTCAGGCACCCTTCGACGCCCTGCTGTACCTCTTCATATGGACTGCCGGGGTGGCGTTTTACAGGGAAATACAGAAGATGGAAGAACTGAAAAAAGTTGACAAGGAGTTGCTTGAGCTTGGAATCGAGGTTTAAAGGCCTTTCTTTTCTTTTGCTGCCTTTACGAGCCCTCTGAAGACCGGTGCCGGGTTCATAGGCCTTGACTTGAACTCCGGGTGGAACTGCGTAGCGATGAAGTAGCTCTTCTCCGGAAGTTCAAGTATCTCCATCCTCCGCTCGTCGTCACCGGCTATGCCACTGAATACCAGCCCGGCCTCCTCAAACTTCTCTATGTACTCCGGGTTGACCTCCCAGCGGTGCCTGTGGCGCTCGTAGATAAGGTCCTTCCCATAGAGCTCCCTCGCAAGGGTTCCCGGTTTTATCTTGACCGGATAGGCACCGAGCCTCATCGTCCCGCCGAGCTTGTCGAGGCCCCTCTGCTCCGGCATCAGATCAACGACGGGATGGGGCGCCTGGGGGTCAATTTCGGTGGAGTGCGCACCCTTCAGTCCCAGAACGTTGCGGGCAAACTCAACAACCGTGAGCTGGAAGCCGAAGCATATCCCGAGGAAAGGTATGTCGTTTTCCCTCGCGTAGCGGGCGGCCATCATCTTGCCCTCTGTTCCCCTCGCGCCGAAGCCGCCGGGGACTATTATTCCGTCAATACCTTCAAGGAGCTTTGTCCCATTCTTCTCAAGGTCTTCCGCCTCGATCCAGCGTATTTTGACCTTCACGCCGTTGGCAACGCTGGAATGCTTTAACGCTTCCTTTATGCTGAGATACGAATCGGCGAGCTTGACGTACTTGCCGACCACAGCAATCTCAACGGTATCCTCCAGAGACTTGTACCTCTCGACCATCTCACGCCATGCATCGAGTTCAGGCTCCTTCTCGGGAAGGCCGAGCCTCTTGGTGATGTACCTGGCCAGGCCTTCCTTCTCAAGCATAAGCGGAACCTCGTATGTGTCCTCAACATCGTAGGCGCTTATGACGGCCTCCGGCGGGACGTTGGTGAAGAGGCTTATCTTCCTTCTCGCGCCTTCCTCGAGCGGATCCTCCGAGCGGGCCACTATGGCATCGGGCTGGATTCCAAGGCTTCTCAGTTCCTTGACGCTGTGCTGGGTAGGTTTGGTCTTCTGCTCGCCGACGACCTTAAGTTTCGGCACGTAGGTGACGTGGACGAAGGCGACGTTATCTCTGCCCTCCTCAAGCTGCATCTGGCGGGCTGCCTCAAGGAATGGCATGCTCTCTATGTCACCAACGGTCCCGCCTATCTCCACCACAACGACGTCGTATTCCCTCGCTATGGCCCTTATGCGCTCCTTTATCTCGTTGGTGATGTGGGGGATAACCTGAACGGTTGCCCCGAGATAGTCGCCCCTGCGCTCCTTCTCTATGACCGCAGAATAGACCTTCCCAGTGGTTATGTTGTGGTCAAAGGTGAGGTTCGTATCGAGAAAGCGCTCGTAGTTGCCGAGGTCGAGGTCAACCTCGCCTCCGTCGTCGAGAACGAAGACCTCTCCGTGCTGGTAGGGGTTCATGGTTCCGGCGTCGTAGTTGAGGTAAGGGTCTATCTTAATGTTGGTTGTTCTGAAACCGCGAGCCTTCATGAGCATTCCGAGGGATGCGCTGGTTATACCCTTCCCGAGACCGCTGACAACACCACCCGTGACGAATATGAACTTTGTCATGGCAAAACCTCCACCGGTTATGTCGTTGGTTGATTGATGAGTGCTTAAAAGCTTTGTTGGTATGCCGAGAGAAAAATTTAAAAGACTCTGCATTTATACTATTTAACGATGTAACCATGAAAACTGTGAAATTGAATATGGCAACCACCCTTAAAAATAGGAAATTTCTGGCCCTGCTCCTCACGGCGCTCCTAGTTACTTACGTTCTCCCATTCCCCCTCATAAACGGATTCCTTCAGGACTATTCGAGGCTCAAACAGATCAGGGAGCGAATGCTCAGGGAAAACGAAGCCATAGTCTGCCACAACGTCTTTGATGTCAACCCAGACTTCTTTGGCTCCCATGGAATGGAATGCAACGACGAGTACTACCGGCCCGATGAGCGAACGGCAACGGTGGATGGGCTGACCGTTTATCAGGACACCTATTACGAGTATCTGAAGGCGAAGAGGAATCTCCAGCGGGAACTGCGCGCTTTCGTGCTCTTCGTGATATTCGCCTTCCTTACGCTCCTGGGGTTCAGTTACGCAATGGTGGATCTTGCCGTTGGATTGTCGGAAGGAAACGAAAAGAGACCCCTCGAATCGATACTATCCGGGCTCCGTTCAATTCCGGCGCTTGTAGCTTCGGAGATACTGGTTTTTATTGTAATGATTTTGGTGTTGATGCTTCTGGCCATACCAATAGCAGTTTTGGGGCCCTTTGGAGGTTTCGTAGCCGGTCTTATTGCTTCCCCCGCCTTTGCACTTGTAGTCCCGGCATATTACTTCACAAAGAAAATAGGCCCCGTTGGGGAGATATGGGGTGTAGTAAAGGGCAATCCGGGAGGATATTTCACTCTGGGACTCGGGCTCGCGGTTCTTGAGACCCTGACTGTCTTGGGATACGGCACCTATTTCGGCATTGGGACACTGCTCCTCATGCTTATGGTGGGGGGACTGAGATACCTACTCGGTAGTCTCGGTGCACTCTGGGTCTATCTCGACACCCCACTAAAGGAAAATCAAGAAAAAAGGCCGTCAGTCTAATTCGACCCCGTCGCCCTCTTCCTCCTCCGTAAGCTCCCTTATCTCGTAGACCTTGAGCGGAACCTTCTTGAGGGCCTTTCCAATGACGGCCTTGGCTATTCTCTCAGCGTGCTCGATGGTTTGAGCGTTGTAAACCTTGATCGTGAGATACATTCCAACCAGGCCCACCGAGCCTATCACAAAGGCGCTCTCAAAGTGGGCACCGCAAACCGGACACTGGGAGTAACCTATTTCAACCCTCACGAAGTCGAGCTTCTCCTTATTGAGCGCCTTTGCGACCTTGCTCACGGCAACGTTTATTGCGTCCTCGCTTGTCTCGACGTCCCTCACTATAATGGGTGCCTCCAAAACAACAACATAGTCTCCCATAGCTCCCACCTCAGCCAAAGGCAAACAGCCTGTCGTCCTCTCCCTTAAAGACTCCCAGCCTTACACCCGCATCTATAAAACCGTGGGCATAGTTGAGCGCGGCAAAAGCCGTCACATAGTCGCCTTTCTGGTAGTAGTATCTGGCGTCCTCAAAATAGCTCTTCGCCATGGTGAGGAAGTCCTCCGCAACGCTTCTTAAAAGACTCTTCTCATGAACCGCTATTTCAAGGGTCTCCAGCGCTTCAGCGGTGATTTTAAAGTACTTCTGAAGCTTTTCCTCGGTTATCTCCCGCTCCACCGGTCTCGCCTCACGGTTGGTTAGGGGAGAGTCTTATAAACCTTATCCTATGATTCGATAAGCTCCAGTTGACCAACGTTCACAAGATCCACCGTCAGTTGGGCGCTCCTACCTTCAAAACGCTCAGAAGGGAACATAAAGGCAAAGGAGCAAAGCGTAAAGTTTATAAAGCCCACTCAATGATAGGTAAATGCCCGCACGGGTAGGGCCCGGAGAGAGATGAGAGCCGGGTTTTAGGGCCGTGCGGAGCTGTTGGGTGTGGGCCGGTAGCTCAGCCTGGTATGAGCGCCGCCTTGGCAAGGCGGAGGCCCCGGGTTCAAATCCCGGCCGGTCCACCATCCCTGGGTTGGGCCCGTGGTCTAGACTGGTTATGACGCCACCCTGACAAGGTGGAGGTCCGGGGTTCGAATCCCCGCGGGCCCACCATAAGAAACTCTTTTCTGGCGAAAAGTTTCATCAAAGTTTGTAGCTCCTTTTCAATGGTCAAAAATTCTGGGGATTTTCTGGTAGAATGACAATTTTAAGTGTGAGAACTTTTCAAGTTGCTCCTCTGGTGGAGGTTTAACTTTAAATCGACGCCCAAAGGACATCACGAGAAGAGTAAAACCCCTTTTTGGGGTTTATTCTCAACGTGTTCTCACTGGAGAATGAACACTTGGTGGTAAAAATCCCTTCATCTGGGCATTCTACGAAGAGCTACGAACTTTTGGTGAAGCTTTTCCCAAAAGCTTCCTTCGCAAGCGCTGGCGGAAAGATTGTATGCGATTTTGAAAATGCTTGTTTTTCAGGTGGTTTGCCGTTCAACTGCAAGCTTACAGGGTTTCACTTTCCACAAGGCGTTCGAAGAACGCCAGAATAAAAGTAAAACCTTTTAAAGGACTGGTTTTTAGCGTTAAACCAACACTTTAAGTGTAATTTTTAAAGAGTGCATGTCTGATTTTATCCATTTTAAACGACAAGGGGGCTCTTTTGGTCAAGCTTTTTCCAAAAGCTTGTTTGCCGAGCGAAAGTTTCATCAAAGGCTAGCGATTCCTCTTAAGGAGATTCTTTGAGAGAGTTCACCTTTTTGAGTGTACGGTTTTTAGTGAAGGCTTCAGCACCTGCCGAAAGAGGCAACGTTTTTAGAAGTCGTGAAGTCCATTAAGATAAGCATCGAAAAGTTAATATGGGGGTTTTACGATTTTCAGTCCAGGTGAGACCATGAACCCGCTCGAAGAAGCCCTGGAGATTAGGGAGGAGATAATAGCTTGGAGAAGGGACTTCCACATGCACCCGGAGCTCAAGTACGAGGAGGAGAGAACCTCGGGAATCGTGGAGGAGCACCTCCGCGAATGGGGATACAGAATCAAGCGCGTCGGAACCGGGATAATAGCGGACATCGGAGGGGGTAAGAAGACGATAGCCCTAAGAGCTGACATGGACGCCTTGCCCGTCCAGGAGGAGAACGACGTCCCATACAAGTCCCGCGTTCCCGGAAAAATGCACGCCTGCGGACACGATGCCCACACGGCCATGCTCCTCGGAGCTGCAAAGATAATCTCGGAGCACGTCGATGAGCTCAACGGCAGGGTGAGGCTCATCTTTCAGCCGGCCGAGGAGGGTGGCAACGGAGCGGTGAAGATGATCGAGGATGGGGCACTTGAAGGAGTGGATGCGGTGTTCGGCCTCCACGTGTGGATCGACATGCCGAGCGGGGTGATAGGGATAAGGGAAGGCCCGTTCATGGCCGGTGCGGGCATATTCAAGGCACGGATAATCGGTAAGGGCGGTCACGGGGCATCTCCACACCAGACCGTCGATCCAATTCCCATAGCGGCGGAAGCAATACTAGCACTCCAGACCATAGCGAGCAGAAACGTCCCTCCGATTGAGACTGGCGTTGTAAGCGTCACCGCTGTACAGGCGGGGACGGCCTTCAACGTGATTCCCGAGAAAGTCCAGATGAAGGGAACGATAAGATTCTTCAAGCACGAGATAGGTGAGCTGATTCAGAGGCGTATGAGGGAGATATTCGAAGGCGTCACCAGGGCACACGGGGCTTCCTACGAACTGTCGATAGAGGAGCTCGTCCCACCGACCGTTAACGATAAGGGTATGGCGGCTTTTGCCAGAAACGTGGCCGAAAAGTACGGGCTGAGGCATGGCGATGTCGAGCCGACCATGGGCGCCGAAGACTTCGCCTTCTATCTCCAGAAGGTTCCCGGAGCGTTCCTGACTCTCGGAATCTACAACGAAGAAAAGGGGATAATCTACCCGCACCACCACCCCAGGTTCGACGTTGATGAAGAGGTTCTCCACCTCGGCACGGCGATGGAAGTCGCCCTTGCCATGGAGTTCCTCAGGTGAGCTCCTTCGCGAGGATCTTAATTTTTCCCACCCTTTCAGCGCCAAAACTCTCAACGTCGCCCGGCAGGAGTGTCAGAACCCTCTCAAACCCGAGAACCCTTGCCCTGCCGAGAACAGCCTTCAAGTCCTCAACCCTGCCCCAGAGGAGGAGTGCAACGCCCTCCCTCCCGGGAAGACTCTTTAGGACATAGTACGAGCCGCCACTCCTTCCGGATTCGACGGTGTAGTGGATTCCAGCGATGTTGTCCTTGAAGGCCGAGAAGAACATGCTGTAGGAGCTCTGGAATCGGCCGACAACCAGGTCGAGGTTTTTAACGTCCACCCAGTCGAACGCCGAAGGCTCCACGGTTCCTCCGCCCCTCGCCGGAACCCATACGGTCGTTCCGGTGAAAAGCTCAGCATCAAAGCCGAGCTTTCTGTAGAACCCCTCCGCATCCTCATCGGGCTGAACCGTCAGCATCTCTACCTTCCGCTCCTTAGCAACTTCCTCAACGAACTCCATCAGGAGCCTTCCAATCCCCCTGCCCCTGTAGTCCGGGTGAACCTCGATAACGTCCACGTGCCCTATCTCCCTGAGCCCCCCACCAACGGGCTCCTCAGAGAACAGAACCTCAACTTCACCAACGATTTTTCCGCTAAGCTCGGCAACGGCCACGAGTTGATTATCAAGGAGGAGGTTGTTCAGATGGATCGCGCAGGTCTCAACGCTCATCCAGGGGCCGCCCTTGGTGTAGCGTTCGTAGAGGCTGCCGTTGGGCCTCTCGTTGGCAGTGTGGAGTGCAACTATTCCCCCAACGTCATCAAGGGTCGCCAAGCGGATCCGCATCACTCTCACCCAGGTAACCGGACTTCCTCAGCACGTGAAGGATTCCCTCGGCTCCGCCGGCCCCGTAGGTCTTTTTCGTCACGTAGTCTGCTTCTTTTTTCAGGCTCTCCGGCGCCTGGCCAACGGCGACGCGGTAGCCGACTACATGGAACGCGTCGAGGTCGTTCTCGCCGTCACCTATGTGGGCAACCTCCCCTGGCTCTATCCCGAGCACCTCGCAGGCCTTTTCAAGCCCGGTACCCTTGTTTATCCAGGGCTTCTTGACGTGTATCGCGAAGCCGGAATCAACGGCAACGAGGTTAAGACCGAGCTCCTCTATTATGTCCCTCACTGCCTCGACGGGGATGGTTCGCAGAATTACGAGGCCGGCCTTTCGTTCCGGCATCGAAAAACTCATGACTGCCTCGGGATAGCGTCTCTTCACCTCGCTCCAGAGAATCCACTCCTCGTCCATCTTCGTCAGGTAAACCCTCTTCCTCAGCCGTCCGTCCTTTATGGACAGGGCCCCACCGTCCTCAGCTACAACCGGCCCGCTGGTGCCTATCATTATCGCCATCGCCTCTGCAAAGGGAACGGAGTTGCCCGTGACAAGCATGACGGGAACGCCCAGGCTCTCGGCGAGCCTTATCGCCCTCAGGGCATCTTCATGGAGTCGCCTGTCCGGGTAAGTGATGGTACCATCTATGTCAAGGGAAATCGCCTTTATCCTCATAATTCCTCACCACTGGAGTGCCAGCAAAAAGGTAGAGCACAGGCGAATAAAAAGCTTTTTTAACATATACATGGCAATCAGTGGTCCTTCATTATCTCCCTGAGCACGCTGGTCGCATAAACACCTTTCGGAAGGAAGAACCTAAAGCACATGCCCCTTTCCGAGATGTAGCCGTAGGTCATCCCGAGGGGCCTAATCAAAAGCTCTCTCCTTCCGCCGGGCTCAGCCATCGGTTTCGGAAGCTTTCTGAAGACTTCGAGGGATATCCCCTCAGCTTCAAGGATTTCCTCCTCCAGCCTTCCGGGAGCACCACTGGCCCTCCTCATTGCGAAGCCAAAGAGGGGCCCACTGACCGCGGCCTCGCCGCGCCGTATCTTCTCGTTTACAAAGCCGATATTAGTCCCGGTGACGCGGTACGTTCTGTCGCGGTAGGGGATTCCTCCCTTCACCTGGACGACGATATCGCCGACGAGGGCCTCGTTCAGGGGGATGCATCTCTCAATCCTCCGGGAGAGATATAGGTTGAAGAGGTAGCTCTGGTAGGCGTGGATGAAGATGCGCATTATGGGAAGTGGGAGGCCTAGAAAAGCCCTCTTCCAGCTCCCGGTCTCTTTGTAGCGGTGGAGCATGGCCCTCTCATAGCGCAGGAAGTTTGGAAATTCCTCCAGAGCTTTCTCGACGTCGCCAGTCTCCCAGAAGTGCCTCCTGGCTTCGTCGCCCTCCATACCACCTTCGTGCGCTCCGAGGAAGAGCCTCGCGGCACCCTCGAAGTCTCCCTGGAGGAGGAGCTTTCCGATCAGGTGGTTAGTGACGCGTCTTTCCCCGAAACGCTGGTAGCCAAAGTAGTTGGGAAAGCCGCCCTTTTTCTTCAGTTCTCTCACTATCTCTTTGGCCCTCTCAAAGGCTTTTTCATCAACGTCGCGGACGATTATTCTGAATCTGTTTCCACGGAGGTGGCCGAGTTTGATAAAGCGGCCGTAGGAAACGAACCTCAGCTCGATGTCTCTGATCCGAACGCTCTCAACGGCGTTCCTCGCTCCGGCCGGCACGCTTATGTATTGATACGTCACTGCGTGCCTGTCCTTCGTTCCGGCAAAGCCGATGTCCCTGTAGTTAATCCCGGCACGCTTTGCTATCTCCTTCACCGCGCTCATCGTGTCCCAGTTCCTCTTTTTGAGAAGAAAGATGGCATGCTTCCTGCCCTCGAATATCTGGAGCAAGGGGTCTTCGATGACGACGAAGTCCTCAGGTTGAGCTTTGATCCTCCCGCCAATGCCGGGCCTCTCGCTCAGATACCTGAACTGGGAGAAGAACTCGCGGTAGTCCATGGCTCACACCAGCTTCAGATGGCCGGTAACTTTGTCAACGAGCTCTTCCGGGGCCGGACCGATCGCCAGAACCGTTATCGTCCCCGGCGGAATCTCGGTTAAGCCAGCGTCCCTGATGAGCGCCGTGGGGATGCCGAGCTTCTCTGCCTGAGCCTTCAGCTCGAAGAGTTCTCTCTCGTTTTCGGCCTTGACAACGACCTTCTTCTGTCCCTCATGGAACCAGGCCTTGAACCACTCGGGCTTCTCCTTCTGGGCCTTGAGGGCGGCGGTAACGGCCCCGTGGGCCACCTGGACAGCGAACTTGCCCTTGCTGAGCTTGAGATCCTTCCGCGAGACTATGACCTGCTTGTACCTGAACATCTCCCATCCCGAAGGTAGTGAGAAAAGGGGCTTATAAATTTAAGGAAAAGAAAGGTCAGAGTTCGACTATCTCCGTGCTTTCCTTTTCCTCTTCTTCGGCCTTTTTGGGAAGTCCTCCTGGGCGCCTGCTCTTCTTCCTCTCCAGCTTCTCCCTGAGCTTCTCGGACTCGTCCCAGTACTTGTAGGCGACTCCAGCGAGCACAAAGGCCACTATGATGAAGAGTATCGCAAGCGGCTTCCACGGGTTGCCGGTTGGGCTGTATGCCTCCGCTATACCTTTGAGCTCCTCCGCAAGGGGAGTGGGGTCGCTCATCTTGGCGAGCGTCTGGTTGATGTAGCCCGGAAGCTCCTCCGCGGTCGGCCAGACCTTGACCTTCTCGACGACGACCCTAGGCGGGATGCTGTTGATCGTGACGAGGTTGCCGAGCTCAAGCCTGTGCTCGTTTCCGAGCGGATCGAGGTAGACGAGCGTCGCCCTTATGTTGGTTAGGTTCTCCCTGAGCACGGTCAGGTCTATCTGAACCGTCTTGGTTTCCCCGGCCTTGATGGTTCCTATCTTGACCGAAGAGGGCCCATCGAGGCTGGCCGGGAGGTCGAGGAGAAGCGTGGCGTTCGTTACAAACTCGTAGTCGGGGTTCCCATCGCCGGCGGAGAGAGTGAACTTGACCTTGACGGTATCGCCGACCTTTGCGCCCACATAGTTGCCCCAGGTGCCGTTGTAAGCCTGGGCAGTGACGTCTATGGCCGGTATGTTGTAAACCTTGATGCCGCCGAGAATCGGGGAGTATATCGTCCTCTTCTTCCCTGTCTCAAGGCTCTTGTCATCGTAGAAGGTAACGATGGCCTTTCCAATCTCGAACTCGCCGACCTTGGTTGGCTTGAGAACGTAGATGAGCGCTGGCATGCTGGTGAAGGCCGGGAATGTCTTGAGGGTCCAGGTCTTGGTCATGCTCACGAGCTCAAAGTCGTTGGGTATCGGCGCGGCAACGCTCACGTCGTAGGCGTCACCCCTTCCGAGGTTCTGGACGTTTATCGTGACCACGAGGTTGTCTCCAAGGAGCATCGCCTTTGGAATGGCATCGATTTTGGCGATAACGTTGGCCTGTCTGAGAATCGGGGTCACCTGTGCACCGGCAGGGCCGTAAACCCTGATGATGGCCCTCTTGTAGTCCGGCTCGACGTTCTGGACCGAGAGTTTGAGAGGCGCGTTGGGAACGTTCTTCGGCTCGTCACCCACTTCAAGGAGCATCGTACCGAGGCTGTTGCTTCCCCTGAGAACCTCAACCTTAACAACGTCGGGAATAGTGGAAACGAGCTTGACGTAGTAGGTGGTGTTATCAACGGTCACGGGGAGCTTCTCGTTAACGTAGAGGAGGTCGTTGTAGAGGAGAACCGTCTCAACCTGCTCCGGAGGGTTGACCTCACCGCCCTTCTTGACGATCTGGAAGTTCGTGGACGCGATTTTTGGAACGTAGACGTTTATCGTTGCCCCGTTGTTAACGGTGTTCGTGACCTCTATGGAGAGGTAGTTTGCATAGGAATGCGTTGAATCGAGCTTGTACCTCACGCTCCCGGCCGAGCCCTTGTCTATGGTGAGCGTGTACACGTCCCCGTAAGGCATGGTAACCTTAAAGGATGCCGTGTCACCGGAAACCGCGGTCAGCTTTATTTTTATCTGCGGGAATCCTTCGGGCAGAGTGATTTCATCCCCGACTACCAGGTTTTTGCCTGAAAGAACTTTCTGGAGCGGAGACTTAAGCTCCAGAAGTATGGACTTGGTATCATACCTAATCCACACCAGGCTCACATTGAGGTAAACGTTCGCGCTCGACGGGTAGAGGAGGTATCCGTCCTGACTGACGACGTACCTCAGAGGTCCCTGGGGACCGTCGACCTGGAGATAAATCTTGCTCCAGTTGGGGTTAACGTCGGCAAACTGAACCTCGAAGGGGCCCAGAACTGCCTTATCGCCAAGACCGAGGGAAACACCGGATATGCTGGCGGATTCTGGCACACTTGCGGATTTTACTAGGTGCACCATGGGTGTCAGGGAGAAAATCATCAGGCCCAGCAGGATTAAAGCGGCTACCTTTTTCATATCTCCAGCCTCCAAAGAGTAGTTAACTAATCACCAAAAGGAAAAGGTGATATAAAGATGTTACGGTGTTAGTCTTCTCCTGTCCCTTGGGAACAGGATGACTTCCCTGATGTTGTTGATGTCGAGCATCTGTTTTATCAGCCTCTCCGCACCGAGACCGAAGCCGCCGTGCGGAGGCATTCCGTAGCGGAAGGCCTTGAGGTAGAACTCAAAGCTCTCTGGATTGAGTCCCTTCTCCCTGATCTGCTCGATGAGGACGTCAACCCTGTGTTCCCTCTGGCCGCCGGAGGTTATCTCTATTCCCCTGTATTCAAGGTCGAAGGAGCGGCTGATCTCCGGCTTGTTATCATATTTCATTATATAGAACGGCTTTGCCTCACTGGGATACTGGTATATGAAATAGAGGGGCGCGTTTTCGTTTTCGAGCATGTACTTTCCGAGGAGCTTCTCCCCCTCGGTGTCTATGTCCTCGCCCCACTCTATAGTTTTGCCGAGGTCGGCGAGTATCTCAAGGGCCCTGTCATAGGTAACGCGCGGGAAGGGTAGCCTCGGCTCCTCAAGTTCAAATCCAAGGACCTCAAGCTCCTTCGCGTTGTGCTCGCGGACGTATTCGATGGCATGGGCGACGAGCCTTTCAAGGAGGCCCATTACCTCCTCCTCGTTTTCTATGAACGCCATCTCCGCATCTATGCTCCATGCCTCGTTGAGGTGCCTGGTGGTGTTGTGCTCCTCGGCGCGGAATATCGGCGCTATCTCGTAGACCCTGTCCAGGCCCGTGGCCATCATTATCTGCTTGTAGAGCTGCGGGCTCTGGGCGAGGAAAGCATCTTTCTCAAAGTATTTCATCGGGAAGAGTTCGGTTCCACCCTCGGTGGCGGTTGCGATTATCTTCGGGGTGTGAACTTCAACGAAGCCCTCGCTGTGGAAGAAATCCCTGACAGCCTTAAAGACGCTGGAGCGTATCTTGAAAATCGCCATTACTTCAGGCCTTCTGACGTCTATGAACCTGTTGTCGAGCCTCGTGTCGAGCTCCGCCTTGACCTTTCCGGTCGGGTCGAGCGGGAGCGGGCTCTCTGCCCTACTGAGCACTTCAAGCCTCTCCGGAAGGATTTCGAAGCCCAGCTTCGCCTTCGGAGTAAAGTTCACGATTCCTTCAACGGCTATAACGTCCTCAGCGTTCAGCTTGGGTATTAGCTTGAACAGCTCGGGATCGACCTTCTTCTTGGGAGCGGTGACCTGAACTATGCCCTCCCTGTCCCGTATCCAGAGGAACTTTATCCCACCCAGGTCCTTGATCTCCCAGACCCATCCGGCGACCTTAACCTTCTGGCCGTTCAGCTCTTCAGTAATCTGGCTTGAGTAGTGTGTCCGGTACATACCATCTACCTCCGGTTAATAACGGTGAGAAAGAAAAGGAAGTTTAAATAAAGTTTATCCTGACCTCTTCCCCTGCTATCTGGGAAAGTATGCTCTCAAGCACATCTCCCTTCTCCGGGAGCTTCCTTCTGTCCCTGCTGAGCACGAGAACCTTGTAGTAAGTCCCACCGCCGGGCTTGTAGACGATGTTGACCCCAAAGACTCCGGCAGGGTAGAGGAGGTCGGTGGCGAGCTTCTTGACATCGTCGGTCCCCTTGACCTCAACAGCCTCAATGACACGTATCCTCTTTCCAAGCTCCCTCATGAGGGCCTTTATGTTCTTACCGCCCTTCCCGATTGTTATCGGAACGTCGCCTTGTCCGACCATAATGACTATCAGGTCACCGGCCTCGACGGCCCTCTTAAACTCCACATCAGCGTCACCGATAAGCTGGTACAGAAGTCTCGCGACCTTAACATCCAGCTCGGATATAATCCCCTCTTGGAGTTTTTTCTCGTCGGCCGGACACAGAATGTCGTCGGTCTTCAAACACACCTCACAGATTGGCGCCTTCATCTCCTCACCTCCCTTGCCTGAAGAATGAACTTAAAGGGCTAACCCTTAATTCTGAAAGTCATTTAAAAACCTTATTATAGGGAAAGGACGGGGAGGAAGTTCAGATTTCGCCCTCTATTTCACGCCTTATGCGCTCGATGAATTGGACGGTAAAGGCGTGTCTTTCCTCGGCGATCCTTCTGGCGGTTTCGGTGTACATCAGGTCTTTGAGCTTCAGTATCTTTTCCTCGAAGTGCCTCAGGGAAGCCTCAATGTCCCTGCCGTGTTCGCCCGAATACATGAAAACCCTCGCAACGCCTATCGCACCTATGGCGTCAAGCTTGTCGGCGTCGCTGAGGATCTTGGCCTCCAGGGTTCTCGGCTCGGGACCACGGGAAAAGCGGTGGGCCTCTATAGCATGAGCAACTGCCTCGATTTTATCATTATTATAGCCGAGACTCCTGAGGTACTGCCTCGCTATCCTCGCCCCCTCAATGGCATGGTCTTTGACCCTCCCGGCACTCTCCAGGGGTCTGGCAACGTCATGGAGGAGCGCCGCTAGGGCAAGGACTTCAAGGTCTGCACCTTCCTCCTTCCCAATGTGCATGCAGAGGTTGAACACCCTCTCGACGTGGCTGAAGCCGTGGGTGCCTTCCCTCTCGAAGAAGTGCTTGGCATACTCACGGGTTCTCTCTATCAGCCTGAGACTATTTCCATCGGTTATGAACTCACCGGGCCTCATTCTATCACCTTAGCGCTTCATACACCAGGGCGTTTAAAAGTTCAACGATTCCCTCGTGGACGTCGAGGCTTATTCCATCGACCGTTGGCGTTTGGGCTTTTGAGACGCCATCTATGAGCCCGAGCTTTGAGATAATCCGAACTATCGTCCTCTCGTCCCAGTCGGGAAGGAGTTTCCGGCCGAGTTCTATGGACGCCTGGGCGACGAGGCCATAGGCCCCCCAGTTGGAGACGGCTGATAGGATGAGCTCGTCAGTTTCAACGACGCTCGCTATCCTCTCTCCATGGGGAACGTGTTTGGAGACCATGTCAATGATTTTTCCCATTCCTGCCTCGTTTCCACCGTCGCCTATTCCTATCGTGGGCACTCCAAGCTCCTTCGCCTTCAGGACTGCCCAGTCAAAGGTCTCCCTGGTTATCTCAAGGCCGCTCATAGAGTAGTATTTTCCGTCCCTGGCCCTCCCTGGAGTCTCCACCGCCATAATGAGGGAGTAGTTCCCTATCTCCGGCTCGTCTGTAAAGCTGAGGCGGAACGGTTCCAAAGCTTCTTTCACCTCAGGATACGTGAGTATTTCCGCCCGCCCCCCAAGGGTTTCCACAGCCTTCGCTATGGCAATCGTCCCCGGCGGACCGTCGGTTTCCGCCCTCATCATAGGGGGTATAGGGAAGCCGGTTATCAGAAGAACGCGCTCATAATTGTCCAAAAACATTCTTGCAGAATTATGTAAAAAATTGGGGTTCTCCCTGCGGTAGTCGAGGTACATCCGGAGAACTCCCCTGTTGCCAACGTCGGTGTTAATCACATGGGCTATCATGCTCATTCAACCTCGTAGACAACTATTCTAACCCGTTTGCCTTTTATTGCCTCCTTGAGCTTCCACCACAGTTCCGTTGGCTCTTCGCCCCTGTGGGTCAGCTCATGGCCGTTTTCAAGCTCAACCTTTTCCTCCCTATATCTAACAAATACGCCCTCCATGTCGAATATTTCCCTCATTCCCAACCCCCCAGTATCTTTCTCAGCTCATGAAGGGTTCTAATCTCGTAATCTGCCATGTTGTATCCCTTTTCACCCTCTCGGTTTATCCACACGGCGGTCATCCCGACGTTTTTGGCGCCGTAAACATCTTGGCTGAGGGAATCCCCCACCATAACTGCCTCGGAGGGCTCGACGCCGAGGCTCTCAACGGCGTAGAGGAATATCCTGGGCTCGGGCTTTATGGCGTTAACGTCGTCCCTGGTAACGACAACGTCAAAGTAGTCCAGCAGTCCAACCAGCCTGAGCTTCAGCCGCTGGTATTCAGGGCCGCTCGTTACGATACCTAGCTTGTATCCGGCCTCCCTAAGCCATTTTAGGGTCGGCAGGGTGTCGGGGTAAACATGGAGCCTGTGGGGATATGCCCTCAACAGTTCCTCATACCTTAGATCGAGGTCAAAGAGTTTAAAGAAAAAGTTCCAGTCGTGCCAGTCGTAGGTGTCCTTCCTCCCAAAGATTTCGCTCAGAAACTGTGCCCTAGCCTCGTCCCTGCTGATCCCAAACTTTTTGGAAAGTTTGTCATAAACCTGCGGAAGGAAGAGTTGAATAAGCGGCATTTCCGTTAGTATCGTCCCGTCTATATCGAAGAGAACCGCCTTCATTTTACCACCTCTTGACCAGGAGCGCCAGTATTTCGACCTCCCTGGTGAGGTTCTCGTCCATCACGACTCCCCAGATAACGTCCTTCTCCGCCAGTATTTCCTGGAAGTTGGCCAGTATCCCGTGGGCGTCCCTGAGGGGGAACTCCTTCCCGACGAGTATGCCTATAAGCCCCCTATCCCAGATGCCCCAGTGCCATCCAAAGTCAACCTCCCTTAGGAGGCGGAGGATTCCGACGTTGCCGCCGCGGATTATGTTGAACAGGTCGGCGTAGTCTATGTTGACGAGCATCTGGGTCTCAAGGTAGTAGTAGAGCCTGGAAAACATGGCGGCGATGTTTTTCGATGCCTCCTGAAACGCCGTTGACAGGGAGACGCTCTCGTCCGCGAAAAAGTCCCAGAGGGAATCATAGAACACAGTCTCAAAGTCGTCGGCCCAAGGAGGTCTCTTCCCGACGACGAGTTCTTTCCGGGGTGTCAGAACGTATGCGAGCTTTATCGTGTCCTTGGGGACGCTGTCGATTATTATTTCCCTGAGCTCGTGGTTTATGTCCTTATCATCGAAGACCAGCCAGAGGAATGTGTTTTCCGGTATCCTTGAAAAGAAGCTCCTAAGGCGCTCCTCATACTCATTCGAACGGGGGAGGAGATAATAGGCAGGGTTTACCGTTACCTTGACCGCACCGTCGGCCGTTATGCTGTTAACTATCCGTGCCCCCGTGTTCCCTATTCCAACAAAAAGGTGGGTAAAAGACACCATGGCGACCCCTTACTCTAGGGTCGCGTGCTTCCGCTTCATATCCTTTTCGGTCTTCTGGAAGGTGGCCATCAAGAGTGCTATGATGCCGTCCAGGAATATCATCGTGGAGTCCTCAAAGAGCGTTCCCATCGGCGCTATCCACTTGTATTTGGTTAGCATTTGTCTGGCTATGTAGTCCGTGGGTATGTCAGTCTTGGCCCTCCCGGGTATCTCAACGACGACATCGGCGAGCTTTCCAAGGGTTGAGCTGGCATAGGAGGTTATCGCAACGACTTTGCCACCCTGTTTCCGGGCTATTTCCGCCGCATCAACGATGCTGTTGGTCTCACCGGAACCGCTGATGGCTATGAGTAAATCACCAGGCTCAAAGGCCGGCGTTATCGTCTCGCCGACGACGTAGACGTTAAAGTCAAGGTGCATGAGGCGCATCGCAAACGCTTTGCCGACGAGGCCGCTCCTTCCGGCACCGTAGATGAATATCTTGTTCGCTCCGATCATGGCATCGACGAAGCCGCGAACCTGCTCTATCTTGAGCTTCTCCGCGACACTGCCTATGTGGTCGACTATGTCGACCATGGCCTTCCTTATCGTCATCATGTACTCTCCCCAGAAGAGGTCTATTATCTTCCGGGTGACTTCTTCGGGGTCATCAGCCTTGGTTATGGCACCGCCGACTATGATAATTGTGGCGCCCAGCTCGATGACCTTCGGAATTGTCTCAAGGTTCAGTCCGCCAGCGACGGCAACGGGAACGCTGACGGCTTTGACGACCTTTTCGAGATCTTCCAATGGACTCTTACCCTGAACCTGTTCGTCTATGCCCGTGTGGACGAGGATGTAGTGAACGCCCATCTTTTCAAGCTCTTTGGCCCTTTTGACCTTGTCCTTAACGCCGATTAGATCAACCATGACCCTGATTCCATAGCGCCGTGCAACCTCAACGGCGTCCTTTATCGTCTTGTCATCGGCAACACCGAGGATAGAAACGACATCGGCGCCGTGTCTTGCCGCCATTTCGACCTCCAGAGCTCCGGTGTCCATGGTTTTAAGGTCGGCAACGATCTTCCTGTCCGGGAAGCGCCTTTTGAGAAGTTCAACCGCGCGCATGCCCTCCTTCTTGATGAGCGGTGTTCCAACCTCCAGCCAGTGAGCGCCGCCACGGGCGGCCTTCTCAGCAATAGAAATGGCCCCTTCAATGTCAGTCAAGTCAAGAGCGACCTGAAGTATCATCCCCTCGCCTCCAAGGAGTTTTCGTTTTAATCTTATGGGGCTACTTTTTAAACTTTGGCGTCAAAATTTAACAAAATCATGTCAAGCATTTCCACCAAGGTTTAAAAAGTGAAGGGGCAATTCCCGATGGGTGGAATCAATGGTAACGTTCATTCCCTTCGGCGAGAGACCCAACAGGGACGGCGTTCTCTACGTTCTGCAACTTCTCAAGAGGAACAAGCTTCTTGAAGACTATATGATAGTCGAGTCCAGTCGGGTTGAGCTCCTCTCCGAGCGAATACCCCTGGACAGCGCCTACATAGTTGGGGAACACCTTGCGACTTATGGGATAATCGAAAAGCTCCGGCCGGCCTCCCTGCTGAGCGTCGATGCCCATACAGATTTGATGCACGACTACCTCGACCACGGCTCGTGGCTGGCTTACGCTCTGGAGGAGCGCAGGATAAATCGGGCCGCAGTTCTCGCACCAGTTCTCATGATACCGACCACCGAAAGAACCCAGCTCTGGACAAGGAGGGTTAAGATATTCCCCGCCCTGCTGAGAAGCAGGAAAGTCAGGGGAAAATGGAGGGCCTACCCCAACCTCCAGACCAGCCCCCTCGATGAGGTAATCGCGGAGGCGAAGAAGTATCTGGGAGAGGAGATATACCTGACCGTGGACCTTGACGTTCTCCGCCCCGAGTACAGGATAGCCCGCTTCCAGCACGGTGAACTTACACTAGACGAGCTCCTTGAGATTCTTGAGGCTATAAAGAAGAACTTCCGGATAATATCCTTTGACATAGCCGAGGTTTCAGACAAGATCCGCCGCTCACGGCTGGGCAAAAAGGCCTTTGTCGAGGTGTTTCAGCTCCTGACGGGGTGATTCGATGGCGCTCAAGGGCCCAACTGAGGAGGAGATGAGAACCGTCCTCATGCCACTCATGCTCTCCGGGGCAAAGATGCTTGACAAACACTGCCCCAAATGTGGCTCACCTCTCTTCGAGAAGGACGGCAGGGTTTTCTGTCCGATATGCGAGCACAGGAAGAAACAGAGACAGGCTGAGATGAAGGGTGTTGAGGAGCGACTCCTGGAGAAGCTGAACGAACTGGCAAACTCCCTTCCGGATGAGATAGACGAGCTTGAGAAACACTTAAGGGCAATGGAGAAGATAATAGAACTGTTGGAAAGATACCGGAAACTGGAGGGAGGAGGATGAAGAACGTCAGAGTTTTTAAGGCTCTGGAGGATGGTCCCAAGACCATCGAAGAGATAGTTGAAATCACTGGGCTTCCTGCGATGGAGGTGCGGCGCTACCTTCTCCGTTTCGTCGAGCAGGGCAAGGTTGAGAGCTACCAGAAGGAAGGGAAGCTTTTCTGGAAGATCAAAGAAGTCAGCGAGGCCGAGGAAGAGTTCAAGTACGTCTGAATCCTTTCTTTTCTCCACGCATCAAAGAAACACCGAACTATTAAACGAAAGGAAAGAAAAGGACATCAGGCCTTCTTGGCCTCCTCCCAGTACTCGTTGAACTTGCCCTCGAAGAGTGCCTTAACGCGGAAGTCCTTGATCCATATCTGGGTCTCATAGTTGAAGTAGCGGGCCGCCATATCCTCAAGGGCGAAGAAGACCTCATCGTCGCAGATGAGCATCGGAAGCTCAAGCTTGTCTATGACCTTGAGCTCAAGCTTGCCGGCCTTGTAGTAGTCAAGTATCTTGGAAGTACTGAGCCTGTGGTAGACGTTCTCGGTGACTATTATCTTGGCCTTGGCGCCGTTGTCGATGGCCTTTATGATGTCGCTTTCGAGGTTTATGGCGATGTAGCCGTCGTCGGCGAGGAGAATCTGCTCCTTGACCTCCTCAAACATCTCCTTGGTCTTGAGGGTGGCGTTCCTGATTCCCCTGACCACCCAGACCTTCTCGACACCGTACTTCGGAATCTCGGTCTCTATTAGCGGGCTCATGAGCTCAAGGAGCTCCTCTTTGGCCTTCTTCTTGGCCTCAAGCTCCTCAGCGACGCGCTCCTGCCACTCTTCGATGAACTTCTCAAGGATGTTCTGCGGGTGAACCGGCCTGTACTTGTTGACCTTACCCGGCTGGCTGATGGCGAAGCCTTTCTTCTCAAGGCTCCTGAGGACGTCGTAGGTTCTCGGCGCGGGAACTTCGGAAACGCTTGCCAGCTCTGCCGGGGTGAGGACACCAAACCCGACCAGTGCCACGTACGCCCTTGCTTCGTAGAGGTTCAACTCAAAGTGCTCCTGAAGGAGCTCAACCATTCTGTCCTTAACCATTCTTACCACCACCAGATTTTCTATTTTTTGTTTGGAGTTTATCCCATATAAATTTTTTCCACAGATTGTTAGTGTCTCTGGTTATGTTCTAAAGATTACTTAAAGATGACTTTGCTGGATATTATTGCCGTTGCATGGGTATACAAAGGCATTACTACTTAATAAATTTTAAAATTTTTGGTTTTACTGGGAAGCAAAATTTATAGGGCGCATTAAGGCCCCACACAGAAAGCAAATAATAGATAAATGGAACTGATTGTAATATTGCTGGTAAATTTTCACAAATTTAAGTATTTCTCAGTCTCACAAATCGACATAATTTAAAGTCAGCACCCAGCCGGGGAAAATGGTATGAAAAGTGAACCTCAAGCAAGGTACTTCCGTATCTCCTCGTGGAGATTCCTGAGAACATCCTGATAGTCAATCTTGTTCTCCTCAATCCTGTCCATCATCTCCTCAAGCTCCCTTGTCTTCTCTTCACTGACCAGTTCTTTATACTTACTTATGAGATAGTGGTAGACCTTGATGCCCTGTTCCGTCGGGACGAGCTTCTTCCTTCCGCGGGTCTCAATGACGTAGTAGCGCCTTATCAGGGTTTCAACTATCTTTGCGTATGTTGAAGGCCTTCCTATCTTGCGCTCCTTCATCAGGGCGATTATGTCTCCCTGGGTGTAGAGGGAAACCTTCGGCGCCTTCCACTTCTTGGCCTCCACGACCTTCAGCTTTGCCCCCTTCTCAAGCCTTGGGAGCTGTCTGAACGGTGGAGAGCGAAGCCTTGTCCAGCCGTCCTCGATTACTTCAACGTAGCCCTCTATCTCTGCCTTTCCAACGCCCACATTAATAACTGCTTTCTCATGGAGTATCTTGGCGGCCTTCATCTGGCTAGTCATGAAGCGCCTGAATATCATGTCGTAGAGCCTGTAGTGGTTCCGGGTGAGGTTTTTGGGGAGCTGAATTATGCCATCGCGGACGAGCTGCATCAGCCTGCCTGTGTCTATCGGCCTGGTCGGCCTTATGGCTTCATGCGTTCCCTCCTCGCCCCAGGGGCGCGGTTTGAAGTACTCCTCTCCGACCTCCTGGGTTATGTATTCCTTAGCTATCTCTATTCCTGTGTTGCTGACGTGCGTTGAGTCAGTGCGGTGATAAGAGATTAGACCCATTTCAAACAGGTCCTGGGCGATGCGCATCGTTTCCGGTGCTGACAGCTTGAGGAAGGTTGAAGCGTCCTTCAGCATGGCGTCGGTCGTGTAAGGCGGCATCGGATTAAGCTCGCGTTCTTCAAGCTGGACGTCCTCGACGGTGACGTATTCGGGAGGTTCAACGTTTTTACCGTCCTTTCCGAGTTCCACCGTGATCTGGAGGTCGTTCTCAAGCCTCAGACCCATGAAGTAGGTCTCGCTCTCGGTGAACTCCTTGTAACGCTCAATCACCCAGCCCAGAACCGGCGTCTGAACCCTTCCGGCGGAGAGGTTGCGGTTCTCAAAGACGCGCTGGAGTTCCTGGCTCAGCTCAAAGCCTATCCACCTGTCCTCTATGCGCCTGACGAGCTGAGCGTTGACGCGGCCCTCGTTGACGTCCCTCGCTTCCTCAATGGCACGCATTATGGCCGGTCTCGTCACCTCGTGGAACTCTATGCGTTTTATGTTTGGCGTGTACGGGCTGAGCACGTTCCTTATGTCCCAGGCTATCTTCTCACCCTCCGTATCGGGATCGGTCGCTATGAGTATCTCGTCAACCTCTTGGGCTATCTCGCGCATCGCCTTGACGTTCTGGAGTGCGTCACGGACGTTGGTCGAGCCGCAGCGCGGGCAGACGCCTTTCTCTTCCCAGTCAACGAACTGATGACCGCAGTCGCGACAGCGCTTTATGGTGTCGTACACCGGGATGAAACTCAGCATGCCGTCTTTTTCATCAACAAGAACACCGTGGTAGCCCTCGTTGGTAACAAGGTCGAACATGTGCCCGCCGCTCGCTAGAATGGTCAGCATCATGTTTCCTATGCTCACCTCGTAGGCGACCAGGTCACCTATTCTGGTCTTGCTCGGCTGGCCGAAGAAGCTGGCTATTGTGCGCGCCTTGTTAGGGCTCTCCACTATCATGAGGGCGGATTTAACGAGGTCCTTGACCTTGGCGCTTATCTTGCCCTCCATAACGAGGCGAACCTTCTCTCTGTCCTCGTCTATCTGCCTCAGAACCTCGTCGATGTCGAGCTCCTCGAAGGGCACCATCTTGAACTCGGTGAAGCGCCAGCGCATCTGCCTCAACAAGCCGTTGAAGACCTTCTCGTTGTCAACTATGAGCACGCTCAGTCCCTTGGTGATTCCGCCGGCGAACAGCCTGCTCGTCCTCCCCGTGGCCTGGATGTACGTCCTGACGTCCGGGATCTCGATGTACCACCTGCCTCCTTCTTCCTTCAGGCTGATGAACGGATCCTCCGCGAGTCTCCTGAGAACCTCCTCGTCCCGGAGAACCCGCCTCAGGAACTCAACCAGCTCACGGAAAACACCAAGGACGTGGTTGTGGAAGCCGTTCTCTATTGGCAGTCCCTCAGCCAGGGCCTCCTCAATCTTGAGGAGCTCAAACTGCGGTATATTTCGTATAAGCCTCCTGAGCCTCGCGTGCATCTTTTCAGCCTGCTTCCTGTCCTCATCGCTCAGGAACTCCATTATCTCACTGAGCAGGCCGAGGGCACGGTAGATGGTCGGCCTCTCAAGGTCTATTGAAAAGCGGAACTTGGGAACGCCGGTAAAGACCGCGTAGCGGATTAGGTGCGGTAGATCAAGCCCCCTGACTAGTGAGCCATAGTAGGTTGCCGAGCCTATGAGGTAGTCGGCCTCGCCGTTTTCGAACTTCTCGATGGACTTCCTGTTCTTCGAGCTGACGAGCTCTATCTTGAAGCCCCTCTCACGGAGGTAATTGGCCAGCTCCTCGGCGTAGCCCAAACCCTGGTCAATAGGCGTGAAGATTATGCCGCCCTTTCCAAGCCTCCCAAGGAGCTCCTCGACGTGCTCCTTTATGTCCTTGCTCGGCTTTAAATAGCTGTCAACGACGTTCCTGAGGGCGCTCCTTCCGCTCCCAACCTCGAAGCCGAGCAGCTCGCGGTAGAGCTTTATCCTGTCGCCCCGGGCTGAACCTGTGGCTGAGGCGATTATCATTATCCCGACGCTGTTTTTGGCCTTGAACTCCTCGATTTCGCGCTGGAGCTCCGCTATCTGAGCGTTCAGCTCCTTAAGCCTCTCCTCCCTGTCCTGGGCGCGGCCGTTCAGGTACTTCGACATCTGCTTTTTCAGACGGATTATCTCCCACGCCTTCTCCATTATCTCCTCGTTAAATCCGAGGAGGAGAAGGGAGCGGTCTATGTTCTTGCTGGCCTTGAGGAACGCATCAACATCATCGACGAAGATAAAGTCAAAACGCCTGCCCTTCAGTACCTCATCAAACTTCCTGGCAAGCCACTGGGCGCTGGTAACCAGGATATCGTAGTCCTCATTTTGAATCTTGGCCAGCATCTCCTCCCTTTCCTTCTTCCGGAGATTACCGTGGTAGTAGGCGAGGTTTATCTCAACGCCGGCCCTCTCGGCTATCGCCTGGAGCTTTCTGACGGTCTGAATCACCAGCGGGGTTGTGGGCACGACTATGTAACTCTTCTTCTCCCTCGTGGCGTGCCACACGGCCATAAAGGCCCCGAAGGTGCTCTTGCCCATTCCGGTCGGAGCTATGATCGAGAAGCTCCTTCCCTTAAGGAGTCTCTTGACCCACGTTCTCTGGGCACTCCAGAAGGTGAAGCCGGTGGCCCTCTCAAAGAAGGCTTCAACTTCTCTAACTCCCTTTTCGAGGCCGTATATTCTCTCCCACTCCTTGAGGGTACCCCTAAGCTGGAGGGCGTTTCTAACCGCTGTGACGAGGTCAAAATAAGAGTCAGCGTGAGCGGTTTCATCAAGGCACTCACTGCACGGGTTTTTGACGTACAGCCTTTCATCGGAGATTTTACCAAGGCAGTTCGGGCACATCTCGCGGTATATCGCCTTCATTTTCTCACCCTCTAAGTTCCTATTTGGTGTTAGGGGGATTTATAAGGGTTTTTGGATTGCCGCCTCAAGCTCCCTGAGCTCGTCCTCAAGCTTCGCCGAAAGCTCGTAGTCGCTGAAGACGTGCCTGTATTCCGCAAGGGTTTCTTCGAGGACGTGAATGGCTTCTATTTTACCGGTCATCCTGACGAGCTTCAAAGCTCGCCTGAAGAGTCTGGCAACCTCGCTCCCGCTCTCGTCCGTACTGAGGGCAAAACGAAGCTCCTTAAGGGTAACGTCGAGCGCCAGCTCCGGAACCTCGGCCAAGAACTCCATGGCGACTGCCTCAGGAAAGAGCCCTGCATGTTTATCGAAGCTCTCGAAGTAGAAGCCGGCCTCATGAGCCTTCATGACCGCTGCCACGTGCTTGCAGTCTCCTCCAAGTGGGCAGGTACAGCGGTTCTCGCCCGTCGAGAGGTCGAGCTCCACGTAGTAGGGGTAAGTGCCCAGAACCTTGGAGAAGAGTTTGCCCCCATGTTTGACTACCCAGAGGACCTTTCCAGCCTTGTAATAGCGCTCCCCCTTCCTGAGGGTTTTTTCGTCCATGGCACTCACTTTAGGGGCTTCGCCCAGGTTTGCTTTAAGCCTTTCGACCGCAACCGTTTTATCTCCCTGTGAGTACTATATCCGGTGGTGACCATGGATGTTTTTGAGCTGGCCAGGCGCTATCACGATGAGCTCGGCATAAAGGAGCCGAGCATGGCTACCATGGCGGCCGAATTTTTCGACGACCTCGGCCTCAAAGTGGCCGAATTCCTTCAAAGCGAGGGCTACGCGATACTGAATACAAAGTTCATAGACTACGACAAGAGCCTCGTGCTTGATGTAACAAAGGGAGAGAAGAGGTTCGAGGTAACGCTCCGGAAGAGCTAATAGCGGTTCTCGTAGTCAAAGACTATCTCCTTCTTTTCTCCGGGGTCAACAGTAACCTTGAACTCCACGTAGTTCATGGTTTCGTCCATCGGCTCAACGCTTGAACTGATAATTCTGCCCCACTTGTAGTGCCTGACTACCACCGTCTTGGAGTCCTTTCCGAAGTTCTCAAGGGTTATCCTGATCCTGTAGTAGGCGTAGCCCTCACCGTTCTTCTGCTCAAGCACTGTTGTTGTGCCCTTAAGGTCATAGTCCCTGCCGACGCCTATTCTGAGGGTATCTCCTTTGGGCGTGTGTTCTATGGCCCTCTCACCTATAAGCAGTGTCCCGTCGTCGGTTTCCCTGTATATCTCAACTATCCCGGCCGGAAGAACCTTCTCGGTCTTGAAGGATATCGACTCGTAGACAGGCCCCTCGCCGGAATAAGGCCAGCTCTCGTAGAGGTACTCCCTCTCGAAGGGAACCTCGAAGCTTATGTAGGGATACATCATCGTGCTGGCCGGGTTGATGTCTGCCACACCGAGCTTGTAGAGATAGAACGCCTCTATCTTCTCCGGCTCGCCGACGCTGACCTGGTCGGTTCCCTTCTCTGCCATCGTGTAGAGAACTCTCGGTTGGGGTAGAGCCTGATACAGCTGGACGTCGCCGGCAACCAGGAGAACCTTTGCATCCCTGAACTCCTGGGCCGTCGGGTTGTTGAGGACTATGTAGCCGTAGAGCCTCGCATTGTCGCCGATGTAGAGCTTGTACCTGCTCTCCCAGCTCATGTTGGAGACGCGGTAGATGATGCTCACGTTGTACTTCCCGGCTTTTTCGGCCTGGAGGACCGCATAAACGCTCGCTTCCCCCTCAAGGTTCTTAGCTTTAAAGTAGGCCACCTCGTTCGGGTTTATGAGGTAGTATCCGTCCCCCTCGATGGCTATCTTCCCGTTCCTGAAGCCGAGGAACTTTCCGGCTATGGTCTCTCCGCCCCTCAGCCTGACCTCGACCTCGCTTCCGACGTTGGCGCTGTAAACGTCTTTAGAGCCTCTGCTGAAGACCCCGAGGACGTGAACGCCCTCGTCGAGCGGCCTTATCGTGACCTCGGCTATGTTCAGCCCCGCCAGCTCATCAAGGGGAACATCGTTCATGCCCTCCTTCAGCTCAATCTCAAGCGTTTTCTCAACGACGCCTATCTTGGCCGAATTGTACAGCACAACGGTCGTATCTACCTGAGATGCCTTGCCGCCCTGGAAGGAAAAAATCGCCAGAATTATCACCAAAATTCCTCCAATCCCCGCGATAATTTTTCTCTTCATCCCTATCACCAATAACACCTTGGACTTTGGAGTATTTATACCCCAGACATCGCTTCAAAGCCGTTAGAAACGAAAGAAACGATAGGTTGACGAATGGAAACCCTTTTAACCCCCCGGCCGGATTGAGAACTGTCAGGCTTATGAGGTGATTGGTATGGACAGGATTGAGAAGGCTAGGGCAATCATCGAGAAGGCCAAGGCCGAAAACAGGCCGCTCGTCGAGCCTGAGGCGAAGGAGATACTCAAGCTCTACGGCGTCCCGGTTCCGGACTTCAAAGTTGCAACCAACGAGGACGAAGCTGTTCAGTTCGCCCGTGAAATCGGCTACCCGGTCGTCATGAAGATCGTTTCTCCGCAGATCATCCACAAGAGCGACGCCGGCGGTGTCAAGGTCAACATCAAGAACGACGAAGAAGCTAGAGAGGCCTTCAAGACCATCATGGAGAACGCCAGGAACTACAAGCCCGATGCAGACCTCTGGGGCGTCATCGTCTACAAGATGCTCCCGCTCGGCAAAGAGGTCATCGTCGGTATGATCCGCGACCCACAGTTCGGCCCGGCGATAATGTTCGGTCTCGGTGGAATCTTCGTCGAGATCCTCAAGGACGTCAGCTTCCGCGTCGCCCCGATAACCAGGGAGGAAGCCCTCGACATGATCAAGGAGATCAAGGCCTACCCGATCCTCGCCGGAGCCCGTGGTGAGAAGCCGGTGAACATCGAGGCCCTCGCCGAGATAATCACCAAGGTCGGCCAGCTCGCCCTTGAGCTCCCGGAGATCAAGGAGCTCGACATCAACCCCATCTTCGCCTACGAGGACAGCGCGGTTGCCGTCGACGCCAGGATGCTTCTCTGAGGGCTTTTGACTCTTTTCTCTATTCTGCCTTCAAACGAATTCTATGTATAATCGCGGTTAGTATAACGGTGGTTATACATTTTGGCACACTACGGACGCATGGGGAGCCTGTCATGTGCTTTTTGTAGTAACGAATTACCACTGCATCGCCATCAAGTAGAACATAATGTCCATTATGCATTGTACTCCAGAGCTTAGAAAACCTTATAAGGATCAAAAACGTACAATTTTTGCCATGCTACATTACACATCACTCCATTGGGAGGCAATGAGATGAGGTTTGCAATAAGACTCCTCCCAGAGAATGACACATTCAAGGTTCCCTTCAGCCATCAGCACTACCTTCAAGGCTTAATCTACAGGAGGATTCAGCGAGTCAACCCGGACCTCAGCCTTCGCCTCCATTCCCCCAAGATACCGAAGTTCTTCACGTTCTCGCTGTTCATGGCTGAAAAGAGGGACTTCGAAAAGGGACGGCCGTATTTCCTGGGGCGTGGAAGGGGCTTCTTCTACTTTTCAACGGCGGTTCCGGAGATAGCGGAGGCCTTCATAGGGGGACTCCTACAGAAGCCCGAGGTCGAACTCTGGGGCGAGCGGTTCACCGTTGAAGAGGTAAAGGCCTTAGCAGAGCCGGAAAGGCTGAACGAAAGGAAGTTCGTGACGCTCTCGCCGATAGCGGTAACTACCAGGAGGATTCAGTTCGGAAAGCCGAGGAGCTATGACCTCAGCCCAGCAGAGCCTGAGTTCTACGAGCATCTCAGGGACAATCTGCTCGAAAAATACGCCGCACTCCATGGAAAGGTGCCCGAGAACCGTGAGCTTGATGTGAAAGTACTGCTCGCCAAGCCAAAACGGTTCGAGGTAAAGCCCGGAATCTTTCAGAGGGCCTGGCACCTCGTCTTCCGGGCCAAGGGGAGCGAGGAGCTCCTCCGCATAGGCTATCAAGCGGGCTTCGGGGAGAAGAACTCGATCGGCTTCGGGATGGTGAGGGTTGATGGGAGTAAGGAAAAGGTAAAAAGGTGCTGGAAGGGAGGTGAGGGACATCAGAAAGGAGAAACCTCTTGATGAATTTTTGATAGGCCAACCAACAAATGAACCATCTCATAGTTCAAGGAAAACTTCAGAAGAGAAAAGAAATGACTCCCTGTTCTATTGGACGGGTCATCCGTTTGTTGATGCTGGCCTCATAGCTCTGCTCCTCATTAGCAAGAAGAACTCGCCCGAAGAGCTTACCGAGAAGGACATCGAGAAGGTGATAGACTTCTCCTCGAAGCTCTACGCACGGAAGGAGTGGAGCTCGGGCTACATTCACGCGATGATGCTCCCGAACAGCGGAATCCTCATGGCCAATCCCAGCATGACAAAGAGAAGAACACCCAAAGCGATAGCTGAGAACCTAAAGGCTCTCCTCAACGAACCCGGGGATAAAAACGCGCCAATCTGTGAAATCTGTGGGAGGAGGCACTCCCGTTCAAAGTCAGTCTATCGCTCCGACTTCCCGCTGGTCGGCACAGGAGGGGTTCCCAACTACTTTCCCTCGGCGAAAGATGGCCTCAACGTCTGCTCCCACTGCCTCTTCCTCGTGCAATTCCTACCTCTGGTAGCTTACAAAGTCGGGGGAAGGGTTCTCGTGATCCACACCTACCCCTACGAGCTTATGCTCAAACTCCACCACGAGGCCATAAACGACGTCAGGAAGAACTTCCTCGCCTCAAACGCAAGGGACTTTAAGAGACCGGAGAACTTCCTCTTTCGTCTGCTGGGGGAGCTGACGAGAAAGACGAAGCGTGACGACCTTTGGGCTAATGCTTCGATAACGCTCTACCACTTCGTGAACAACAACCAGGGACAGGATCTTCAGATAATCCACGTTCCAACGCCCGTCCTTCGCTTCATTGCCCGTGCCAATAGCAAAGATCCGAATGGTTGGAAGAGGATAGTCGCGATGGGCTGGCGCAAACAGCCGAGCGAGGAGGAGTTCGAGAAGTACGAGAGGAGCTACGCCAACGAGGTTTACGCCAGGCTCTTGGCCGAGGAAAGCATCTTGCCCTACTTCATCGACATGAAAAACCGCCGTGCGAACGCAAAATGGTCACTTTTGTCTTTTTACTGCTCGGAGGTGTTGGGTTTGGATAAGAAGACTTTGGAGTTTATTAAAGAAGTCGGAGATAGGATTGTCCAAACGCTGGAGAATCTCCCTGACAACCAGCTTTCAAGGCGTGTCAGGGAGCTTGAGAGGGCGGAAAAGCTCTACCAGTTCGAAGCTTTCTTCGTAAACCTCGAAAAGCTCCGCCAGAGGCTTGGAATAGAGAAGCCTCTCATGACCTTCGACGAGTTTGCAATGGTTCTAACATCATACGGTGAGGACTTGAACGTCTCGTGGAGGACAGTGAAGAACCTCCTGCTGTTCAGGGTCTATGAAAGGCTCCATGACAGATTGATGAAGGCCTCTGAAGAGGCCGAGGAGGTTGAGGAGGACGAAGAAGTTGAAATCTTTGGAATGGGGGTGGAAGAATGAGATTCGCGACTGGAATGGTGTTGATTGACGCACCGCACTCCGCTTTAAACATGCTCGGAATCGACGAGAGTCTGGCAGATAGAAACGTGACGAGGGTTAAGACCTTTAGGAAGGGCGGAAAACGCTATCCTTACGTTTCGCCCCAAGCTTGGCGCTACTGGTGGCGCTTTACCCTCAAGGAGCACTTTAACTGGGAGCTCTCCCCCCTCTACCGCGAGCAGAAGCAGGTCTTCACCGCGGCGAACCCCCTCAAGTATCCGGACGACGACGTCTTTGGTTATATGAGGGCCTTCAAGAAAGGTGGTGTGAACGTCACAGTCACGAGGGTTTCCCCGCTAAAGAACACGCCTTTGATTTCAATACTCCCCGATAGAAGCTCTCTGACAGTTGATGAGGGCTACGCCTCAAGGCACGAGGGAGACCCAGTTCCCTACAGCCAAGAGTTTTACTCGACGGTTTTTAAGGGGGCGTTTTCCCTCGACCTTGAGGCGATTGGGAGGTTTACCCTGATAAGCAAGGCGGGCTTCAAGAACCTCCTGACATGGGACGACGTTCCAAGGGACAAGAAGGGCAACCCCAAGAAAGGCACTGAGGACGTCGTTAGGGAAATCGAGGACATGGAGCACATAGCGAAGGAACTCGGCGTCGAGAAGCGCGACAAGGAGTGGCTCATGCCACCCGAAATCCGGAAGAAGCGCGCCACCGATGCAATCAAGGCCCTCCGTCTCCTCACAGGTGGGGCAAAGCAGACAGCTTACCACACAGACATTACTCCCAAGTTCGTCCTGCTCCTCAACGTTGACGCGGGCATAAATCCCTTCATAAGCGACATCGTCTTCGAGGAGAAGGGAGAAATCAAGTTCGATTCCAATGCCCTAGCCAAGAGACTTGCCGACCTCAAAGACGTTATCCCCGACGGTGCAAAGCTCTACATCGGCTATGACGAGGGATTCGTTCGCGCCCTCGGCTGGGACATCGATGAAATCGCCAAGGCTGTGAAGGAATCTGGCATTGAGGTCTTCACAGGCACCGTGGGGGAGGCCATAGCGGAGTTTACAAAGGAAATCGAGGCCTACTACGGGTGAGCCCATGATACGGGTTAAACTGAGGGCCTGGACTGCCTCTTTCCGTTATCCCACCTTTCAGTCGGGCTACCAGCCAACCCTACCGGTCCCACCGCCTTCAACCATACAGGGGATTCTTTCAGCTGCCAAAGGCGAGCCAGTCTACCTGACCGAGCTCCCCTACGTTGGCTACGTCTTCAGGAGCGGGGGAAAGGGCCTTGACCTCGAAAAAATCTACGCCCTTGGAAAGGTCGAGACGGACATAATGAGGCGCGAGTTCCTCTACAATGCTGAACTATACCTCTACCTGCCCGATGAGTGGAAGGAACACTTCAGAAGGCCGAGATACCAGCTTCTCCTCGGTCGTTCGAGCGACGTGGCAACGGTCGAGGAGATAAAGGAGGTTAGCCTTGAGGAGAAGGAAGCACCCGTCGGTGGGACGGTCCTCCCTGTGAACCTTGGAGTTCCCGGCGTCGTTCACGCCCTCGTTGTCGAGTACGACTACTCGGTAACGCCGAGGAAGGCGAGGCTCGTTAGGCCCTTCGTCGTCCTTCCGTTCCCAAGGGGCAAGGCACCGAGGCTGAAGTTTCCCTACGATAAAGAACTCGGTGTCGGGGTCTACCTCCACAGGTGGCACGAATGAGGGTCTGCTACGCCAAGTTCCTCCCGCACGATTTCCTTGAGTGCCACACAAACGACGCTATAAACGTGCTGAAGAGCATGAGAAGAGCCTTTAAGTGGCTTGAAGAGTTCTTCCCACGCATTTGGGAGCTTTCTTTTTATTCCGTCCTTCTCCACGACCTCGGTAAGTGTGCGAGCGGGTTCCAGAGGGACCCGAGAAAGTGGGGCTACCGCCACGAGATACTCTCGACACCGTTTACCTCCTTCCTTAGCCTTCCTGATGATGAGAGAAACCTCGTGGCTCTCGCAATCCTCACTCATCACCGAACCCTCGACGAGATTGAGGAGGTACTGCCAGGTGGGGAACACCGGGGGGAGTTTGAGGAGAAGGTTGGGGAGCTCCTTCAGAACAGGGACTACATTGAGGGAATTTTCTTCGAGCGGGTTCCCTACTGGGAGCTGTACTTCTTCGGAAGGAGAAAAGGAATTTTCAATCCTCCAGCGGACTGGATCGAAGGGATTAGGGACTACGACTTCGACTCCCTGCTCGGCTGGTACGAGCGGAATGCTGGGAAGTACTGGAACGAGCTCCTTTTCCTCCGTGGAATTCTCAACGCTTCAGACCACCTTGCTTCAGCCGGTGAGCTTGCCGTTCGCTTGCTGTCCGACATAAGAACCGCCGTTGAGTCCCATCTTCCCCCGGAGCACTGGAGGCCCCTCCAAAAAGAGGCGAGTGAAACGGAGGGCAACTTAATCCTACGCGCGCCGACGGGTTACGGCAAGACCGAGGCTTCTCTCCTCTGGGCCAACCGGAATGCGTTCCAAACCAGGAAAGGAATAGCCAGCAGGATATTCTACGTCCTCCCATACAAGGCCAGCATAAACGCCATGCACTCGCGCCTTTTGACTCTCTTCCGCGAGCCAGAACTCGTGGGCGTTCTTCACAGCTCTGCAGCCTTTTACCTTTACTCCTCCAAGCTGGAATACAAACGCCTCTCCTCGCTCTACAGGAAGATTTATACGCCCCTCAAGGTCACGACGCCGTTTCAGCTCATGAAACCTTTCTTCGGCGTTGGCTTTCCTGAGATGGGTCTGACGGAGCTGACTGGCTCGCTCCTCATCTTCGACGAGATTCACGCCTACGAACCAAACGTCCTTGGGATAATCCTCGCCATGCTCGAACTGCTGAGGGAGAGAAAAACCAAGACCCTAGTGATGACGGCCACACTACCAAAATTCCTTGAGGAACTCTTGCGCGATATTCTTAAGCCCCGTTTGTTGAGTGTCGAGCCGGAGGAGGCCAACAGGTTTACGAGGCACCGCGTGAACGTCATAGACGGCTCGATGGACGAGGTTGGGGAGCTTCTCACTGAAGTCCGGGCGGAAGGCCCCGTTCTCATAGCTTGCAATACGGTATCAAGGGCGATTGATGTTTACTCGCACCTGCGCGATGATTATAACACCATGCTCCTTCACAGCAGGTTCACCTACGGAGACAGGGAGGAGAAGGAGAGGAAGCTCCTTGTGAACCTAAACGACTACGACGTCGTCGTTGCCACCCAAGTTGTGGAAGTTTCGCTCGACATAAGCTTCTCGACGATAATCACAGAACCTGCTCCCCTCGATGCCCTGATTCAGCGCTTCGGCAGAGTGAACAGGCGGGGATTTGGAGAACCGAGGGACGTTTATATCCTGACGAAGGGGGGCGATGGAGACAAAAAGGTGTATCCGATGGAAGTCGTGAGGGAGAGCCTCAAACTCCTTGCGGAACTCAACGGAAAGCCCCTTCTTGAATCGATGGTTCCGGAACTCGTTACCAGTGCGTACGAGCCGTTGGCAAACAAGCTTAGGACGGACGTCATGACTTATCGCGAGCAGGCCCTTGAGCTGTTTAGGAGTCGGAAGCCACTGAGGGGCAGGGAGAGCGAACAGAGGTTCTACGAGATGTTCCACGGCCTCGAAGCGGTTCCTAGTGTTTATCAGGACAGGGTCCTGGAACTGATTATCCATGGGAGGTCAATCGAGGTCCACCGATATCTCGTTCCCGTTCCATGGTGGCTCTTTATGAGCGAAAGCTACGCCTTCCATCGTCTTTCCGACAGGGGGCCTGGTAAATACGTTCTCGTTGCGGAGCTTGAGTACAGCCCCGAGCTTGGCCTTCTGAGAGAACCGTCAAGCGGGGGCGAGGCGCTGTGAGCTACAACAAAAACTATAAAATTTATTACATAAAATACTGTTACAGGTGAAGGTGTAATGAAGGCACCCTTCGTCTATGGGAGAAAAGTGGGCAGGGAACACTTTGCAGACAGAGAGGAAGAGGTTGAGAGGCTCAAAATAGCCATGATGAGCGGTCAGAACGTTATCATATACTCACCAAGGCGCTATGGAAAGAGTTCCCTCGTGGGCATTGCCCTGGAGGAACTTGGGAAAAAAGTGTATCCGATAGAAGTCGACTGCTCGGGGGTCCTCACCAAGAAAGAGCTTGCCGAGAGAATAAGCTCGGCAGCGATAAGAACATGGAAAGGACGGATAGAGGAGTTCCTGAGGAAGCTGTTTAAAACAACAACGCCCAGAATCATCATAGGAAAAAGACTCAGCGTGGAGTTTGTTGTGGGAGAGGAAAACACCGCCCTCGAAGAAGCTCTAAAGTTGCCAAAGCGTCTCGCGGAGATCACAGGAAAGAGAGTTGTGGTCGTTTTTGATGAGTTCCAAGAGGTGAGCAACCTTGGAAAGGAAGTTCTCCCAAAAATGCGCGCCGAATTTCAGAAACATAAGGGCGTGACCTACGTCTTCGTGGGGAGCAAGCAGGGGATGATGCGTGAGATATTCCAGTCACCCAGCAGTCCCTTTTACAACTTCGGGATGCACATGATTCTCAAGAGAATCCCAGAGGGGAAGTTCAAGCCCTTCATTGAAAACAAATTCAAGGAGAGTGGGTTTGAGATTGACGACGAGCTGATAGACTCCGTGCTGAGGATAACTAAAGGACATCCTCACTACACGCAGATGCTGTGCTACCGACTGTGGTTAAACGCCCTCCTTTCGAAGAGGGGCGGTATATCCGGGGAAGACCTGGAGAAAGCCCTTGAAGAGATACTCAACGAAACAGCGGAGTTCTTTGAGGAAATGTGGGACTCCCTGACGATAAACCAGCGGAGGCTCCTCGTTGCGATAGCGCGGAACGAGAGCGACCTTTACTCAAGGGACTTCCTTAACCGATACGGCTTTGAAAGGGCTTCAACAGTCCAGGCGGCGTTGAGGGCCCTTAAAGAAAAGGAGCTGATAGTGCGGGAAAATGGAAAATACTTGATAGAAAATCCCCTCTTTGAGCTCTGGATACTCAAGGTAAGCGAGGGCTGAAGGGTGGAGGAATACCCCCTCGATGACCTCCTCATCACCGGCACGGAAATCAACTACCTCTTCATCTGTCCGACAAAGCTCTGGTACTTCGCGAAGGGCATAACGATGGAGCAGGAGAGTGAGTGGGTCGACCTCGGCAAATTCCTCCACGAGCGGCGCTACGGCAACGAGGAGAAGGAGGTTCAGATCGGGAGGGTAAAGATAGACTTCATCAGGAAGGGCGAAATCATAGAGGTTCACGAGGTTAAAAAGGGCAAGTCCATGGAAAAGGCCCACGAGATGCAGGCGCTCTACTATCTCTACTACCTCAAACGGCTCGGTGTCAAGGCCGTGGCTGTTCTCCACTACCCCCAGCTCAACGAGACGAAGGAGATAACCCTCGACGGCAGGGAGCGGGAAGTTGAAGAAGCTATCCAAGAGGTAGCCCAGATTAAATCATTACCCTCCCCTCCGAAGCCGGTTAAATCGAAGAAATGCCGGAAATGCGCCTACTACGAGCTCTGTTGGGTCTGAGGTGGTGGTATGCGAAAGCGCTCCAAAACGATTCTCTCCGATGGAACCCTCTTCCGGAGGGAGAACACCCTCTACTTCCAGAACGCCAAGATGGAAAAGCCAAAGCCCCTTGTGGTGGAGGGCATCTACGACATCTACATCTACGGCCACGTGAACATAACATCCCAAGCGCTTCACTACCTCGCCCAGAAGGGAATAGCGGTTCACTTCTTCAACCACTACGGCTACTACGACGGCAGCTTTTACCCGAAGGAGAAGCTGCACTCCGGAGACCTGGTCATAAGGCAGGCCGAGCACTACCTCGACCGAGAGAAGCGCCTTGAACTGGCGAGGCTCTTCGTTAAAGGCTCAGCCCTGAACATGGGGAAGAACCTGAAGCGCTGGAAGGTCGCCGATGGCTTCTCCGACCTGGTGAGGGAGCTGTTTGAGGAGCTTGAAAATGCCAGAAAAATAACCGAGATTATGAACGTTGAAGCCCGTATAAGGAGTGAGTACTATTCAAGATGGGACGAGCACCTGCCCGAGGGGTTCAAGATAGTCAAGCGCACGCGCAGACCACCGGAGAACGAGATGAACGCCCTGATAAGCTTCCTCAACTCAAGGCTCTACGCGACGATAGTTTCCGAGCTCTACAACACCCAGCTCGTCCCGACCGTCAGCTATCTCCACGAGCCAGGGGAGAGGCGCTTTTCCCTGGCGCTCGACCTGAGCGAAATTTTCAAGCCGGTCATAGCGGACAGGGTAGCCAACAGGCTCGTGAGGCAGGGGGTTATCAGGAAAGAACACTTCAGGGAAGAACTCAATGGAGTTCTGCTCACAAAAGAAGGCATGAGAAAAGTGACGGAGGCGTACAACGCTGAGCTACGGAAGAGCGTGAGGCACCCAAACCTGAGAAAGAACGTGACGAAGCAGAGGTTGATAAGGCTCGAAGCCTACAAGCTCATGCGCCACTTCGTTGGTAGCGGCAGGTATGAGCCGCTGGTGGCGTGGTTCTGAGGTGGGGAATATGGACTACCCTGAGGAGATTGAAGAGTTCAACGAGAGGATCCGTAACGCAATAGCCGGAAAGACGCCGGAACGGAAGATATGGGTGACTTCCCTGAGCTTCTGCCTTCGCAAGGCGGCGCTCTCTGTTTATCTTGGAACGTTCAGGTACGAAAGGACGGGGGAGATGCTCGTCGGCAGTATCCTGCACGAATGGCTGGGGAACGCCGTGAGTGGAGACGACATAGAGTTCGAGGTGCCGGTTGAATACACACTGGACGAGGGCTGGAAGCTCGTTGGGAGGGTGGATGCAGTTAAGGGAGACTATCCCCTGGAGTTCAAGTTCCGGGGGTTTACTGCGGGGGTGATGAGAGCCCAAAGGATCCGGAGGAGCTGGATGAACCGCCCAGGCTCGCCGTTGAGCAGCTCAACACGTACCTCAACATAATGGAAAAGGAAAAAGGTTACATCTATGTATTTGACAAGAACGGAATGAACTTCAAGCCGTTTGAGGTCAGAAGAGACAGGGAGCAGTTCCAGAAGATACTTGGGAGAGCCAGAATCGTCATCAGCGGTGTAAAGCAACTCGAAGCAGGCAACTTTCCAAATTGGATAAAACCGCGCTGGAAGGACGAGTGTGAAGGGTGTCTCTTTAGGCCAATATGCGATGCGGTGGAGGCTAAATAACGTCCCCCATCGGGTTCTTTTCCACCCCTATCACTTCTCTGGCCGGCATGGAGCGGAACCTGTATATAACCACCGAATCCTCGTCCTCGTCAATCAGCTCCCTGAGGGTGGCCTTTATCCTCTCGAACTCCGCTTTTGTGATTTCCCCCTCGAAGACGCTGTTCTGAACCCAATGGAGATGCTGGCGCAGGAACTTCTTGACGTTATTGACCCGCTTCACATTTACGTCATAGACGATGAGGACGTACATGCCACCACCATAGAGAGTATCAAGGCAGGGCTTTTAGGGGTTGCGATTGTGTCATATCACGTTTAAATACCCAAAATATCCCTAAGATGGGTGTTTGAGGAGCATATTCAAAAACACCGCCCGCTCAGCGTTTGGGAAGTCTTAAATAACCTGAAGTTATAATATACCAGATTGTTATTTATTCGTCCAATAAATGTAACTAAATTTTTTCAGAATAGATGGATAAGCCAGAAATACCCTCAAAATTTCCTATACCCCCATAGAAATAGACCTTTCAGAATTTAGTGCGAATTCCTGCTCTGTTCTTTCAAATAAAAGCACGACAAGATTCTGGAGACCACAAAGTAACAACAAGCAGGTGACTAAAACGAAGGCCCCACGGTTAGTAGAAAGCCATAAAACCCAGGAGAGGGCCAAAATTGGAACCCCCAGCAAGCTCCACGAAACCCCCTCCGAAGAAAGATTTATAAAAACAAAGAGTGTTTATTCCTTTATAGGGCAAAAGAAGGTAAAAGCCGCCCTGTTGTAATAAGACTCTAGGAGAATTGAAAGGAGAGCAGGATTGTCGGCAGAGCTTGCAAGAAGGATGTTGTAATAAGACTCTAGGAGAATTGAAAGCTCACTAGGGAGTTGACGAAAGATTTCAATCTGGAGTTGTAATAAGACTCTAGGAGAATTGAAAGGGCTTTCCCACATCCGGAACTCGCCGGCCTAAATAAAGTTGTAATAAGACTCTAGGAGAATTGAAAGGGAAAGGTTTATGTGATTGCTGTGGTGTTAGGAATGGTTGTAATAAGACTCTAGGAGAATTGAAAGACGGAGAGGTGGCTATGGGCTTTCCTCTCTCATGGATGTTGTAATAAGACTCTAGGAGAATTGAAAGCAATCTCTTTATCAATGTAAAGATTCAACCGGACTTTACGTTGTAATAAGACTCTAGGAGAATTGAAAGTCACATAGCTGACAGCTCTCTGGTCGCGCTTGCGCCAGAAGTCGTTGTAATAAGACTCTAGGAGAATTGAAAGGATCTACTACTATGACCCAGATGGGCTCACCACAGACGTTGTAATAAGACTCTAGGAGAATTGAAAGCTTCACTGAGCTCGAAGACTACGACCTCGTCTGGCTCAGTTGTAATAAGACTCTAGGAGAATTGAAAGAGCATCGACGTCACCAACGTCCCCGCAATGGTTGTGTTGTAATAAGACTCTAGGAGAATTGAAAGGCCTAGACATCGTTGAGCTCGTGGAAGCGCTCAAGGTTGTAATAAGACTCTAGGAGAATTGAAAGTCCTCCGTGGTGATGGCAACAAAGTCCCCCGCCTCGAGTTGTAATAAGACTCTAGGAGAATTGAAAGATGTTGTCGCTCAGCATGATGTTCTTCGTCCCGTCCCGTTGTAATAAGACTCTAGGAGAATTGAAAGTTCGGAGTCATGATGCCCTCGGGGAAGGGTATATGAGTTGTAATAAGACTCTAGGAGAATTGAAAGGAACCTCCCCTCTTAGGCCAGCGTCCGACTCACGCAGTTGTAATAAGACTCTAGGAGAATTGAAAGACGAAGCCTCTCCTTAACCCACCACTTGGGCATGCCTTGTTGTAATAAGACTCTAGGAGAATTGAAAGAGCTCGGTGTATTGTGGCGAGTAGTTGCTCCAAAAGGTTGTAATAAGACTCTAGGAGAATTGAAAGAAATTCAGTATTGACATACACCCTAATCTCGCCAGCGGTTGTAATAAGACTCTAGGAGAATTGAAAGCCGTGAGAAGCCCTTGTAGCGCTTGAGGAAGTGGGTGTTGTAATAAGACTCTAGGAGAATTGAAAGGTGTAGTTGAAGTCAATACCATATGTCGCCGAGTAGTTGTAATAAGACTCTAGGAGAATTGAAAGAGCTTGAGATGAGGAAGCACATGACTCTTGCAAACCGTTGTAATAAGACTCTAGGAGAATTGAAAGGCCCATCTCGGTCGAGAGGTAGTCAGCTATCGCACCGTTGTAATAAGACTCTAGGAGAATTGAAAGAAGACTTCAAAGGTTCCCTCTCCTAACCTAAGCCCGTTGTAATAAGACTCTAGGAGAATTGAAAGCCAAGAGCCTCTGCCTCTCAGTGAGCAAGATGTTCCTCGTTGTAATAAGACTCTAGGAGAATTGAAAGACGCAGGAATCGGTTGCGATTCGTTTCGAGGCATATCGTTGTAATAAGACTCTAGGAGAATTGAAAGGAGATAAAAGAGCGCCTTGAGGCGACCCTTGACTGGGTTGTAATAAGACTCTAGGAGAATTGAAAGCTATCACGTCGTCAGCCTCTTCCCTCTTCAAGGACTGGGTTGTAATAAGACTCTAGGAGAATTGAAAGGAAGGCATTGGAAGAGAGGAACCAGCGCATCAAGGAAGTTGCAATAAGACTCTAGGAGAATTGAAAGTGACTAAAGCCGTCAAGATTTACAAGAACAAGTACATGTTGCAATAAGACTCTAGGAGAACAAAACGATGAAAAACCCGGGAAGGGTCATCTAAGCAGCATCCCAAAGGAGCGCTCGAAGATCTCGCCGTGGCCGCCAAAGGCCTCGAACATCCGTTCCGAGTACGCGGATGAGGCGACCCTGAGAAACTCCCGCAGGTTCCTCTGTATCTCGTCGGTCATGGGGACGTGGAGGGGCATTGGCTCGTAGTAGTCCAGGCCCTTCATGAGCCCAGTTGAAAAGTACCAGAGCGTCTTCCTGACCTTTCTCCCCTTCACAACGGAAAAGCTTGCCCCGGAGCAGTAGAACGCCGCATGAAGCACGATTATTTTTTCTATCTCAACGCCCTTCCTGAGGAGCCTCTTCCGCTCCGAATCGCCCGAAAGGTCCGTTATCCTGTAGCCGCTCCTTGTCTGGGTGTCGTGAGGAATCCGCAGGTGGTGGACGTCCTCAACCTTTGGGTCATAGACAAGGACATCGGTCCCCCCAACGACAAAGAGCTTTCCATCCCGAACCTCTATAACGGTGTTCTCTGTGCTGAGAACCGTGAGCCCCTTGGCGAGTGCGAGGGCAGACATGGTGCTCTTTCCGCTGTGGGGATAGCCGATGAAGAGAACCGCTCCTCCCTCGGGCCTTACAATGGACACAGAATCGGTGAGGAATATCCTGCCCTTTTTCATACCCGCCCTTGCCGCGGCCTGGAGCAGGAAGAAAATCGGCGCTTCGTTGCCGTAGGCGGAGGGCACCCCCGCCTCAAGCTTGTACCTGTCAACGCCGGAGACATCGTAAATCGCCCCAAAGACCCTGAATCTGTCGCCCTTGAAGCGCTCGATTACAACCTCCGGGTCGCCGGAGCTTTCATCCACGTCGGGCAGGTAACGCCTTGCAAAAAGTCCCCTGAAGCCATCTTCAAAGCCATCATCAAGCTCTCCGGTGAAAAGAACGTTAACTCCGCCTATCCTGAGCGCCATCGCTTCACCCACCATAGGCTGGGCAGGGGGATTTATAACTTTTCCGTGAAACAGGAGAGGGGAAGGGGCCGTTTTGACATTTACATGTCCATCAGTTTTCTGCCTTCCTCCGCGTGAGTCCCAGATGGGCCCACCATGCTAGGAAAAAGACGCCGAGGAACATCGCGGCATCTGTTATCATATCGCCCCAAAAAGTCCCGGGGTTGTAAAGCCTGACAACGCCGCGCATCACATAGCCAAGTGCATAGAAACCAAAAGCTATGAGCAGAGATGTCGAAAACCTCAATCTCACGATGCCCACCGAGAAAAGGAATTAAGAGCCCTCAGCTGAGGGCCGCGAGGAGCTTCTCCAGGAACATCTTCTCCGGATAGGCGCCCTCAAACTGAACCCTGTCCTCCCCGTCCACCTGTATAACAATCTTCGGGACGGCCATGACGCTGTACTGGTCGGCCCACTCAGGGTACTCGATGGCCTCGACCATGTCACCGAGTATCCTGCCCTTGCCGGCCTTGGCGTTCTCAAGGGCGAACTTGTGGGCCATCCTGACTGCCAGCGGGCAGTACGGGCAGGTTGGGGTGACGAAGACGAGTATCCTGACGTCCCTGTCGACCTTGGCAAGCTCCTCTTTGCTGTCGGGCATGAGGTCGGTGGTGGCGTTGCTGACGTCAACGATGTCCTCCAGGAACGCCCCGAACTCGTGGCCAGCCGGAAGGCCGAAGAACCTGACGCCCATGTCCCTGCCGTCCTGGGTTATGGTGACGGCCGGAGCGCGGTCGATCCTGTACTGCTCGGCGAGCTTCCTGCCTTCCTCACTGTCGAAGTCGTGGAACTCGTAGGTGAGCTTGTCGCTCAGCTCCGCGAGCTCCTGGACAAGCTGTTTGAGCTGGTCGCAGTACTGGCAGTGCTCTTTTCCTATAAATCCGATGATCTTGACCGGGTTCGTCATCTTGGAGAAGAACTCCTCCCTGATGACCTTCTTGTCCGCGTCGCTAATCAATCCCATTCCAAACACCTCCACATAAGGTTTATAACGATTGGATTACAATCTCTCCGTAGGATTCAAACTCCGGTTTGCAACCTAAGGTTGAATGTTCACTATATAAGCTTTGCGTCACAGATTTGGGTGGTGTAGGTCATGAGTGAACCCGACATCTTTTACATACTGGGGAACAAGGTGAGGCGCGACCTGCTCAGCCACCTCACCTGCACCGAGTGCTACTTTAGCTTCCTCAGCAGCAAGGTTAGCGTGTCCTCAACGGCGGTGGCAAAACACCTTAAAATCATGGAGCGCGAGGGAATACTCAAATCCTACGAGAGAGAAGGGCCGTTCATAGGGCCGGCCAGGAAGTACTACAACATAGCGATCTCCAGGACTTACGTCACAACGGTGACGCCGAACCTCTTCTGGTACAGGGGGCTTGACCTCGGGGACTTCTCCTTCGAGAAGGCAGAGATTGACCTGACTCGCATACCCATAGAGCACGAGAGCCTTCTCGGGATGGTAAACTCCTTCCTTGATCTCCAGAAAGAACTTGAAAAGATACTCCAGGCGCTTCAGGCGGTGGAAAGCAGGCGCGACAGGCTTATGAAGGAGATCAAAGAGCGCTATCTCCAGGAGATAGGCGATATGACCCAGCTCGCAATACTCCACTACCTCCTGCTGGCCGGCGAAGCCACTATCGAGGACTTGAGCGACAGGCTTAACCTCAAGGAGCGGGAGGTTCTTGTGAAGGCCCAGGAACTGGACAGATTCATACCGTTAATAATAAAAGACGGAACGATCAAAATCGACGAGAAAAAGCTGAAACAAAAGCTCGGCGGTGTCGAATATGCCGGAGAAAATAAGGGTCGTGGTTAACGAGGACAAGTGCTACCTCTGCGGCGGCTGTGCTGGGGTCTGCCCCACCCTTGCAATAAACGTAAGCGCCTCAAGGTGGGAGTTCTTCCAGGAAAAGTGCATCTCCTGCAGGATATGCATCAGTGCCTGTCCAGTGGGTGCTCTCAGCGGTGAACCCCTGGAGGTGGGAGAGTGAACGAGATGAAATACGACGTTGTGGTGGTCGGAGCAGGGATAGCCGGACCAATTGTTGCCAGAAACGTTGCCAAAGCCGGGTTCTCTGTCCTGCTAATCGATAAGAAGCCCGCCATCGGCACGCCCAAGCAGTGTGCCGAAGGAATAAGCATGACCGTGTTCAAAAAGTACGACATCCCCTACGACAGGCGTTACATCAACCGCGAGATCTACGGTGCCAAGCTCTACTCTCCCAGCGGATACGAGCTTGAGCTCCGCTACAAGGAAGCCAGCGGCGTTATCCTCGAAAGGAAGGTCTTCGACAAGATGCTCGCCTACTATGCGGCAAAGGCTGGGGCAGATGTTCTCGCCAGAACCGAGGCGGTGGATGTCATTAAGAAGGACGGCAGAGTGGCTGGAATAAAGGCCAAGCACGAGGACGAGCCGGTCGAGATTTATGCGGACGTCATAGTCGCCGCCGACGGCGTCGAGAGCAAGATAGCCAGAAAAGCCGGCATAAACACCTACGCCCCTCCCCACGAGTTTGACTCCTCATACGAGTACGAGATGCTCATAGAGGGCTTTGACCCGGACTTGATTCACCTCTGGTTCGGCAACGAGATAGCGCCGAGGGGCTACGTCTGGGTCTTCCCGAAGGACGAGGATAGGGCCAACGTCGGCATAGGAATAAACTCCGACAATCCGCAGACCGCCAAGTACTACCTTGACAAGTGGCTAAAGGAGAACAACATACCTGCCAAGAAGCTCCTTGAGATAAACGTCGGTGTCGTCCCGGTTGGAGGCTTCGTGAAGGAGCTCGCCAAGGACAACGTGGTTGTAGTCGGTGACGCTGCCAGACAGGTCAACCCGATGCACGGTGGCGGAATGGCCGAGGCCATGGAGGCTGGAACCATAGCGAGCAAATGGATAGTGAAGGCTCTCGAAGAGGAGAACATTTCGCTCCTCCAGAACTACACGAAGGAGTGGTGGGAGACCGACGGAAAAAGGCTTGAGAAGGTCCTCAAGGTCAGGAAGGTCACGGAGAAGCTCACCGATGAAGACCTCGACCTCTTCATCCAGGTACTTGGTAGCACTGACGCGGAGAAGATAGCAAGCGGCAATTACGGAGAGGTCATAAAAGCCCTCCTGAAGCATCCAAAGGTCATCCTGAGCCCCAGGAGGATAAAGCTTCTTAGGGAGTTGCTATAATCATCTCTTACTCTTCTTCCAATCCCTGCAGTTCATGTCAACGCATATCTCGTACTCGCGGCCCTTTTCACGTATTTTGACCACCGGAGCACCGTCGCAGCAGGTCTTGTCCGTGGGAATTATCTCGCCGCGCTGGAGGAGCGGGTAGGTGACGTTGCACTTCGGCCAGTTGGAACAGCCGACGAAGCGCTTGCCGGTCTTCCTGTTGTATCTCACCACGAGGTCACCGCCGCACCTGGGGCACTTGCCTACCACGAGCGGGCTTTTTCTCCTCTCCCCCTCTACCGACTTTTTAACCTCGTTCTCCTCTTCCTCGCTGAGCTCCTTCACCGCGCTGGCCTTTCTGGCGGCAGTTTTTGAGGTAGTTACTCCAGTTCCAGTGGTCTCCATGAGCATCTTTCCGATGTCGAGCTCCCTCTCCTTGAAGACCTTCAGGATTTTGATGAGCTGATCCTTGCTCTCTTCGATTACACCTTCTCTGTCGGCCTTTCCGGCCATGATGTCCTCCATCTTCTCCTCAAAGGTCCTTGTAAGCTCCACGCTCACTATATCGGGCACGTTTTTTTCCAGAGCCTCAACGACGCGCATGCCGAGCGGGGTGACCTTTATCTTCCTCTTGCCCTCTATGTAGCCCCTGCTGTAGAGGGTCTCAAGGATTTGGGCGCGCGTGGCTTTGGTGCCTATTCCAAGGTCCTCCATCTTTTTGATGACTGCCGCGGGGGAGTAGCGAGCCGGGGGCTTCGTCTTCTTCTTCTCGCGCTTTATCTGGATGACCTTTACCGGCTCGCCCTCCTTGAAGGCTGGAAGAATCACCTCGTCGAACTTGACGTACTTGCCGTAGACCTTCAGCCAGCCCTCTTTGACGGTTCTCGCCCCGCTCAGGATGAAGCGGTGGGAGTTGGAGTTTATTACAACCTTCATTATCTCCCTGACGGCAGGCTCCATGAAGAGCGCTAGAAAGCGTCTGACGATGAGGTCGTAGAGGTTGGCCTCGTCCTTGGTAAGCTCTCCGGGTTTCGGCAGTTCACCCGTCGGGTAGATTGCCGGGTGAGCGGGGTCATCCTTCTTGCCCTCGACGGGCTTGAGCCGCTCCTTACCGAGAAGCTCGTGGGCGAAGGGCTTGTACTCAGGCAACTTGGCAAGGTTCTGGAGGATGGAGCGGAAGTTGAGGTTCTTCGGGAGCTTCTGTGAGCTTGTCCTTGGGTAGCTGGTGTGCCCCTTCTCATACAGCTTCTGCGCAATTTCCAGCGTCTTCTTAGGCGAGTACCCAAAGGCGGAGTATGCCTCCCTCTGAAGAGTTCCGAGGTCGAAGGGAACCGGCGGATACCTGTTCTGCCGCTTAACCTCAACCTCCTCAACGAAGGCAGGGCCCTTCTTTGCCTCCTCAACGATGCGCTTCGCCTCGTTTTCATCGAATATACGCTCCTTCTCATAGACGGCGGTGTACTGCTCTCCATTTTTCTCAAGGAGCATCTTTATGACCCAGTACGGTGTGGGCTTGAAGTTCTGGATCTCCTTTTCCCGGTCAACCAGAAACTTGAGCGTTGGCCCCTGAACTCGGCCGGTGGAGAGAACCTGCCACTTGCCGCTGGCACGCTTTATGGCCGAGGTGAGCGCCCTTGACAGGTTCACACCCCAGTACCAGTCGAGGACGTGGCGCGCTATTCCAGCATCGGCCATTCCGAAGTTTATCGTCGGTTCGAGGTTGTACCAGGCCCTGAGGAGGTCTTTCTTGGTGAGTGCGGAGAACTTCATGCGCTTTGCCTTTGACGGGTCAACGCCGCAGGCGTATTTTAGGGCGGTGTAGCCTATGACCTCTCCTTCGGTATCGTAGTCGCAGGCAACGACGAACTCGTCTGCCCTCTTGGCGAGCGTGGCCAGAGCTTTGATGTAGTCCTTGGCGTAGCTTTTGCCCTTCTCCGCGACGTAAACGGGGACCCATTCAATGTCAAAGACCGGATAACCATAGGTTCTGGTCTTCGGTGCGAGCGAGAAGAGGTGGCCGACGGCGGGAGCCACTATTATCCTCTTCCCGTCGCGGGTGAACTCATAGTATGGAACCTTGCCTATGGTCTTTCTTACCGGCCTGCCTTCTGCCAAGGCGTAGGCTATCTTCCTGGCTACGTTGGGCTTCTCAGCTATGATGAGTGTGACCATGACGACACCCTAGATGGTTGGGGAGCCCGCTATAAAAATCCTTTTATAATGCACCACCTAACATCTGAAGGTGAGTTCAGATGTCCAAAATGTCCGAGGTTGAAAACCTGAAGGGCATGGTTGACTACCAAGAAGGCTCCATAGTGAGCAGAACCCTGCTGGACAAGAAGACGGGGAGCGTAACCCTGTTCGCTTTTGACAAGGGGCAGAGACTGAGCGAACATACGGCGCCCTTCGATGCCATGGTCTACGTCCTTGAGGGAGAGGCGGAGATAACGATATCCGGAAGGCACTACAGGCTAAAGGAGGGAGAAATGATAATCATGCCGGCCAACGAACCCCATGCCGTCAACGCTCCCGAGAAATTTAAGATGCTCCTTGTAATGATAAAGTCGGAGTGATAAGTTTCATTTTTATACTCGACCCCTGCCGTTTTTCGTGATGGTGCCACCCGACAACGAAAAGCTTAATAAGGAACCCTTCAATGCACTACCGCGGGCATGGGGCCGTAGGGTAGCTTGGCCCATCCTGCGGGCTTTGGGAGCCCGTGACCCGGGTTCGAATCCCGGCGGCCCCACCACAAGAAACTTTGCCTTCGCAAAGTTTCATCAAAAGTCCGTAGCTCTTTCTTGAATGTGAGTTTGAGGAAGTTTTCTAATTAAAATTTTCTAATTAAAACAATCCAATTATTTTGAGTGGGGACTCCTTTAGAGGCTCATCATAAAGGGGTTTAACTCCAAAAGACGCCCAAAGGGCGTCAGAGGAAAGTAAACCCTTGATAATCTGGGATTTTGTCCATCGTTCTCCACAAAAACAGGCCCCCAAGAGGAAGAAAACCAAGATTTTTCCAAACGTGGCAATGCAGAGAGCTACAAACTTTTGGTCAAGCTTTCCTAAAGCTTGCTCTGTACTCTCAAACCCCCGTAGTGGGGTTCCACCCCACAATCCCGCTTTTTCTCTAAAAACCTGGGAAACTACGTTTCCCCACCTTCCTTACCTCTTAACCCTCAGGGGGGCTAACGCCCCCACACCCCCCAGAACTTTGCCTGCGCAAAGTTGCTGGGCAAAGTTCGTGATTGCTTTTATATGGCTCGTTTGGAGGATTTCTTCAGATATTGCCCTTACTGCTCAGTTGGATTCTGTTTCCGATAGTTCGTTTGAGAAGGGTTCAAGTTTTTAGCGCTCCAAAGGAGCGCGGGTTGAAGTTGAACCCGTTAAAAAGAGCCTTTTTGGCGATGAATCCAACGTACAATCCAACCACCAAAACAAGAAAATCCACCAAAAATCTGCTTACTCAAGAAGAATCACAATCTTTTGATCAAACTTTTGCCCTGCAAAAGTTTGTTGGAGTGGAGCCCCGGGCGGGGTTTGAACCCGCGACCTGCCGCTTACCAAGCGGCCGCTCCACCAGGCTGAGCCACCGGGGCGTCGATGATACCATGCAGACCAGCGTTTATAAATTTTTCCCTCCCATCTTCTCGACGAGTCCTTCTAAAACTTCCCTGAAGTTGGCCGCGTCAATCCACTTGATGCCCATCTTCTGCGCCCAGGTGAGTATCCCAACGTCGGCGGAAACTATAGTTGCATCGAGCTCTTTGGCAAGCAGAATGAGCTCAAAGTCCTCCTTGCTGTCAACTATCCCCTCCCGCAGGGCCTTCCGGTAGTTCCTGCGCAACTTCTGAATTATCCTGTCCACGTTGTCCGTCTCGATGACGCTCTCGCGAACTGCCTTCTCGGCCACACGAAGACCTTTGTCGATGCGCCGCCTTATGTCGTCTATAAGCTCATAGACCACAAAGGCAGGAATCTTGATGTCGTGGACGTTTGGGGGCTTTTTGATTATGTACAGCTCTATATCGGGAAGAAGCTCCTCCTCGTCAACAAAATGCATAACCTCGCGGTAGATGCCCGGAGGCATGTAGAACTCGACCTTTCCAAAGAGCCTCTCGGCATAGCCCAGAAAAGTCCTCATAGCCTCGGTTGGGGAGCCACCGAACCTGTTCCGGATCTCCGGGTTGACGAAAATGCTCGTGTCAAGGACGAACCGCATTGCCACGCTACCACCACAAGCTTATTTAAGTGCGGAAGTTTAAAACGGTTAGGTGAAAGCATGAAGGTCGGAGTTGTTTTTGGAGTCAGCGAACTTGCAAACCCGAAGGCCTTTGAGAAAAAGGCCTCGGAGTTCATAACGACGCTTGCAAAGGAGTTTGAGGTCGTTGGGGGCTTTTTCATCTCGACAAAGAGGGACTTCAAGGAGGCGAAGGAGGAGGTCAACTTCAACGAGGTTGATGCAGTGGTTCTTTACCCGCTCACCGGCGGTACCGAAGGCCCTCTGAAGGAGTTTGCGGTTTACAGACGCCCGACGGTGATCTACGGTGACCCGTTCAACAATTCACTCGCAGCTGGGATAGAGTTGAGGGAGTACTTCAGGGAAAGGCTCGTCCCTTCGACCCTTGTCAAAGACTTCAACGAGCTGAAGGCGGCTCTTTTGGGCTACGAGGACATGAAGGAGACCCTCGATAAGTTCTTAAAAATGAGAATCGGCATAATAGGTAGGGTCTCACCCTGGCTTATCAATGAGAAGTTTGAGCTTCCTTACACGAAGATAAGCCTCAAAAAGTTCTACGAGTACTACGAGGCCACCACCGAGGCGGAAGGATGGAAGGTTGTGGAGGAAATAGTCGGAAAGGCTGTCGAGATAAAGGAGCCCGGCAGGGAAGACCTCGTGAGGGCAGGCAGGATATACCTTGCGATAAAGAAGATACTGGAGGACTACAGGCTGGATGGGTTTACAATTGGGTGCTTTGACATAGTCATGAAGTCCAAAATGACACCCTGCCTGGCGCTGGCCATGTTCAACGCGGAGGGAATTCCGGCCGCCTGCGAGGGGGAACTGAATGCCCTGCTGGGAATGATGATAGTGAGGCGCTTTTTCGACAAGCCAGCTTTCATGGGCAACATAGCCGACTACGGGGAAAGCCACATAATCCTCGCCCACTGCACAGCACCACTCATCGGAAAATACATCATCAGGTCGCACTTCGAGAGCGGCACGGGGGTTGGAGTCGACGTCCAGCTGCCGAGGGGGAAGGCCAGCCTCCTGAAGATACGAGGAAGGAAGGCGGTCGTCGCAGGCGTTGAAGTTATCGGCCAGGAACACAGTGAATTCAGATGCAGAACCCAGATGAAGCTCCGCATAGAGGACGCGATGGACTTCATAGACGGAACCCTCGGGAACCATCACCTCCTCGTCTATGTGGACAGTGAGGTCCTTGCCGATCTGCTCAGCGAGCTGGGCTTTGAAGTCATGCTTTACTAACCTCTTTCAACCTTTGTTCTATATACCGGCCTATTCGATATTGCTCGGCGAAAATTTTATTAACCTTTAGTTATTAATATATGTCGGAGGTGATAGTGTGAAAAAGGCTCAAGCTGCCGTCGAGTACCTGATGATGATCGCAGTTGCCTTGATAGTGGCACTGCTTACTATAAAAGCTGTATTAAGGACTGCAAACTACGCCTCAGCACGGATAAGGGATACCTCTCAAAAAATTGCAGAAACAATGAATGAAATGATAAAAAGCTGAAAATTAGGCGCTCGCTTTTCTTGCTGAAACCCTTGCACCATAGATCCTCATACCAATAAAGAGTGCAAGTTCCAGTGCCACTGGGATCATGTGGAGTGAAGCTGCCACAAGGCTGAGGCCGACTATAATTGCCCTCCCGACCGTTGGAACCTGCAGGTCCTTGAAGTGTCCCGTTATAGCTATTGCCAGCATGTACATTATCAGGATCGTTGCAGCAAAGTAATACAGTACCCTCAGTGCCATCTCTGGGGTCCACTCTGAGACGGTTATGAGGAACATCTCCGGATGGGTGAAGTAGATATACGGTCCTATGTATCCTGCCAGCGCATACTTGACCGAGTTTATGGCGGTCTTCCAGAAGTCTCCTCCCGCCAGCGCTGAACCCGCATAGGCCGCCAGTGCAACCGGTGGTGTCAAATCCGCCAGTATTCCAAAGTAGAACACGAAGAAGTGTGCCGCGAGGAGGGCTATCGCCGTACTGTAACCGGGGACAGGTGCATCGTATATCGGGTTGCCTGCGACCGCAGTGTAAACCGCTGGGGCGGCAACGAGAGAGGTTATAACGTAGTTCGCCGTCGTTGGGACGCCCATGCCCAGGATGAGGCTGAATATCATTGCCATTATCAGGAGCAGGAGCAGGTTTCCGCCGGCGAGGTCAACGAGTTTGTAGCCGAGTGAGGTCACCAAACCTGTCATGGTGAGGACTCCCTGTATAAGGCCTGCACTGGCGGCGGCGAGCATCACGGTAGTGCTGGTCTTGCCCGCGTCTATCATGGACTCATACGTGGCTGAGTACATCTTCCTGCCGCCCTCTGTACGCGATCTGTATCCCACCAGTAGGGAGAAGATTATTCCAAAGGTGCCACTCATCAGGAGAATCTCTTCCTTCCTCATGTAGAGCAGCTTTCCGAGAACCGCCATCAGTATGAAGAGGATGCTTATGTAGAACTTCTCATTGAACTCGGCTTTATCAGTGAAGAGCGCTGCCGCTACCAGAAGAGCAGCGAGTATCAGGAGCACGGCCCCAACAGGGGTGGCATACTGCCTGCTGGTGAACATAAGAATGGTCGTTATAAGCGCTATCGCCACGTAGAAGTGTTCGTGTCCCGGTATCTCGTCCTTTGATATCCAGGCAACCCAGATGGCAATTCCAAGGGAAGACACAGCCGCTATGTGCGGTGCAATTCCCCAGACAAGCGCCACCGTAATGACAACTATCGGGAGCAGGATGTAAATTTTCTTCAGGAAGTAACTCAGGGGTTTAAAGTGCTCCCTGGGCATTCCCTTCAGGCCGAGCCTCTTGGTCTCAAGGTCTATGAAGAGGTAGACGCCTATGTAGTATATCAGAGCCGGCAGGACTGCGGCTATGATGAGCTTGTTGTAGGGCACACCGAGGAACTGTGCCATGATAAAGGCGGCGGCACCCATAACGGGAGGCATCAGCTGGCCGCCGGTTGAAGCGACCGGTTCAACGGCACCAGCTATCTCCGGTGGGTAGCCGGCCTTCTTCATCAGGGGTATTGTGAAAGTGCCCGTTGTCAGGACGTTGGCGACACTGGAGCCGCTGACGGTACCCATGAGTCCGCTTGAAATCACAGCGGCTTTGGCCGGCCCTCCCGGCCTAGTCCCAAAGAGACTTATCATGAACTCCGTTATGTAATCACTAACTCCTATCTTCAGGAGGAACGCCCCGAAGAAAACGAAGGCGAATACGTATATCGTCATGACATAGTAGGGAATCCCGAAAATTCCCTGGTCCAGGTACAGGTACTGGACTATCCTCGTCCAGTTGTAGCCGGCGTCTCTGATACCATAGAGCAGGAAGATAACCACGATCGTGGGAAGAATCCAGCCTATGGCCCTCCTTGTGGCCTCAAGGACGAGTATTATTGCCAGTATTCCAAAGATAACGTCCGTCTGATTCACATCGTAGTACACCATGTACGTGGGCCAGCGCCAGAACTTGTAAAACGCAGCTGCCAGACCCAACAGGATTATCAGATAGTCAAACCATTGAACCTTGGACAGGTACTTTTCCTTTTTCCGGATAGGGTACCTCAGGAAAGCTATGACAAATATCATTCCCAGCACGAAGGCCATTACCTGCTGATCCTGGAAGTCAAGCTTCAGGAACTCCACTTCAATTCCTAGTTTGCTGAATATGGAGTACAGAAGGAACATGAAATTGAAGATAAACAGTATCTCAAAAATCCCTATGAGTATCGAGGCAGAGTTGAGAACCCTATCCAAGGTTTTAGGGAGCGTCCTAGTCGTCTCAAGTTTTATCTTTTTCTCTATGGCCTCAAGGTTCTCTCCCATCTTCAACACCTCCTAATGGTTAAAATGATCCCCGGCATGGCAGTGACCTCTATTCTAAGAACGCCCTCCTGCGGGGGCTGTACAAACATGGGAATTCCATCCATCACAACGGTGACGTTGTTCAGGGGTATAAACCAGTATTCCCAGTGTTTTCCCAGGAACCTGTTCTCCCTTTTAACGTAAAAGTCCCCGTCCCTATAGTCGAAGTCTATAGGCTGTCCCGCCAGGAACTCCTGCCACATTTCCATCGTAAAGTATATTCCGTCACCTGAGACTCTGTACACGTCCACGACCTTTGTAAGGGAGACACTGTGAGTGTAGTGGATCTCCAGCAGGGCCTGATTCCAGATGGGCCTGTAGCATTCGTTCCCATTAAAAGCTACCCCAACCGCGGGGAAAGGGTAAAGGGCCGGCACTATCAGGAGAACGATTAATAAAAAAATGAAAGATTTCCTCAATATCCCACCCCTACATCAGGGTTTGACGCTTTCAGGGACTGTTATTCCCTGCTCTTCGTAGTACTTAATAGCTCCCGGGTGGAGCGGGACCATAAGGCCTTCAAAAGCCTTGTTGATGTCAATCTGCTTCGCTACCGTGTGGGCAGTGGCAAGGTCATCGATGCTCGTGTAAAGTATCTTGGTCATTTCGTAGACCAAGTCATCAGGCAGGTCTTTGTGGACGATAAGGGTGGCCTTAACGGCTATTGTCTGGGCGTCCTCGTCCATTCCGTTGTAGGTTCCCTTAGGTATGGTCACCTTGACGTAGAACGGATAGCCCTGGTCATGGAGTTTTTGAACGACCTCATCGGGGACTGAAAGTATCCTGACCGGAACCTTGACGGCTATCTGGTTGATCGCAGGAGCTGGGTAGGCTATAACTGTAAACTCCGCATCAACCTGGCCGAGAACAAGGCTCTGGGCGGCTTCTTCAAAGGTTTGATAAACGGGCTCGATCTGATCCCAGATTCCAGCAGCCTTGAGAACCCTCTCAGCGGTGGCAGCAACACCGCTTCCAGCGGCACCAACGACGACCTTCTTACCTTTGAGGTCGTAGATGGTCTTAATATCACTGTCGGCCCTCACAACGATCTGGACGGGCTCGGGGTAGAGGGTTCCTATTGCACGGAGATCCTTGATGGGTCCGCTCTTCTCGAACTGATAAAGTCCGTTCCATGCATAATAGGTAACGTCGTTCTGGGCTATCGCCGCCTGGGCCTCACCCTTGCCAACGGCGAGACAGTTGGCAACGCTGGCACCGCTGGTAACTGCCTTGGCATAGATCATGTCACTCTTCTTGTTTATTACCTTTGCATACATCGAACCCAGTGCGAAATAGACGCTACCCGGTCCGGAACCTGTGTAAATGGTTATGATATACTTTCCATCGTCGGTCTTCTCCAGGTTCAGGCCCTGGGTCGTTGTTTCTCCACCGCCGGTCTGAGTACAGCCGGCCGCTATCACGGCCAAAAACAAAACAAAGGTCAAACCAACTGCTGTCCATTTCCTCATCCTTTACCACCCCTTAACGGCTGACGCCCACATATGCGCAGGCGTCTAAAGATGTACATGTATCGCAGTATATGCACACTACATAGTTATATATTTTTTGGCCGATTGAAAGTTTTACATGCTATTAAACAAAAATCAAATGGGAAACAATGAAAAATATTCAGTAGTAGTACCAGATGGTCCAGTAGTCTTTCGGATCCTCACCGATGCTCTCCAGGTAGTCGAGATACTCCTTAATTGGAACGTCTGGGTAGGTGTAGAGCTTGGTCTCGCTGATGCCCTTCTCCCACGGGTGCATGAGGTATATCCTGCTACCGTCGGGTCTTATTCCGACCAGCTCCCTGTCCTGCCATGCACGGAGGTGGTTCTTGCCCATCCTGGGGACGTTGAAGACGGGCTCGTCCGGCCTGAACTGGCCCGGCAGAAGCCTTGCCTCCTCCTTCCTCTCCTGGACGACCCTGGCTATGGGCACGAGGTAGTCCTTCTGCTCTATCTTGCCCTTTGGATAGAAGGTGTAGTACGGGTCGATGCCCACCTTCTTGAGGGCAATCCTGAGGGCCACGTTCTCAAAACGCCTGCTGACGTTTCTTTGGTATACCAGCTGGTTGTAGATGTATATCCCCTGCTTCCTCAGCTTGTACGTGGCCTCGGCGACCTCAGGGGTTACCTCATAGGCGGTCTCGAAGTGGGTCGAGATGGCGACGTTCCTCTTCCCAGGCTCTATGTATGACCCGAGAATCTCGGCGAGGCTGTCGGTTATTCTCATTGGAACCGTGACTAGTATCCTGGTTCCCCAGCGGATGTTCACGACGTGATCCATCTCCGCAAGGCGGGACATTATCTTGTCGATTATCTTGTCGCTGAGGGCTATGGGGTCTCCGCCGGTTATGAGGACATCCATCATGGAGTCGTGCTCGGCGAACCACTCAAGGGCTTTCTCTATCTTGTCCCATCCCGGGAAGGAGCCGGCCATGAATGGCTCAAGAACCTCCCAGTTCCTCTGACAGTAGACACATATCTGCGGGCAGGTGTCATAGGCCTTGAGGATGGCAATGGTGACGTACCTCCTGGTGACAAGGTCTATCGGGGAGGTATCATGCTCACCCATGAAGTCGAAATAATACTCCCTGTCCTCACGGTGGATTATCATGTTGTCCATGTACCACTCCGGCGGCATTACCTGCCTCCTCACGTGCCTGTCGTATTTGTAAGGCTCCTGAAAGTCCCACAGGTGGAGGTAGTGGGGCGTTATTCCCCAAGGGATGCGGTATTTAACGGCCAACTCGACCTGCCTGAGGTCGTCCTCCGGAACCTTGACTATGCCGAGTTCGTTGAGCTCCCTCAGGGTTTCGAGACCCTTCTCCCTCTTGAGGACGTGGGAGAACTGCCAGCGGTAGTCGAACCACTCGTCCTCGGTTATACCAAAGTACTCCATGAGCTGTTCTCTCTGCTTCTTCCTCTTCTCGATAATCTCCCTGTCGAGGCCGCTCGGGTATTTCTTGAGGTAGCCCCTTATGTAGTCCCATTCCTTGTCAAGGTAGTCCGAACGGGCGAGAGCGGCTTTTCTCCCCTTTATCTTGCTGAAGTCCACGAATTTAATACCTGCCGCTTCAAGCTTTGGTCCGAGCCAGCCTTTGGAGTAGCCGCTGACACCGGCCATAGCTTTGAAGAGGTGCCTGAACTCCTCGACGAAACCCTCCGTAATAATGCTCAGAACGTGCTTGTCTCCCCTAGCGGCTTTCCACAGGTATTCCAGCGTGCTGAAGCCCGCCGCTTTCTCCCCGTATTCGGAGATTATGTTCAGGAAGACGCTGGTGGCTTCGATCCCGAGCCATCTGTCTATGGGATCAACGTTAAATTCTCCGTTCTTGTATTTCCAAAGCAATTCCTCTCCAAATTTGGAAAGTCTTTCACGGGCATCCTCTATAGTGTCGCTGGTGAGCAGTATCTCTTTGATTTCAGGCAGGGGTTCAAAAATCTCCATAAAAACCTCGTGATCAACTCCCTGCCTGAGACCCCAGGGGGACTCCTCCACGTTAAATGTGGAGACGGCGCTTTCCATCTGTTTTTCCATATTTTCACCCCCTTCGATACGGCCCTCCGGGACATCAGTGTTCCTGTCCCTTCACGGGTGTCCGGTTATCGTTCCTAGTGAGCTCCCATGGCTATATATATTTTACTTTTTCATGCCAGTAAAACCCGACATTATTAAAATTTTTTGCTAATAATTACGAATATTTTACATATTTTCGGCCAAATTATTGAAAAATTGATAAAACATAATTTAACTTATGTCAAAGTCCCGCCAGCATCTTTACATTAATAAATTCTAAATTTTATATAATTTCAACAATTCGGGGTATGTAATTCGACTTTATTCAAAAAAGGTAAACACCCCCACATCGTTCGTCTCGTCCCCACTGCAGGCATGGCAGGAGTGAAAAACAAAAGCATTATAACCCAAAGCCCCATACTGCGTGCGGGGAAGTAAAATGAGGGTGATAATGACGACCAAAATCGACCTCGCATCGATGAACATCAGAGACAAGCTGATCGATAACTTCGGCTTCACCGAGACGGATAAATCATTCGATGGAAACCCAGTATACTCAAACGGGGACACGCTCATACTGACCACCAACGACGAGATGATATACTACGATGGCCTTGACAGAGCCATTGAGAAACAGCTCGGCTTTGTACCCGAAATCATAGCCTTTGCCTCCAGGCACTCAAGCAAGCAGAAACTGCCCGCACTCACCGTCCACGTGACCGGAAACTGGGGCAAGGGAATATACGGCGGAAAAGATGAGAGCCTCGCCATAGCTCAGCCAAGCGCCATGAAGCTTGCCCTCATGAAAATGAACGAGCTCAACGACCTCGGCTGGACGGTCTGCTACGAAGCAACCCATCACGGCCCGAGCGAGCTTGAAGTGCCGAGCTTTTTTATTGAGATTGGTTCCAGCGAGGAGGAATGGGTGATCGACAGGGCCGGTGAGATAATAGCCGAGACGATAATCCATGTGCTTGACAACTACAAGAAGGCCAAGTTCCCTGTCGCTATTGGAATAGGCGGCGGACACTACGCGCCGAAGCAGACCAAGAGGGCACTTGAAACGGACATAGCTTTCAGCCACATAGCGGCGAAGTACGCCCACCCACTCAGGAAAGAGCTCGTGCTCAAGGCAATTGAAAGGACTGCGGAAAAGGTGGAGGCAATATACGTTGATTGGAAGGGGAGTAAAGGCGAAACACGGCAGATGGCTAGGGCTCTCGCCGAAGAACTGGGCTTGGAGTTCATACGGGACTGAATAATCGAAATCTTTAAAGATGTTGAGCGGGATTTTAAAATCAGCACTCGCCCTTAGCTAAATTTATATACTACCTGCCTACAAAGTGAAACAGATGTTAAATTGCCCGGAGGGTGAAAAGATGCTGAAGCTGATTGAAGACGCTATCGAAAGAACCTCTGCCGACCTTAACAAGGCCCCGGAGGCCCAAGTTCCTCAGACCGACATTGATGAGGAGCTCAAGAGGATTCTTGAGCAGATACAGGCTAAGATTTATGTCGTTGGTGTCGGCGGTGCCGGCTGTAACACCATTAACAGGATGATGCAGGTTGGTATACAGGGCGCTAAGGTTATCGCCATCAACACCGATGCCCAGGATCTTCTCAAGGTTCGCGCTCACAAGAAGATACTCATCGGTAAGGAGCTCACCCGCGGTCTCGGAGCCGGGAACAATCCCAAGATGGGTGAGGAGGCTGCCAAGGAAAACGAGAGGGACATACGCGATGCCCTCGAAGGTGCTGACATGGTCTTCATCACCTGCGGTCTCGGTGGAGGAACCGGTACCGGTGCCGCTCCGGTGGTCGCTGAGATAGCCAAGAAGATGGGCGCCCTGACCGTCTCGGTGGTAACCCTACCGTTCACCGTCGAGGGCATAAGGCGCATAAAGAACGCCGAGTACGGCCTTGAAAAGCTCAGGAAGAACAGCGACACAGTCATAGTCATCCCGAACGACAAGCTCATGGAGGTCGCTCCCAACCTGCCCATACACATGGCCTTCAAGGTCGCGGACGAGATACTCGTCCAGGCCGTTAAGGGCATAACCGAGCTCATCACAAAGCCGGGTCTAGTCAACCTCGACTTCAACGACGTTCGCGCCGTCATGAAGGACGGCGGCGTCGCCATGATAGGTATCGGCGAGAGCGACAGCGAGAAGAGGGCTCTGGAGGCAGCGCAACAGGCCCTCAACAGCCCGCTCCTCGACGTCGACATAAGCGGTGCCAAGGGTGCTTTGATAAGCATCAGCGGAAGCGACGTCAAGCTTGAGGAGGCCCAGCAGATTATCGAGCTCGTCACGAGCAAGCTCGACCCGGAGGCGCAGGTCATCTGGGGAATCCAGCTCGATGAAGAGCTCGGCAAGATGATAAGGATCCTCATAGTCGTCACCGGTGTCAGCTCACCCTACGCGGTGGCAGAAGAGGAGACCCTCTACTATCCGGAGGAGTCGGAGAGAAAAGTTATTAAGCTCGACCTTGAGGAGCTTTGACAACCCTTTCATTTTCAAAATTTAGTGAGGTGACGAGGGTGGCAACAACCACGGAAAAGCTTAAAAGCTTCTTCGCGGAGTCGCGGAGGGTTTTGATGGTTACGAGAAAGCCGGGTATGAAGGAGTTTAAGATGGCAGCGAAGATTACCGGCATCGGAATGATACTAATCGGCCTTATTGGCCTCGTGATTCGCCTGTTCGGCTACCTCATCACTGGCTCTTGAGCCAGCAACGGGTGATAGAAATGAGCGACAGCAGGATATTTACAGTACGTGTCACTGTCGGCCAGGAAGAGACCACGGCCAAGCTGATATACAGCAAGATTAAAACGTACAACCTGCCCGTGTACGCGATACTCGCCCCGTCAAAGGTGAAGGGTTACATTTTCGTCGAGGCACCCAGTAAGAGCGCCGTTGACGAATCTATAAAGGGTATAAGGCACGCAAAGGGCACCCTTCCGGGCGAGGTCAAGTTTGAGGAAATAGAGCACTTCTTGGAGGAGAAGCCAGCGGTGAGCGGCTTCGAACCCGGCGACATAGTCGAGCTCATTGCCGGACCGTTCAAGGGAGAGAAGGCAAAGGTCGTAAGGGTTGACGAAGCCAAGGATGAGATAGTCGTTGAACTCATCGGTTCAATCGTCCCGATTCCGGTCACGGTAAGGGGCGAATACGTTAGACTTATAAGCAAACGCCAGAAGGAGTGAACGGTCAAAGGACAGAGGTGAGAAAGATGCCGCAGATTGTTGAGGTGCTCGTTGAGGGAGGAAAGGCTTCACCCGGACCCCCGCTCGGTCCCGCTATCGGTCCGCTTGGACTCAACGTCAAGCAGGTCGTTGACGAGATAAACAAGGCCACCAAGGACTTCGAGGGGATGCAGGTTCCCGTCAAGATCATAGTCACCGATCCCAAGAAGAAGACCTTCGAGATCGAGGTCGGTGTTCCCCCGGTCAGCCAGCTCATCAAGAAGGAGATTGGCGCGCCAAAAGGCTCCAGCGAGCCCGGCCACAGCCCGGTCGGGAACCTGACCATGGAGCAGGTCATCAGGATAGCGAAGGCCAAGATGGAGCAGATGCTTGCAGCGGACCTCAAGGCCGCAGCGAAGGAGGTCATCGGTACCGCGCTCAGCATGGGCGTCACCGTTGAGGGCAAGGACCCCAGGGAAGTCCAGAAGGAGATTGACGAAGGCGTTTACGACGAGATTTTCGCCAACGCCGAGGAGTGAGGGAAAAGTTTAAAAATCCCTCTTTTTACGCATTTTTGACTTTTCGCTGCTTAAATCAAAAACGAAAGGAGGGCTGTAAATGGCCTTTGACAGGCAGAAATTCGTGGAAGCGGTGAAGGAGGCGAAGGCCCGGGCTAAGCCGCGCAACTTCACACAGACCGTCGAAATGGCAGTCAACCTCAAGGATATAGACCTCCGCAAGCCGGAGAACAGGTTCAAGCTTGAGGTTGTGCTGCCCCACGGTCGTGGGAAAGAACCAAAGATCGCGGTCATCGCTGATGGTGCCGTTGCCGAGGCGGCTAAAAAGCTCGGGCTTGATGTGATTAGTGGAGAGCAGCTTGAGGAACTTGCCAAGAGCCCAAGGCAGGCAAGGAAGCTGGCGAAGAACTACGACTTCTTTATCGCTGCGGCACCGCTGATGCCGAAGATCGGTAGGTACCTCGGTAGGTACCTCGGTCCGAGGAACAAGATGCCGCAGGTAGTTCCGCCGACCATGACCAACCTCGAACCGATAGTGGCAAGGCTCAAGAGGACAGTCAGGATACAGCTCAAGAACAACCCTGTTGTGCACGCCAGGATAGGAACCGAGGACATGGACGACGAGAAGCTGGCTGAAAACGCCGAGGCGGTTCTCAACGCCATTATCAACAAGCTGGAGCGCGGTGAGAACCAAGTGAAGTCAGTATACGTCAAGACCACCATGGGACCGGCAGTTAAGGTGGAGAGGTGAGGGAGATGGCCCACGTAGCCGAGTGGAAGAAGAAGGAAGTTGAAGAGCTCGCCAACATCATCAAGAGCTACCCAGTGATAGCACTCGTTGACGTCGCCAACGTTCCAGCCTACCCGCTCAGCAAGATGCGTGAGAAGCTCAGAGGCAAGGCCCTTCTCAGGGTCAGCAGGAACACCCTCATAGAGCTTGCTATAAAGAGGGCCGCCCAGGAGCTCAACAACCCGGACCTCGAAAAGCTCATCGACTACATCCAGGGAGGAGCAGGGATCCTCGCCACCGAGATGAATCCATTCAAGCTCTACAAGCTCCTTGAGGAGAGCAAGACTCCGGCCCCGGCGAAGCCAGGCGTTGCGGTTCCCAAGGACGTCGTGATTCCAGCAGGCCCCACTTCAATCTCACCGGGTCCGCTCGTCGGTGAGATGCAGGCTCTTGGCATACCCGCGAGAATCGAGAAGGGTAAGGTCAGCATCCAGAAGGACTACACCGTTCTCAAGGCAGGTGAAGTAATAACCGACCAGCTCGCGAGAATCCTCAACGCCCTTGGAATCGAGCCCCTTGAGGTCGGTCTCAACCTGCTCGCAGCTTACGAGGACGGAATCGTCTACACCCCTGAGGTCCTGGCTATCGATGAGAGCGAGTACATCAACCTGCTCCAGCAGGCCTACATGCACGCATTCAACCTGTCAGTCAACACCGCCTACCCGACGGGCCAGACCATCGAGGCCATCATCCAGAAGGCCTTCCTCGGGGCGAAGAACGTCGCTGTGGAAGCTGGCTACATCACCCCAGAGACCGTCGAGGACATCTTTGGCAGGGCTCTGCGTGCAGTCCTGCTCATAGCCCAGGAGTTGCCTGAGGACCTGCTCGACGAGAAGACCAAAGAGCTTTTAAACCAACAGGCACAAATAGCCGTTGCCGCTCAGCCTCAGGAGGAGAAGATCGAGGAGGCTGAGGAAGAAGAGGAGGAAGAAGAGGAAGCCTCCGAGGAGGACGCGCTCGCGGGACTGGGCGCGCTCTTCGGCTGAACTTTCCATTTCCCTCGTATCCCTGAACAAATCCGTGTGAAATGAATGAAAAAATGAAGATGATTGGAGGTGCGAAAAATGGAGTACGTGTATGCCGCTCTGCTGCTCCACGCCGCTGGTAAGGAGATAACCGAGGAGAACATCAAGGCCATCCTTGAGGCCGCTGGTGTCAGCCCGGACGAGGCTAGGATAAAGGCTCTCGTTGCCGCCCTTGAGGGCGTCAACATCGACGAGGTCATCGAGAAGGCCGCCATGCCGGTTGCCGCTCCGGTGGCAGTTGCCGCTGCCCCGGCTGCCGAGGCTTCGGCCGAGGCCGCTGAGGAAGAGGAGGAAGAAGAGGAAGAGGAGGCCAGCGAGGAGGAGGCCCTCGCCGGTCTCGGTGCCCTCTTCGGCTGAAATCCTTTCCCTTTTGTCCGCCCCCGGGCGGACACCCAACCACTTTTCTTTGCAACCATTCGCCACCGTTAAATAACATGAGCCCCATAATTCTCTGGTGGTTTCCATGCCCATAGTCCTTGAAAAGACAGGGGATAAGCCCCTCGATGAAGCCCTTAAAGAAATGGGAATGGCATCGAAGATCATGGTTCTGGAAGAGCTCATGGCGATTTATACCGAATGGGTAAGCATGGTGAGCGAGGTTCTTGTCGGCCCGTACGGAGTCAGAAAGAACGTCAGCACATACCGCGTTGATGCCCACTATAAGATTATGAAGACAATGGAAAAGGTATACTCCACCGGCGAGGCCTACAAAGCTCTTGACGACCTGATACGCGGTCTGACGCAAGAGTGAGGTTTTCATGTTTTAATGGCCTTTTTCTGTCTTAACCTCATTGCCCATAAGGAATGATCACCCTGAAAGAAGGCACCTATTAAAAACATTCGATTTTCCGTTAACGCTGAACTCCACGCCAGTCACAGGGTTGTTCGAGAAGTATGGGCGTTAACAAACGTTGGAAGTTCGGGAGTACGGAGCAAGCTCTAACAAAGCTTAACCAAAGTTTGTGATTGCTATTTGAATCGGCCGTTTAAAATTTAAGCTTTCAAAGGAGCTAGAGCAAAGTCTCTGGGGGGTGTGGGGACGTTAGCCCCCCAGTAGTTTAAATAGAAACGGGGTCGGGCGTAGCCCCACTTCGGGGGTTTGAGAGTACAGAGCAAGCTTTAACAAAGCTTGACCAAAGAAACTTTGCCCGGCAAAGTTGCTCGACAGAGTTTATCAAAGTTTGTGATTCTTTCGTACCTCCTGTTTGAAGGTTTTTTCTTTGGATGTCACCATTTTAGTCAGTTGGATTCTGTTCTCGGTGGTTCGTTTGAGAAGAGGGTTCAAGCTTTTAGCGCTCCGGAGGAGCGTGGATTGAAGTTGAACCCTTCTGAAGGGAAGTCTGTGGGAACAATCCAAATTCAAATGGCGAGTTTTAAACGTAAAATCGCTGTTAAAGAACTAACTTTGAGGATGAATCACGATCTTTTGATCAAACTTTTGCGGAGCAAAAGTTTGTATTACTGGCGGGCCCGGCGGGATTCGAACCCGCGACTACCGGCTCCGAAGGCCGGCGCCATATCCCCTAGGCCACGGGCCCTCGGAAGTGTTTTAAGGGGCGGCAAAATAAAGCTTGCGGTGGTCACTAATGATGCTCCCGGACTGGAAAATCAGAAAGGAAATTCTAATCGAACCCTTCAGCGAGAAGTCCCTTCAGCCGGCAGGTTACGACCTGCGCGTTGGGAGGGAAGCGTACATAAATGGAAAACTGATAGACGTCGAAGAGGCCGGAAAAGTAGCAATTCCCCCCAAGACGTATGCGCTCATCCTGACCCTTGAGAGAGTTAGGCTCCCCGACGATGTAATGGGCGACATGAAGCTCAGGAGCAGCCTCGCCAGGGAGGGCCTCCTTGGGTCGTTCGCGTGGGTTGACCCTGGCTGGGACGGCAACCTCACCCTTGGAATCTACAACGCATCAAGCGAACCGATTGAGCTCGCCTACGGAGAGCGCTTCGTGCAGATAGCCTTCATAAGGCTGGAAGGCCCGGCCAGAAACCCCTACCGGGGAAACTATCAGGGAAGCCAACACCTGGCACTCTCAAAGAGGCGGAAAAAATAACCGCTTTCCGTTAACCCCATTCTATTTCTTAAGCTATATCATGGCAAAGTGCGGTGAATTAGGATTTTTCAAAGATTGCCGGCTACGTTGCCCCCGGTATCACCGGGTTATAGTCGGCAGGAGGCACCATCTGGGTGGGGCCTTCCCTGACATGCTGGACTCTTGATCGGTTGTCTATCTCCCTGAATGCCAATGAAAATATCCCTCTTGACAAGCCGATTGTATTCAACGGCGCACCGGCCGTCTAATCGACGTAGACGGCTCCGTTTACCGAAAGGTTTATATATCTCCAATTCCTTAAAAAATACCGAAAAACCCTTCCTGGAGGTGTTGCGAATGGCTGAGTTGCCGATTGCCCCGATTGACAGGCTGATTAGGAAGGCTGGCGCCGAGAGGGTCAGCGAGGAGGCCGCCAAGGTTCTCGCCGAGTACCTTGAGGAGTACGCCATCGAGCTTGCCAAGAGGTCCGCTGAGTACGCCAGGCACGCTGGCAGGAAGACCGTCAAGGCCGAGGACATCAAGCTCGCCATCAAGGCCTGAAGGCCTTTTCCTTCTTGATTTTTGCAGTCATCAGATTTTTAAAAGGCTCTTCTTATGGTTTCATCATGCCAGAGATAGCCATCAGAATGACCAAGCGCAATCACAACGCCTTCGTTCACCTCCTCGGCGCCCTGGAGAGCCAGGGCTTTGACCTGGACGAGATCCTGATAACCAAGGATTTCCAAGAGATACTCAATGCCAAGCCAAAGGTGGTCCTGTACTCATTCTTCACCGAGGAAATCTGGGGAGGCCTCCCGAGAAAAGTCCGACTTTTGAAGGAACGTGGAACGCTTCTCGTTGCCGGGGGCTACCATGCCATAGCGATGCCCAAACATACGCTCAACCAGCTTGGCTTTGACATAGCCGCCATAGGAGAGGGAGAGGAGGTTCTCTATCAGTTACTCACGGTGCTGAAAAGGACAGGATATAGGATTACAAGGGAGTTCCTTGATATCAGGGGACTGGCCTTCTACCTCAACGGTGAGTTCATCTTTACAGGTTTTGCGAGAGTCGAGGACTTCTGGCGATTTCCACCGTACCCGGAAAGCGTCCGTCTGATATCCCCCATAGAGATAACCCGCGGCTGCCCTTTCGGCTGTTACTACTGCCAGACACCTTACATAAAGGGGCTCCGGATGAGGCACAGGCCGATAGACCAGATTGTAAAATACTCCCGCAGGATGAAGGACATACGCTACATAACGCCAAATGCATTTGCTTATGGAAGCCCTGGGGTGATACTCAAAATCAACAAGCTTGAGGCCCTTCTCAAGGCCCTCCAACCCCTAAGGAAGGAAGGCCGGAGGCTTTTCTACGGCACGTTTCCCAGTGAGGTCAGGCCGGAGTTCGTCCTCCCAGAAACTTTAGAGCTCCTTATTGATTATGCCGACAACAAACGTTTGGCGATAGGTGCCCAGAGCGGTGACGACGCGATGCTGAGAGCAATGCACAGGATTCACAGGGTCGAACATGTCCAGCGGGCGGTGGAACACATGCTTGAGTACGGTTTTGAACCTGTCGTTGACTTCATCGTCGGCCTGCCGAACGAGAGCGAGGAGAGCCAGCGCAAAAGCATCGAACTGATGAGGTGGATTATGAGAAAAGGAGGCAAGGTCAGGGCACACTACTTCATGCCGCTCCCGGGAACGCCCTGGGCAAAATGTAGGCCTTCCCCGCTGAGCGAGGAAATGAAACGCTTTTTGGGAAGAATGGCCGCGAAGGGCAAGATAGAAGGCTCGTGGGGCAAGCAGATTGAACTTTCTAGAAAGCTCCAGAAACTCATTGAGGAGTTCTATGAGGAGCCCATGAGCCACACGGTTCCCGTGCGCAACGTGTGCTGATGTAGACAAAAAGGCGTCAAAAATCATCCAATAAGCTTATAACCTCATTCTTTCGTTACCTAACCGACGGCAACATGTACGCCGAAAACTATAAAAGATTCCTGGAGCTTATAGATAAACTGCGAGAGTTTGAAGGAGCCCTCATCGTGGAGGGCCCGCGAGACGAGGTGGCTCTGAGGAATCTGGGGGTCAGGGCGGAGATAATAAGGCTCTCACGCCTCCCGCTAACGGAAGTCGCGCTCATCGCGTCATCGTATAAAGAGGTCATGATACTTACTGACTTCGACAGAAAGGGCGAAGAGCTCGCAAGGAAGCTCCTCCGGTACTTGGAGGGGTATCCCTGCAGGGTCGATTCAGAAACGCGCAGAGAGCTCAAGAAAATAGCAAAGAAGGACATCAAAGGGATTGAGGACCTCTACGGCCTGTACCTTAAGGTCGTCTCCGTTTCTGACCCCCTGATGGAGGGGATTCGATGAAGAGGAAGAAGACAGTGCTTCACCACATTTTGGCTGAAAAGCAGAAGTTTGAAAAACGGAAAGAGGGTGGTGGTATGTCAGCCAAAGACGAATTTGGAACCACGAAGTACGTAATCTATGCCGAGTTTGAGGCGAACGGAATTGTTGAAAGGCCCGACGTCGTTGGTGCTATTTTTGGTCAAACTGAGGGCCTTCTGGGTGACGATCTCGATTTAAGGGAACTCCAGAAAACTGGAAGGATTGGAAGGATAAGGGTTGAAGTTCACACGAAGGCCGGAAAGACCTACGGAACGATAACAGTCCCATCAAGCCTTGACAGAGTCGAAACGGCGATTTTGGCTGCTGCTCTGGAGACTATCGACCGCGTTGGTCCTGCTGAGGCCAAGATAAAGGTTCTCCGCATTGAGGACGTCCGCGCGACCAAGAGGAAGTACATAATCGAGAGGGCCAAGGAGATACTCGAAAGCCTCATGGAGCAGGAGATTCCCGAGACGCAGGAGCTGACGGAGGAGGTTAAGAAGGCGGTTAGGGCTAAGGAGCTCATCGAGTACGGTCCAGAGAAGCTTCCCGCTGGACCCCACGTGCCGTTCTCAGACTCAATCATCGTCGTTGAGGGCAGGGCAGATGTTCTCAACCTGCTCAAGCACGGCATAAAGAACGCGATAGCCGTGGAGGGCACCTCCGTTCCCGAGACAATCATAAAGCTCAGCAAGGAGAGAATCGTTACCGCCTTCACGGATGGCGACCGCGGCGGTGAGCTCATCCTCAAGGAGCTCCTGCAGGTGGCGGATGTTGACTACGTGGCAAGGGCACCGGAGGGCAAGGAAGTCGAGGAGCTGACCAAGAAGGAGATAGTCAAGTCCCTCAGGAGCAAGGTTCCGGCCGAGCAGGTCATAACGGAGATATTCTACAAGGGCAGGAACTTCTACGACGTCATAAAGGAAAAGGAGAAGGCCAAGTCAAGGGAAGAAAAGAGGGAGGCCAAGCCCCCGGCCCCTGCCCCACAGGTCGTAAGGGCCGAGGAGAGGAAGCCACAGCCGGAGCCCAGAAAGGAGGAGCGCATAATAAAGCCCATTCAGCAACCAAAGCCGAGCGAGCTCGATGAGTTCGGGGAGTTCATAGAGAAGGTCAAAGCCTCCAAGGAGTCCATGGCACTTCTCCTCGACAAGGACAAGAACACCGTCGCAGAGATACCGGTTAGGGAACTCACCAACCAGCTCAAGGAGCGCAAGGATGTTTACGCTGTGGTCTTCAACGGCGTCATCACCCAGCGCCTCATTGACACGGTGAGCGAGAGCGGTGTCAAGTACCTCGTCGGCGCTAGGAAGTACAACGTCGTTAGAAGGCCGATAAACCTCAAGATAGTTACCTTCGCGGAGTGAGCTCCGCCATCTTTTCTCCCCATTCTTAAGGACTAACTTTATAACCACTCCCGCCTTTCTCCCCCCGGTGAGGAGAATGAACGTGGAGGAGCTTATACTGAAGTACGCGCTCATAAACGCTTACACCCACAAGGGGAAGGCAAACGCCAAGGCCGTTATCGGAAAGGTTCTGGGTGAGAACCCTGAATTGAGACCCAAGGCGAAGGAGATAATCCCTCTCGTGAACGAAATCGTTGAGAGAGTCAACGGTATGGGACTCGAAGAGCAGGAGACCAAGCTGAGGGAGATTTATCCCGAGTTTTTCGAGGCAAAGAAGACCAAAAAGGAGGAAAAGAAGGGCCTTCCACCCCTACCGAAGGCCGAGAAGGGCAAGGTGGTTACCCGCTTCGCCCCGAACCCGGACGGTGCGTTCCATCTTGGAAACGCGAGGGCCGCTATTCTCAGCCACGAGTACGCGAGGCTCTACGGCGGGAAGTTCATCCTCCGCTTCGACGACACCGACCCGAAGGTCAAGAGGCCCGAGCCTATCTTCTACGACTGGATAATCGAGGACCTCAAATGGCTCGGATTCAAGATAGACGAAATACACATCGCCAGCGACAGACTGGAAATCTACTACGACTACGCTGAAAAGCTCATAAAGGGTGGAAAAGCCTACGTCTGCACCTGCCCGCCGGAGAAGTTCAGGGAGCTGAGAGATAAGGGCATCGCCTGCCCGCACAGAGAGGAGCCGGTGGAGGTTCAGCTCGAACGCTGGAGGAAGATGCTGAACGGCGAGTACAAAGAAGGCGAAGCCGTCGTCAGGATTAAGACCGACCTCAAGCACCCCAATCCCGCTGTCAGAGACTGGCCGGCGCTGAGGATAATCGACAACCCCGACCACCCGCGCGTTGGGGACAAATACCATGTCTGGCCCCTCTACAACTTCGCCTCGGCCATAGACGACTACGAGCTCGGCGTCACTCACATCTTCCGCGGCCAGGAACATGCCGAAAACGAGACTAGACAGCGCTATATCTACGACTATTTCGGCTGGGAGTATCCGGTCACCGTCCACCACGGAAGACTCAGCATAGAGGGAGTAATCCTCAGCAAGTCCAAGACCCGGAAGGGAATCCAAGAGGGCAAGTACCTCGGCTGGGACGACCCGAGGCTCGGAACCATAAGGGCACTCAAGAGGCGCGGTATAAGACCGGAGGCCATAAGACAGCTCATCATCGAGGTTGGCCTCAAGAGGAGCGACACCACAATAAGCTGGGACAATCTCGCGGCGATAAACAGGCACATCATCGAGCCGATAGCCAACAGGTACTTCTTCGTGGCCGATCCGATACCCATGTACATCGAAGGAGCAAAGGAGTTCACCGCCGAGATACCGCTTCACCCCGACTATCCCGAGCGGGGGACTAGAAAGCTCAAGTTCAAGCCGGGAGAGCCCGTTTATGTCTCAAGGGACGACATGGAGCTCTTCAAGCCTGGTAACTTCGTCCGCCTGAAGGACCTCTTCAACGTCGAGATAGTCGATGTTGGCGAAGATGGAATTAGGGCGAAGTTCCATAGCGTCGAGTACGAGGTGGCAAGGGAAAACCGCTGGAGGATGGTTCACTGGGTCACGGAAGGTAAGCCCTGTGAGGTTCTGGTGCCGGATGGAGACGAGCTGATTGTCAGGAAGGGCCTTCTGGAGAGCGATGCGGACGTTAAAGTTGATGATATCGTTCAGTTCGAGCGCTTCGGCTTCGTCAGGATCGATAAGGTTGGGGAGAAAGTTGTGGCAATATTTGCCCACAAATGACCCTTTTCCATTGCCTACGGTCCAAAATCAGATCTTCTTAATTTTTCTCAAAGGGATAAAAAAAGGAAACGCCTCAGAGCGCCTCCTCAGAAGGCGGGAATACTCTATCCCCGAAGGCACCCAAAAGTATCAGCAGGGCTGCCAAAAGACCTGAGGCGATGTAAAGTCCCCCTGCACGGAACTCAGTTATGAGGGCATGGAAGCCCGCCACTAGGAACATCACCAGGGCAATTCCAGCAAGTACCGTTGCCGCCCCGATTTCCTTTCTGGAAACCATCACTGGATAGAGTTCGTATATCGCCGTAAAGAACGTCACGATGGTGACGGTTTTGAGAACCATATCCGCAACTGCCGGCGGCGAGTCCACGAGTCCTATCAGAGCGGAGGCCCCTATAAGGTACATTGCCGCCCTGTTACGCCCGGCTTTCTGTAGGGATTCAATGATCTGGAGACCAACCTCAGCCGTCGGGAGGAGGCTGGTTATGCCCGCAAAGAACAGCGAGAGTGCTATGAGCCCAAGGAGTGTTGGGTATCCCGAGAGTATGTTCGGGAGGTCCCCCATGAGCGCTATTGCACCCTCATCTCCCCCGTAGACATAGCTTAGAAGTCTCTCCGGGGTCGTGGGCGCTATTGCATAGACGACTATGAGGGTGGAGAGCAGACTGACCACGAGCTGTATAAGGATTCCCGCACCTATAATCAGCTTTGCGTTGAAGCGCTCGTTGAGGAAGCTCCCAAGCATCAGGTAAAAGGCAAAACCCAGACCGACACCGTAGATGGCCCTGAGGGCGGCATCCCTTACCATGTCGAGGCTCAGGGGCACACTGGCCACAAGCATGTGCTTTGCCAGTCCGAGAAATGTTGCATTTTCGGGTATTTGGGTTTTAAACGCAATTGCAGTTATGAAAATCGAGATTACGAAGACCAGTGAACCAATAGCCATGATGGCAAACGTCTTTTCCTTTGCGCGGGTTAGTATGACGAACACTATCCCCAGCATCAGCAGTTTGGCCACAAGCCTCCCCACTGTCCCCGTACCAAGCAGAGGCGCCAGAAGGCCGAGCATTACATTTGCCGAATAATAGGAGAGGAACATCACAACGGCGGCCAGAACCACCACTATCATAGCAGGTTTTCTGACGACCTTCTGGTAGAGTTCCACGAAGTAGTACCTCGACCTCATTACAGTCTCCGCCTCCAGTATGGCCACGTACGCAAACAGTGCCAGGAACGCCACGTGCACCGCAAGCCCCGTAATTCCATACTGGAGCCAGAACTGCGGGAAGAGCCCAAGGGTTCCTATACCCGTGGCGAAACCGGCTACCAGAAACATCATATAGAGCGTCCACTTTTTGACATCGTCCATAACTTCACCCCCGAAGATTTTATCAAATCTCCATTCGAGATATTTAAGGTTAAAAACATAACTTTGCAGAATTTGTCAATGAGTAGGCCATCGGTATCCTTTCAGGACATCAAAGACATCTTGGATAACACAGGGTTAAAAAATAAGGGGGGCAAAATTTTACTCGAAGCCCTTCCATTTAACCAACCCAAGCAGGAACCTGTGAGGCAGCTTCTCGTGGTGAGGATAAACACGGAGTGCGTAGTGCCAGCAGGGGTCACCGAGGTGCCTCAGTGCCGTCCCCTCATAGGTGTAGAGCCACATGTCTCGGCCGAGCTTCTTCGGGCGCCTCAGCTCTACGATGTAGGGCCGCTCCACATGGTAGCCCTCCACCCTGACGCCATAGTAGAGTTCGACCCTGACGTCCTCAGGTTTAAGACCGTCCAGGTACACAGCAACCTCAAAGCCGCTCCGGTCGTCCCTGACCTTGATGTGCTCCACGACCACCTTGTCCCAGGATGCCATGACGCGCTCCTTCCATGCGGCTATCTCCTTGGTGCCCCTGTAGTTCTCGCGGGTCAGCCAGATGTGGTTGCTCATGGCCTTCGCATAGAATCTGCCGACGTACTCCTTGACCATCCTATGGGTACTGAAGCGCGGCGCTATGCTCTTTATGCTCTCCTTCATCATGTATATCCACTTCTCGCGGTTGGTGTAGTATGTCGGGATTATTTCCCTCTCAAGGAGGTCGTAGAGGGCCTGCGCATCCTTCACATCGTCCGCCTCTGTTTCAGGCTCCGTTGTCTCCTCCCCAACAACCCAGCCGTTCTTGCCGTTGTAGCCCTCGACCCACCAGCCGTCGTAGATGCTCGCGTTGAGGACGCCGTTCAGTCCGGCTTTCATGCCGCTCGTCCCGCTCGCCTCCATCGGCCTGCGGGGTGTGTTGAGCCAGACGTCGACGCCAGCGACCATGAGTCTGGCACTGCCCATGTCATAGTTCTCCAGCACGAATATCTTACCCCTGAACTCGGGCATCTGACTGACTTCATAAACGCGTTTGAGGAACGCCTTACCGGCCTCGTCCATTGGGTGGGCCTTGCCACCGAAGACTATGTAGACCGGTCTTTCGGGGTTGTTGAGAATTCTCTTTAGCCTCTCAAGGTCAGTGAACAGGAGGGTCGCGCGCTTGTATGTTGCGAAGCGTCTGGCAAAGCCGATTATGAGTGCGTTCTCGTCCATGTCCGGCAGGGGATCGTCCGTTCCAAGGCGCTCGTTCCGCCTCATGACCTTTCTCCGGAGGAACTCTATGAACTGCCGCTTGGCTTCGAGGTGCGCCTCCCAGAGCTCCTCATCGGGAATCATCTCAACGGCGTACCAGAGGCCTTCGAGATTTGTGTGCTCGCGCCAGATTTTGCCCAGATAGCGGTCAAAGAGCTTCCTCATCTCGTTGTGAACCCACGTCATGGTGTGGATTCCGTTCGTGATGCCCTCGATGGGTATCTCGTCTATGGGAACGTCTGGCCAGAGATCCTTCCACATGCGCTTGCTGACCTCCGCGTGGAGCTGGCTTACGCCGTTGACGTAGCTCGACGTTCTTATCGCGAGCAGGGTCATGTTCAGCTGGTCGCCCTCCCTCCCGAGCTCCAGCAGTTCTTCCCTGCCCTCAAGGAACTTTGCAAGCCTCTTCCTGACCTCCTCTATCGGAAACCTGTCGTGGCCCGCCGGTACTGGGGTGTGTGTTGTGAATATGGTAGTCCCGCGCACTATGCTGAGGGCCTCGGTAAAGGTAAGGCCCTCCTCCATGTACCAGGCCATTCTCTGGAGGTTAGCAAAGGCGGGGTGTCCCTCGTTGAGGTGAACCACGCCGGGCTCTATTCCGAGGGCTTTAAGCAATCTCATCCCACCAATTCCGAGGAGTATCTCCTGCTTTATCCTCTTGTCTATCTCCGCGTTGTAGAGATAGTCGCATATCGTCCTGTCGTCGGCGCTGTTCTCGGGCACGTCCGTGTCGAGGAGGTATATCTTCACCCTGCCGACCGTGACCTCAAAGGCCCTCGCGTAGACGATTCCCTCCCCTATGGGAACCTCTATCAGCAGGGGCTTTCCGTCCCTGCCGAGAACCGGCTTGATGGGCATCTCCTCTGGCCTATATTCCGGGAAGACCTCCCTCTGCCTGCCGTCCTTGCCTATCTCCTGCCTGAAATAACCGTGCTTGTAGAGGAGGCCTATAGCTATGAACGGAAGTCCGAGGTCGCTCGCGGTCTTCACATGGTCGCCGGCTAGAATTCCCAGGCCGCCAGAGTAGATGGGCAGGCTCCTGCTTATTCCGTATTCCATGCAGAGGTACACTATCGGTTTGTCCCACTTGGGGTAGTTGGTCGAGAACCAGGTCGAGGAGGGGTTCATGTAGTCCTCGAACTGCTCGGTTACGAGGTCGTAGAGGTTCATAAAATCGTCATCTTTGAGAAGCTCGCGGAGGCGGCTCTGGGGAACGTCAAGAAGGAGTTTGACAGGGTTCTTGTGCTCCTGCCACAGCTCTGGATCGATGTACTCCCAGAGCTTTGTTGCCCTTCTGTTCCAGCTCCACCAGTAGTTGTAGGCAAGCTCCGCCAGGTCCTTCAAAGGATGGGGAAGCTTCTCTCTGATTACATCCTGGGTAGGGGTGTCAAGTTCCATCATGGCAACCACCCGTGTATCATCATGGGTGATAAATATTTGGGGACAACCTTAAAAAGTCTTGCCACTCGGCAGATGCCGAAGATGGGCAGAAAAAAGGAAGGCTCAGGGGCCCTCAAGCTGGAACGGGCTGATGTAGTCCCCATACTTCTCTCTGGCCTGGAGAAGCCTGCTCCGCTCCTCTTCGAGGATCCTGAACAGTTCCTCGGGGACGTCCCCAGCCTGCTCGCGGTATATCCTCTCAATGCGCTCTATCTTCTCTAAAAGCTCCGGAACCCTTACCGTGAACTGCCTCTCGTAGTCCTCCCTGCTGTATTCCTTGTTCAGGACCTCCCTGAAAAGCCTCGCCAAGTCCTCGTACCTTGGAATGTAGCCTATCGGCGTCTCTATGGCATCGACGTCGCCGTGGACGCGAAGCTCCATCCACTTGAGCCAGACGGCCTTGTCGAGCTTGTGGTTGAGCCAGTTGCCGTTCTCGTCGCGGAGGAAGTAGTTCACCGCAAATATCTTGGGGGCCTTCCTAAGCTTCTCCCCGAACCTCAGGTAGTTTTCGATGTATTCCCCCAGGGGAACGCTCATGAAGTCGAGTATCGCCATCGGGTTGAAGGCCCTAACACCTTCTTTGCCGAGCGTTGCCGCGGTGGTCTCGCTCTCAAGCGAAGCTCCCATCGTAACGACGCCGTGCTTCCAGTCGAAGGCCTCTCTCACCGGGGGCCACGTGTCCTTGTCCCTGCCGCCGAAGATCATTCCACCTATCTCGACGCCGCACGGTGCTTCGAGTGCATCCATGTCGACGTTCGGGAAGTGCTCAAGTGAAACTGTGAAGCGGGCGTTCTTGTGGCTCGGCGGTATCTCGTTGCCCTCTTTATCCTTCTTGCCCTTCCACCACTTTCCGCTGTGGTTCTCGCCTTCCTCCGGAATCTCTATGCCCATCTCGTTCCAGTAGGGCTTTCCGTCCTTGACAAGGACGTTGGAGAATATTATCTCGACAGGGGAGTAGAGAACCTGCCATATTATCGGGTCGTCCTCGGGGTTGACACCCTGGATTATGCCGAAGACCCCCTTCTCGACGTTAGCTCCCCTTGCGACGCCGTTGAAAGGCATTATAAAGGTCAGATCGTCGCCAACTATATTCTCCCAGCTTATCATGGCGGTGGATGTTTTTCCACACATGCTCGGATAGGCGCCGGTGAAGTAGGTCTTCCTCCCGTTGGGGCCATTGACGCGCATCAGGAACATATGCTCGCTGAGCCAGCCCTCCCTGACGGCACGCTGGATGGTGAGCCTGAAGGCGAGCTTCTTGAGGCCTATCGTGTTTCCTCCGTACTGGGTGTTGACGGAGTAAACAGTCTCCCCAACGAGGTCTATGTAGATGCGCCTCTTATCGAGGTTCTTGCTGGTCTTTCTCTCATCGAGCTCACCGGCGGAATGGACGAAGCGGAAGAATCTGGCCTGCCTTCCGAGGCGTTTGAACTCTTCGTAGCCCTTCCGGTAAAGAATGAACTCGGAGTGGGCTACGTAGGCCGAATCGGTGAGCTGGACTGCCGGGATCGTGAAAACCGAGTTCTTCGGCCCGAGGACGAAGAAGCACACGAAGAGCTCCTTACCCTTCATGATGCCCCTCATGAGTTCCCGTATCTCCCTCAGGCCCTCGTCCCTGTCCTTGGTGTTCAGGAAGGGAATCTCCTTACCTTCAGGAACGAGGAGCTTGGTGTTGGCCTTGTCCCTGGCCTGGTCGTAGTAGTTGTCGTAGTGGACGGTGTGGTTCGGCGTTTCGAGGAGCTTTTCCTCCCCGTAATAGAGTGCCTTCCAGCGGACGTAGTTCTCGTCCTCCTCGCTGTCAGTGCACACAAAAACCTTATCCGGCTCAAGCCATTCAATCCAGTCCGCCAGAAACTCGTGGAGTTCGGGATTGTCTATCGCCCTGATTTTTTCAAACTGCTCTTTATCAAGGAGCTTTTCAAGCCTCTCCAAGGCGTTCATAATATCGCCTCCGATTGGAGTTGGATTCATGCTTAAAAATTCTTCGTCGTTGTGACTGGCGTGAAACGAAATCTGAAGCCTTTGTCGTCCCAATCTTTTAGAATAAGGTCGCTGATCGTCACAAAGACAGCATGTAATGTTCATAGTTAGTGATTGATGTCCATATCCCTACCTTCAGCGCAAAGTATATTAACCGACGGTGATATACTCCATTGGTGCGCGTAATGAAGGCAGTGATCCTGGCCGGAGGCAAGGGCACAAGGTTATTACCGCTGACAGTCTACAGACCAAAGCCCATGATACCCTTCTTCAACAGACCGCTGATGGAATATGCCGTTCAAAGTCTTGTAAACGCCGGCGTTGACGAGATATATGTCCTCGTCGGATACCTCAAGGAGCGCATAATGGACTACTTCGGAGACGGAAGCCAGTGGGGGGTACAAATACACTACTCCAACAGGGACAACGTGAAGCTTGGAACAGCGGGAGCCACAAAGAAGGTCGTTAAGGAAATCGATGAAACGTTCTTCGTCGTCTCAAGCGATGTGCTGACCAACCTCAACCTTAAGGCCCTGTACGAGTACCACCGCAAAAAGAAGGCCCTCGCAACCATAGCCCTCTCCAGGGTGGATGACCCCAGCCAGTACGGCATTGCAATAATCAACGAGGACGGGAGGATAATCCGATTCAAGGAAAAGCCGAGGCCAGAGGAGGCGTTCAGCAACCTCGTTAACGCAGGAATCTACGTCTTCGAACCGGAGGCCTTTGACCTCGTTCCCAAGGGGAAGAACTTCGACTTCTCCAAGGACCTCTTTCCGAGGATGCTTGAAAACGACCTGGCCCTCTATGGGTTCCCGTTCAATGAGTACTGGAACGACGTTGGAAGGCCATCGAGCTACCTTCAGGCCACTGAAGATGTTTTTCTCGGCAGACTGCTCCTTCCCGGCCTCAGAACCGAGAGCCTCAAGGGCAACCTTGAGCACGGCGGTGCCCTCATAACGGGCAGGAGATGCATACTGAGGCGGCCGGAGGTGAGGGGCTTTGCCGTGCTGGGAGACGACGTGGAAATCGGCAGAAACGTTAAAATAGAGCGTTCGGTGATATTTTCAGGGGCCGTCATAGAGGAGGGCGCCGAGATTAAGGAGGCTATAATAGGAGAGAACGTCCGCGTGGGCAAGGGTGTCCTTATACAGCCCGGCAGCGTTATAGGCGACAACACGCTCATCGAGGACTTCAGCAAGATAGGCTCCAACGTCAAGATTTGGGTGGAGTCGAGGATTGGTAAGGAAAGTATAATACTCCCGGACTGAGGTGGTGGAAGTGGAAGTGTACTACTCCCAGAGGTTCAACCCCGAGGAACTCGCCCTTCTCGGAAGGGCCATAGGGACGATATCCCACGGCACGATAATAGTCGGAAGGGACGGCAGGGCAATATCCAGGTACGGAAAGCGGGCCATGGTGGTTGGAATCGTCAGCACAGGCTCGACCATAATGGACGTCCGCCTTATTCCGCTGATAGCCCTGAAGGACTTTGCCCACAGAAAGGGGCTTCCGCTGGCTTACGTCTACTATTACGGCGGTGTCCGCGTTTATGTCAGCGGCATTGACAGCGACGAGATAGGGGCCATAATGGAGAGCAAAAGCTTCATCGAGGCCCAGCCGAACGACATCGGGGCTACCGTGTACTATCCAAATGCCCTGGATGACTTCCTCCACGAGGTCTTCAAGTACTACAACTTCAGGGTGGAGGGCAAAGCCCTGGTTGATGCCATGAACACTCCCGCCGTGCTGTTCTTCCCACGCATGAGCGACCACTTCGGCTTTGAGGTCGAGCTGATAAACGACATGATGACGAGCTACCTTCCGCCGAAGCCCAAGGAGGTCTTCATGCACAAGCTCCAAAAGGGCGAATACGACTTTGGATTGCGCTTTAGGCCGGAGGGCATCGTGGAGTTCTACAAAGACGGTGAGGAGCTCGAATTCGGCAGCATGTGGAAGCTCCTCGACCACATGAGGAAAAACCTTTGAATTTTTGCCCTTCCTTTTAAATCTCCTAAAAATCTTTAAGAGAAAAGCGTTAAAAGGGACGGGTTCATTATAATCTCCCGTTCATTTTGGGGGTGACATCTGTGGGAGCATTTATAGTCATGGAAGGCATCGATGGCGCAGGTAAATCAACCCAGGCAAAACTTCTGGCAAAGTGGTTTGAGGAAAAAGGCTATGATGTAATTCTAACCAAAGAGCCAACGGATACTGCATTTGGAAAACTGATAAGGAAGCTGGTTCTCACCGGAGGACGTGAGGGTATAATCGACGGCGCCAGGATAAGTCACGAGGCCGAGGCGCTTCTCTTCGCCGCCGACAGGGCGGAGCACGTAAGCAAACTGATAAAACCCGCCGTTGAGGCGGGAAAGGTGGTAATATCAGACCGCTACTTCTACTCGTCCCTCGCCTACCAGTGGGCAAGGGGACTCGACCTTGAGTGGTTAATCGACCTGAACCGCTTCGCGATACGGCCAGACCTTGTAATCCTCCTCGATCTGCCCGTCAAGGAGAGCATGAAACGCATCAACGGGCGGAGCATAAAGACCGAGTTCGACAAGATAGCGGAGCTTCAGAAAAAGGTGCGCGAGAACTACCTCAAGTTAGCCGAGCGCTTCCCAGAGATCAGGATAGTGAACGCCCTCGCGAGCGTTGAGGACATCCACAACGACATAGTGGCGCTGGTTGAGCACGAGCTCTTCAAGAGGTAAGGGGTCGGCCAGTGCCAGTCTCTTCATCCGTAGCGAATCAGACCGGTAAACGCTCTTCATCCCCCTTCTTTCCTCGACGGATTCTTTTTAAAACCTTGGCATCAACTCCCTCAGGCCGATGACGAGCGTTAGCCACGCTGAGCGGTGAGGAGAAGAGGGTTAGCCGAGGCCGTTCTGAATCCCAGAGTTTCTCCAAGTTTTATATCTAATGACGTTCAAATGGATAACAGGTGAGCCAATGAAGGCCCTTGAGATTAGAAAACTGAAAAAGAGCTACGGGGATTTTCTGGCACTGAAGGGGATAGACCTTGAGGTTGAAGAGGGCGAGGTTTTCGCACTCCTCGGGCCCAACGGTGCCGGAAAGACGACGCTCATAAGGATTCTGGCCGAGGGATTGGGCTACGACTCCGGTGAGATACTGGTCTTCGGAAAACCTCTATCAAAGAGAACCGCGAGACTGATCGGCTACGCCCCCCAGGAGAGCGTCGCCTACGACCTCCTAACTGTGGAGGAGAACCTGCGATTCTACGCCGACCTCTACGACGCACCGAGAGAACGGGTGAGGAAGCTCATTTCGGAGTTTTCTCTGCCCGCAAAGAAGAAAGCCAGGGAACTGAGCGGCGGCTTTAAGAGACGCCTGAATCTGGCGATAGCGCTCCTCTACGAACCGAAGCTCTTAATTCTCGACGAGCCTTCAGCCGGGCTAGACGTGCCGTCGAGGAGGGAGCTCTGGAACCTTATAAGAAGGCTCCGAGAGGAAGGGCGAACGATACTCCTGGCGACCCACTACATGGAGGAGGCAGAGGCACTGGCAGACAGAGTGGCGATAATGAACGAAGGGAACGTGATAGCCGTCGGAACCCCGGACGAGCTGAAATCGCTCGCTGGAGAGGGGAGCGTGATACACGTTGAAGGCATTCTGAAGGGCACCGAACTCGTGAAAAAGGAGTTTCCAAGGACAATAGAGCGTGAGGGCACGCTCAGGATTGGCGTGGAAGAATCAAAGACCGCCCTGCCCAAGATCGTCGAACTGCTAGTCGAAGCGGGAAGCGAAATAAGGACGATAAGGGTTGAAGAGCCGACCCTTGAGGACGTTTTCCTGAAGCTCACGGGGAGGGGACTGGAATGAAGGCGAGAGCAATCAAGGCCATAATCGGCAAGGACTTGAGAGAAACCAGAAGGGAAAAAATGGCCCTCTTCTGGATATTCGTCTTTCCGCTCATGTGGATCACCCTGCTCGGAGGCATCTGGGGTGGTCACAACCCGCCGATAACCGTTGACGTCGGCGTCGTCTACTTCAACGAGAGCACCCCCTTCACAGCGGCGGACGTCGTTAACGTCATGGAAAACGTGACAATGGATGGTGTCCACGTTTTTAACATCGAAAAGTATCCCAACGAGAGCGCTGGGGTTGACGCGGTTAGAAACGGAAGAATCGATGTTCTCCTGGTCTTTCCAAAGGGCTTCGGAGAGAACGTTTCGAGCGGCCTTCAGGCAAAAGTCTACGCATACTTCGACAGGAGCGACCCCCAGAACTACCAGATAGTGAGCGGCGTCATCAAGGGCTTCTTCTCGGAGTTCGAGAAGGAGATGGCCAAAAGAAGGTTGAACATCACCCTGAGCTACATGGAAAAGTACGTTCCGGCAAACATCGCAGGAAACTTCACCATCGAGGATTTCAGGGGATACCTCATTGGTCTTACGAACCCACTTGAGCTTGAGGAGAGGGAAGTGAGGGGAGAAGCGCCCTCCGCCATTCAGTTCTACGTCACGAGCTTCATCGGGATTCAGTTCCTCTTCGCCACGATGCTTATGATAGGCTCCGGAACGCTTGAAGAGATAGAACACGGGACTTTGAGGCGTATATCTGCCTCACCAGCGACGGCGTGGGATTTCCTGGCCGGAAAGATGCTCTCGACCTTCATCGTCATAACCGTGAGCATACTCATCGGGATAGTTTACGCAAAGATTGTCTTCGGGGAGACGGTCTTTCCAAGCGCCCTGGGCTGGCTCATAATATTCCTCGCGGCGGTCTTCTCAATGAGCCTCGGACTGGCGATAGCCATGGGCACGAGGAGCATAAAGGCCACCAACGCAATAGTCAACCTCATCTCGATGCCCCTGCTTTTCTTGGCAGGAATCGTCATCCCGGCGAGCATACTCCCCGGGTGGGCCAAGCCCATAGCGAACTACTTCCCCCTCGGAACTGCACTGAAGAGCCTCCGCCTGCTGGAGCTCTACCACAGACCTGCAAGTGAAATACTGCCGGGCCTTGTATGGCTGGCCGCGAGTGCCTTTGGAATGCTCCTGATGGCGGTGGTTCTCTACAACTGGGCGATAAAGAGGCTGAAATAAAACAAAAAAGAGACTACGCCAGAAACTTCCCCAGGAACTCCCCAACTTTTCTCTTCCACTCCTCCGGATGGAGCTTAAGTGTTCTTACATGGGGTGCGTCGGTTATCCACAGCTCGGAGTGGGGATTCAACTCCCTGTTTTTTTCGTAGAACTCTCTTACCTCCTCGACATTCACTAGAGGGTCGCCCTCACCGGCTATTAGAAGGAGGGGTTTTTTAATCCTTTCAGCATATTCCAGCATGTTGAGCTCCTTCGCCCCACTAAAGAGCTTTGTAAACGGTTTGACAAAAGTGTAGAGCCATTCGGGGAGCTTTGCAAAGTATTTGAGACCTCTGGCACCGGTTCTGTCAAGATATATTGGTGGGCTGTCTGCCACGCCGCAGCAGACCTCCTCAAGCTCGGAGAGTGCACGTATCGTAACGATTCCACCCATCGAGAACCCAACCAGTGCGATCCTCTGCGCCCGTTCGGGGTGGTTCTCCCTCAGCCACGCTACTGCCGCCCTAACATCGAGCAGTTCCCTGTCGCCAACCGTTGTGTACTTCCCCTCGCTCTTTCCGTGGGCCCTGAAGTCAAAGGCCAGAACGTTGTAACCCTCTTTGAGCAGAAACTCAATTGTGTCCTTCATGTAAACCTCGTCCCACCTGCTTCGGGTGTATCCGTGGAGCGGAAGAACGGTCTTATCGCTCCCCCTGTCTATCCACCAGCCGCTGAGTTTCAGGCCGTCCTCGGTTGTGAACTCAACGTCCTCGTAATCAAAGCCGAAGTCTTCAGGCGTCCAGTTCCCGACAAAGCGCGGTGGTTTGGCCATTTTGTAGGCAACAAAAGCTGAAAAGGCCAGGAAAGCCAGAAGAATAAAGATTAAAACACCAAGCCATACCATGCTCAACCCTCCTTCGCGACATCGAGGTTCCTCATGTACCATATCATCGGCATTGCCAGGAGGACGAGCAGGGCCCCGATCGGGAAGAGCACCCTGTAGTTCTCCCCTGCGAGGTCAACTATCGCACCGCCAATGATCCCAGCGAGCAGAACCGGAAGGGAGCGTGTGGCCTCAAAGAAGCCGTAATACCTGCCGGTAAAGGCTTCCCTCTCGAATTTTGTGAGCAGGTCACCGATTACCGGGTATGAGGCGGCCATGAGCACTCCCCAGCCAAGTCCCGCCACTCCCAGGGCAATCACTATCTCGGTCTGAGTCTTTATGAACCATCCCCAGAGCTGGGGGAGGGCGAATATAAGTCCCCCGAGGATTATGCTTAACCTCCTCCCGAGTTTATCGTAGATTATACCTCCCGGAAGGGCACCGAGGAGGACCGTTATGTTGAAGAGCGCCATAAGGTAGAGGCCGAGCGAGGTTACCGCTTTGATGTTTTCCTCGGTCGCGGAGCCGTAGAGGATGTAGGCCAGGATTCCATAGAGGAATATGGCTATGAACTCGAAGCTCATCCACCAGAGTGTCTGCGCCGCGTAGAACTTGAGAAAATCGCGGTTCTCAACGATGCTCCTGAGGTACTCCCAGAGGCTTTCGTCCTCCTCGATCTCAGGGGCTTCTGGCTCCTTGACGATGAAGTACACGAAGAGGGCCGCGCCTATGAGAAAGGCCGCGGTCACAAGGAAGGGGATCTTCAGATAGGGTGTCTGTGCCAGCGCCTTTATTCCTTCGTTCTCTCCGGTTTCAGCCACGGCCTTCGCTATCAGGAATCCGGCGAGGCCAAACAGGAAGAGGTTGCCCGCCCATTCGAGGAGTGTGATAACTCCACTCGCCTTTCCTCTCTGACCGCTTTCGATTGTATCCGGCATCAGGGCACGGTACTGTGCGGTGTAGAGGTGCATCGAGAGGTAGAAGAAGCCAAGGGTGAGCGCAAAGCCCCACAGCGGAACGCCCATCGCGTAGCCGGTGTATACCATCAGTGCCGCGATTCCTGCCAGAAGGCCACCCGCCATTATAAATGGCCTTCTTCTCCCGTGCTTTGATTTGAGTGTATCGCTGTAATAGCCGAGGAGAACCGGTATGAAAAGGCCAATAAAGCCCTCAGCGGCAAGGATGGTTCCCTTTACAAATGCCGAACCGGTGTAGCTTGAGAGCAGTGGAAACGAGAGTCCCTTGTTGAGAGCCCATCCCGTGCTCCTGCTGAAGCCCAGCAGGGCAAGACCCAGAACAACCCCCCAGCTGAAACCCTTTCGTTCCATGGTTTCACCCCCTTATTTTACACACCTATGTCAAAAGGAAGTTTTTACGTTTTCGGTTCAACGGGCTAAATAGGACAAAAAATGAAAGGATTTTAGTCCATATCCGGAACGTAGTCCAGTATGTCGCCCCTGCGCCGGACGATGTCCCCACGCCTGACGAACTGCATCGCTATCGCCGAGAGTACGAAGAAGGTTATTGAGAACGGTATCAGCGTCCTGTAGCCGATGAGGTCGAGGAAAGCTCCCGCCAGCGGAGGTGCAACGAGGTTCGCCGCCTGGCTGAAGAAATAGTAGAGCCCTGTGTAGCCGCCAAGCTTCTCCTCGGTGGTCATGTCAACTACCATGGGCAGGGAGTTGACGTTCACCATGGCCCAGCCCATGCCTCCGACGAAGAAGAGCCCCATGAAGGTCATCACAACCGGATCCGTTAAGGAGCTGGATTCTGGCTTCTGGCCCTCGCCAACGAGATAGGCCGCTATGAGTATGGCAACTATCACTATCAGCCCGAGCGTTATGGTCTGTCTCCTGCCAAGCCTTGCCCCGATAAAGCCTGCTGGAATTGCAAATATCATGAAGCTGAGGGAGAACAGGCCGAGCATGAACGCGCCGGTGCTCTCCTCGATACCGAGGTAGTACTTGGCGTAGCTCGTGAAGAAGGTTTCCAGGGAGTTGAAGGCTATGAACCAGAGGAATATGGCCAAAAGTATGGCGAGCAGGCTCCTCTCGTGGCTGGCGAATACATCCTTGAGGTTCTCCTTGAGCTCACCGAAGCTCTTGTGTGATGTCTCCGACAGGAGCTTCCTGATGCTGACCTTCTTCCCGGGAACGCGGTACTCCTCCGGCTCGGGGACGAAGAGGACAACTAGGAGGTTGGCGAGGAGCATTATCGCGGCACCGAAGTAGAACGGGTAGGCGTAGTTCATGTCGTAGAGGGCCTTGCCGCCGAAGTACGCCAGCAGTGCCCCAAGGCCGCCCATAAAGTTGATTATCCCGTTGGCCTGGCTTCTCTTTTCACTGGGGGTTATGTCAGGCATGAAGGCAACAACCGGGGAGCGGAACAGTGCCATGAAGAAGTTCATAAAGACTATCGTCCCCATGAAGAGGGCAAGGTTCTCATACATCCTTGAAACCGGTATGAGCGCAAACATTATTGCGGCGGAGGGGGCACCAAGGAGTATGTAGGGCTTTCTGCGCCCCAGTCTTGTTCGCGTCATGTCGCTTAATGCCCCAAGGAACGGGAGGAGGAGAACCGCGAACAGGTTGTCGATGGTCATTATGAAGCCAGTCACTGTTTTGCTGAGATGGAATGTGTCCTGCAGGAATATCGGCACGTAGGCGTTGTAGAGCGCCCATATTATACTTATTCCGAAGAAGCCAAACCCAAGGAGGAATATTCTCGAATATTTGAACTCCAAGATACTCACCCCCGCTGTGGGTCGTGACAACAGGGAAAATACACCGATGAAGCTTTTAAGGGTTGTGAGTCCATCTTTGAACGGTAGCAGAGATGACACTTATGGACAGTGGGGAACCTCCAATACTGGGCCACAGAGGCTTCAGGGGAAGGCTCGAAAACACTCTGCCAGCGTTCAGGAGGGCGCTCAGGTATGCGGATGGAATCGAGTTCGACGTCAGACTAACGGGTGATGGAAAGCTCGTGGTCCACCACGACGATTCATTTTACGCGAACGGCTCGCGGTACAGACTGAAGGCGCTGACCCTGAGGGAGCTGAGGAGACTGCACCCGCTGGGGAAACTTGTTCCCACAGTGGAAGAAGTTCTCCGCTCCTTCCCGGAGGCTCTTCTGAACGTGGACGTAAAAGAAATGGACGCCGTTAATGGCATAACGAAGCTCCTCGAACGATATAGGGCCACCGAAAACACAGTGTTCTCATCGGAGAACCCCGCGGTAGTCCGGGCCATACTCATGGAGTGTCCGGAATGCAGGGTGGGACTCTCGATAGTCGGATACTCCTCGGTTCCATGGATATCCCGCCTCAGGGGAATTACCTCAGTCCATGTGCCGATAGATGCAGTCTCATACATCGGCTATCGGCCGCTGGTGGTTCTTTTGAGGAGCCTCAGGCGGCGCGGGCTGAAGGTTTACCTCTGGAACTACCGGATGGACGAGAGGGTCTGGGTTCCAAGGCTACTGTCCCTGGTTGATGTCATTATATCAGATAACCCGGCAAGGCTTAGGAAAAGTTTTTACGCTGAAGGTGTAGTCTTTCGGGGCGATTCATATGTGGGAACGCGATAGGGTTGTCGTCCTCGGACACAGGGGATACATGAGCGCATACCCGGAGAACAGCCTCCTGGCCTTCAGGAAGGCTATCGAAGCCGGTGCGGATGGAATCGAGCTGGACGTGTGGCTGACCAAGGATGGAGAGGTCATCGTCATGCACGACGAGACCATAGACAGGACGAGCAACATGAACGGAAGGCAGAAGGAGATGACCCTCGAAGAGCTCAAAAGGGCCGATATCGGCATGGGGGAGAGAATACCGACGCTTGAGGAGGTTTTTGAAGTTCTTCCCCGGGATGCCCTCCTCAACATCGAACTCAAAGACCCCGATACCGCGGGAGAGGTCGCAAAAATCGTGGCCGAAAACAACCCGGATAGGGTCATGGTATCCTCGTTCATCATAGATGCTCTCAGGGAGTACAGGAAGCACGATAGAGACACCGTGATGGGCCTTCTTATAGACCGTGAAGAGGTCGTCCCGCTGATTCCAAAGCTGAAGGGGGAACTCAACCTGTGGTCGATAAACGTGCCCATGGAGGCGATACCTATAATCGGCTTTGAGAAGACCGTGCAGGCCCTTCACTGGGCGCGCTCCCTCGGCCTCAGGGTGGCGCTCTGGACCGAGAACGACGTCCTGTTCTACAAAGACGACAACCTGGCCAGGCTAAAGGGGCTGTTTGACGTTGTCATAGCGAACGATGTGGAAAGAATGATTGAGTATCTTAAAACCCTTGGACTCAGGTAAACCCTTTTAAGGTTCTTTCCTTTACTCCATATGGTGGGGATATGCGGTGGGGTCCGCTTCTCATTCTCATAGCCATTGCCCTAATGCTGGCATCTGCAATGGTACCACCGGCCAGGTACGTTCCCCCTCCACGGCTGACCATAGATTCCAACCTTGGGGAGTTCACGGAGGAGCTTGAGAGGCACAACGTGGCAAAGCCATACCTCTGCGAGCCGGCCGAAAGGGTTATCGTCACGTGCCACATTCGCTCCGATTGGGAGCTGAACAGAACCATAACGGCTCTCGATAGGTTTCCACACTTCTCGATAGAGCTCACCAACGGCTACGACGAAACCGATGTCGTGGTTTTCAACAAGAGCGAGTTTTACTCGGCCCTTCCGAACACATGCCGTCCCTGGGGAAAGGTTGAACCGAAACCTGTCAAACTGGATCAGGACCGACTGGAGAAGGAGCTGGAAGCCTACAGGGAGCTGGAAGGCCTGATTGACGATCCCACGGAGAGGGAGTTCATCCACAACCGCACCATCGAGTTGGAGGAACTCCTCGGGTTGAGGCAGAAGGAGCCGATCTACAACGCAACGTTCGCCCATGTCATCCTAATGTACCCGGTAAAGACTGAGAGCAATGCACCCCTGATGGCGGCCCTGTGGACGGGCGTCATCCTCACAGGAGTGGCCGGGCTGGTGATGGTATGGAGGGAAAGAAGGACCTGATGCTCGCGATGGCTCCATTCGTGATTTTCATACTCTTGGGCTCAATATTCCTCGGCACCTACTACCGGGAGACGTCCCTAGCAAGGGAACAGGTCGCCGGTATAGACGAACTTGAGGGGATCGGGGAAGAAAATGCCCCCTGGAGCGGGCTCTGCAACATTGTGAACATATATGTCACGGTGAGGGACCGTGAGGACGCCGCAAGGCTGGAGGAGTTCCTCAGGGAGGAGAGAATAAGGGTCACCGTTTCAAGACACGGGGAGAGGTTCATATCCATGATGGGCAGGGTTGCACTGAAGGATGTTGACAGGATTGTGGAAAAGGGTAAAAAGAACGGATGGGCGACTGTGTACCACAATAACTCCGATTTCTGCGCCAAGTGGATTTCCAGGTTCGAAATGGAGAACTGGATAATATCCTCCCATCTGGATGAACTCTCCCCCGATAGTAGGGAAACCCTCACAGGAATCATGGAGAGCAACAGGAAGAGAATTAAGGAAATTGAAAACGAGACGAGGCTGTGGGCGGAGCTGAACATCATGGTGCAGGCGGGGCCTTCCTACACGTCCGAAAGTTTCCACGACCTCTCGGGCTCTCTGGCAACGTGGGGTGTTGTTCTGGGAGTCCCGTTCCTTATGTGGTGGGTTTTCAAGGACAAACATAAAAAAGGAGAGAACTAGCGGTGGAATTCCTCACCAGAACATTTCATCAAAGTCGCTGGCGTTCTCTATTCCATTGGGAGCCACTATGTGTACCGGCTTGTTTACGTCCGAGAGCTTGACCTCATCATGAACCGTCATGTGGACTTCCACAGGTTTCTCAGAGATCCCCGTCATCCTCATCACGACGTCCATGTACGTCTCTATGAATACGGGAGTCCCATCGTCCCTGAGGTGAACCTCGACCCAACCGGATTTCGTGTCCACGGTGACGTTGCCGGGGAGGTTGCCCCAGGCCTCATTGAGGTAGTCGGTCTGATTGGTGGCGTTAACGAATTCCCAGAAGGTGACGTTGACGCGGAAGGCGTAGCCATCGGTCAGCTTCTTGATGGTCACGTTCTTCCTCTTCAGGAGGTTCTCGATGTAGTCGACGTTAAGCGAGCCCCTCGCCTGGGTGGAGATGTCATTATTGCTGGGGACGTTGTACCATTTTCCATCAACTTTGAGGTACACAAGGGTTCCGTTGACAAAGTACGGCCAGTTGAAGGTTATGTTCATCCCCATCGTGTGCATGTTCATGGTCATGTTTCCTGTTTCGAGGCCACTGGTTTTGTTGAACATCCCGATAACACGGCCGGACATCGTTATGTTGACCGTCCTGTTGGTTATCGGCTCCGTAAAGTGCATGGTCATAGAGAAGTTCTGGTCGTACCTGGCAGTCTCAATGTCGTTCAGGGCATTCAGAACCTTATCCTTGGTCAGACCAGCGTTTTCCCCTATACATCCGCTTGCCAGTACTATTAGACCAACCAGCAAAAGCGCCATGACCCGCCTCATGGTACTACCTCCCATAGTCTCGCCAGAATATCCACGAATAGGTTTAAATACTTTTTCTATTCAGATTTTGCAAACTACTGAGAAAAGTTAGCAAAAAGTGGAAAGCTCAAAGTGCCTCGAACTTCTGGAGGAATATCCTGAGGTCTGTCCTAAACGGCTCTTCCGCGCGCTCTATCTCCTCGTTAAGGAGCCGAAGAAAATTTGTCTCATCCGTGGATTCCTCCCATAGGCGTTTTACGAGATTTTCCAGCCTCTCATAGTACTCCACGTAGGGCCTTGCCTCAAACAGAGCCTCTTTCAGTTTCACATCCCATCCCTCCTCTTGAACCAGTAGTACCACAGCCTGCCAACGTCCTCTGCCTGCCCCATTATCATGAAGTATCGGAGTATCGCGAGGTTCACGAGTATCAGCAATATCAGGATTATGTTGTACGCAGGCACTTCTCGGCTCAGGAAGGCGTAGTAGTCCCAGATGAAGTGAAGGAGCATCGCGAGGAGGAAATAGGGCCTGACGGAGGTTACTTTGCCCTCAGCCTTCATCCCGTAGCCGACGCCTATGACCGCACTCCATGCACCGTGGGCGAATGGGGTCAGGAAAGCCCTAACAATGGTTACCGAAATACCGTATCCCAGGCCGTAGAGAAAGTTCTCAGTTGCTGCAAATCCCAGACCAGCCGCGACACCGTAAACAAGGCCGTCCATTATGCCGTCCATCTGGCCCGCTTTAAAGGGCCACCTTATTGCCAGCGCCTTGGCGGGCTCCTCAACGATTCCCGCCACAAGGGCAACGTAAAACGCGGTCAGCGGAAGAACCGGCTTCACGATGCCTCCGATGGTAAGAACACTCTCCAAGATGTAGGCGATTCCAACGGAGAGTGTCCCCCCGAGTATGAACGTCCCTACCACGTACTTTCTCGGTTCCGGCTCGTACTTATCGGCGTGATAGAAGTACCAGAGTATCACCAGAGCGGGAGCGTATGCAAAGAACACTATTGCGCTTAGGAAGTCCATATGTCACTTCACCAAAAGAAAATTGGGGGCTTGAAAATTTAAAGGTTTAGCATTTGCCAAGAAGCTCCCCTATGTCGAGTCCCTGAGCTTGCAGGTAATCCACGAGAGGCTGGGGAGGCTTTACAGAGGCCGAATTAACGCTGGTTATCTCTATTTTAATCTCATCAACCCAGCGTTCGTTGTCTTTCCTGTAGTATGCCTTCTGGAGTATCTCAACGGGGATGAGGTTTTTGGCCAGCTTTATTGTCACGGTACCGCTGTAGTCCTTTTCATTCCCCGCTTCGCTCCAGATGGTGTGATTAACTGTGAGGATATAATAGTCCCCCTCAGTTGTGAGCGTTGCATTTTCAAGGGGAAAGTCCTTCCAGAGGTTATCAAGAAGGGTTGAGTTCACTTTGGGTCCATTTCCATTCTCATAGCACGAAAACTGCCAGTCTACCAGACCACTTCTGTTGGTCAGTGTTACAAAGCCAGCTTTAGTTGTGTAGTAGTAGAGGGCATAGGCCAGCTTTCCAGTCTTGTTTGCTATGGTAATCGAGGATTTCATACCAGTCTCTTTGTCCAAGGAGACCCTGGAATAGAGCGTTGCTACAAGTTTAGTTCCGTTGTACGTTTTAACGTACATAACGTATTCATAGCTTTTTATTCCAGCAACTGCGCTTTCAAGCTGCTCCTTTGTAAAAGGTAGGTTTTGGGTTGTGGTTGTTGTCGGAGTGTTACCCCCCGAGGAGATGCACCCAGACACAAGAACCGTGAGAACGAGCAGCACACCGATGATTCCTAGGTATTCCTTTCTCATTCTATCACCCGAGAATAGTTCAGCTCCCGGTATTAAAAGGTTGGCATCAAAGTGAACTCAAAACCCTGCTCAGATCACCCAGCCGGCCGAAGTCCAGGAGTTCGTCCTCCACAGGAACAAGAACCTTGGCATCAAACAGGTCATACTCGCGGAGGAAAGGGGAGACTATCTCCCTGAGCACATCGTTTCCGTACGCCCAGGGACTGAATGCGGGAAGTACTATAAGCTCCTCACCCATCAGAAAGGCGGGAACCTTAACCAGCGCCCCCACCTCATCCCGAAGCCGTATTGAGGGGTGTTCATGACCTATGATGAAGCGCTCCCCCTCGACGAGTTTATGGCCATGAACTAGCTTCCACTTTCCCAATTCAAGTTCATCAACCACCTCAACACCCAGCTCCCTGAGCCAGAGCGTTCCGACGTCGTGGTTTCCCCTCACCAGGACTAGTTCACTTACCAGAGGCAATGCCTCACCAACGAATGCCTTCAGCTCTTCCCTCTCCCTCCATTCGGGCACAAAGGAGTGCTTCAGATCGCCGTCCACAACAAGAACCTTCGGTTTTTCCCGCTCTATGAGGGATTTCAGCTTCCCAACAACCTCTCTGAACACCCGGGGGAGATAAAAGCCCTCCCTTGCCATGCTGACCTCGTAACCCAGATGAAGGTCGGCTATGACCAGGGTATTTCCGAGTTTCAGTGCCTTTCCCGGAAGCGGTGTGGGCCTCATGTGCTGGAGTTTGACCTCTGGCTTTTAAACTTTGTTAGGGCAACCGAAAAGGTTTTAAATCTGTCCATTAAGTGGACAGTGGTGAGTAAGAATGCCCTATATTGGTTTCGCAAGGAGTCCTCACGGGCCGGCTAAAACTTATCAGCTCGTGCTCGGCGAGCTTGAAAAGCGGGGATTTTCCATCGGGTTTTCAAAACATCACTGGGCCGGCGACCTGCCATTCGGTCTGATAGTGGCCGAAACGGACAGGGGAGAAGTCGCCATAAGATGGGCGCTGGGTAGGGAGTTTACGGTAGAGCTTGAAGAGGTGGATGGAGAGACATACGACGAGTTCATTGAGGACACGCTTGAGTACACCAACGCGGATTCAGGGTGAGCGCTCCTGTCTTATTCTCTCTATCACGTCGAATATGCTCCACAGGTCGCGTATCACATGGAGGTGCGGTATTAAGGCTAGCCTCTCGCGGTTCTTCTCAACGAACTTGGCGCTGAAGGGGAAGTAGTACCAGACGTATTCGGTGTTCTCGTCGCCGTGCCCTATAAAGCGCCAGGGCTTATCGTCAACCCACACGAATACCTCGTCCCCGTACTTCTCGCGGACGAGCCTGAAGGCCTCGTCTATCGTCATCTCGCGCCCGAAAACTATAACGTCGTCAAAGAGGTCGTAGATCCCCATCTCCTTGAGCCTTCTAACCTTCATACCATCTATGAAGTCCTCCGCCGAGAAAGAAATTACTATGTGGCCCCCCTCTTTGAGCCGTTTGAGAAGTTCGGGGGCATCGTCGAGTGGTTTGGTTAGCTTTGCCCTCTCCTCAAACCATGTTTCAAAAAACTTTGTCCTCAGAAAGAAGGGGGGCTTTGACTTCTTCCTATGGCTTCCAAAGGTCGGCCTCTCAAAGTAGTTCTCAATTTTGGTGAGCACCTTGGCCCAGATGCCCTTGAACGGCAACCATGGATAGCGTCTCTCCAAAGCTTTCACGAATGCCTCCTCTATGCACGAGTACGTGTCGGCCAGCGTCCCATCGAAGTCGAAGGCTATTATCATGATGTCCCCCTCCAGCGTGGTGGATGGTGTGGCCTTTAAGCTTTGCCTTTATGACTCTCTCTTTTCTTGAACCACAAACACCACATCGGGCCAAATACCACAGCTTCAGACGACACCTTCCGACTCAAATGGAGTATACTTTGTAACTTCGGTAACTCGAAAGAGTTTTAACTTCTTTTAACCTCAGAGAAATCTGCCATCTGTTTGGAGGGGGATAAAATGAAGAAGGTTCTGTCCCTGATAATAGCGCTTTTGGCCGTGTCTGGACTGGTCTCAGCATGGCCGACAAATGGTCCAACGATGGACGATCCGATGAACGTCCACCAGAGGCTGACATACAAAGCGATCGAGGCTGTCTATCAGGACAACCCGGCCCTCGGAAGCATACTGATGCAGTACAAGGATCAGCTCCTTTACGGTGCGTACGACGAGGACTGGACCGGTGGGAGCATAGACATCGGGGGCAAGACGTACACCATACAGAGCCAGTACCACTTCCTTGACCCCATGGACCACGCCGAGCTGTTTACCGTGGCCCTCCTTGGAGATCCGGACACATCTGCGGCTGACATGGCCCAGAGGCTCTATGAAAAGGCGGTACAGCTCTGGAAGCAGGGCGACAGGGCAGGAGCGATGTATTACCTCGGCAGGGCGCTCCACATAATCGAAGACCAGGGCATGCTCATAGGGCACCAGACGCCGCACCTCTTTGAAGACCTTGAGCAGGAGAAGTACGTTGAGAACGCCCACGACTTCGTTGAAAACCAAATCTCACCGACAGTTGCGGATGACATTCTGAACAACCGCGTCCCGCTCGACCTAACCCCCATAAAGTGGTGGCAGATACCTCAGGAGAAGTCCAGATTTATCCAGGGCTACGACATATACCTCACGGACAACGAGAACGGGCACATGAGCCTCTCCAACGGCGTCGCCTGGGCGTACGCCGATCTCGCTGCACACAACTCCTGGAGGTACATGCTATATTCGACCGGGAAGGACATCAACCTCTGGAGCGAATGGGGGCACCTCGGAAGCTACTTCTGGACGAGAACCCTCAGGAAGGGAGACTGGAGTGTCCTCAAGCTTGAGTTCAAGGGTGCCAGCTCGATAACCATAGTCTTCAAGGATATAGACATGCAGAACGCCTACTTCAAGACCCTCGGCTACGTCGAGATATACGATAAGAACTGGAACCTCATCGCTCGCTATGACCAGGACCCGAACCCGCTCGTTGATACAAGGGTCACCGTTCCAGGGGATACGGTTTACATCTACACTCACGTTGACAGCACTGCCTGGCTTGACAGCGACGTGGACGGATGGGCGATAAGGAACATCGAGCTCCATGCGAACTTCGACGTTAACTCACCGAGCGGTTTCAGAACCCTCGACGGCAGGGAGTACAGCAAGGTTCAGTGGGCGGTTTATGAGACCATGCAGTATGACATCAGACTGCTCGCCGGCCTTATGGAGAAGTTCTTCGAGGACGTTGGCGTCTCAGGCTGATCCTTTTCCATTTCCTTATTTATGATTCAGCTATTGTCATGAGAACGTCTTTTTTGAGTATTCCCGGGCACAAAGCATATATTACCGGGGGCCTAAATTTCAACGAGCATTTTAAAGTTCAGAGGGTGATAAGTATGGGTAAGCACTACATCCCTAACTCCGCAAGTAGGGAGGAGATGCTGAAGGAAATTGGACTGTCCTCCATCGAAAGCCTGTTCTCGGATGTTCCCCAAGGGATGGTCAAAGAGTTCAATCTCCCCGAGGGAAAGAGCGAGTACGAAGTCTTTCTTGAGCTCAGCGAAGCCCTCTCCAAGAATAAAACCATCCTTGAGATGCCCAGCTTCCTCGGTGCCGGAACCTATTTCCACTACATTCCGGCGCACGTCAAGTACCTAATAGAGAGGAGTGAGTTCCTTACGTCCTACACACCCTACCAGCCGGAGATAAGCCAGGGAATGCTCCAGGCGCTCTTTGAGTACCAGAGCCTAATCGCGGAACTCGTCGGGCTACCAATAGTAAACGCCTCAATGTACGACTGGGGGACGGCTATGGCAGAGGCGGCTTTGATGAGCGCAAGGGTAACCCGGAAAAACAAGTTCGTGGTGCCGAAGCACCTCAGCCCGGAGAGGAAGAGAGTCCTCGAAACCTACGCCGCCGGCCCGGGCCTTGAGATAGTGGAGATACCCTGGGACGAAAACGGCCAGCTCGACCTTGAGAAGCTCAGGGAAGCAGTAGACGGAGCCGCCGGAGTGTACATCGAGGTTCCAAACTTCTTCGGCATACTTGAGGAAAACATCGAGGAAGTCGGGGAGATTGCCCACGAGGCAGGGGCGCTCTTCGTGGTGGGGGTTGACCCAACGATACTCGGGATTGTGGAGGCTCCCGGAGAGCTCGGTGCTGACATAGTCGTCGGAGAGGCCGCTTACTTCGGCAGCCCGATGAACTTTGGCGGACCGAGGGCCGGCATCTTTGCGACAAGGAACGACAGAAAGCTTATCCGTCAGATGCCCGGAAGGATAATCGGAATGACCAAGGACGCCGAGGGAAGGAGGGCCTTCGTCATGACGCTCCAGACGAGGGAGCAGCACATAAGGCGCGCAAAGGCCACCTCAAACATCTGTTCTAACGAAGCGTTGGTGGCGGTTGCAGCGGCGATACACCTCGCGACCCTTGGGCCGAAGGGCTTAACCGAACTCGGAGAGGTCATTCTCAAGAACACCGCATACCTCAAGAAGAGGCTTTCAGAGGTCGCTGAGATTCCCTTCGAGGGAATTAACTTCAAGGACGTTCTTGTGAGGTTCGAAAAGCCCTACAGGGAGATACACGAAGCCCTTCTTGAGAAGAACATCCACGGCGGCTACTACATAGGGGAGCGCTTCCCGGAGCTGGGAGAGAGCGCCCTCTTTGCCGCAACAGAAACGACGAGAAAAGAATGGGTCGATGCACTAATAGAGGCCCTCAAGGAGGTGGCCTGAATGTTCCGCCAGGCTAAGTGGAGCGAACCGCTCATCTTCGAACTCTCCCGTGAGGGGAGAATAGGTTACACCATGCCAAAGCCGATTGAAGATGTGAGCGTCGAGATTCCCCAGAAGCTGAGAAGGAAGAGCCCCCTCAACCTTCCCCAGCTGAGCGAGCCAGAGGTCGTGAAGCACTACACGCGCCTGAGCGAGATGAACTACGGCGTCGACAACGGCATCTACCCCCTCGGCTCGTGCACCATGAAGTACAACCCCAAGATAAACGAGGAGATAGCCGGCCACCCCGGAGTTGCCTACGTGCACCCCTACCAAGACGAGAGAACCGTCCAAGGAGCGCTAAGGATAATGTGGGAGCTTGAACAGTGGCTCAAGGAGATAACCGGAATGGACCGCTTCACCCTTCAGCCGGCCGCGGGAGCCAACGGCGAGTTCACCGGAGTCATGATAATCCGCGCCTACCACCTCGACAGGGGAGACACCCAGAGAACGGAGATGCTCGTGCCGGATTCCGCTCACGGAACGAATCCGGCCAGTGCAGCGATGGCGGGCTTCAAGGTCATTGAGATACCCTCCAACGAGAACGGAACCGTTGATCTTGAGGCTCTGGAGAACGCCGTGAGCGAAAGGACAGCGGGACTGATGCTGACCAACCCCAACACCCTCGGCATCTTCGAGGACGAGATACTTGAGATAGCGAAGATAGTTCACAAGGCTGGTGGTCTGCTCTACTACGACGGTGCCAACCTCAACGCGGTTCTCGGAAAGGTCAGGCCGGGCGACATGGGCTTTGACGTGGTTCACCTCAACCTCCACAAGACCTTCTCGACACCGCACGGCGGAGGCGGTCCTGGAAGCGGTCCCGTTGGAGTCAAGGACTTCCTGAAGGAATACCTGCCGGTTCCACTGGTGGGATACGACGAGGAGAACGACCGTTACTACCTTGACTACAACGTGCCCAAGAGCATAGGCAAGGTGAAGGAACTCTACGGCAACTTCGCGGTCATGGTTAGGGCCCTCACATACCTCAAGATAATGGGAAGGGACGGCCTTAAAGAGGTCAGCGAGATAGCCGTTCTCAATGCCAACTACCTCACCCAGAAGCTGAAGGGCACGCGCGGCTATGAGCTGCCCCACAAGGAGCTCAGGAAGCATGAGGTGGTGTTCAGCGCTGAGCCCATGAAGAAGGAAACGGGAGTTAAGGCCCTTGACGTGGCGAAGAGGCTCCTCGACTTCGGACTGCACGCTCCGACCATCTACTTCCCGCTGATAGTCCACGAGGCACTCATGATAGAGCCCACCGAGACTGTCAGCAAGGAGGAACTCGACGCGTACGTCGAGGCTCTGAAGAGGATAAGTGAGGAAGCCTACAGCAACCCGGAGGTCGTCAAGAACGCGCCCCACAACACAGCGGTGAAGAGGGTGGACGACGTTCTGGCGGCAAAGAAGCCGATAATAACCTGGCGCATGTACAGAGAGCTGAAGGAGAAGGGAGAGGTCGATATCTAAGGGACGCGGCCCGTATATCCCTTCTTAACAATTCTTTTCTGCCACTTTTTGATCACTATTATCCATATATGCACCAAAAAGTTAATAAAGACTCGCCCGGATCAATATGTAATAGAAAAATTACATATGGGTGATGAAGATGGACAAAATCCTTGGGAAGTATGGGGCCGTCCATTATGAGGAGGTCATTGAGGAATATGAGGTGCCCGTGAGGGGGTTTCTCTTCAAAGACGGCCGGCTTGAGGGGGTGTACGTAAAAGGGGGAATCCTCCCGGTCACGGAGGAGCTTCCAAGGGACGTTCACGAGGATATCCTCAGGGGAAGGAGCGGCAAGAAGTTAATCGTGAGGGAAGTGAGGTACGCCGGAGCGGAAGTCCTTGAGGTCTACATCCAGGACGGTTACAGAACATGGCCGGTCTATGTAAGCCAGCTCCCAGACGATAGCTGAAGAAGTGCAATGTGGAGCCCCGGGCGGGATTTGAACCCGCGACCGGCGGATTACAAGTCCGCCGCCCCGCCAGGCTAGGCTACCGGGGCACGGTTTTATGAGGGCTGGCGTAGAATATAAAGTTTTCTCTCCAGCCCGGCATCACCGTAAGTTTTATAAATCCCCCCTGTATTCCCTACATTGGGTCGTGCCGCCGTAGCTTAGTCGGTAGAGCGCCGGACTGTTAATCCGGCGGTCCCCGGTTCGAGTCCGGGCGGCGGCGCCATCCGTGGGCCCGTAGCTCAGCCTGGTCAGAGCGCGCGGCTCATAACCGCGTGGTCGGGGGTTCAAAGCCCCCCGGGCCCACCATAAGAAACTCTTCTGGCAAAGTTTGTATTCATTCCTAGTCGAGCAAGTTTTTACGCGGGTTCATTTTGGGTTGCCCCTACATTGGATTCAATGCCGGTTTCCAGACCGCAATACCGGGCCAATTCTTGGAGTGTTAGAATGTTCCACAATTGGAGAGTTAGGTCTGACTAATGGCCCAGATAAGCCATAACAACTCCGTATTTTAGGTTTAAAGCCCCTATTTCCCTTCATTTTTTACAAAAAATCGACCAAATTTTGTCCATATTCTGGCTGAATACGACAGTAGATTTCACAAAAGAGAGCATTATGACAAAATTACCACGTAAATAATGTCAAAACTTCAACGGATTTTGGGCATTTGGCCATTTCCTGATGGGTTTGAACATCGAACCCGTGCCGAGCCTTTATAAGGCTTTCCCAGTAAAGGTGAACATAAAAGTGCATCAGCGTAGCTTTTCGGCATGGAAAACGGTTCTTAAACTTTTCGTAACCGATATAAACCCCTACGGGCGAGTTATCACTCGAAAAGCTTATATACCGAAACCCGCAGGTTGGAGGTAGTGATAATCGTTCTTAAAAAATGTTAAGGGGGCAATTCTCGGTGGCGGCGAAAAAAGAATTTGATATATTCACTCACGAGCTGGTTCCTGAACACAGGATACTCAGCGAGGAGGAGAAAGAGGAACTCCTCAAGAAGTACAGAATCCGCATTTCCCAGCTTCCGCAGATCAAGGCTTCAGACCCTGCTGTTGTTGCTCTCGGCGCAAAGCCCGGGGACGTTCTTGAGATCAAAAGGAAGAGCCCGACAGCGGGCTACTATTACTACTACCGTCTGGTGGTTGAGGACTGATTCTGCGAGGTGAGATTATGGCATCGAGAGGACCGACCGTTGTGGATGTTACTCCTGACGACCTCTGGCTCGTTATGGAAGCGTACTGGAAGGAGAAAGGACTCGTCAGACAGCACCTTGACTCTTACAACGCCTTCATCGACTACGGGATGCAGAAGGTCATAGACGAGTTCGGTGGCATCAAGCCAGACATCCCCGATTTTGAGGTCAGGTTTGGAAAGGTTCGCCTCGGCGAGCCCGAATTCCAGGAAGCCCAGGGGCAGAGAAAGCCCCTCTACCCGATGGACGCGAGGATCAGAAATCTGACCTATTCTGCTCCGCTGTATCTTGAGCTCATCCCCGTCGTTAACGGCATAGCCCAGGAAGCCGTTGAGGTGCGCATAGGTGAGCTCCCGATAATGCTCAAGTCCAAGGCGTGCAGGCTTTACGGCCTCAGCGACGAGGAGCTTATAAAACTCGGCGAGGACCCGAAAGATCCTGGAGGATACTTTATCATCAACGGTTCCGAGAGGGTCATCGTCTCTATCGAAGACCTCGCCCCGAACAAGACCCTTGTTGAGAGGGACCAGAGACAGAACAGGGTGATAGCCAAGTGCTTCTCCTACAGGCACGGGTACAGGGCTCTAATCACCGTCGAGAGGAGAAAGGACGGGATTCTCTACGTCAACATTCCAAACGTTCCCAGGCCGGTTAAATTCGTCTACGTCATGCGCGCTCTTGGTATTCTCAGCGATAAGGAGATAGTCGAGGCTGTGAGCGACGACCCGCGCATACAGCAGGTTCTCTTCGACAACCTTGAGGACGCGAGCGACATAACCAGCCAGGAGGACGCTCTCGACTACATAGGCAAGCTCGCCCTCCCAGGCCAGCCGAAGGAATACAGGCTCAGGAGGGCCCAGCACATCATAGACAACAACCTCCTGCCCCACATGGGCGTTGAAGAGAAGGACAGGCGCGCCAAGGCATACTACCTCGGCATGATGGCCCTCAAGGTTCTGGAGCTCTCCCTCGGCCTCCGCGGTGAGGACGACAAGGACCACTACGCAAACAAAAGGCTCAAGCTCGCTGGAGACCTCCTCAGGGATCTCTTTAGGGTGGCCTTCGGCCAGCTCGTTAAGGACATGCAGTATCAGATGACCAAGACCTACCAGAGGAAGGGCGAGCGGTACACCTTCGAGAACATCCAGAGGTTTGTGAGAAACTCGATAAGACCCGACGTCCTCAGCGAGAGGATTGAGCACGCTTTAGCGACCGGCGCCTGGCCCGGTGGAAGAACAGGTGTGAGCCAGCTTCTCGACAGAACCAACTACATGTCAACCCTCTCTCACCTTAGGCGTGTTACCTCACCGCTTAGCAGGGACCAGCCCCACTTCGAGGCGCGTGACCTTCACGGTACCCACTGGGGCAGGATATGTCCCACCGAGACTCCAGAGGGTCCGAACTGTGGTCTCGTTAAGAACCTCGCCCTGATGGCCCAAATAACCACCGGAATCCCTGAGGAAGAGGCCAGGGAGTATCTCAACAGGCTCGGGGTTATTCCGATAGAGGAACAGAGGCCGAATCCAAACCTCTGGCGTGTCTACCTAAACGGTGTTCTCATCGGAACCGTTGAGGACGGAGAAAGCCTCGTGAACAGAATAAGAACCGACAGGAGAAGCGGAAGGATAAGCGACGCAATCAACGTTGCCCTCTACCAGGACGAGGAGGTCAAGGAAATATACATAAACAGTGACGATGGCCGCGTTAGAAGGCCCCTCATCATAGTCGAAAACGGCCAGCCCAAGCTCACTAAGGAGCACATCGAGGGAATAAAGAACGGCACCCTAACCTGGAGCGACCTCGTCAAGATGGGCGTCATCGAGTACCTCGACGCCGAAGAGGAGGAGAACGCCTACGTTGCAACCTGGCCGTGGGAAGTTACCGAGGAGCACACTCACCTTGAGCTCATGCCCGCCGCGATACTCGGTATCCCCGCTTCACTCGTTCCGTATCCTGAGCACAACGCTGCTCCGCGTAACACCTACGGTGCCGGTATGGCCAAGCAGAGCCTCGGTCTCGGCTGGGCAAACTTCAGGATCCGCGTTGACACCCGCGGTCACCTCATGCACTACCCGCAGGTTCCGCTCGTCAACTCACGCATAATGAAGGCCGTCGGTTTTGAGGAGAGGCCGGCCGGTCAGAACTTCGTGGTGGCTGTGCTCAGCTACTCGGGATACAACATGGAAGATGCGGTTATCATGAACAAGGCCTCGATAGAGCGCGGTCTCGCTCGCTCAACCTTCTTCAGAACCTACGAGGCGGAGGAGAAGAGGTACCTCGGAGGTCAGACTGACCGCTTCGAGGTTCCCGACCCGACGATACAGGGCTATCTCGGCGAGAAGTACTACAGGCACCTCGATGAGGACGGCATAATCTTCCCGGAGTCAAAGGTCGAGGGGAAGGACGTCCTCGTTGGAAGGACCTCACCGCCGAGGTTCCTTGAGGAGCAGAGCGGTCTCGGTGGAATAATCCTCCAGGAGAGGCGTGAAACCAGCGTTGCCGTCAGGCCGAGCGAGAGGGGCATAGTGGACAAGGTCATCATCACCGAAACAGGTGACGGAACCAAGCTCGTCAAGATAACCGTGAGAGACCTGCGCATCCCCGAGTTCGGAGACAAGTTCGCATCAAGGCATGGACAGAAGGGCGTCATAGGCCTCATAGTCCCGCAGGAGGACATGCCCTGGACCGAGAGCGGTATCGTTCCCGACCTCATAGTCAACCCGCACGGTATCCCGAGCCGTATGACCGTCGGACAGCTCATTGAGGCCATAGGCGGAAAGGTTGCCTCGCTCAAGGGAAGGAGGGTTGACGGCACAGCATTCATCGGCGAGCCCGAGGAGAGACTCAGGAAGGAGCTTGAGGAGCTTGGGTTCAAGCACAGCGGAAGGGAAGTCATGTACGACGGCATAACCGGAAGAAGATTAGAGGCGGATATATTCGTTGGCGTCATCTACTACCAGAGGCTCCACCACATGGTCGCCGACAAGATGCACGCGCGCTCGAGAGGTCCGGTGCAGGTTCTCACCAAGCAGCCGACCGAGGGTAGGGCCAGGGAAGGTGGTCTCAGGTTCGGTGAGATGGAGCGTGACGTCCTCATCGGCCACGGTGCTGCGATGCTGCTCATTGAGCGTCTCCTTGAAGAGAGCGACAAGACCGAGGTATGGGTCTGCGAGAGCTGTGGACATCTGGCACTCGAAGACAAGCGCAGAGGAAAGGTCTACTGCCCGGTCTGCGGAGAGGAAGAGAAGATAAGCAAGGTTGAGATGAGCTACGCCTTCAAGTTGCTGCTGGACGAGCTGAAGGCGATGGGAATAAGGCCGTCTCTCAACATAGTTGATAGGGTGTGATCGCCATGCAGTCGATGAAAAAGGTCATCGGGAGTATTGAGTTCGGAATCCTCTCACCCCAGGAAATCAGAAAGATGAGCGCGGCCGAGATAAGCGTCCCCGACACGTACGACGATGACGGTTACCCCATCGAGGGCGGCCTCATGGACAAGAGGCTTGGTGTCATCGACCCCGGACTGCGCTGTGAGACCTGTGGAGCCCGTGCCGGGGACTGTCCCGGCCACTTCGGTCACGTTGAACTCGCCAGACCGATAATCCACGTCGGATTTGCGAAAACAATCCACCGCGTTCTGGAGAGCACCTGCAGGGAGTGCGGGAGGATAAAGCTCACCGACGAGGAGATAGAGGAGTACACCCACAAGTTCGAGGTCATGGGCGACAGGAAGAAAGCCAAGGACAGGCTCATCAAGGAGATACACAAGAAGGCCAAGGAAAGAATGGTCTGCCCGCACTGTGGAGCTCCTCAGTTCCCGATTAAGTTCGAGAGGCCGACCATCTACTGGGAACTCAGGAAGGACGAGGAGGGCAACGAGTACAAGCACAGGATGATGCCGAGTGAAGTTAGAGACAGGCTTGAGAAGATACCCGACAAAGACCTCCATCTCCTCGGTCTGCACCCGGAGAAGGCCCGTCCGGAGTGGATGGTTCTCACAGTTCTGCCTGTCCCGCCGGTCACCATGAGACCGTCCATCACCCTTGAGAGCGGTATCAGAGCGGAGGACGACCTCACTCACAAGCTCGTCGACATAATCCGTATCAACAACCGCCTCAAGTCCAACATCGAGGCAGGCGCGCCACAGCTTATTATCGAGGACCTCTGGGACCTCCTCCAGTACCACGTTACCACCTACATCAACAACGAGACCTCCGGAATCCCGCCGGCCAAGCACAAGAGCGGAAGGCCGCTGAAGACCCTCGCTCAGAGGCTCAAGGGCAAGGAGGGAAGATTCAGAGGAAACCTCAGCGGTAAGCGTGTCAACTTCTCTGCCCGTACCGTTATCAGTCCCGACCCGATGATAAGCATCAACGAGGTCGGCGTTCCGATAGCAGTGGCCATGGAGCTCACCGTTCCCGAGAAGGTCACCGAGTTCAACTTTGAGAAGCTCAAGAAGATGGTCCTCAACGGTCCCGAGAAGTATCCGGGTGCCAACTACGTTATCGACCCAGAGGGAAGGAGAATCCGCCTCATGGAGAACAACCTTGAGATAATAGCAGAAAAGCTCGACCTCGGCTGGACCGTCGAGAGGCACCTCCTCGACGGCGACATAGTTCTCTTCAACAGACAGCCCTCGCTTCACAGGATGTCCATCATGGCCCACCGCGTCAGAGTCATGCCCTACAAGACCTTCAGGCTCAACCTCGCCGTCTGCCCGCCGTATAACGCTGACTTCGACGGTGACGAGATGAACCTCCACGTGCCTCAGACGGAGGAGGCGCAGGCAGAGGCCAAGATACTCATGGAGGTTCAGAACCACATCATCTCGCCGCGTTACGGTGGCCCGCTCATCGCGGGAATCCAGGATCACATCTCGGGTGGATACCTCCTCACCCGCGAGGGGGCTTACTTCACCCGCTCAGAGGTCGAGCAGATGCTCATGTTCGCCGGCGTTGACGTGGAGGAGCTTCCCAAGCCGGACAAGGTCGAGAACGGCGTTGAGCTCTGGAGCGGAAAGACAATATTCTCGCTCCTCCTGCCTGAAGACCTCACCATATGGTACCGCAACAAGCTCTGCGACGACCCCGAGAGGTGCGAGGCTATTGAGAAGCTCATAGAGGAGAAGCTCATTCCCGATGAGGAAGAGGTCAGAAAGCTCGCCTACGACGGCTTCACCTACATACTCAACGGCAAACTCCTCAGCGGTGCCATAGACAAGAAGGCCTACGGAAGGGAGGACGGAAAGCTCCTCGACCTAATAGTGAGGGAGTACGGCGTCGAGAGGGCGAGGCAGTTCCTTGACCAGGTCACCAAGCTTGCCATATGGGTCATAACCCACAAGGGCTTTACCACTGCAATAGACGACGAAGACCTCCCGAGCGAGGCCCTCGACAGAATTAAGGAGATAATCCGCGAGGCTGAGGAAAGGGTCAACAGGCTCATCGAGGCGTACAAGAACGGAGAGCTTGAACCGTTGCCCGGTAAGACCCTTGAAGAGACTCTGGAGAGCAACATAATGGCCGTTCTGGCAGAGGCGCGTGACAACGCAGGTAAGGTCGCCGAGCGCTACCTCGGTATGAACAACCACGCGGTCATCATGGCCAAGACCGGAGCGAGGGGCAAGATGCTCAACATCACCCAGATGGCTGCCATGCTCGGCCAGCAGTCCATCCGTGGTAAGAGGCTCTACCGCGGCTACCGCGGAAGGGTTCTTACCCACTTCAAGCCTGACGACTTGGGGGCTAGAGCCAGGGGATTCGTCACCAACTCCTACAAGAGCGGCCTAACCCCGCAGGAATACTTCTTCCACGCCATGGGTGGTAGAGAGGGACTGGTTGATACCGCGGTCAGGACGGCGCAGAGCGGTTACATGCAACGCAGACTCATCAACGCGCTCCAGGACCTCAAGGTTGACTACGACGGAACGGTCAGGGATCCCACCGGAATCATCGTCCAGTTCAAGTATGGTGAGGACGGAATAGACCCCATGAAAAGCTGGGGAGGCAAGACCGTGGACGTTGATAGGGTCATTGTGAAAACCCTGCTCAAAGTGAGGGGGAAGGGGTGAGGTAAATGGTCGCCGCAAAAACCATCAAGAGCATGGTTGACAAGGCCGAGCTTCCCGACAACATCAAGGAAGAGCTTTACCTCAAGCTCATCGAATACAACAAGAAGTACAAGCTTAAGAAGGCCGAGGTTCAGGCCATCATAGACGAGACCGTCAAGGAGTACCAGAGGGCCCTCATCGAGCCGGGCGAGGCGATAGGAACGGTTGCGGCCCAGTCCATCGGTGAGCCGTCAACGCAGATGACCCTTAACACCTTCCACTATGCGGGTGTCGCTGAGATTAACGTCACCCTCGGTCTGCCGAGAATCATCGAGATCGTCGATGCCAGAAAGAACCCGTCAACGCCAATTATGACAGTCTACCTTGACGAGAAGCACCGCTACGACAGGGAGAAGGCCTTAGAAGTTGCGAGGCGCATTGAGGGAACCACCCTTGAGAACCTCGCGAGGGAGACCAGCATAGACATTCTCAACTTCGAATTCATAGTCGACATCGACCCGGAGAGGCTCGAAAAGGCCGGTCTGGACATGGAGAGAATCCAGAGGAAGCTGGAAAGCTCCTTCAAGAGTGCCGAATTTGAAGTCGACGGTTACACGGTCATAATGCGCCCCAAGAAGGTTGGCAAGCTCTCCGACCTGAGAAGACTTGCCGAAAAGGTTAAAAAGCACCGCCTTAAGGGTCTCTCGGGCGTCGGGAAGACCATCATAAGGAAGGAAGGCGACGAGTACGTCATCTACACCGAAGGTTCCAACTTCAAGCAAATCCTCAAGGTTCCGGGCGTTGATCCGACGAGAACCAGGACGAACAACATCCACGAAATAGCAGAGGTGCTCGGTATCGAGGCGGCAAGAAACGCCATCATCGAGGAAATCGTCAACACCATGCGTGAGCAGGGTCTTGAAGTTGATGTCAGGCACATCATGCTCGTCGCCGATATGATGACGCTCGACGGTGTTATACTGCCCATAGGCAGGCACGGTATAGTTGGGGAGAAGGCCAGCGTGCTTGCCAGGGCCGCTTTCGAGATCACCACCCAGCACCTCTTTGAGGCTGCTGAGAGGGGCGAGGTCGACCCCCTCAACGGTGTCGTCGAGAACGTCCTTATCGGACAGCCCGTGCCCGTCGGTACGGGAATCGTTAAGCTGGCAATGAATCTCCCCCTGAGACCGAAAAGGGAGTAGGGAGGTGTAGTTAATGGTTGACTTTGCATTCGAGCTTAGGAAAGCACAGGACACCGGAAAAATAGTAATGGGTGCCAAAAAGAGCATCCAGTACGCCAAGATTGGTGGGGCCAAGCTGATTATAGTCGCGAGGAACGCCAGGCCCGACATCAAGGAGGACATCGAGTATTACGCCAAGCTCAGTGGCATACCGGTTTACGAGTTTGAGGGAACCAGCGTTGAGCTCGGAACCCTCCTAGGAAGGCCGCACACCGTCTCGGCCCTCGCCGTGATAGACCCCGGCGAGAGCAGAATACTGGCCCTTGGGGGTAAGGAGTAATGCCGCTGAAGCTCAACACCGACCAGATAAAGTTCATAGCGCTCTTTGAGAGCATGACCGGAGCGACAGTGATGGACTGCCTCATAGACAGCAAAAGGAACAGGCTGATCTACGTCATCAAGAAGGGTGAGATGGGACTGGCACTCGGAAAGAAGGGCGCCAATGTCAAGCGCGTCCAGAACATGCTCGGAAAGGACATTGAACTCATAGAGCACTCCGAGAACCCTGAAGAGTTCCTGAGGAACATTTATAAGAGCCTCGGGGTTAAGGTTAAAAAGGTTCACATCACTGAGAAGCGTGATGGTAAGAAGGTCGCCCTCCTGGATATAGGCCCGCGCGAGAAGCCGCGCGCGATAGGAAGGGGCGGCCAGAACATCAACCTCGTGAAAGAGTTGATGGAGAGACACCACGGCATCCACGATGTGATCATAATTTGAGGTGATGCTCATGCCTGGAAAGAAGGCCCCGTATGGAGAGTTTGCCGGTAGGAAGCTCAAGCTCAAGAGAAAGAAGTTCCGCTGGAGCGACATAAGGTACAAGAGGAGAGTCCTCCGCCTCAAGGAGAAGAGCGACCCGCTCGAGGGTGCTCCGCAGGCCAAGGGGATAGTCCTTGAGAAGATCGCGGTTGAGGCAAAGCAGCCGAACTCGGCTATGCGTAAGGCTGTCCGTGTCCAGCTCATCAAGAACGGTAAGGTCGTTACCGCCTTCACACCCGGTGACGGTGCCATCAACCACATCGACGAGCACGACGAGGTCATCATCGAGGGAATCGGCGGTCCCAAGGGCGGTTCCATGGGTGATATCCCGGGAATCAGGTACAAGGTCGTCAAGGTGAACAGGGTTTCCCTCAAGGAGCTCGTCAAGGGAAGGAAGGAGAAGCCGAGGAGGTGAAGTGAATGGCCAAGCCACTTACCGAGCGCTTTTACCAGCCCAAGGAGCTCAAGGTCATGGGTAGATGGAGCGTTGAGGACGTTACCGTTGAAGACCCTTCACTCAGGCCGTACATCAACCTCGATGCGAGAATCCTTCCCCACAGCCATGGCAGACACGCCAAGAAGCCCTTCGGTAAGGCCCAGGTTCACATCGTTGAGCGCCTAATAAACAAGGTCATGCGCAGCGGTGCCAGCAGTCACAAGGTCGGCGGCCACTTCATGAGAAGGGAGCACCGCTCCCTCATGAGCAAGAAGATGAAGGCCTACGAGGTCGTCAAGGAAGCCTTTATGATCATCGAGAGGAGAACCAAGCAGAACCCGATACAGGTTCTCGTAAAAGCTATAGAGAACTCCGCCCCGAGGGAGGACACCACCACTATAGCCTTCGGTGGAATCCGCTACCACATGGCGGTTGATGTCTCCCCTCTCAGGAGGCTCGACATAGCCCTCAAGAACCTCGCCCTCGGTGCGAGCGCCAAGTGCTACAGGAACAAGACCAGCTACGCGCAGGCTTTGGCTGAGGAGATAATCGCTGCAGCAAACAAAGACCCGAAGAGCTTCGCCTACAGCAAGAAGGAAGAGATCGAGAGGATCGCCCAGTCCTCACGCTGAGGGCTGGAAGCTTTCTTCTACCCTTCTGCTTTTCTGGTCTCGTTTATCGGAAGGTTTTTCGGAAGGTTTTTAGGATTCTTGAGTAAGACTATTTCGGTGAGTGTAAGATGACTACTGTAAAAGTTTCCTCAAAGGGTCAGATAGTCTTACCCAAGGCCATTCGCGAGAAGTTCGGCATCAAAGAAGGCGACGAGCTTGAGGTTCTCGACTTTGGGGACGAAATAGTAATAGTTCCGGTGAAAAAGGACATTGAACTCATGGGAATACTGAAGTTTGACAAGCCACTTAAGGAGGTCATGAAGGAAGTAAGGGCAGAGGAAGAAGAGCTGGAGGCCAGAAAATGGAAGTGGACAGAGTAGTGCTCGACAGCTATGCTCTCCTTGCTTATCTTCTTCGCGAAGAGGGTGCAGAACGCGTCAGGGACCTACTAAGAAAAGCCAAAATGGGGGAGGTAGAGGTCTATATGAACGTTGTAAACCTCGGCGAGGTCTATTACACCATAGCACGCAGAAAAGGGGTCGATATCGCTGATTTTGTTGTAGCCAATTTGCTGAAAAGTCCGATTCTATTTGTTCATGTTGATGAGCGTCTTTCCCTCATTGCAGCTAGGATAAAGGCCTTTCATAAATTGAGCTATGCGGATGCTTTTGCCGCTGCCACCGCAATAGACCTCAACGCGATTCTTTTAACAGGCGATGACGAATTCAGAAGCGTCGAGGACAGGATTAGGGTTGAGTGGCTCTGAGCTTTTCTCCCCAATATTATACCCTCCGGGAGGAGGGAAATGGAGCTCCGGGACTATTCATACATACCAAAAACTATTTATTTTCCAAATTTAAACAATTTAACATGACAGCCGAAATCGTCAAAGTGGATAAGAACGGCAGGATATACCTTCCCGCCTCACTCAGGAAGAAATTCGGAGTGACTTCATTCTACGTTGAGGAAAGGGGAGACGAGATAGTCCTTATTCCCGTTCGCAAAAGGATTGGGAAGTACTATGGAATATTCAGGGGTGAGAATCTTAGCCCGGAAGAGATTGACCGGCTGATTGAAGAGGAAACGGAAAAGCTTCTGAGGGATGAGCTGTGAAGGCCTACGTTGACGTGAACGTCCTTTATTATTTCCTCACCGCCAACGGAGAATTTGGAGAACGAGCGAAGGAACTGCTTGAGAGATACAGCGGAAGATTAATAACTTCGGCACTGACGGTCTGGCAACTTCACATATTGTTTCGAAGACAGAAAGCAAAGGTCGATATAGCAGATATACTCCCAAACCTTGGAATCGAGGTAGTTCCTCTAACCTTCGACATATTGAGAGAGGCTGAAAGATGCGAGAAGCTTGATTTTGACGATGCTATTCATTACACCACCATGAAAGTCCATGGGGTAAGGACAATTCTCTCAAGCGATAGGGACTTTGATAGGATGGATGTGAAAAGGATTTTCTAAACCAAACTCCTCCCCACCATGTTCCCCGGTTTTTCTATCCCGAAGAACCTAAGCACAGTCGGCGCGATGTCCATGAGACTCGGCTCGTCAAAATCGTCTGCCTTTTCGAATCCCCAGAGGATCAGCGGAACCTTGAGGACGGGCTCGTTCATCGAGCCGTGCATGCCTTTAACCCAGTGGCTTACTCCCTTTACTCCCTTGCACATTCTATGCGAGCAGAACCAGTAGCCTGGCCTGGCCGAGACTATCAGCTCACCGCTGTTCGGGCTGTTGAGGTGCTCCAAATCCTCCCGGAAGAAAACCGCACCAACGCCGGGTGCCTTTCTGAGGATTTCAAAGGCCTCCTCTGCCTCGTTCGGGTTTCTCAGGTAGACGTGAACTCCACCGCCTGAAGAAACCCTCAGCGTCTCGATGCCGTGCTTTCTCAGGTAAACCTTCAGGTTCACCCAGGTGTGCACGCTTTCCTGCCCGTGGTCGGAGAAGATTATGAAGGCGTACTCGTTCTTCAGTCTCTCCCAGAGGGTTCTCACGGCAGTATCAACGGTTTCGACAGCTTTAAGTGCACCTTCGCTCAAAGGCCCGTGGTCATGACTCATCCCGTCAATCGAGGCGAAGTGGACGAGGAGCAAATCCGGCTTACATTCCTCGTAGAGGTAGAGGGCCGAGTTGAGAACCCAGACGTCCTTCCTCCAGTCCCGGCCGTGCTGCCTGTACATCTTGTCGCTCGCGAAGAACGGGGGAAAAATCCTCACGTCGGTTCCGCTGAAGGGGGGCATAGTATAACCTGAAACGCTGGCGGTTCTGATACCTTTCTGCCGGAGGATATCAACGATTGTTGGAGCCTTGATGACTTTGTGCGGATTGAACGCTATTTCGTAGTCGTAGAAGTTGACCTTCCTGTCAGTGAGGCGGTCATAGTAGCCGTTCTCGACGACGCCGTGGTCTTTGGGCCAGACGCCAGTTATCACGCTGGTGTGAACTAAGTCTGTGAGCGTCGGGAAGATGGAATCGACCACGGTAAAGCTCCCGCTCTCAGCTAACTCGCTCAGGAATGGCATGTGCTTCAGATTGTAAACCCCGTTCCCGTCGAGACTTATGAGGGCGAGCTTCTTTCTCATGGTTTAAACCCCAAAAGCGAACATATCTTTTGGCTTATCTCTTTTCTGAGGAGCGGCCCAAGTTCTCCGAGCTCTCCGATAAGGATATCCTTCTGAACTGTCGTTATCTTTGTGAGCCGAACAAAAGATGAGACCTTAAGACCAGTTAGGTGGAACTCAGGATGAACCTGTTCAATCAGAACATCAGTTTTGGGATTATAGTGCTCAACCCTTGAGGAGATAAAGGCAAGTGTAACATCGTTTCTGTCTTCAAACAGCACAAGGGCAGGGCGAAGTTTAGTGCCCTTTAGGCTTGTAAATGGGAACGGTACGAGAACTATATTTCCTTTCATCTGTATCTCACCTTTAGGTCTCTCTCAGAATAAAGGTCAGGTTCGTCCTCAAGGAACTCCTTTAGCGATTCCTCCGAGAGTTTCATTAGAGCGTAGCTCTCCCCCCGCTCAAGCAACTCGTTCAGGAGTTGCTCTATATGCTCAAGCTTTTTCTCAATCCTCATGAGTTCCCTAACAACGTCAACCCCTTCCACGTTATCACCTCCAACCGGTGTCGGCCTGACGTGCAGTCATCATCTCTCAGTGGGATGGAGTGCTCGTCATCCACCTGGATTCTCTCCGCCGAGGCGGTATATATTCTTTCCGAGCCACTCGTCCAGGGTTTTCTGCCTCGCGAGGCTTCCGAGGATGTAGCTCCTCTCCAGCCATCTCTCGAAGGGGTGTTCAAGACGCCTCCTAACGACTTCTAAAGCCTCGTTAAGCGTCTCAAAGCGGCCTGTCAGGTTGTTCATAGCCTTTTTAACGCCCAGTCTTATCTGCCAGACCCCAACAGGGGCGTAGTACTCCGGCGTGACCTCGCGGAAAACCACTATCCTCGCCTGTCTCCTTCTCACGCGGAGTGCCTCAAGGACGCTCAGCCTTGCGGCGTGATAAGCTCCGGCTGTTTCTTTCACGTACTCCTTTCTTCCCCGGAAGTCCTCGTAGTCATGAATAACGCTGGGCTCGCCAGCCCCAAAGAGGGAGCCCTTCAGCCATACCTCCAGAAGCTCGAAGGCATAGCTCTCCGGCATCAGGAGAACAGCGTAACGGTTTCCAAGGAATCGGTAGAAGTAGACCTCGTAGTCGTTAATCTCTGGATAGCGGAGAATCTCGCGCCTCAGGTTTTTACCTATGGTGTCCTGAACGGCAGTGATGCTCCACCTCGTTGGGACGAGCTTTTTGTCTACCCCGAGAAGTCCAGCCGAGAGAAGTCTTATGATGTAGTACTCGTCGAAGCCCCAGTTGTAGAGGCTCATTATCGCCGCTTCCGCCTTCAGCTCATCGCTCACCACGTAGTCGGTTCTTCTCGGTATTCTGGGGTTCTCGGTGAGCTCAAAATCGAGGAGTTCGGCCTTCGGTCCGATGGGAGGCGCAAATTCACTGGGAAGGACTTTGAGGACGGGCTTCCTCTTGAGGAGAATCTCACTATCAACTGGCCTTATCGACATCGCCAGCTCCTGAACCTCGCCGAGGATTCTCCCGCTCCTCCTCACGTGGACATCGGCCTTAGTCTCACCCATGACGAGAAGCGAGCGGTAGTAGAGGATGTCCTTTATCGTTTTATCCTCCCACTTCATGGGGCTGTCGAGGTGGCTGGTGTTGCCCTCAATCGGAGGCACGAGCGGCCCTATGCGAACCTTAGGATAGCCGTACTCGCCGACAAAGATGCTTGGAGGAGAAGAGCCAAAGAGGTGGCGTTTGTTCAGCCTCTGTTCGACGGTGCGGGCTACCCTGAAACGCTCAAGAATGGGACAGGTCGGCCTGCCGCAGAGGAGCTTCCTCCCCTTGCATACCGCACATAGTTTTGAGTTAAAGGGTGGGGCACTCATTGGGAATAGGTACGCGGGAAGGTATTTATGGTTTGCCGATGGCGGGGAAGTTCCAAAAAACTTAAAAACCCTCTCCGGCTCATATAACTCGGACATTGAAGTGCCGCGGTAGCCTAGCCTGGTAGGGCGCCGGCCTGCTAAGCCGGTGGGCGTTGCCCACAGGGGTTCAAATCCCCTCCGCGGCGCCAGCATCTTTCTTCGGGTCAAATGCCGGGATAGCCTAGAGGCGAGGCGAGGGACTGCAGATCCCTTCCACCCGGGTTCAAATCCCGGTCCCGGCTCCACATCAACCCTTTCTAACGAAAGCGTTGACGGAAAGATGGCGTGCTTTTCTAAAAGTACTTGTTTTTCAAGTGGTTTACTCTCTAATTAGCCGTTCTACCGCGTTTCACCCTCTCAAGGCGTCCGAAGGACGCCAGAATAAGCGTGGGACCTAATTGGTGACCTGTTTTAAAGTTAAACCCCCATAGGCAAGTTTTAGAGTGCACGCTTTATCCTACAACCGTTCAATAGAAAAGGAACTTTTTTAGTCAAGCTTTGTTAAAGCTTGCTCCGTACTCTCAAACCCTCCGATGCGGGGTTTTCACCCTGCGTTGGGAAACTTTGCTGGGCAAAGTTGATCGATAGAGATGCATCAAAGTTTGGCATGCTTTTTGTGCTGGGCTCTTTGGAGGGGTTTGACTTCCAACTGGCAATTTCAAGCGTGTTTTCTATGCTTGAGCGCCCTTCGGGCGCTGTTTTAAAGCAAACACTCCGTAAATCGCCCGGCGTGAGTGCAAACCCCTTTCAAAGGCAACTCCTGAAGAAGCATGCCGACTTTTGACTACTCCTTTTTAAACAGTTAAGTCGTTTTGGTCAAGCTTTGCACAAGCAAAGCTTGCTGGCCTCAGGAGTGGTGGCCCTCCACACCGCTCAGTGCCGGGCCAACCGCTCAGCCCGAAGGGAGCATAAGCGCATTGGCCGGGAGATTTTATAAAGACCTGAAAGTATCACCTTTCGGTGGTGAGAGATGATCAGGGTAAAGGTCCTTGGAAGGGGAATAGAGAAGGAAATCGAGTGGCAGAAGGGCATGAGGGTCGCAGACGTTCTCCGTGAGGTCGGATTCAACACCGAAAGCGCTATAGCAAAGCTCAACGGAAGGGTAGCACTTGAAGACGAGAACGTGAATGACGGCGACTACGTTGAGGTTATTCCGGTCGTTTCCGGCGGCTGATCTCTCTTTTTAATGGTTCTGATCTCCCCCAGCCCTGAAGGGCGAGGCTTGGAGAAGAAAAAAGCCAGGAGAGAAAAGACAAGAGTTCACTCAGAAAGCCTCCTCCTCATAAATGCCTCGAAATTGTTCATAGCCTCCTCAAGTATCTCAACCGGCGGCAGGAAGACTGCCCTGAAGTGCCACTCGCCGGCGTAGCCAAAGCCGGAGCCGTGGACGAAGAGCACGTGGGCCTCATGGAGGGCATCCAGAACGAAGTCCTTGTCGCTCTTCCACTTGGAGCGCTCCTCTATCCTCGGGAAGATGTAGAATGCTCCCTGAGGCTTGGTGGTGCTTATCCCTGGAATCTCACTTAGGCGCTTGTAGATGTAGTCCCTCCTCTCCTTGAGCTTGGCCATATACTCCTCAAGGTAATCCATCGGGCCCGTCAGGCCCGCTATAGCGGCGAACTGGGCCGGGGTGTTGGGGCACAGCCTTATCCTGGCCATCTTGTCTATAGCCTCCCTGACCTCGGCGAGCCTGTTCTCGGGGTCAACGTAGTAGAAATAGCCGAGACGCCAGCCGGTGGCGAAGTAAACCTTTGACATACCGTTCATTACTATGACCGGGACGTCCTTCGTGAGCGAACCCGGGGAGACGTGCTTCCCCTCATATGTCATGAGGTCGTATATCTCGTCGCTTATCACGGGCAGGTCGTATTCACCGGCGAGGTCGAGTATCTCCTTAATCGTCTTCTTCTCGTAGAGCGCTCCCGTTGGGTTGTTCGGGTTGATGACCGCTATGGCCTTTGTCCTCTCGTCTATCTTCTTCCTCATGTCGTCGATATCCGGCTGCCAGCCGTTCTCCTCCACCGTGAGGTACTCGTTGGCAATGCCGCCGTAGAACCTGACGAGGCCCGTGTAAGGCGGATAGCTTGGACTCGGGACAAGGATGTTGTCGCCGGGGTTGAGAAGGGCGCCGAATATGAACTGCAACGCCTCGGTAACAGCCGCCGTAACGCGGACGTCGTCGGGAGTTATGTCAACGCCGTTCTTCTTCCTCTCGCGCTCCACTATCGCTTCCCTCAGCTCGGGTATTCCCTCGCTCGGTCCGTAGTAGTTGTGCCCATCCTGGATGGCCTTGCAGTACGCGTCCCTCATGTGTTTGGGCGGCTGAAAATCAAACTTGCCCGGATCGCCTATGTTGAGCCTTATTACCTTTATTCCCTTCTTTTCAAGTTCCCTCGCCGGGAGAACAACGTCCCTTATGGCGTATTCGATGCCCATGGCCCGTTCGGATGCGCGAATCATGTGAACCACCATTTGGATGATGAATGGTTGTCGTAAAAAACCTTTGCCCGCATAGGTTTAAAAGGGAGTGATTTTAACGGGTTACGGGCGATGACGACTAGCAAGCATGCTGAACGCTCACGAATGATGACGTGAACACCCACCGAGCCCCTCGATACGTTTATTAACCTTTAGAGGAAGGTTTTTACATGAACATCTTTATCCCACTGATCGCGGGCGTTCTCATAGGCTACCTTCTCCGAAAGAAAGATCGCAAAGTGAACGTGGACTATCCCATGAGCGTCGCACTGCTGCTCCTGATATTCTTCATGGGGGTCGAGGCCGGGAAAGTGAGGATAGACGCCCTGTGGCTCCTAAGTTCATCCGTAGTATTCGCGGCCCTGACAATTGCGGGAAGCGTCGGAATCGCTCTCATCGTGGGGGGAAGGGGATGAGGTTTCTGATTTACGTCCTGCTCGCGCTGGTTGCCGGCATACTCACCGGACACTTCTATGCCCCGGAATTTGGCAACCTCTATGAAATCATGCTATACCTGCTGATACTGATAATCGGAATTGACCTGGGCCAGAGCTTTCGCCTGAAGGAGATTAGAAAACTCGGAAGGCTGGCCATAAAACTGCCCCTAGGCACCCTCCTGGGCTCGCTCCTGGGCGGCCTCGTCGCTTCCCTGCTCCTGGGAATAGAGCTTAAGTGGGGGCTGGCAATAGCGGCCGGCTGTGGCTGGTATAGTCTCACCGGGCCTTTGATAGCCCAGTATTCAGCCGTCTACGGCACCCTCGGCTTCCTTGCCAACCTGACAAGGGAGATATTCACAGTCCTCTTGTACCCCATCGCTATCGGAAGAATACGAAAGGAGCTTGCGGTCTCCATGGGTGGTGCCACAACCATGGACACGACGCTCCCGATTATGACGAAGTTCGGGGGCAGTGAGGTTGCGCTGATAGCCTTCGTTCACGGCTTCGTGCTCACCGCGCTGGTGCCGTTCGTGGTTCCATTCATACTACAGTTCTGACCAATAACCTTTTAAGTTCAAACGTTTCAGGTTCTATTGACAAACCTACGGGGTGACGAAGATGGCTGAGGTTGAACTCGTTTTCAAGGTTTTGAAGGAGGCCGGAAAGCCCCTCAAGAGCAAGGAGATAGCCGAGCTCGCCGGAATCGATAAGAAAGAGGTTGACAAGGCTATCAAAATCCTCAAAAAGGAAGGCAAGATAATATCTCCAAAGCGCTGCTACTATGCCCCGGCGGAGTGAGAATACTTCTCGCTGAGCTTTTTGAGGATTGCCTCGTGCTGTTCCTCGTTTCTCTTTATCTCCTTGACAAGCTCCCTAACAACCGGATGGAAGGCCCTCCTTGACAGCCTGTCGTAGAGCTCCACCATCCCCCTCTCCAGCTCAAGGTATCGCCCAAGGAGCTCCTCCACCTTTCCGTCACCGTTCTCGGGCAGTACGATCTCCGTTGGGAAGTCTTTCAGGTACTCCTCAATTATCTCCTCCGGGGGCACCCTGGCTCCCATTGCGCCGAATCCCAGCGGCATCACAACAGTGGGCAGGCCCGGGATGAGGGCCACTTCACCGGTGCTCTCGCCACTTCCGTACTCCTCCACCAGTCTCACCGAATCGTGGTATGCCCTCTCAAGCGCCTCCATCAGGTGTCTGTGGAAGGCCGCATCTATGGCCATTCTCATTATGAGGGCCCTCAGGTCGGCATACTCCGGGTCTTTGAGCTTCTTAAGAAGCCTCCTGTACTCCCGTTCGGCCTTCTCCTCCAGCCTTTTCAGCTCCTCAACAGTGGTTATCATCCTCTCCATGGCCCTCACCCCCGAAGCAATTTATTAACATTTGGTTATTTAAAAATTTTGGTTCAACCCGCAAAAACTTTTTTAAAGCCTCACCCCTACCGATGCCTGCAGGCACTATCATGCCTCACGGCTCGGGGGTCTCCGAGGCTGGGGCGAGTAGGAACCCACCGGGCCTCTGTGTGGAGGTGAGAGAATGAAGTATCCGAAGCAGATAAGGACTTACTGCCCCTACTGTAAGAAGCACACTATCCACAAGGTCGAGAAGGTCAAGAAGAGACCGAGGAGCGAGCTCAGCCAGGGCCAGAGGCGCTTCCGCAGGATCATGAAGGGTTACCGCGGTTTCCCGAGGCCAAACCCGGCCGGAAGGGAGAAGCCTGTCAAGAAGCTCGACCTCCGCTTTAGGTGCACCGTCTGCGGCAAGGCCCACACCAGGGGACAGGGCTTCCGCGTTAAGAAGTTTGAGCTGGTGGAGGTGTGAAGCATGGCGCTCCCGAAGAACCTCATCCCGATGCCGAGGAGCAGGTTTCTCCGCGTCAAGTGCATCGACTGCGGCAACGAGCAGATAGTCTTTAGCAACCCTGCGACCACCGTTAGGTGTCTCGTCTGCGGTGCAACGCTCGTCGAGCCGACCGGTGGAAAGGGTGTCATCAAGGCCAAGATACTTGAGGTTCTTGAGTGAACCCTCCCTTTCCCTTAATTTCGCCTTCTGCTAAACTTTAAAAACATCTTTTCGTAAGTTACTCAGGCAGAGAAAATTTTGAGGTGGTTAAAATGCCAAGGAAAGCCAAAGAGTATCCCGAAGAGGGAGAGTTTGTGGTCGCGACGGTCAAGAGCATTCACCCTTACGGTGCATTTCTCAAGCTCGACGAGTATCCGGGCAAGGAGGGGTTCATGCACATAAGCGAGGTCGCCTCAACGTGGGTCAAGAACATAAGGGACTTCGTCAAGGAAGGGCAGAAGATAGTCGCCAAGGTTATACGCGTTGACCCGAGCAAGGGGCACATAGACCTGAGCCTCAAGAGGGTGAATCAGCAGCAGAGGAAGGCCAAGCTCCAGGAGTACAAGCGCGCCCAGAAGGCCGAAAACCTGCTCAAGATGGCGGCCGAGAAGCTTGGTAAGGACTTCGAAACCGCCTGGCGCGAGGTCTGGGTCCCGCTCGAGGAGGAGTACGGAGAAGTATATGCCGCCTTTGAGGATGCCGCTCAAAATGGAATGGAAGTCCTCGAAGAGCTCATAAGTGAGGAATGGATTGAAGCTCTTAAACCGATCATAGAGGCCTACGTCGAGATACCCACGGTTACCATCGATGCCGAGTTCGAGATAACCGTCCCGACACCAAACGGGATAGAGATCATCAAAGAGGCCCTTATTCGAGCAAGAGACAGAGCCAACGAGGAGAAGGAGATAGACGTCAAGTTCTCCTACCAGGGGGCGCCGAGGTACAGGATTGACATAACCGCCCCGGACTACTACAAGGCCGAAGAGGTCCTTGAAGACATCGCCGAGGAGATACTGCGCGTTATAAAGGAAGCCGGCGGCGAGGCGACCCTCATCAGGAAGGAGAAGCGCATCAAGAAGATAAAGAGGAGAGGGGCATGAGGTTCCGCATAAGGAAATGCCCCGAGTGCGGGCGCTACACCCTCAGGGAAACCTGTCCCGTCTGTGGGGCTAAAACCAAGGTGGCCCACCCGCCGCGCTTCTCGCCGGAAGACCCGTACGGCGAGTACCGGAGAAGGCTCAAGCGCGAGCAGCTGGGCATAGCAGGGAGGGATTGATATGAAGGAGTCAGTTATCCATGTCTATGAGAGGCCCGAACTCAGGGACCCGGTCTTCATAGAGGGCCTCCCCGGGATAGGCCTGGTCGGAAAGCTAGCCGCGGAGCACCTCATCCAGGAACTCAACGCGGTCAAGTTCGCAGACCTTTACTCACCGCACTTCATGCACCAGGTTCTCATCAAGAAGAACTCCGTCGTCGAGCTCATGAAGAACGAATTCTACTACTGGAAGAACCCTGACGAGAATGGCAGGGACATCATAATCATCACCGGCGACCAGCAGGTTCCGCCCACCGACAGCCCCGGCCACTTCGAGGTCGTTGGAAAGATGCTGGACTTTGTCAACGAGTTCGGCGTCCGCGAGATAATCACAATGGGTGGCTACCAGGTGCCCGAGCTCCAGAGGGAGCCGAGGGTTCTCGCTGCCGTGACCCACGAGGAGCTGGTTGAGCACTATCAGAGAAGGCTTGAGGGATGCAGCGTTGACGTCATCTGGCGCGAGGACGAGGGGGGAGCCATAGTCGGTGCCGCCGGTTTGCTCCTTGGCATGGGCAAGCTCCGTTCGATGTACGGTATAAGTCTTCTCGGAGAGAGCCTTGGCTACATTGTGGATGCCAAAGCCGCAAAGTCCGTCCTCTTAGCTGTGACCAAAATCCTTGGTCTTGAGCTCGACATGACCGCCCTGGAAGAGCGCGCCAAGGAGACGGAGGAGATACTCAGGAAGGTCCAGGAGATGCAGAGGGCCATGCTGGAGCAGCAGATGCCCCCCACCCCGGAGGAAGAGGATAGGGGCTACCTCTGAGCCTATACTCTCCAATTTTTATGCCACCGCGGCGTATTTTCGGAGCCGAGATTAAAGCGGATAGTGGGGACATTAAACGGACACTACAATTTAAAACCTAAGGTTAGTAATACTGAGTTGGGGAAATGCTTTTATTTGATGCTACAATTTTCGATATTGATAACACCAACCAGAGACGGAGGTGTCCAATTTGCATATCCCCGACGGACTGCTGAGCACGCCGGTAATAGTGATTACCTACGCAATAACGATAGCCGGGATAGCCTATGCAGCTAAAAAGCTCAGGAACTTCCCGGAGGAGAAGATACCCCTCCTGGGCCTCTTCGCGGCCGGGATCTTCGCGGCGCAGATGGTCAACTTCCCGATAATAGGAGGGGTAAGCGGCCACCTGCTCGGGGCTACGCTGGTTGCCATAGTGCTCGGGCCATACGCGGCGGTAATAGTCATGACCGCGGTTCTGCTCATACAGACGCTACTCTTCGGCGACGGCGGAATAACCGCGATAGGGGCCAACATCCTCAACATGGGGCTTATTGGAGCCTTCATAGGCTACACAGTTTACACGAAGCTCAAGAGCATCAGCGAGACCTTTGCTATAGCCCTCGCCTCATGGCTCTCCGTTGTCTTAGGGGCAACCCTAGCGGCGGTTGAAATAGGTCTCAGCCACAGTCTCCCCTTCCTCAAGGTCCTCACCCTGATGGCAGGCTACCACTCGATAATCGGAATCGGCGAGGCGATACTCACCGTCCTGATAGTCTACGCCGTAAGGGCAAAGCTTCCATCAATTGAGGGGGTGCCCGCATGAGGACGATTTTTAAAGGTCTGATAATCATAGCCGTCGTGCTGGCCATAGTGCTGCCCCTCGCATCGAGCAACCCCGATGGACTGGAAGCAACGATGGAAAAGGTCGGCCTTGAGGAGAACCCGGTCTATCAAGCGCCCCTCGATTACGGTGAAACCTGGGGCCAGAGCGTGGTCATGGGCCTGCTTGGCATTGGACTGACCTTTGTGGTTGGCTACGGACTGGCAAAGCTCGCCAAGGGTGCCTGAGGTGTATCTGCCCTTCATTTTCCTTTATGCAATTGGGGTTGTGACGAGAAAGAGCCCAACGGAGCTGGCCTATTTTGGACTCCTTTTCCTGGCGGTTATCCTCATCATGAGACCAAAGAGGAGCCTTTTCAAAAAGCTCGGCTTCCTCCTCGGCTTTGAGGGGCTTCTGTTCCTCATGGCGCTATTCAACCCCGGAGAGCCACTCCTGGAAACACCAATCGGCCCGATAACCCACGAAGGGATATACTCATTCTTCATGCTCCTCGGAAAAGCCTTTCTCTCCGCGGGAACGGCCCTCGTCGTGACTAACTCCGTTGGTTTTTCGAGGATTCTTGCCGAGATGGAAGCGCTGAGGTTCCCGCGGATACTCACGCTAACCCTGGCGTTCACCTACCGCTACCTTGACCTCTTCACGGACGAGGCAACGAGAATGAAGCGCGCCCTGGACTCAAGGGCGTTTGGTGTGGGAAAGGGGGAGTACTACAGGAAACTCGGCTCCCTCATCGGTGAAGTGTTCGTCCGGGCGTACCTCAGAAACGGAAGGATATACAGAGCCATGCTCGCCAGGGGCTTCGGGGAGTTTCCCAGCCTGGAAGAGCCGAGACCCAATGCAAAGACCGCAACCCTGGCCCTGCTCGCGTTAGGAGGTCTGCTGATATGATAGAACTGAAGGATATCCACTTCTCCTACTCAGGCCGAGAAGTGCTTAGGGGGATAACCCTCACGATTGAGAGGGGAGAACTGTTCGGCTTCCTCGGGCCGAACGGAGCGGGAAAGAGCACCCTCATGCTGCACCTCAACGGCATACTCAGGCCGAAGAAGGGCAGAGTCATTGTGGACGGCCTTGACCCTTCAAAAAAGCCGAAGGAAGTACGGAGAAAGGTCGGGATAGTCTTTCAGGATCCCAACGACCAGCTTTTCTCACCGACCGTGTTCGAGGACGTGGCCTTCGGCCCATACAACCTGGGTCTAAGGGGAGAGGAGCTGAGGGAGCGCGTCATGTGGGCGCTTGAAAAGGTGGGGATGCTCGAATACGCTGAGAGGGAAACCAAGGAGCTGAGCTTCGGCGAGAAGAAGAGAATAGCGATAGCCACGGTTCTGGCTATGGAGCCAGAGGTGATAGCCTTCGATGAGCCATTCGCCAACCTCGACTTTAAAGGCAAGAAGATCATGAGGAAACTGATAACGGAGCTTAGGGCTGAGGGGAAGACGGTAATACTGGCCTCCCACGAGGCGGACTACTTAGCCCTGTGCGACAGGATAGCACTGATGGATGGGGGGAGAATAGTCACCGTCGGAACGCCCGAGGAGATACTCGGGAATCCGGAGCTTCTGAGGGAACACAACCTTGACGTGCCCCCGTTGGCAGAGCTCTTCCTTAGCCTTGGCCTGCCGGTTCCGAGGAGTGTTGAGGAAGGAAGAAAACTGCTGGAAGAGTGGAAAGGCCGATAGTCCACCAAGTTTTTTGACGTTTCTATGTTAAAAATTGGGTCTCCGACCGATTAATTTGCCGCAAACTTTAAAAATACTATTAGTATAAGTCATTATGATGATGCCCAATGATAAAACAAATAAGAACCTTCATGGTGTTGATAATAATAACACTTCTAATGGCAACGTCGGTATCGGCAGAATGGGTACCGCCGAAGGACGGAATGGCCATAGTTCTGACAGATGAGAAGGGCAGAGTTCTCAGGGGCTTTTCGGGGAACTACGAGATTCAGGTCCAGGTTGACGTGGCCACGCCCTCGGGTATTAAAACCCTCGGCCACTACAGAATCAAGCGCACCGGGATATGGAAGCTCGACACAACGAGAAGCATCGTGAAGGTAGCGAACCTGCGGAAACTCCTTCCCCGAATAAGCCAAGAAAAACGTTATGGGGTTAGGGTTTCCGTGTGGATCATAGACAGGGAAAAGGGAATCCTCCACAGGGGCATTGGTTCAACCCTTCTCTCGGCGGAAGATTTGAAGGGAACCACTAAGAGGGTTCCAGTCACAATTCTTGAGAAAGACCCCCTCCCAAAGCCCCTCCGCGAAGGGGGATATTATTATGAATGGAGACCCACAAAGGACTCCTGGGAAGCAAAGAACTACATTAAGGTTCCTCTGCTGATTATTGATAACAGGAACGGAAAAGGGAAGCTTCAGGGTTCAATCTCACTGGAGGCCACTTACAAAACAGAGTTCTCGGCGACCTTGGCGTATGGAACAGATCTGGGGGCAAAGTTCAGGAGTGGCGACCCCGTCAAGGTACTCTCCTCATCCGTGACGATATACGGAAAGAAATGGGTCCCGGTTGAGGGCCACTATTACTTTGGAGATATCGTGGACGTTCCAACGGGCAAAATGGGATACATATACATCCTGGCCAAACCATACTACCGGCATGAAAAGGAATACATCTGTGCCGGGGGAATAGGGGCGTACGGCTGCAGTGAGACTGGCAGGGAGAGGATAGACATCGGGATATATGACGTAAAGGCAAGTAAAGGCGTCAACGGATACATAATGGATGGTGGAACCTCTCTTGGGAGTCCGGATTTTGACTGGACGTTCTTTAGATTTACTAAAGAGGGCTTACAGTATCCACTTGCAGCGAACAAAGGCATAACTCTGAAGTATCTGCTAAGGAGTACCGGTGGAAACTGCGGTGTCAAGTTTGGAATAGGAATACCAGTAGGTGCAATTGCCGTTGCTTTTGGTGCACCCACACCCGTTGCGGGGTTAGCGGCATCGATCCAGTATGAGAAGGCTGGAAGCGTGTCAATAGACGGAACCATAAAAGAGAGTGGCCCGTCGGTGATGATTCACGCCTTCAAGAGTTCCCAGAAGTACAAGTTCAAGACGGGCTGGTTCAGCTCATGTTCCACGGAGATTCCAATGGGGTTCTACGTAAAGAGCGGCTGAGTTGGTTTCTTCTTTACTTTTCATCTTTTCATTTGGCTTCTATCGGGTTTTAAGAGAAAATTAAGAAGGAAATCAACCCTCAATTACCTTCTCTAGGAGCTCAAGTCCCAGGTTGAGGTACTCCTCGGCCTTCTCCTCGCTCTTCGCCTCACTGAAGACTCTGATTATCGGCTCCGTTCCGCTTGCCCTTACAAGAACCCAGCCGTCGGGGAATAGCACCTTGGTTCCGTCCGTGGTGTCCACGGTGTGGCCCCTCGCTTTGGCAAGCTCGGCGACCTTGGCAACTATAGCCTTCCTGTCTCCATCCACCTTTCTCTTCGTCTTGAACTGGTAGTACTTCGGCAGCTCATCTATCAGCTCGCTGAACTTCTTGCCTGATTTTGCGAAGATCTCGACTATCTTTGCCGTCGTCATCGCCCCGTCCCTGCCGAGGACGAAGTCCGGGAAGATAACGCCGCCGTTCTCCTCGCCACCGATAGTCCCGTCCTGCTCAAGGAGAGCCCTCGCCACGATGAGGTCTCCAACTTTGGTTCTCATGACTTCCGCGTTGTTTCTCTTGGCTATATCGTCGAGGAGGTTCGAGGTCGCGATGGTGGTAACTAGAAGGCCTCCCCCGTTTTCCTTCAGAACCGCGTCTGCAACAAGCGCAAAGGTCTTGTCGCCCTGTATGAGCCTGCCGTTCTCGTCTATGAACACAGCCCTGTCGGCGTCGCCGTCCTGGGCAACCCCAAAGTCGGCACCGAGGGCCTTTACAATTTCCATGAAACCCTTCAGGTTCTCCTCGTTCGGCTCCGGGTTTCTGGCCGGGAAGTGGCCGTCCGGATGGGCGTTGACGCTGACGACCCTGCATCCAAGCTCGCGCAGAAGGTACGGGAGGGTAAGGCTTCCGGCACCGTTGGAGGTGTCAACGACGACGAACGGGCGGCGCTTCTTTATTGCCTCGACGTCCACGCGAGCCTTTATCGCCTCGATGTAGGGCCTGATGATGTCTTCCTCCCTGACTTTACCTATCCCGTCCCATCTTGCCCTCTCAAAATCCTCATTGAAGAAAACTTCCTCAACTACCGCTTCCCTCTCCTTTTTCAGCCCCATACCGTTGGGTTCAAGCAGCTTTATGCCGTTGTACTCCGGCGGATTGTGACTGGCAGTTATAACTGCCCCGCCGTCGGCGTTGAAGTGGTTGGTGGCCCACTGGATTGCGGGTGTGGGGGCGAAGCCGACATCTATAACGTCGCAACCGACGCTGAGAAGGCCGCTTATAAGCGCGCCCTTGAGCATCTCCCCGCTGACGCGGGTGTCCATGCCAACCACTACCAGGGGTCTTTCCCTCCCCTCCCGTTTGAGCATCGTCCCGAAGGCCATGCCCATCTTTAGGGCAAACTCCGGGGTTATATCCTCGTTGGCAATTCCGCGGACACCGAAGGTACCGAACAGCCTCCCCATTGCAATCACCTCACATTAGAGCACTGGCGAAGTTGATTACCATCATCACGAAGATGTAGAGTCCGTAGACGAACGCCCCGGCCTGAATCAGAGAGACGAGTATCTTCAGAGGCTTCCACCTGCCTGAGAGCAGGGGCACGGGCATGCCTATCAGTATCGCGGCGAACAGGTAAACCACAGCGTTCTTTATAGCTGAATAGTCCACCGGTATGTTTATCTGCGGGTAGGTTATGGTGACCTCCTGTCCCTGGACTGTGAAGGTTATATCCGCGTTCTGTAGGCCAACGACGATTATGTAGGACATTATGAGCACAAATAGCAGAGTTGGCAGAAGGCTGAGCGAAAGGGAAGATATAGAGCTACTGAACCGCTCCCACTCATCCCCACAGTTCTTGACCCTCTCCTTCTTCTGCTCCTTCTCATCCTCAGCCATCATCACTCCCTCCCGAAATCGTCTTCAAAACGAACTATATCATCCTCATCCAGATACTCCCCGATCTGGGTCTCGATGACCTCAAGAACGACCTTGCCCGGGTTCTCAAGCCTGTGAACGACACCCGCGGGTATGAAGGTGCTCTCTCCTGGCCGGAGGAGAATTTCCTTCTCCCCGACGCGAACCTTTGCGGTGCCCCTGACGACGACCCAGTGCTCCGAGCGGTGGTAGTGCATCTGAAGGGAGAGCTTCTTGCCCGGCAGAACCGTCAGGCGCTTTATCTTGTATCTGTCTCCCTCCTCCAGAACGGTGTAGCTTCCCCAGGGCCTGTAGGCCGTCCTGTGGACCATTACGCGCTCATCGTTCATCTCCTTAAGGCGTTTGTAGACCTCCTTCACCCTCTGCCCTTCGCCGCGATGGGCAACGAGTAGGGCATCGTCGGTGTCTATGATAATGAGGTCTTCCACCCCTACCGTCGCCGTTAGACGGCTCGTCATCACAAGGTTGTTGCGGGAGTTAACGCCAACGTGGTAGCCCTTTCTGCCACCGACCTTGACGGCGTTCCCGCTCTCGTCCTTCTCCATTACCTCGTAGATGGCGTCGAAGCTACCCAGATCGTTCCAGTAGACGTTGAGGGGAACCACTGCTGCTCTGTCCGTCTTCTCCATGACGCCGTAGTCCACCGAGACCTCGGGAACCAGCTCGTAGGCCTTCTCAACGCTCTCGGCCTTTTCAAAGGCCTCGTAGACATCTGGGGCATGCTTCTTAACCTCTTCAATGAAAATCCGTGTGTCGAACATGAACATGCCGCTGTTCCAGTAGTAGCCGTTCTCAACGTAGCGCTTCGCCGTCTCAAGATCCGGCTTTTCCTTGAACTCCGCCACAAGGTAGCCACCCTCAAGCTTCTCCCCCGGTTTTATGTACCCGTAGCCGGTGTGCGGCTTGGTCGGCTTTACCCCAAAGGTCACGAGGTAGTCCCTGGCGAGCTTCTCCGCGTTTCTGAAGGCTTTTACATAGTTCTCGTTGGCGTCTATCAGGTGGTCCGATGGAAGCACGGCCACTACTGAGTCACCAAAGGCCTCCTCGATTCTTCGTATTCCCCAGAATATGGCCGGCAGGGTGTTCTTTCCTTTTGGCTCAAGGAGAATGTTGTCCTCTGGCAATTCAAGTCCCAGCTCCCTCAGGTCATCGAGAACGCGGAACCGGTACATATCGTTGGTGACCACAAAAATCTCGTCCGATTTGGAAAACGCAAGAGCCCTCTGGACGGTCTTCTGAAAGAGAGAGTACTCATCGAACATCCTTATGAACTGTTTGGGCATCAGCTCCCTGCTGAGGGGCCACAGCCTCGTTCCCTTCCCTCCAGCCAGAATCAGAGTCTTCATAACACCACCTCCAGTAGTTCGTCGATCGAGCTTATATTTTTAGCCCCTCCATGCCTGCGGGTTCCAATGAGAAAGGCATGGTCGACAACGTCGAGGAGAGGGAAATCGTTCTCCCCATCGCCCACGGCGTAGCTTTCGACCCTGTCAAGGCGGGAGTACAGCTTCAGCAGTTCCACGGCGGCGCGCCCCTTATCGGTGCTCCCTGTTACACCTGTGAACCTGCTGCCCTGCGATACCCTGAGACCCCTCCCGGAAAGCAACTCCTCGAAACCCGGTCTTTCCCATGCAAATATCGTCTCGCTGTAGTCCCGCCTCATTGCAAGCCTCGCCAGATTCTCTGGCAACCCTGTAAATGCCATGACTTCTTCAAGCGTGCAGTTTCCGTAATACCTGAGGCCGTATTCGGGCGCTAGGGAGTCAAGGATGCGTTTTATACGGCCGTACTTCTCTCCCAGTTCAATGAGGATGTACTTGCCCCGCCTCCTTCCGGAAACGTCAAATGGGAAGTAGCCCTTCGGAATCACGATGGCACTTCCGTTCTCGACTATGAACGGACCCTCCAGCCCCCAGGCTTCCCTGTAGTACTCCTGCTCCGCGAGCGTCTTCGATGAGTTGAGCACAACCTCAAAGCCCGCGTTGATGAGGGATTGGAGAACTGACTCAGCCGGCTCAGGCGAGTAGTCGTCACCGAGCAGGGTTCTGTCGAGGTCTAGGAAGATCACCCTCATCCTCACACCTCGAAGCGCAGGAGCGTTTCGGCATTGTCTTCGAGGGTTTTCATCCACTGGTTCACGTTTATGTTCTCGATTGGGGGCATGATTCTGGGTTTCGGCGGCTCTTCATTCTCGCTGATGAGGCCGTGAAGGCGTAGCTCCTGAAGGATTCTCTGCCTGAGGCTCTCCGTGGCAAGTTCGGAGTGATAAATCGCCCCGAGGGAGCTCAGGATCATGTTCCTGACGTGCTCTTTCCCCTTGTCCTCATGGAGGTGGGGGTTGAGGGTTTCTATCTGGAAGACCTCGACTCCCTGGTCATAGACGTCCGTGTGGGGGTCTCTGCCCCACCTGCCAAAGGTCTCGAAGAGGTACACCAGTTCGAAGGGCTCTATCGAGTACCCGGTCGAGAACGGCATGATTTCCGCCAGTTTCAGTGTCATCGCATGCTCCCCGGCGTTTCCCGTGACTATGATATTGGTCTCAAAGTTGGTTGCCACGCCGAAGAGGGCGTTCATATACCTGTTGGTTATCTCGCTCACGCGCCCCCACTTCTTGAAGTAGAGCCCCTTGGTGCTGACCTTTGGCTTGTGCCTCCAGCTCAGGCGAACCATCGCATATTCGCTCTCGCTCATCAGAAAGCCAGCCGCGTAGTCCTTCACGTACTCGTTGACCGAACCGGGAATGTAGTTGTCTGCATCAACAAAGCCCACGTATTTGGCCCCGATTGCCTTGGCAATGAGTATCCCTATGAGCATTCCCTCCCCCTTGCCGCTCCTAACGGCGCCTTTTTCATCGAGCACCTCGGTGTATCCAGCCTCCCTGAATGCCGCGGCAATGCCGCTGTCTTTCTGATGGATCATTATTATGCGCGACCGGGTCAGGTTGTAGAAGTGCTTGACCAGGTCAACCTCCTGCTTGAAGAGATTTGGTCCCTCCCTCTTGCTGTTGGAGACTATTATTATCGGGCACTGATGGGGTATCGCCTTCAGAACTCCGTCCACCAGCTGAAGCTTTTCGTTCTTCATAGGAATCACTATGGCCATGTCCTCAAGTATACCGTAGATGTCCTCCCTCGGCACGTTGGTGACGGTAAAGCTCCCCACGTCCCGCGTCTGCGTGTCCAGCTTAATGACCTTCTGAACCTCGTAAATCTCAACGGCCCCGAACAGCTCCTTGTAAACCGGAGCCTCCAAAAGCAAACCAACCACCCCGCGATAATTTTCGAAGATGAAAAGGAAATCCCGTAAAAATTTTGGGAACACAAAATAAAAAGGTTTGTTTTACGGACGCAGTGCAAACTCACCGACGAAGGCCGAGCTCGATATTGTATCGCCGATTCCCACGGTGGACTTTGGCTTTTTCACTATCCTCGTTGGGACGAACGAAAGCTGGTAACCATCGACGTCGGCAATGCCGTTCTTCATGCCGTACTTCTCTTCAAGAACTGCCTCCACTGTCTTTGCCTTCTCGTTCACCGGGACGTTCATGGCCTTAACCACATCGCCTATGGAACGAACATCCCCGAGCTTTGCCTTGGCGGCGGCCGCTAAAGCCGCAAAGAGCAGCGCATCTCTAACGAACTCGCCCTTATAGGCAGTCAGTGCCAGGTAGTAGCCGTAGGTGTGGAAGTGTACCCTCTTCACCCCAGTTCTCTCGGCAAGTTTGAGCATCGCCTCAGTCACAGCGAGCGGATCAACAGGGTCGTGGGCGAGGAGCTTTTTCGCTAGGGGCTTTTCTCCCACAACCTCCATTATGGACGCAAGCTCCACCTCATTGAGGCCGATGCTGTGGAATGAGCCGAGCACATCAACGAGGGCTTTTCTGACCGTTTCATCTGCTGTGAAGGCGAACTCAAGGTGGACGGGGATGTTTCTTCTTTCCAGAACATCCAGATGCCGCTTCATCTCTTCAAAAGGCTCTCGGTAGTTCTTCTTCGTGAGCGCCTGAAGGCCGCTGATGATGGCGAGCCGGGCGTTTGAGGCTATCTCCTCAAAATGCTCGGTGAACTCGGGTCTTATGTACACGTTCGGGTTGTAGTCGTCAGCCGAGCCTATGAAGCGGTTCTCCCTCGGTGCCTCGAAGTCAAAGGCCCTGAACCCGCGCGGGAACTCGTAGATGTAGTGGATGCAGTTCTCCTCGTCCCCGACGAAGTCCTTCGGGTGGACGAGCCTGAGCTTTCCATCTTCGGTCTTGGGGACATAAATCGGCCCGTCCTTGAAGAGCTCCGCCTGGAGCCTTGACAGCTGGGGAACGTGAGCTATAACCGGAACACCGTAGACTCCACCGAGGAGGTTGGCCATTATTCCAACCTGGCCGCCCATCCTCAGCTCGTCCCAGCCCCAGCGCTTCATGTAGAACCTGACGGTGCAGCTCTCCACGAAGAGTTCCGCGGCCTTGCCCCGGCGGACGCTCCAGAGGATTCCGCCGAGGAGGTGCTCAAGGGAGGTTATCTTCTCGGGGATCTCGTCAGAGTACCTCATGACTTCATCTTTCCCCACACTATTTATCCGGCGCTCAAGGTCTCTGGAGTCAAGGTACTTTATGGCGTCGATGTTCGTGTTGTATGCGAGAAGAACACCTCCAACATTCCCGATGTTCCCGCGAACTTTATCGAAGGCCGATGAGTAGAGAGCGTCCCAGGACATTGTATCACCGGGAGTGATGTAACCGTTGAAAGTTAATAAGGGTTGCGGTGAGAAAAGGAAAATTAAGAGTTCACCCCTTCCATCTCGGGTTGTCCACAACCTTGACTTCGCCGTTCTCCCCGATGACCAGCTTGGAGAAGCCTTTCTCGGCTATGCTCCCGTAGTCGTGGCCCGCATCGGCGGGATAAATTGCCAGGAAGATGAACGGTTCATCGCCCGTGTTGACGGTTCTGTGTGCCCAGTAGGGGGGAACGTAGACAACCGTTCCGGGCTTCATCTCTATCCATTCTGCCTTTCCTTCCGGGGTCTGGAGGAGCATTCCGCCCTTCCCCTTGATGCCGTAATATATCTCTGCCCTGTCCGCCTTGGAGTGATAGTGTCCCTTGGTGAAGAAGAACTCCTTGCCAACTTTGCCCGGGTAGAGAACCGTCGTGGCGAAGTTCAGGTCTCCGTCTTTCTCTTCCTGCTCAATCGCATAAACCTCGTAGACGACCGGGTTTTCCTTGAGGAGCTCGCTGTAGGCATCTTCATCGATGAAGTAACCCTTCAAATCGCTCAGCCTTCTGACGAGCCTTTTGGCGCCGGGTATAACCCCGGTTTCGAGGTCAATATCAACACCGAGCGGATTCTTGTACTCCATGGGGAACCACCGTGATAAAAGTGAGGGTGGGCCTATTTAACCTTTCCCTTCTATATCACCGGGAGTGTTACACCAGCCTGAAGAGTAGGTAGGCGACTCCGATAGATACAGCCCAAGCTCCAGCGTTCCAGCGGACGACCTTCGAGCCGTCCAGCGGTGGGAACGGGAGCAGGTTGAAGAACGCCAGCCACAGGTTGACGGTTGCCGTCGTCCTGAAAACCCACCAGAGGGCCGTAAACGGGTGGGAGGTTCTCAAAAAAACCAGTGCAACTGCACCAACGGCTATGTTGGTCAGCGGGCCGGCGAGGGCTATCCTTCCGAAGGCCTCCCTGGAATCAACGGCGTAGGGGGCATAGACCTGAACAGCACCGAGGGCGGCAAATATCCACGCCGTTCCTGTAAGGAGCCGGGTCGCTATGCCAACAAGGAGGGCGAGGAGTATACCCGTCTCCCAGCGTTTGTAGTATGCCCTGTAGCCGTAGTGCCGCGCCACCTGCCTGTGGGCGAGTTCATGAAAGAGGAAAGCCGTCAGAACCGCCACGGCCGCGTAAGGGAGGGAGTAAGGATCAAAGTTGGAAAACAGCAGAGTGAGGACTAGAAAAGAAATCAGCAGGTCTTCGATCTCCCTCCTCCGAGCATCCCGGGGTTTATTCACGGTGCGCCAGAGTTCGTAGTTCATCAGAACGCCCCGCGGGGAGGTTCACCTGCCCTTTACTTCAATCTTCTTACCGATTACGAGCTCTGCCGCCTTAACGGCCGCGCCGCCGCTCCCGACGGCTATCCTCACCTGATCCTCCGGGACGTAAACGACTATCTTGTCCTCAAGCTCCTCGATTTCAAGAATCTTGACGTTGAGCATCTTTTCGAGTCTGTCCTTCATGGTGGATCCCCAAGAATGCTGGGACTCTTTCAAATATAAAAGTAACGAATCAGTCGAAGTCCCAGATGGTTCTGCCCTTATAGAACATCATGACGTACCCGCAGTTCATGCAGATGACGATCTTCACCTTGTGGGCGGTAAAGCCCCATTTGCTGTCTATCTTACCCTCCTCAACCTTGAAGTCCGTTCCCCCGCAGAGCGGGCAGACCAGATGCCTCCTTTCCATCATACCACCCCCGCAGTCCAGTAGGGCGAGAGGAATCCCCTTTCCCCGACTCTATCGAGAAGATGCTCAATTCCCGGCTTGTGGCCGAGGCCGACAACGGCTATGACCTTCGGCCTCTTAACCCCCTGGAGCTTGAGGTTTTCGACTATTGAAATGAGGTTTCTCGCCATGACCTCGTTGCGTTCCTCCACCAGAACGCGATAGAGGTAGGGGTATCTCCTCCGGAATTGAACCATCATGACCCTGTATTCGGCCATGGGGTCTGAAGCCTGACCGCTTTTAACCGGGAGGAAAAGGCCCAGCGCTTCCAGGGCCATGAGGAGCTTCTCCCTTCCCGGTGCGGCGAGAATCTTTGAGAGTATGAGGTTTATGTCCTCGTCTATGAGGTAGAGGGGAACACCCAAACTCTGGGCGGCGTTTATAGCGGCTTTCATTTCCTCCCCCGGCTTCATCCCAAACTCCTCTCCGAGCTTCTCCTCGACCTTGGCCAAAACGTAGTTTATCAATCCCTTCCTGCCGAAGCGCAGTGATTCCTCCAAAGTTAACCGCCGGTTTTCGTTCATGGCTAGGAAGCGGGCTCTGTCGAGCTCTATAGCGACAGCATGGGGCTTTTCAGTGAGTATAGTCCTGATTACCTCCTCCCTGCTCTTCGGCGAAACGTGCATTGTGCCTATAAGCTTAACGTAGCGCAGGTAGCTCATCCTCTCTCCTCCAGGAGGTTCCCCAGCTCCCAGGAGCCGGATTTGAAGGTTATAACGTCGAAGTCCCTCGGGACGATGAAATCCACCCCAAAATCCCTGCATATCCGCGAGGCCTCGTTCAGGTATTCGCCGTAGGTGTAGCGGAAGGCCCTGTGAAAGAGGGCAAGGAGCTTGACCTTGGCCTTTTTAGCGACCTCACAGGCCTCCTCCACCGTCGAGTGGTAGCTGTCGCCCCTGTGGGCTGGATCCAGATAGGTGGCCTCATGGATTAGAAGGTCAGCCCTCTCAGCGAAGAGCCTGACCCTTTCAGCGGGCTCGGTGTCGCCGGTGTAGACGACCTTAACCCCCTTTCTCCTCGGCCCTGTGACGTCCTCAAGGTAAATAGTTTTCCCGTTCCACTCTATTTTACCTTCACGCTCAAGCTTCCCGAGTATCGGCCCCTCGCTCAGGCCGTATTCCCTTAACTTCTCCGGCAGGAACTTCCCGCGCCGGTCTTTTTCCTTAAATACGTAGCCAAGAGCCGGAACCCCGTGCTCGACCTTGAAGCTCCAGATTTCATAGTCACCAAACTTTAGGCGGGTTTCCCCGAGCTCGTGGACGTGTATATCGAAGCCCGGCCTGAAGAAGCCGCTGTTGAGGAAGTGCTGGACGAACTCGAAGGTGTATTTGGGGCCGTAGATGTGGAGGGGCTTTTCCCTGTCCCACAGGTTCATCGTCTGGATCAGCGCGGCTAAACCGAGGTAGTGGTCGCCGTGGAAGTGGGTGATGAAGATCTTTTCCACCTTCATGGGACTGAGCTTCGCCGTGTTCATCTGCCTCATCGTGCCCTCTCCGACGTCGAAGAGCATGATTTCCCCCTGGTATCTAAGCGCTATGGCCGGGACGTTTCTCTCCCGGGTGGGCATTATGCCGCCCGTGCCGAGGAAAACCACTTCAAGCATGTTCTTAGTTCACGCGCACTGATTAAAAACCTAATCCCACCAAATCGTTAAATACCCCCAGAGGGCTAATTATTCTGAGGTGTTGGGCATGGAGGAGATTCTGAAGGCAATCGAGGAAAAGGACTGCAAAAAAGTTGCAACCCTTCTGTACCACAGGGTTGACGAGCTGGGCGACGAGGAGCTTAAAGAAGCCCTCGAAAAGGCCGAAAAGCTCGCCCTGGAGTGTGGTGATTTCGAACTATACAAGCTCACCGTTTACTACTTCCACGAGCTTCTCGGTGTGAACAAGCTGAGCGAGTTTGAAAAGATGGCTGAGGAGAGGGACACCTTTGAGGTAAAGTTCGAGCTGGCCGACCTCTACTATCTCATAGGTGAGCTGGAGAAGAGCCTCGAACTCTACAGGGCACTGCTTGAAGAGGAGACAGAGAAGGGGAACAAGGAGAACATAGCGAAAATCTACTACGCCATGGCGCTCATCCACGAAGAACTCCAGGAGTATGAGAAGGCCATAGGGCTCATGGAAAAGGCGGAGGAGATATACCGCGAACTCAAAAACGAGGACGAGGTTCTGAGGATAGCCATCCACAAGGCCTACGTTCTCTTCGAATCCGGGGAAACCTACGAGGCAAAGGCCATGCTCGCGGGTATTCTGCCGAAGGTCCTGAACAAGAGCGACCTTCTCGTTGAGATACACCTCAGCTTCGAGGAGATATTCGAGGAGGACGAGAACTACGACGCGGCACTTCAGGAGTGCCTCTACGCGCTCATCCATGCAAAGGGAACGGATTACGAGGATATCGCCTTCGGCTCGCTGATGGACGTCCTCTGGCAGCTGTTCCTTGAGGACGACTTCGAGACGGTCTACCTGCACATGGACATGTTCGCAAGAGCCCTTCCTAAGCTGGCGGACTTCTTCGAGGCCGTGAAGGCGATAGCCCTGTACAAGGATGGAAAGATTGAGGCCGAGGAGGCCGGAAAGGCCATAGAAAAGGTCAAGGATCCGCGCCTGCTGGACCTTCTTGAGTTCCTCGGAGAGGCCGAGATGTGACCCCGGTTCAAAAGAAGACCGATGGTCCCCATGGAACGGAAAACCAAAACCGCCGTTCTCCTTTCATTTCTATCCCCGTTCTTCGCAGAGGTGCTGAGCGGTTCTACCCCTCCTCTGGAGGCCCTCCTAAACCCCCTAGCATTCCCGCTCCTGTGGGCCTACTACGGTGCTGGCGTTCTCCTTATCAGAGAAGCCTGGGTTCGGTGGGGGAGGAACTACCTGAGGCTCATGCTCCTCGGCTTTGCCTATGGAATCATCGAAGAGGGACTCGTCATAAAGTCCTGGTTCAACCCGAAGTGGCCCGACCTAGGAATACTGGGTAGTTATGGAAGAGCCTGAGGGGTCAACACCGTCTGGGCCGTGTGGCTGACTATATTCCACTCCCTGATGAGCATAGCGGTTCCAATAATGGTGATTGATGCCCTCTATCCGGAGTTCCGGAACGAGAGTCTTCTCGGAAAGCGGGGAATCCTGCTTACATCAGCGTCGTTTCTGCTGTCCGGTGCAGTGTTCTTCGCAGTCCTGGGCTCCTACAGGGCGCCGGCACTCCAGTACATCCTCACGGTAATCCTCATGATGGCCCTGCTCCTGCTGGCCAGGAAGATAAAACGAGAGGCCCTCTTTGATGGAGCATTTCCTGGGAGACACCCGTTCCTCTACGGCCTCTCGGTGTCCGTTATCCTGTTTTTGATATTCATCGCCCTCCCGCACTCCCTAATGCCCCCGGCCATAACGTCCCTCCTGGGACTGCTCGTGACGCTACACTTCTACTCAATGCCTTCCCACCTGGACGAAAGGGGGAAGTACGCCCTAGCCATTGGCTTTCTGGCATTCTGGTTCGTGCCCTACGACATAATCCTTGAGCTCAACGGCATGAGGGGTGAGGCCCTTCTGGGCGTTGGTACCTTCGCCCTTCTTGCGTGGAAGCTGAAGAAAATGAGAGCCAGTGAACCCGAGGTTTGAAACCAGTTCATTTTTAAGAGCGTGACTCTAAAACCTAGAGGAGGGATTGAAAATGCACGAGTGGGCACTGGCAGATGGTATAGTTAGAACAGCCCTTGATTACGCCCAGAAGGAAGGGGCAACAAAGCTCCTCGCAATAAGAGTCGTCCTCGGAGAGCTCCAGGACGTCAACGCCGAAATAGTCGAGTTCGCAATGAAGGAGCTCCTAAAGGGGACGATAGGAGAGGGAGCGGAGATAGAGTTCGTCGAGGAGGAAGCCCTTTTTAAGTGCCGTGACTGCGGTCACGAGTGGAAGCTGAAGGACGTCAAAGAAAGCTTCGATGAGCGCATAAAGGAGGACATACACTTCATCCCGGAGGTCGTCCACGCCTTCCTCGCCTGTCCGAAGTGCGGGAGCAGGGACTTTGAGGTTCTCCAGGGGAGAGGAGTCTACATAAGCGGCATAAGGGTGGAAAAGGAGGGTGAGGCATGATCGTTGACCCGCGCGTCAAGGGCATCGAGGGAAGGCTTGAGAAGGTGAAGCGCATAATCCCCGTCGTCAGCGGGAAGGGTGGTGTAGGAAAGTCCCTTGTCTCCACCACGCTGGCCCTCGTCCTGGCCGAGAAGGGTTACAAGGTCGGCCTCCTTGACCTCGACTTCCACGGCGCGAGCGACCACGTGATTCTGGGCTTCGAGCCGAAGGAGTTCCCGGAGGAGGAGTACGGCGTAATCCCTCCGACAGTTCATGGAATAAAGTTCATGAGCATCGTCTACTACTCCGAGGACAAACCCACCCCCATGAGGGGCATGGAGATAAGCGACGCCCTCATCGAGCTCCTCGCCATAACGCGCTGGGACGAGCTGGACTACCTCATCATAGACATGCCTCCCGGCCTCGGCGACCAGTTCCTCGACGTGTTGCGCTTCCTCAAGAGGGGCGAGTTCCTCGTCGTTGCAACGCCATCGAAGCTCTCCATTAACGTCGTTGAGAAGCTTTTGACCCTGCTCAGGGAAAGGGGATACAGAATACTCGGAATCGTCGAGAACCTCAGGCTGGACGATGAGAAGGGCATAGAGGAACTGGCGAAAAGGTTCAACGTGCCCTACCTAACAGGCGTACCCATGTACAGGGACTTGGAGGAGAAGATAGGGAAACCGGAGGAGCTGCTGAAGACGGAGTTCGCGGAGGGGATAAGGGAGGTTGCTCAGAAGATCTGAGCCGACCAAGGGTTTTTCTTTTATTAAATTCAAAATTCTGCGTGGTGGGGTGTTGAGATGGAACTCTCTGACCTCCTCAAAAACGCCGAAAGGGTGGTAATCTGCGGCATAGGGAACGACGTTAGGGGCGACGATGCCTTCGGAGTAATCGTCGCAGAGAGGCTGAAAGAGCTCGTAAAAAACCCGAACGTCCTCGTCCTGAACTGCGGAGAGGTTCCGGAAAGCTACACCGGAAAGATAGTGGAGTTCAAACCCGATCTGGTGGTCTTCGTTGATGCAGTTGACTTCGGCGGTGAGCACGGGGAGCTCATTATAGCCGACCCGGAGGGGACGCTGGGAGATGCCGTCTCAACGCACAGCCTGCCGCTGAGGGTGCTCGTGGGATACCTGAAGTCCAGAACGGGTGCAGGGTTTGTCCTTATAGGATGTCAGCCAAAGGTTCTGGGCCTCTTCCAGGAGCCGAGCAAGGTAATCATCGAAAGGGCGGAGGTCTTGGCGGAGTCCCTGGCAGGCCTCCTCAACGGTGTGACCCACTGACCTCCTCTCAGATGAGGGCGAGGCTTTCAAAAGAAAATGTAAAGCTTGGTGTCCCTGCAGGCGGCCGGTTCATCCTCCTTTGTCCCTCCCCGGCCCGAAGACGGGAGAAAAGTGCAGCGAGACTAAAAAGGCGGTTAATAACTCAAAGGAAGGTGTTGCTGAGCTTTTTCAGGTCTTCCTTCCTGTTGACGTTGAAGAGGCTGAGAATCCACTCCTCCGGAACGGACTCAAGGCCGAGGTAGCAGGCGTCCGTAGACCGGATAGCCCTGTTCAGGGCGTAGTCGCCGTCTTCAATCCTTTGCTCAAGCACTGATTGGAATTCAGCCGGATACACCGCATGGAGCGGTTCAAGGTAGCCGTTTTCCCACCTTGGGACGCATATTCTTCTCCCGCTTCTCTCGAACCGGGCGATTATGTAATCAACGAATTCGGGAACTATTAGGGGCATGTCGCCGGCGACTATGAAGGCATCTCCCAGCCCCAGCGCCGTGTAGACGCCGCTTATTGGGCCCAGGAGCATCCTGTCAACCACCACCCGGTAGCCCAGCTCCTCCAGCGCGCGGGCGTTTTCGGGGGAGGCAACAACCACCACCTCGTCAATGCCCTCCGCAAGGGAGAGGCGCTCGAGGGCGTGCTGTATGAGGGGAGCTCCATTTACCCTGAAGAGTAGCTTATCCCCGCCGAAGCGCCTGCCCCTGCCGCCGGCCAGCACCGCCCCTATCATCGGCCACCACTTTCCTCCTCGTCGAGGGATATGTACTCTATCGTGCTTATGTATTTGACGTACTCGATTGTCCTCTCTGGATTGAACATGTCTCGAATCAGGTTCTGGAAGTAGTCCTCCCTGTCATAGGCGACCTCGTACGCCTTCACCACGTCCATAAATGACGAATGAAAGTTCTCCGCCTCCTCACGGACGTAAAGCTCGAAGGCGACGAAGTATCCAAACTCCCTCTCAACGGGCTCTTTTATGTTCTCGATGAAGTCCGCGACCCTGTTTATCTTGACCGGGTCGTACGGCTCGTCTATTATAACCAGAACGTCGATTTCATTAAGTTCCCCCTTGAGGTGGGCACCGTAGAATATGACCGAGAGCAGGTTGTCTCCGTAGAACTCCATTATCCTCCGGAGGAGGCTCTCCTTTGCCGCTTCTATGCTCATTCCATCACCTCCAAAAAGTTAAATCAGGAAAAGAGGGCGGAAGCGTACTCAACGGCGGCCTTTATGTAGGCCCTGTAGTCCATCATCTGCGCCGCAGCGGGATCAACGTAGTGCTGGAGCAGGAGCGGTGCGGCGAGGCCCATCAGCACGACGGCCGCAGAGAGGAGAAGCAGCACAAAGGCCATGCTTGCGTGCTCACCCACCGTGATGTCCTCCCTCGGCTTTCCAAGCCATATCCTGTAAAGGACCCTCATGTAGGCCACCAGCGCTATCACCGAACTGAGCACGATGACCATCGCAAGCGCCAGGCTCCTTTCCATCATTGCATCGAACAGCAGAACCTTGCTGAAGAAGACGTTGAACGGGGGTATTCCTACGAGGCTTAGGGTAGCCACAGAGAGCCCAAAGGTAGCCACGGGCATCCTCCTTCCGAGGCCCGTTAAGTCCCCGATGTCCCTTGAGCCGGCTGCATGAATGAAGGCCCCGGCAGCGAGGAAGAGCAGGACCTTAGCAATTGCGTGGTTGATCATGTGGAATATCGCCGCCTGCATGGCCAGCTGGGTTCCGGCACCAACGACCATTGCCAGGTAGCCCATGTGCATTATCGTTGAATACGCTATCATCTTCTTGACGTCCCTCTGGGCGTTCATCATGAGGGCCCCGAAAAGCGCCGAAACCGCACCGAGCGCCACTAGAACGGCCGCCACTCCGCCGACGACCCTCTCAAGGCCCGGCACAAGCTCACCGCCATAGACGGTGTACAGGAACCTCATGAGTGAGTATATGCCGACGTTAACCACGAGGCCCGACAGGACAGCGGAGATGGGGCTTGGAGCTGCGGGGTGGGCCTCCGGAAGCCAGAAGTGGTTGGGGAAGATGGCGGCCTTAATGAGGAACGCCCACGTGGCAAGGGCCAGCACTATTCCGGAGGCAAGAACAACCTCTCCGACGGGGTTCCCGCTCACGGGGAAAGGAATATCATGGATCTTTGCGCTCAGGTCGGCAAAGTTGACCGTCCCAAATGCTCCATAGAGGATTCCAAGGGCCAGGAAGTACATCGTCGTGCCGATGGCGCCTATGAAAGCGTACTTTAGTGCCGCATGAACCGCGTCCCGCCTGCCCCTGTAGAACGCGACCAGCGCGTAGGAGGCTATGCTGGTAACCTCTATCATGACAAAGAGGTTGAATGCGTCTCCCGTGAGTACAACCCCAAGCAGACCGGCCTCAAGGCCGAGGTAGAGCGTGTAGTACCACTCCAGCCCGCTTTCGCCCTCAAGGTACCTGTAGCTGTACACGGCTATGACGAACATCAGGAAGGCCGTTACCAGTGCCATCAGTGCCCCAAGCCTGTCCACCTCATATATTATGCCGATGGGGGCGACCCACTTGCCGAAGGTGTAAATCAAGGGGCTGTCTGAGGAGTACGCTCTCTGGAATAACGCGAACGAGCTTATCAGGGTGAGCCCCGTGCCCAGGAGGGCGTAGGCCTGGACGACCCTCCTGTTCCCCTTTATCAGTATCGACGTCAGGGGGAGGGCAAAGGCAAAGAGCAGGGGTATGATTGGAGTCAGCCCTACCGCGTCCATTCTACCACCTCACTCAAAGATTTTTCTCGCAAACTTCTCAAAGTCGGCTGAGATCTCTTTCCTTGCCTCCTCAGGATCCCTCGTGGTGACGTCTATCCAGTTAACGTAGACGTACCTCTCGTCCATGTCCACCACAACCGTTCCGGGGGTGTTGGTTATTGAGTTGGCCACGAGGGTTCTCGCGTAGTCCGTGCTGACGTCAATGGGAACCCTCACTATGCCGGGCCGGTAGTTCCCGGTCAGCGTGCGTATTATGACGTCAATGTGGCTCTTGGTCTCCGCCACCAGCATGTACCACAGGAAGTAAACGGCCATCCACAGCCACCTTATCGGGTTCAGGGCCTTTGAGTCGTCCCTGACGGTGTGGGGGCCCATCAAAAGGCCCACCACAACCGCAACTACCGCTCCAGTGGCCAGGTCGTAGGGAGTGAGGGAACCCGTGAACACGATGTAGGTGAGGAACGCCATGAGTGCCGTCGGGAGTACGCCCCTCATTCACCACCACCCCTTCTCGCTATCTCCCTGACGTCAAGGGTCCCGTACAGGCGGTACAGCTGCACCGTCAGGATCGCCAGGAGCATGTTGACGGCCATACCTATGACGACGGCCGTTATCACCAGGGCCTGCGGGAGCGGATCAACTGCCGAACTCAGGAACGCTCCCAGGGCGTCCCTCGATAGGGACGGCAGTATCGGGGGCGCTACTGGGTAGGTGAAACGGTAGCCGATCAGGACAACCATGACGTTGACGGCATCGCCAAGAACCGTGAGGGCTATTATCTTCTTCAGAAGGTTCGGCCTGGCAATGACTCCGTAGAGCGCGACGCCCAGCGTCAGCAGGAGGACTGCCCACATGTATGCCCAGAGGAACTCCTGAACGCTCATTCGTCCACCCCCAGGATCTTCTTGAACTTCTCTTCGGGAATGGCCAGCAGGAGGAAGACCGCGGTAAATCCGGCACCCACGGCGAGGAACTCGAACAGGTTATAGTAAATCAGCGAGCCGCCGAGGGGCTGGCCTCCAAACTCGGCCGGAAAAACCGGCTGGTTCTGCATTACGTATCCGCCGTAGAGGAGCGGGATCACCGCAACCAGGGCTATTCCCAGGAGGCCGACTGAACGGAGTATAAGTGCCCTCGTCTTGTCGAACCCGCTCTTTTCAAGGGCGTACTTTGAATAGGCGGCTATTATCAGGAGCGGGGCAACCGCGAGGGCTGAACCGCCCTGGAACCCGCCTCCGGGGGTCAGGTGGCCATGGAGCGCTATGGACGCCGAGACCGCGAGGATCATCACAACTATGACCCTCGTCACGTCCCTGACTATGGAGGTCATTTCGGCCGGAGGCCTTTCGGGCCTCTTGACTTCCTCCTCCTGCTCCTTCGTGAGCCTGAAGACGGTCAGGCTGCCTATTATCGCGAGGAAGAACACCGCCGTCTCGAAGAGCGTGTCAACGCCACGGTAGTCCCAGAGAATCGAAGTCACCACCTCCGGGCTCTTCGCAGAGTAGTCCCCAAAGTAGCTGTTGCCGAGGTAGAACTCCCCCAGGGATCTGAGCCCGGAACCCGTTCCAAGGAGCCCCGCGGAGAGGACGGCGTAGGTCATGAGGGCCGCAAAGGAGAGGATAGCGACTGCCGTGAGGATCGACCTGCCGGCCATTCACACCACCTCGTACCTCTCGGTCTTGCTGATGGCGAAAACCAGGAGGGCGGAGTATATGCCGACCGCTATGGCAACGTAGGCCAGCACTATGTCCGGGGCCATCAGGATGTAGAAGGCTATGGCGTAAGCTATCGCCTGAACCGACGAGAACCCCACCGCCTTCAGCAGGTCCCTCTCAGTCACCGCAAGGTAGCTGGCAACGAAGCCGAGCATCAGTGCAAGCACCAGGATAACGAGGTGGAGCTCAACCATCCCCCTCCACCCCCGCCAGGTGATCCACTTCCGGCTCCCAATCCACGAGTCCGGCCTTATGGGCGGCGTAGGCCAGCGCATGGCTTCCCGCGGGAGAAACAATGAGAACCACTATCCCCGTAACGAAGCTTGCACCGGCTATTGCGTACCTGTGGGGAAGGAAGTCCGCCCCGAGCGCCAGAAGGGCGACTCCAAAGAGGGGCACCGCCGCACCGCCGATTATCCCCACGGTCGCGGCGTGCAGTCTAACGTAGAAGTTGGGGAACCTCAGCAGTCCCAGCGCCCCAAAGAAGTCACACAGTGCGCCTATGACTATTAAAAGGGCGCCAATATAGAACAGCAGGCTCACGCTCCCACCTCCCCTTCGGCTATGTGCTTGGCGACGTATATGTCCAGCAGGTAGCCCCAGAGTGCGAGAACCATCGCCCCGCTGACGAGGTAAACGCTCCTGAAGTAAACCGCGAGGATGGCCATGAAAGCGGCAACGTCGAAGGAAAGGCAGTCAACGGCGAGGATTATGTCGGCTATGGTCGGGCCTTTGAATGCCCTGACTGCGTAAAGGACGAAGGCCAGGAGGTATATGGGCATGACAAACTTCATGAGCAGCATGAACTGGGATTCGAGGCCCATACGAATCACCTCCTAACTATTTTCAGCTTGGCATCGGGTTCAAGGGCCTGGGCGACCTTCAGCAGCAGTTCTCTGTCGGCGTCTGGAATCTTCCCCATGGGGATCAGCACGAAGTCGCTCAGGGACAGGTCTATCTCATTTCCCCTTGCACCCAGGCTCTCCTTTATCACGTCAACCGTCGCTTCCTTCAGCGTTCCCAGTTCTTCCAGCACCGCCATGTCGCCGGCAAAGTGCGCCATCGCCTTCGAGACGTAAGGTGGATTAACGTACACCAGCTTTAACAAGTGCCAGGTGCCTCTTTTCGTAGGCATCCTTCAACCTCCAGTACTCGTTTTCGAGGAACCTTATCGCGAACTTCACACGGGAGTCCTTCTCCCTCAGGAAGTAGCCGATGACCAGCTCGTGGAGCCTCTCCCTCGGGTTCTCGCTCTCCTGGGCCTTCTCCACGAGGGCCATGAAGTCCTCGAGAACCTTCTCCCTGTCAAAGTATCCCACGACGCGCCTCAGGGATTCTCTGAGCGTCAGGTAAATCCTCTCCTCAATCGGCCTGTCGGGCAGGACGAACTCAATCTCGTCTGCATAGTAGTACTCGCCCTTCATCTTCTTCTCCTTCAGGCCGAGAAGCTGGGCCAGTCCATAGAGTATCTCCTCCGGACTCGGTGGGCATCCTGGTATGTACATGTCGGGCTTTTTCCCGTACTCCGCCAAAAGAACCTCTATTCCACCAGTCCTGAGCCTGTCGCTTCCCCTCTCCGGGTTCGGGTTGTAGATTGGGTAACCATTGTAGAATATACCGCCGCTGGACGCGCAGGTGCCTATGGCAACAACTATCCTAGGCTTCGGCGGCATCGCCTCGTAAGCGGCCTTGACAGCGTAGTAAGTCTGCCTCGTGAGTGGGCCTGAAACGAGGAGGGCATCGGCATGTCTTGGACTCGGCACGAGCTTTATTCCGAGCCTCTCGGCGTCGTAGTAGGGCGTGAGCACGTCGAGTATCTCTATGTCGCAGCCGTTGCAGCTCCCACTGTCAACGTGGAAGACCCAAACGGACTTCAACCCGCTCATCTCCTCTCACCCATCACCTTTGAGCCTCTCGGATATAGGGAAAGGAGAAGGCTATCCGCATAGGGCCCTTGAACCGCTAGGGTCTTGGCGCTCTCCTCCATCCTGCACTCCCTGCAGAGAAAAGCCCTCTCGGCTATGCCGTGCTGGTCAATGACTTCCTTCGGAAGAATCTGGAACATCTTCTCTATCTGCCTCTCGGTGAACTCCTCGTACCGCCCACAGCGCGGGCATCTGTAGAGCTTGTGGTCAACGACCTCGATGAGGTCTTCCTTGTTCGGCGTCGCTATCTCGAACCTCGTTGTGCCCTGCATCGCACCGGTTGGACAGACCTCGACGCAGCGGTGGCACCTTATGCAGCGCGCGGCGTTGAAGACGATTCTCTTCCTCCCGTTCTCGAAGTCCCACTCTATCGTGAGCGCGTCTGGTGGACAGGCCCTAACACAGGCGCCACAGCCAATGCAGAGGTTGGGGTCTATGTGAGGTATGCCCCTATATTCCGGCGGCTTCTCAATCTCAATGAAGGGATAGGGGGTGGTAACAGGAGCTTTCTTAACCTCCTCCTCAGGCCGTCTCCAGAACTTGAGCCTGTCGGTGAATGAAATCGCCTGGGCCATCAGGCCACCCCCTTGCCCTTCTGTATTGAGAGCATGTTGAACTGCTGCTCGTTCAGAGTCTGGGCCTTTCCGGTCTCAACGTCCACTATCTGGACCCTCTCCGTACAGGAGTAGCACGGATCTATGCTCGCTATGATGAGCGGAGCATCGGCGACGCTGTAGCCCTTGAGCATCTCCGGAACAGCCGGAAGGTTGTTGTAAGTCGGCGCCCTGACCTTCCAGCGGTAGACCTTGTTCTTTCTGTCGGTCATGACGTAGTGGACGACCTCACCCCTTGGAGCCTCGCTGTAGCCAAGGGCCTCTTCATACTCCGGAAGCTCCCCTATCGGCACGAAGACGTCTCCTCCGGGCATTTGGTCGATGGCCTGCTCGATTATCCATATGCTCTCGAACACCTCGTCCATCCTGATGAGGAACCTTGCCAAGACGTCGCCCTCCTTGTAAACCGGCACCTTGAAGTCCAGATCCTTGTAGGCCGCGAAGGGCTGGTCTCTCCTGACGTCAATGTTCCTTCCGCTGGCCCTGCCGTTCGGACCGAGAACAGAGTATGCCTTGGCAACTTTGTACGGCAGAATTCCAACGCCCTCTGCCCTCTTGACGAAGGTTGCCGTACCGGTCGCTATCTCGATGAACTCTTCGACCTGCTTCCTGAGCTCCCTGATCTTCTCCATTATCATCTCCTTGCGGTAGTCGAGGAAGTCCCTCCTAACTCCCCCAACGATGTTGATTCCGTAGGTCTTCCTGTTCCCGGTAAGCCTCTCTGCGAGCCACATGACGGGCTCCCTTATGCGCCAGGCGTGCATGAAGCCAGTGTCAAAGCCGGTAAGGTGGGCGGCAACTCCCGCCCAGAGCAGGTGGGAGTGGAGCCTCTCTATCTCAAGCATTATTGTCCTTATGTACATGGCCCTCTCAGGGATTTCAACGCCCGCTATGTTTTCAACAGCCTGAGCGTAGCTCGTTGAGTGCTGGAAGCCACAGATTCCGCAGATCCTCTCGGCTATGAAGAGCACCTGGTTGTAGGTCAGCCTTCCTTCCCCTATCTTCTCGATTCCCCTGTGGGAGTAGAAGCCGCGGTAGTCAACGTCAACCACCGTCTCTCCCTTGACGAATATCCTGAAGTGGGCCGGCTCGTCGAGCGCCAGGTGGTACGGACCAATCGGAACCGTCATCGTGTCGGGCGGCCCGGGCTTGTAGTAGCACTTTGGCGTGTCCATCGGCGAGGCCTTGTAGTCATGATCCTTCCTGAGAGGGTAGACCCCTTCCGGCCAGTCCTCCGGCAGGACGAGTCTCCTCAGGTCGGGGTGGCCCTTGGGATTGAAGCCGAGCAGGTCGTAGACTTCCCTCTCCGCCCACATGGCGGCCGGAAGCTCCGAGGCTATGGATGGGAACTCGGGGTTGTCCTCGTCGAGGTAGGCCTTGAGAACGACCCAGTAGTTCCTGGTGCCATCCCCCGGAACCACCTGGACGTTTATCACCGGAGCGTAGACGAACTTCCCCGCTATGCTCCTCTCGTCCGTCCCTATGCCCATTGAAAAGTGGGTCTCTGGAATTTCCCTGTTGTTGTGCCAGTAGTCAACCATTGCCGGAAGGGCGTCCCTGTTAACAACGAACATGTACTGGTTTCTCACCAGCCTCCGGCACTCCAGGATATCCTTCCCGAACCTCTCAACAAACTCCCTCAGGTGAACGTCCTCAAGGACTTCTACAGCGTCGGCACTCCTGCATCCACCACTGCAGACTGCACACTCCATTTTCACCACCCCACCAGAGCTATGAACAGGACACCAACGGCCACCGCGAAAACCTTCTTGTTCAGGGAAACCGCCTGGTCTATCCTGAGCCGTGCGTTCGCGGCCTCAACCGCGACCGCCGCTATGTAGAGTATGGACAGCACAGCAACTTGAACGAGCACCAGAGCCATCCCTCCCGAGATTCCGGCGGCACGGGCGGCCGGCACGGCGATGAGTGTGGCGAGGAGCCACAGAAGCACGACCCTCTTTATGAGCAGTGCGTACCTGAAAACACCGAGGAGCCTGCCGCTGTACTCGGTGAACGGGCCCCCGATTACCTCCGTCTCGGCCTCTGCGATATCGAAGGGGACAAACCCTCCCTCGGCGTAGGCGGCGTAGGCGAGTAGGATGTAGGCGAGGAGCACCGAGGGAGAGGGGCTGACACCGGAGGCCAGCTCCGCGATGTTGAGGGTTCCCGCCTTGAAGGCCAGGACGCCAAGGACAACAGCAAGGAGGGGCTCTATCGAGAGCACCATCATTACTTCCCTGTGCCCACCTATGTGGGAGAACGCGTTCTGAACCGAAAATGCGGCGAGTACGGTAACCACACTGACCATGGCCACGACATAGAAGAACACTATCAGGCCCTTTCCGAACTCCAGCACGGGTTCGCTTCCAAAGGGCAGCATAAGCCCCCCAGCGAGGGCAGCTGCGAAGGCCAGGTAGGGGGCCAGCCGGAACATGGGATTCTCCGTCGGAACCACGGATGGGAGCCTGAAGAGCTTTTCGAGGTCGTAGAACGTCTGGAGCAGGGGCGGCCCCCTGCGGTACTGTATCCTTGCCTTTACCCTCCTCCCGATTCCATCAAGGAGGGGAGGGAGGACGAGGAGCACGAGGAAGGCAGAGACAACACTCACCGCGTTCATCTTCACCACCTCACAGCACTAGCAGGGCAAGCACCACCACTGCCGTTATCATCGAAACGAGGAAGAGGTCGTCCATTGAGAGGGACACTCCCGAGGACAGGACGGTGATGTTCCTGACCAGGCCCATCAGGGGCGCGAAGAATGCCTCGTCCAGGTACCTGCTGGCGTGGCTGCGGAGCTCGTCGAGTGTAAAGGAGCGCTTTTTCTCCCTGCCTGTATAAACAAGACCCCTGGCAAGGAACAGGTAGACAGATACGAAGGCCGAAAGAACTGCCCTTCCTGCGTTCCCCACTGCACTTCCGAGCCTGTAAACCTCCCCCATCTCCTCGAAGTACTGCTTGTAGTAGTCTTCTGACCTGGCCCCGTATCTCTCTTCGGGTAGGAAGAGCGCGCCTGCGTTCCAGGGCTCTGCATTAGCTTTCTCGGGCCTGAGGACGAAGTATACTGCGACTGCGGCAAACGAAAGCGCAAGAAGCAGGGCAATGGGGGAGAAGTACCCAAAGCCCGTTGATACGGAGCCGGGTGTAACGGTTATGCCCCCTCCGTTCAGCGATATTGTCAGCACGGGATAAACGAGGACCGGGAACACACCAACGGCGAAGGATGTCAGCGCGAGGATGCCCTCAGCAAGAAGCATTCCCGGGGGAACTTCTGCCACTTTCTCTGTTCTGACCCTGGATTTGCCGCCGAAGGCCGAAGTGTAGAACTTGAGTGAGTAGGCAAGGGTCACTGCGCTCATGAAAACCGCAATCACGGAGCCAAAGACAAAGAGGCCGACTCCAGAGTAGTAGCCGGCCTGGTAAATCATCCACTTCGAGAGGAAGCCGCTGAAGAGTGGAACTCCTGCGAGGGAGAGTGCCCCCACAACCGTGAAGAGCGACGAGTATGGCATTGCCCTCCTCAAACCACCGAGCTCGTTGAGGTCAGATGTCCCCGCGGCGTACTCGAAGTTGCCGGATATAAGGAAGAGGAGCCCCTTGAACAGAGTGTGGTTGAAGGAGTGGAAGACTCCAGCGAGGAAGGCCAAGTAGGCCAGGTTTTCCATGCCCCTTGTCAGGAAGACCATCCCCATGCCCACAGCGAACCATATGTACCCCATCTGGCCGACGCTCGAATATGCAAGGAGCCTCTTTGCCCGGTTCTCCCTCAGGGCATAGAGGGTTCCCGACACCATGGTGATTATTCCAAGAGCGGCCAAGATGTACCCCACGCTCCCACTGCACGGAAGGGCGTTGCAGAGGAGTCTGACCAGGCCGTAAACGGCCATTTTCTCCATGGCGCCGGCCATCAGCGAAGCAACGTTGCTCGGGGCGGAGTCATAGGCATCCGCCACCCAGAACTGGAATGGGACGCTCCCAGACTTGGCCAGGAAGGTCACGAGGAACATCGCGTAGAGCAGCTTGAGCTGGGTGGGGGAGAGTGACGCTGCGACTTCTTTAAGCGTGGCGTAATCAACGCTGAAGCTTCCAGTGGCGGAGTAGATTATGCCGAGGGCTATGAAGAGGGGCACGGTGTTGAAAACCTGCATGGTGAGGAGGTACTTTATTCCGGCGTCCTGCCTTCTCCAGCTCACGAAGACAAAGGAAGTCAGAGTCATCAACTCCCAGAAGAACACGAACCAGAGCAGGTCGGAGGCGAGTGCAACGAAGACCATCGAAATAATGAAGAAACCGTAGGCCAGCGTGTACGCAAAGGGCCTATCCCTATCCTTATGGAGTCCCATGTAAGGGATAGAATAGATCGACACAACGAGGCTCAGGAACGCTATTATGAACAGGAACGGGAGGGAGAGGCTGTCTATAACCACCGGCACCCCCAGAATGCTCTCCCGAACCGGGAGCCCACTGGAGAGGGCACCAACCGCGACGCCGATGAGGGAAACCGACGCCAGTGCGGAGAGCACCCCAGAGGCCTTAACGCCCCTCTTAAACTCCCCAAACAGACCCGAAACCGCGGAGAGGGAGTAGAGCGCTATGGGAATTTCCATCATGGCACATCACCCCATGAACCCTATCTGAGTCACGAGCTTCACGCTGAGGAACGGGGCAACGATGGACAAGACTATTAGGACTACGAGGACAAAGCGCATCAGAGGAGAAACTTCTGCACTCTCCTGGAGGGACTCACTGAACACCATCTTCTTTATCCACCCCAGGGAAACGGCGAGGAAAACCGTGGCATCGGCGAGGACGAGGAGGAGTGGAATCCAGCCGACCCAGCCGGTTATTGAAGAGGCGTTCATGAAGAGGTACGCCTTGCTGAAGAATAGGCCGAGCGGAGGAACCCCTGCCAGGCCAAGGAGTGCAAGGAACCAGCTGGCTCCAACGACGGGAGCGAGCTTACTGAGGCCCTTAATCTTCTCCATGTCAAGCGTCCCGAAGGCGTAGCTGAACGTTCCTGCGGTGAGGAAGGCAAGACCCTTGACGAAAGCGTGATTGGCCAGCTGGAACATGGCCGCCTGGAGGCCGTAAGCCGAACCGAGCACGGCGTAGAGCACGCCGACGTACATTACCCCCGCCTCGGCTATCGTTGAGTACGCCAAAAGCCTCTTGGCATCCCTCTGGAGGGGATAGTATAACATCGCCACGAGCAGGGTGAGGGACACGAAAACCAGCATGATGTAGAACGCCTCCTTTGGGAGAGGCTGCATGAACTGGGAGACTCTGGCGAGCAGGTAAACGCCCATCTCGACCATTGCCGCTCCGTGGAGGAAGGCCGAAGCAGGCGTTGGGGCGGCCATCGCATCTGGAAGCCACGAGTAGAGGGGGAACTGGGCGCTCTTGGTGAAGGCCGCTATCATGATACCCACGAACACGAGGAGTTTCATACCTCCCTCAAGGCCTCCCAGCGCATACAGGCTGAGGTCGTGGAGCTTCAGGATGCCCACACCCACAGCGGTGTAGAGACCCACCATGGCACCGAAGTTCGGCACGAGCAGGGCCTTGTATGCGGCCCTCTCGGCTTTCGGGCTCTTATAGTACCCAACGACACCCCAACACGCTAAACCCATTATCTCGAAGAATATAAGCAGTTGAAGCGTCGTGGAGGAGTATATGAACGCCAGCGTGGCACCAACGAATATGACCATCCAAGCATAGAAGCGCCCTTTGTCTGAGTAAACAGGGTGCTGTTTGTTGTTCTCGCTCATGTAATCTATAGCGTACGCCAGGAACAGCACGCCGGCCAGACTCACTACGAACCCGACGAGGACACTCATGGGGTCGATTATAACGCCGTAGACCTCGCCGAGGGAAGCCGTATCCAGGTAAACCACATGGTATGAACCGCCGGATGACAGGTATCCGATGGTCCCGGCGAGGTTGGCAAGGAAGGACGCGATGACGGTGATGATCATAAAGGCGTCGGCCTTCCTGCCGTCCAGCAGGAAGAGGAACGGGCCGAGAACCAGGGGTATAAGAAAAGAGAGTACAAACGGAAGGACCTCCATTTCAGCACCCCCCTCATCTGATGATGTACGCCTCAAGGACGTTTGTTCTGTCCCCGATGTCCTTAAGCTCGGCGACTATCTTTCCTTCCCTTGCCCACAGCACGTCGTTTATATCACCGTACTTGAGGGCCTCGGTCGGACAGGCGGAGACACATGCCGGCATCCTGCCGTCGGCTCTCCTGTGGGCGCAGAGGTCGCACTTGTCCATGATCTTGTTGTACTCGTCGATCTTTGGAATGCCGAACGGACACGCCAGGCCGCACATGAGACAGCCGATACACTTGAGGGGGTCGAGAACAACAGCACCGTCCTCGTCCTTGGAGAGGGCATTGACCGGACAGGCCTCCATACACGGTGCCTTTTCACAGTGGCGGCAGTTGAAGGCGACGCTGGTGAGGTCGGGGAACTCAAACACCCTTATCCTTGCTTCGCCGTGCTCCATCTCACAGGCGACTTCACAGGCCTTACAGGCAATGCAGCGCTTAAAATCGATAAATATCTTCTTGCTCATCTAAATCACCCCTCAACCTTGGAGATCCTACAGGCGGCCGCCTTCAGTTCGGGCATCTTCGCGTACTCGTCCAGCGCGTCCTTGGTGAGGTAGTTGAAGTCCCAGTGCCACGGTGCGGCAACGACGCCCTCCCTGATGTGCGGTGTGACTCTAGCCTTGAAGACGAGCGCCCCGCGCCTGGTCTCGACCCTCACGAGGTCGCCGTCCTTTATGCCGAGCCTCTTCGCGTCGTTCTCGTTGATCTCAATGTACTCCTCCGGCCACCTCTTGCTCAGGCTCTTGCTCCTGTGGCTCATGGTTCCGGTGTGGAAGTGGCCAACGAGCCTGTAGTTGGTGAGCCAGAAGGGATACTCCTCATCGGGAACCTCTCCGGGCTCCTTGTACTCAACAGGTATGAGTTGGGCCTTCCCGCTGGGCGTGAGGAACCCGTCAACAAAGAGCCTCGGGGTCTCTGTCTCCTCGTCGGGACATGGTATCATACAGCCGGAGAGCTTGTTCTTGAGCCTCTCGGGGGTCGCACCCGTGAGGAAGGGTATGGTTCTGTTGATCTCCCTCAAGACGTCGTCAACGTCTGAGTAATTGAAGTACTCACCGAGACCCAGCTCCCTCGCGAGCATAACAAGGATCTCCCAGTCAGGCTTTGCCTCTCCCGGTGCGTCAGCAGCCTTAAAGCTCCTCTGCACCCTTCTCTCGAAGCTTATAGCGGTTCCATCCTTCTCAAACCATGCAGCCGCTGGAAGTACTATGTCGGCGTATTTCGCGGTCTCAGTAAGGAAGATATCCTGGACGACGAGGAACTCGATGTTCTTAAAGGCTTCCTCAGCCTTCTTGAGGTTCGGAAGGGCCCTGGCAGGGTTGGTTCCCATGACGTAGAGGGCCTTGAGCTTGCCCTCAAGGATTGCGTCAATCATCTCAACGTAGGTGATTCCAGGCTTCTCCGGGATCTTGAAGCCCCATGCCTCCTCGATTCTCCTCTTGTGCTCCTCGGCGTGGAGCGGGAATCTTCCTGGCAGTTCGTGTGGCCCAACGCCCATGAGGCCAGCGCCCATACCGTTGTGGGCACCGGGTATAGCTCCAGACATAACGCCCTCCTTTCCAAAGTAGCCGCAGAGAACCATCATCTCGGTAATGGCCATGACGGTCCTCGTTCCGTTGGCGTGCTGGTTCACACCCTCGTTCGTCAGCAGGGCGGCGGTTCCAGCCGTTGCAAAAGTGATTGCGGCCTTCCTTATGAGCTCGGCCGGAACACCGCTGACCTTTTCAGCCCACTCGGGGGTGTACTTTTTGATGGTCTTGGCGAGCTCCTCAAAGCCTTCCGTGCGCTCCGCCACGAAGTCCTTATCGTAGAGCTCCTCGGTGATTATGACGTTGAGCATAGCCAAGGCAACGGCAAGGTCAGTTCCTGGATAGGGTTGTATGTGTATGTCCGCGTACTTCGCGGTCTTTGTCTTCCTCGGGTCAACGACGATTAGCTTGGCACCGTTGTCGAGGATTGCCTTCTCAATGTACTGGCCGAAGAAGACCGGGTTGGTCGCAGCCGGATTGTATCCCCAAAGAACGATAACCTTGGCCTTGAGGATGTCCTCGAAGGGATTCGTGAGTCCAGGGTGTCCAAGAACCATCCCCTTACCTGCAACTGAAGTTGACTGACACATCCTGCATACATACTCGACGTTGTTGGTTCCCAGAGCCCTCGCCAGCTTCTGGAGAACGTAGTTCTCCTCTATGGAGCACCTTTCACTTCCAAGAAAAGCGAGAGCCTCCGGGCCGTACTTCTCCTTGAGCTCCCTGAGCTTTCCGGCGATTTCTTTAATAGCTTCCTCCCAGCTTATCTCCACAAACTTGCCCTCGCCCCTCTCGCCAACTCTTTTAAGGGGCCTCTTAAGCCTGTCTGGGTGCCTGAGGTACTGGAAGGCAGCGACACCTTTCGGACAGAGCTTGCCGTGGTTTCTAGTCTCGTGGTCGTAGTCAAACTCAATCTTCTTTGGATACCCGTTGACGTTCACTATGTAGAACCTACAGCCGACGGAACACCACGGGCAGACCACTGGCACGAGCTTCTCTGCCATACCCACCACCAGCCCGATGACTGACTAGTCAGTTTATTCGAACGGTTTCAGCATGAATCATTTAAATAATTTTCCCTAACCTTATGTCCGGCGGGAGATTTGATTTTTAATGTAATTTTATGACCATTTGGTCAATTAATAACAAAAATTACACATTTTCCCAAATCCGGGAAATCATAGTGTTCAGACGACCGTGATAATGCTAAAATCCGTAATATCACACGAATATTCATGTACAATCCGAACCTTCCATATCGAAGGACAACAGTGGACATAGTTCAGTAAATTAAACCTCTAAACAAAAGTTCGAGATGTAAATACAATAGTATACACTGCCCCGGGCTTTTCACATCCTAGCAAAAAAATTTCGAAAAAATTTGAAAATACGAAATATCAAACATGAAAACAATTAGTTTCTCAAGCTTCTCTCTATCAAGCGGATAATTTCCGAAACATAATCGACATCTGGTGCGCAAGAATAACCCGCAAAGATAAGCCTGGAGAGCAGGGCCCCGTAAAAAGCCTTGAACACGACCACAGCAGTACGCTCATCAACCCCAGCAAGCTCCGCTATTTTCTTTGCACCCTTTGAGATGGCCTCTGTGCAGAACGTCCTGTGTATCTCCTCAACCTCCCTGATCCTGTTTTTGGCCGCGAGGGTATAGAAAAAGAGCGACCTAAGCACCGGATCGCAGTAGTATCGTATGTACGCGTTGGCGATGCTCTCAAGGAACTCCCTCAGACTGCCGTGATCCTTCTCAAGCTCCTCCCTTATGGCAGAGTACGGGAGGGACTCAAGGGCCACGATTTTTATGAGCTCCTCTTTGCTCCGGAAGTGGTTGTAGAATGTACCCTTTGCGACACCTGCCTTCTCAACTATCTCGTCCACGGTGGTCTCATCGTATCCCTTTTCAGCAAAAAGCTTTTCTGAGGCCTTTAAAATCTTCTCCCTGGTGTCCATAGCCCGCACTCTCCACACACCACTGGACGCGGTTTATACAGCGTAATTAAAAAGGTTACGGCGCGATAGAACAAAAAAGAACATCCTCTGGATGGCCGACCCGTGGAGCCGCTTTAGCTGTCTCCACCCTGTTGCACTTGTGGTTATCATTTTTGTCCAGTTAATTCCTTAAACCAAACGAAATGAAAGAATCCAGTGTCATGCAACATTTAAAAAGACCCGGGTAGAGGTAAGGGTAGGTGACACAAAATGTGCTTGGCTGTTCCGGCGAAGGTACTCGAAATAAAGGGAAACGTCGCGATAGTCGATTTCGGCGGCGTTAAGAGAGAAGCGCGCCTTGACCTGCTCCCTGACGTTGAAGTTGGCGATTACGTCATAGTGCACACGGGATTTGCGATAGAAAAGCTGGACGAGGAAAGGGCGAGGGAGATACTCGAAGCGTGGGACGAGGTCTTCAGGATAACCAGGGGTGAGGAGCTCCCGGGAGGGAACTGAGATGCTGGAGAAGTTCAAGGACAGGGAGCTCGCCCAGAGGATAGTCAGACAGATACACGAAGAGGCGAAGGGCCTCGACGAGCTCCGCTTCATGCACGTCTGCGGAACCCACGAAGACACGGTGACCCGCTCCGGAATCCGCTCGCTTTTACCCGAGAACATCAAGATAGTCAGCGGTCCGGGCTGTCCCGTCTGTATAACCCCTGTCGAGGACATAGTGAAGATGCAGGAGATAATGAGGCAGGCCTACGCCGAGGGAGACAGGATAATCCTCACCACCTTTGGAGACATGTATAAGATCCCGACCCCAAGGGGTAGCTTCGCTGACTTAAGGAGCGAGGGCTACGATGTCAGGGTCGTCTATTCGATCTTCGATGCATACAAAATAGCCAAGGAAAACCCCGACAGGACGGTCGTGCACTTCTCACCGGGCTTCGAGACGACCACAGCCCCGGCCGCGGGAATGCTCAACGCCGTTGCCGAGGAAGGGCTGGAAAACTTCAAAATATACTCTGTCCACCGCTTAACTCCCCCGGCCGTTGAGGTGCTTGTAAAGCAGGGGACAAGATTCCACGGCCTCATCGACCCCGGCCACGTCTCCACAATAATCGGCGTGAAGGGATGGGAGTACATAACGACCGACTACGGCATACCCCAGGTCATAGCCGGCTTCGAGCCGGTTGACATGCTGTTGGCCATACTTCTCCTGGTCAGGATGGTCAAGAACGGGGAGGTCAAGATAATAAACGAGTACACGAGGGTTGTCAAATACGAGGGCAACGTTGTCGCTCAAAAGCTCATAGACAAGTTCTTTGAAGTTAAAGACGCCAGGTGGCGCGCACTCGGCGTCATGCCCAGGAGCGGTCTTGAGCTGAGGAAGGAGTGGAAAGACCTGGAGATAAGGACATACTACGACCCCGAGGTTCCAAAGCTGCCCGACCTCGAAAAGGGATGCCTCTGCGGTGCGATACTGCGGGGCTTGGCTCTGCCCCCCCAGTGCCCACACTTCGGCAAGACGTGCACGCCGAGGAGTCCAATAGGGCCATGTATGGTCTCTTACGAAGGAACCTGCAGCATTTTCTACAAGTACGGGGCTTTATTCTAACACCAAAGGTTAAAAACTCCCCTCCCGTTTTCAACTTTTGGTTTTAGAAACCTATAAAGGCCCAGATTACCAAGAAGGAACCGGTGAGAGGAATGAAAGCTTACAGGCTTCATGTTCAGGGTATCGTTCAGGCCGTCGGCTTCCGTCCCTTCGTTTACAGGATAGCACACGAGCATGGGTTGAGGGGCTACGTTAAGAACCTCGGCGATGCAGGCGTCGAGATAGTGGTCGAGGGCGATGAGGGAAACATAGAGGCCTTTATCCGTGACCTCTACGCAAAGAAACCTCCCCTCGCAAGGATAGAGAGTGTGGACAAAAAAGAGATACCCCTCCAGGGATTCGACCGGTTCTACATCGAAAAGAGCTCCCAGGGTGGGGGCGGTGGGGACTCGATAATCCCGCCGGACATAGCGATATGCGACGACTGTTTGAGGGAGCTTTTTGACCCGACCGACAAGCGCTACATGTACCCATTCATAGTCTGCACCAACTGCGGGCCGAGGTTCACGATCATAGAAGATCTGCCATACGACAGAATCAACACCACGATGAGAGAGTTCCCGATGTGCGACTACTGCGAGAGCGAGTACAGAGACCCGCTCAACAGACGCTATCATGCCGAACCCGTCTGCTGTCCTGTCTGCGGGCCGAGCTACCGTCTCTACACCAACGACGGGGAGGAAATCATTGGAGACCCGCTGAAAAAGGCGGCGGAGCTCATCGATAAGGGATACATAGTGGCGATAAAGGGTATCGGCGGGATTCACCTCGCCTGTGACGCCACCAACGAGGAAGCTGTTGCAGAGCTGAGGAGGAGAACCCACAGGCCCCAGAAGCCCTTCGCAATAATGGCGAAGGACGTCGAAACCGTCGAGGAGTTCGCCTTCTTAAGCAGAGAGGAACTTGAGGAACTGACCTCTTACCGGAGACCGATAATAACCCTCCGCAAGAAGGAGCCGTTCCCCCTGCCGGAGAACCTCGCACCGGGGCTTCATACCATAGGCGTCATGCTGCCCTACGCGGGAACTCATTACATACTCTTCCACTGGAGCAGGAGCAGGGTTTACGTCATGACCTCAGCCAACTACCCGGGCATGCCTATGGTCAAGGACAACGACCGGGCCTTCGAGGAGCTGAAGGACGTTGCGGACTACTTCCTGCTCCACAACAGGAAGATACTCAACAGGGCCGACGACAGCGTTGTGCGCTTCGTGGACGGAAGGAGGGCGGTTATAAGAAGGAGCAGGGGCTTCGTACCTCTGCCGATAGGGATACCCTTTGAATACAGCGGTCTGGCCGTTGGGGCCGAGCTGATGAACGCCTTCGGTGTGGCAAAGAATGGGAAGGTCTACCCGAGCCAGTACATAGGCAACACATCCAAAGTTGAGGTTCTTGAGTTCATGGAAAAAGCCATAGGGCACTTCAAGAGACTCCTTCGCGTTAAGGACTTCGACTTAATCATAGCTGACCTTCACCCGAGCTACAACACCACAAAGCTGGCCATGGAGATGGCTAACCAGCTCGATATAGAGTTCCTCCAGGTGCAGCACCACTACGCCCACATAGCGAGCATTATGGCCGAGAACAGCCTGGATGAGATAATAGGCATAGCCATTGATGGCGTCGGATACGGTACAGACAGCCACACATGGGGCGGTGAGGTGATATACCTGAGCTACGAGGACGTCGAGAGACTGGCCCACATAGACTACTACCCGCTCCCCGGCGGAGACCTGGCAAGCTACTACCCGCTGAGGGCGCTTATGGGGATACTGAGCAGGATCTACAGTATAGATGAGCTGGAGGGAATAATAGAGAGGTGCTGTCCCAGGGCTGTAGAGAGCCTCCGCTATGGAAAGGTCGAGTTCAAAGTGATTCTGAACCAGCTCGCGAAGGGAATAAACACTGGCTATGCGTCCTCAACGGGAAGAGTCCTCGACGCTTTCGCTGTGCTTCTCAACGTAGCATACAGAAGGCACTACGAGGGCGAGCCGGCCATGAAACTTGAGAGCTTCGCGATGCGTGGCAAGAACGACCTCAAGTTCGAGGTTCTGGTTGAGGGAGAGCTGATAAAGGTTGATGAGCTGTTCAGGGACGCTTTGGAGGTTCTGGACAGGGCCGCCCCAGCGGACATAGCCTACTCGGTTCACCTGGCCCTTGGAAGGGCATTCGCCGAAACGGCAATAGAAAGAGCGCGGGAGTTCGGTGTGAAGAACATTGGAATAAGCGGTGGAGTCGCCTTCAATGAGCTCATAGTCAAGACAGTCAGGAAAATCGTCGAAAGCAACGGACTCAAATTCCACACGACCCACGAGGTGCCGCGCGGCGACAACGGGATACACGTGGGACAGGCTTTCCTCGGCGGCCTGTACCTTGAGGGATACCTCACGAGGGAGGATCTGATGCTGTAAAGGGAAAGGATTTAACCAGAAAGAGACAACCATTAGATGGGTGTGGCTGATGCCTATAATCCAGAGAGAAGAACTGGAAAAGATCCTGCGAGAGGTGAAGTTCCGTTTGCAAGAAATCCTCGGTGATGACTTGGTGGAGGTTATCCTCTTTGGCTCCTACGCGAGGGGAGAAGCGAGAGAAGACAGCGACGTTGATGTGCTGGTTGTGGTTAAGAGGAGGCCCACGATTGAAGAACACGACAGGCTTAACGAGGTCACGGAGAAGTACATCATGGAGAATGGAATAGTAATCTCGCTCATCATTTATCCACTCAACATAAAAATGGAGCACGACCCCTTGATTCAGAACGTCCAAGTGGAGGGTATTAGGGTATGAGTAGATATGAAGGGATGCTTAAGAAAGCTCAGGAGAGCCTTGAGGCAGCAAAAACCCTACTGGAGAGAGGTTTCTATGGGTTCGCCCTCTCAAGAGCTTACTACACAATGTTCTACTGTACCGAGGCCATTCTGCTGACGAAGGGCATAAGCGTCTCAAAACACTCCACTCTAATAGCCCTTTTTGGCAAGGAGTTCATTAAGACAGGCGAAGTTCCTCATAAGTTTTTCACACACCTGCGGACGGCATTTAACCTGCGGCAGACGGCTGATTATTCCTTTGTCGTCGGGATAACCGAGGAAGAGGCGCGCGAGAACATAAGGCGTGCCAAGGAGTTCCTTGAATTCACTAGGACTTACCTCTCATCTAAAGGCTTTTTGGAGGAATGAGCATGGTGAAGAAAATAAAGCTCGAACACGGAGCAGGTGGAGAAATAATGGAGGAGCTCTTGAGGGACGTCGTACTGAGGACACTAACCCTCAAGAGCGCAGGAGGAATCGGACTGGATGCCCTCGACGATGGGGCGACGATACCCCTCGGCGACAAACACCTCGTCTTTACAATAGACGGACACACAGTGAGGCCGCTCTTCTTTCCGGGGGGAGACATCGGCCGTCTTTCAGTCAGCGGGACGGTGAACGATCTAGCAGTTATGGGAGCAAAGCCCCTCGCTCTGGCCAACTCCATGATAATCGGCGAGGGGTTCGACGGCGAAGACCTGAAGAAAATCCTGAACTCGATGGACGAAACCGCCAGAGAGGTGCCCGTTCCCATCGTTACCGGCGACACAAAGGTCGTCGAGGATGAGATAGGAATCTTCGTCATAACGGCTGGAATCGGAATCGCTGAGAGGCCGGTAACCGATTCGGGGGCGAAGGTCGGCGATGTCGTCCTCGTTAGCGGCACCGTTGGCGACCACGGGATAGCGCTGATGAGCCACCGCGAGGGAATAGCTTTCGAGACCGAGCTGGAGAGCGACGTTGCGCCGATATGGGAGGTCGTTGAGGCGGTAGCCAAAGCAATAGGCTGGGAGAACATCCACGCCATGAAGGATCCGACGAGGGGCGGGCTGAGCAACGCCCTCAACGAGATGGCCAGAAAAGCGGACGTCGGCATACTCATAAGGGAGAACGATGTCCCCGTCAGACCGGAGGTCAGGGCAGCGAGCGACATGCTCGGAATAAGCCCCTTCGATGTAGCCAACGAGGGCAAGGTCGTCATGGTCGTCCCAAGGGAGCACGCGGAGGAAGCGCTGGAAGCTATGAGGCGCACCGAGAAGGGTAAGAACGCGGCCATAATAGGCGAGGTCATAGACCGCTACAGGGGCAAAGTTCTGGTCGAGACAGGCATAGGAGGAAAACGCTTCCTTGAGCCTCCCGCGGGAGACCCGGTTCCAAGGGTCTGCTGAGTTTTCCCATTTTTGTCCTTAACCTTGGGTTAGGGAAAGCTATAAATCGTCTTCTCCTGAGTTCTACTCGGTGAGAGCATGATAATCGCAAAACCCTGCGTAACGATGAAGGGCATCGTCATAAGCGGCTATTCATGGGAGCGCCAGGTGAAGGTCGATCTGACCAGAACCGCACAGTGTCTCAGGGAGAGGGGGTACACGGTAAAGAAGCTCCTGCCAGGGATGATGCTGATCCTTGAAATGGAAGGCTACGAAGTCAGCGTCTACCCAAGCGGCAAGATAATAATCAAACTGCTGGAGGACTCGAAGACGGGCGAATCCATCGCCCGTGTGATATACGACTGTGCTGGAGTTCTGGAGGTGGTTTCATGAGGATTCCGGAGGATGTTAGGAAGGACATACCCCTGACTTCTGAGGTAATATACTTTGACAACACGGCCACTTCGCTCACGCCGAAGCCGGTTATAGAGGCGATGGACGAGTACTACCTCAGGTACCGCGCCAACGTCCACAGGGGAATACACAGGCTCTCCCAGATGGCGACCCACAAATACGAGGAGAGCAGGAAGGTGGTTGCCGACTTCCTCAACGCCAAGTTCGAGGAGATAGTCTTCACCAAGAACACGAGCGAGAGCCTCAACCTCGTTGCTTTGGGGCTCGAACACCTCTTCAAGCCCGGCGACAGGATAGTGACGACTCCCTACGAGCACCACTCCGATCTGCTCCCCTGGCAGAGGTTAGCGAAAAAGCTCGGCCTCAAGCTTGAGTACATAGAAGGCGACGACGAGGGCAACCTGGATTTGAGCGACGCCGAGAAGAAGATTAAAGGGGCGAAGCTTGTAGCAGTTCAGCATGTCTCCAATGCCCTCGGAGTTATCCACGAGGTCGAGGAGCTTGGCAAGATGGCCAAGGAAGCTGGAGCGATATTCGTCGTCGATGCCGCCCAGAGCGCTGGCCACATGGAAGTCGATGTAAGAAAGATGAACGCCGACTTCCTCGGACTTTCCGGCCACAAGGGGCCGATGGGACCAACTGGCATAGGCGTTCTCTACATCAACGAGGAGTTCTTTGATACTTTCGAGCCTCCACTGATAGGTGGAGGAACGATAGAGGATGTTGACCTGTGCTGTTACAAGCTGACCGAGCCTCCGGAAAGGTTCGAGGCCGGAACGCCCAACATAGGCGGTGCGATAGGTCTCGCCGCTGGAATAAGGTACATCGAGAAAATAGGGATAGACAAGATCGAAAGACAGGAGCACAAGCTGGTCAAGAGGATAACAGAGGGGCTTGATGAGCTTGAAGTCCCGTGGTACGGGCCGAGGAACCTGAAGAAACACGCCGGTGTGGTGAGCTTCAACGTCCCCGGCCTTCACCCCCACGACGTTGCCGCGGTTCTCGACAACCACAACATCATGGTCCGCTCCGGCCACCACTGTGCTCTGCCCGTCATGAAGAGGCTCGGAATAAACGGCACCGTAAGAGCGTCATTCCACGTCTACAACAGCCTCGAAGAGGTCGAGACTTTCCTCGGCGTCATGGAAGAGCTGATGAAAAGTTTGAGGAGTTAGGGGAGGAACTCCCCCCACTCCACGTTTATCGTTTCTGGAGTGCGGTAGATGAAGGCCGCCTCCCCCTTGTGGACATGCTTCCTCATCGGGCCCGGCGGGACGCCGTTCGTCTCGTAGATGACGCTCTGGGTGTCCGGGTCATGATAGAGTACCAAGCTTGGACCGGCCAGATTCATTATCGAGTCTATCGCGTACTGCGTCGCGAGAACCGTCACCCTCGCCCGAAGGGGTCTCGTTATGAGCGGTATTGCGGCACCGCCGGCTGTGGTGTAGGCTAAGACCGCTGCGTCGTTGACCCCTATCATCGTCTTCCTCCTGTGCCTGACCACCGCACTCACCACTAGGAAAGCTATGCCCGCGAGGGTTATGCTGTAGGTTTCCCCAAGCTCCACCAGGATGTTCTTTCCGAACTCGGGAGGTTTTCCGGAGTAGAAGGCCTCGTCCAGAGGTGTGTAACTTTCCCGGATAACCTCGGCGTATTTTCCGTCTGACTTAACTGCCTCTGGAACGCTCTTCACCTTCCCAGCAAGGAAATCTGAGTAGAGCCTTTCCGTCAGGGTTCTGTCGAGCCCGTAAATCGTCTGGACTATCGTTGCCGCGGTGTAGCCGTCGAGAAGGCCTTTCTCAGCTAGAACTATGGGGTCGAGACCCGTTCCCTGGCCGTCTCTTACCCGGATGATGGTATCGAATCCTTCCTCAGGGAAGTCTCCCTCGGTGTCAAAGATAACAACCCTGTAATCAATTTCCCTGTATCTGTCCGCAAAGTACTTCAGCGCCTTTCCCGGCCACTCATCCATGCCGAATATCTTGAGGGTTCTCCCGTGGTAAGCGGGGTCGTAGAAGGTGTCCTCACCCTCCCGCTCAAAGAGCCTAACCGCTATACGGCTGTACTTCATGGGATCCACCGGTGGAGAATAGGGAATGCCCCTATAAACGGCTTCTGGTTTAAACGCCTAAACAACCTTGACAAGTCTCTCCATCCAGGGGCTAACGCGAACACGGATATACCCCCTGAGCTTTTTATCTACCTCCCTATCCCCAGTATAAACCCTGAGCGGGCCGTTTTCAAGCTTGGAAGGCGTTGCCACGACAATTATGTTCTCCCGGGGAATCCTCCTCAACACCTCGGCCGAGAACTGCTGATTGCCCCTCCCGAAAAGGAACCCGAGGCCGCCTATAACCGTGACAACCACCCTGGGTTCTCTATCGGCAAAACGGAGCAGGTCCTCCTCGGTGGCGTCTTTGACAACGAGCCTGGCCTTGCCGTCCCTCACCTCAACAACGTCCACCCCGAGAAGGGTTCCCTCTATTCCCAGTCCCTCCTTTATCCTCTTCACCGTCGAACCGGAGCCAAGGAAGTATATTCCATCGTTCTCCAGGATTTCCTCGGCGATGGCTTCAGCGATCGCCTCAAGCTCGTCTTCCTCGCTGAGGGGAATCCTCTCCTTGCTGCCCTGCACAAGGGTCTCGACAACAGGGACGATGGCCTTCCCGTAGGTTCTTGCCTTAACCTCGTCGTGGCGGTAGGCGTCTTCATCTATATCCCTTACCTCACGCTCCTCCAGCTTAGTGCGCCCGTGGAGAAAATCCACCAGAACCCTCGCGGCGTCCTCCGGGGAATATGCAAAAACCCCCGAGTACATCTTAACGCCCGTTGGGATTCCAAGGATCGGGAGATTCTCATCGATTGCCTCGACCACATCCCTGGCCGTCCCATCGCCACCAGCAAAGAGGAGGAGGTCAACCTTCCCACGCATCCTTCTCGCAAGCTCCCTGGTATCTTCTGATGTTGTGTCCGGTATCCTGACTCCCTCGATCTCCCGGTAGCCGATTTCCCTGTGTCGTATCACCTCAAACTCAAAGTCAAACTCCCTAAGAACGTCCTCCCCCAAAGGACCCGGCCCTGTTAGAAATCTGATCCCCTGGGCCTCCGGATAGTGGGAGAGCTCCGAGAGAAAGAGCCTAACGAGATCCTGGGCAATAGGCTTAGCTCCTCTCCTCACGGCCTCCTCGACGACCCCATCGGTGCCTTTGAGTGCAACCTTGCCGCCCATTCCGGCTATGGGGTTGATTATAAGGCCTATCATCCTCTCACCTCATGTACCTCCTCGCGAATACCGTCAGGAACACCGCCCACATGAACATTCCGAACAGGGCCTCCACCGAGGCAATGACCCTGCCGACACCTATCGGGTGGTAGTCACCGTAGCCCAGGGTGGTTGCGGTAACGACGCTGAAGTACTCGTAGTCGAGGAAGCTCATACTCCCCGACAGCCCCTCGACGCTTTTGGTCAGGAAGAAGAGCAGGGGGAAGAAGACGTTGACGGCGGCCAGCCATATCAGTATGGGCCTCTTCCAGTCAGTGCCGTATTTGCAGGTCAGGTCCGCGAAAAGCCACTCAAAGAGTGCCTCCATCTTGAGGAAAAGCTTTTTAATGCCCCTCCTCCTTCCGGCCAGGCGGGACTGCCTTTTCTCCACCATCTCCAGGTAATAGTACCTGTCGGCCCTCTCAAAGTCCCCGTTCCTCTCCCAGCTTATCCTCGCTAAGCGGTAGAGCACCTCCGCCGTGCGGTGGCTGTTGAACCTGCACTCCTCGACCTCAACGAATCCCTCGACGTTGAGTTCAACCGGGATGTTGGGCAGAACAGTCGAGTTCCAAGCGAAGTCTCCGTTGAACGACACTCTGCGGAATATCATGTTGCCCATGACCCTCGTATGAACGAACTCCGGATTCTTAAGCCAGCTGGCAAGGATCTCCGCGTGCCCGAAGATGTCAAGGTTCTCAAGGACGAGGTTGCCGTGGAACCGCCTTATGCTCAACCTCACCTGCCTCTTGAACCTGGCCGCCCTGTCAAATTGAACGTCGCGCATAACAAGGGAGGTGGCCTTGACGCTCCTCTCGGAGGATGCCGAGGGCTTTATTCCATGCTCCTCAAGGATGCGCCTCATAAGGGGATAGCGGACGTTAATTCCAATCCTTCTCACGTTCTCCAGGCCGCTCAACTCTATCCTGCCCACGGCCCTTTTCTCACCGTATTCCTCCTCCCCTTTCCCACCCTGGCCGATGTACTCTGTGGAATTTATCATGAGGTAGCGGACGCTCGAATTTCTGACGTATACGGAGTTGGAGAACCTCACCCTCAGCAGGTTCAGGCCAAAGACGTGGGAGCCGTGGAGGAGGAACGTCCCCAGCTCACTCCTGAAGACAACGAGTCTGCCCACCCGGGAGTTGTAGAAGGTTATTCCCGGGACGTTCACCGAGTCAAAGAGTATCGTCTTCACGCGGGAGTTCTTGAAGACTATGGACTTTTCGGCACGGAAATCGCTGATTTTAACGTCGTACAGGTAAACTCCTTCAAAATAAGTCTGCCCCGCCTTTAGTCTTCTGAGGAAAGCCTCTTCCTTGACCTTCTTTATCTCCTCACCCAAAAGCCGCTCCCCCTCATCGTAGGGGGTATGGAGGGGACAGTACTTTGAACCCTCGAGGGCCTTCAGCCTGCACTTCTGCCCGTTCTCGTAGGTGTACTCACACATGGCTCTCCCAGGTAAACTCGTTTCCCGAATAATTAAGGTTTTCTACTTTGCGGATTCCACCAACCCCCAGCCGGCAGGGAAAGCCTCTGAACAAGTCAAATGGACACATAAATACATTAAAGCCGCTTTTGAATCGGGAACCTTTTTAAACCGAAAGCGACTCCCGAAGGCCTCAAGGTGAGAAAAATGAGCCAGAGGGTAGCCGTCGCTGTGAGAAACGCGTCAGTGGCAAACCGCTACCGCTATATTCCGAAGATGCCGAGGTGGTTTTACTCCTTCGTACCCTTCAAGGTAGCCACGGGTGGAAGCTCTGCCCTGGTTAGTCTGTACCTTCTTGAACTCGGTGGCAGTGCATCAACCGTTGGCCTGACCTTTGCCCTTGCGAGCTTAGCTTCTATGCTTGGCGCTTTATTCTGGGGCAGGCTGAGCGACAGAACCCTCAGGAGAAAGCCCTTCATACTGCTGGGTTTTGCCAGTGTTCCGGTATTCCTCACCCTCATGTCGCTGGCGAAAACACCCGCTCAGCTCATTGCGGTAAACACTGCCTACGCGTTCTTCCTTGCATCGACCCTTTCGGTACCGATAGCCCTGGTTCTTAGAAGCGTCAGAAAGCACAACTGGGACTACGGCATAGGAAAGTTTAACGAGGTAAGCGGATGGGGATGGGTTCTCGGCCTTGTACTAGGGTTCGGGCTGTCCAGGTTTATGACGATACCCCAGCTGTTCCTGACCTTCGGTCTGATGGGAGTTCCATCGATCGTTATGGGGGAGCGCATGATACGCGAGGTGCCCATCTACATCAACAGAAGATCCATCAGGGCGTTTGGAAACTACGTTGTCGAAAAGGCCAGATACATGCCGTCCTTTATACTCCACACAAACTTCAGTCTTCCGGAGGGCCTGAGGAGGTTCTATCTGGCGTTCCTGCTGTTCTGGATAGCGGCGGGTCTCTACTTCCCCCAGATGCCCGTGCTCCTCTCGGACAGTGGTTATTCCCGCGAGATAATTTACCTGGCTCTGATAGCCAACTCGGCGATAGCGGCCCTTAACTATACCCGCGTGGGTGCGGGCATGGGGAGGAACAAGGAAGGCACCCTGAGGAAAGGCCTCATGCTCCGGACAGGGGCATTTATTGCGGTAATGGTGGGCATCTTCCTTTCACCGGTGCTGCTGCCTCTTGCCTTTGCCTCATACGCCCTCGCTGGCTATTCCTGGACATTCATCAGCGTCTCCTCAACGGCCATAGTGAGCGAAAAAGCCGGAGAAAAGGAGAAGGGCAGTGCCATGGGTACGTACAACGTGATAAGTTCCGCTGGATACATAACCGGGAGCGCAATAAGCGGTGCGCTCATATCATCGGCCGGATTTGGGGCGACGTTTGGACTCGGGCTTGCCCTACTCGGTGGGAGCATAGCCCTGCTGAGAAAATGAAGAAAGGTCAGAACTTCAGGACTCTGGCGAGGACGATAAGCGGATCCCACACCGGAGCGAAGGGCGGTGCGTATGCCAGGTCGGTGAAGAAAACGTCCTTCGTTGTGAAGCCCGCCGTCAGCATGGCGGCGGCGCTGTCTATTCTCGGCAGTATCTCGGCTCCAACCGCCTGGACACCGAGGAGCCTGCTGGTCTCGTTGTCAACGACGCCCTTGAGCCATATCTCCCTTCCGCCCGGATAGTAGTGGGGCTTTGTCCTGGCCTTTATGAACGCGGTTCTGACGTCGTAGCCTTCATTAATAGCCTCGGCCTCAGTTAGGCCAGTCTTCCCAATCTCCAGGTCAAGGAACTTGGTTATGCTCGTTCCAAGAACGCCCGGGAAGCGGATATCCTTTCCTGCTATGTTGCTTCCGGCGACGTATCCCATCTTGTTGCCGGCCGGTGCCAGGGGCATCCAGACGCGCCTGCCGGTGATGAGATGCTTTGTCTCGGCAACGTCACCGGCAGCGTAGACATTTTCAACGCTCGTCTCCATCCTCTCGTTCGCCCATATTGCCCCGGTTTCACCTATCCTCACGCCCAGCTCTCTGGCGAGTTCCGTGTTCGGCTTTATGCCCGTCGCCATAATGACCATGTCCGCTTTGTATTCGCCGGCGTCGGTGATAACTTTCTCGACTTTTCCATTGCCCTCAAAGCGCAGGGTGCTCTCATTCAGCCGGAGATTAAGGTTCTCCTTCAGCTTAGCCTCTACGATATCGGTAATCTCCCTGTCGAAGGTTTTCCTCAGAACTCTCTCGCTCCTGCCGATGAGGGTAACGTTCTTGCCCCTCGCAACGAAGGCCTCCGCCATTTCAAGGGCGATGTACCCCGTACCTATGACAACAACGTCCCTAACGTCGTGCTTCCCCATGTACTCGGTTATGGCAACGGCATCCGGAGGCAAATCCGCCGTAAAAACCCCCTCCAGACCAAAGCCCTCAATCTCTGGAAGGCTCGGAGAGGCACCGTTGGCGAAGACGAGGTAGTCCCACTCGTAGGTGTGCTCCCCATCCTCTTCCCTGACGCGGACATTACCCTGTTCTACCTCTACGACCTCCGCCTTCATGTGGAGGTCTATGCCGCGCTTCTTGATGAAGACCTCCGGAGGATAGTGCATGAGCTTCTCCTTTGGCGAGATGCCCTCGACCACGTAGGGCACACCGCAGGGGGCGTGGCTGACCCATTCCGTTGCCTCGAAGACCTTTACGTCCCACTCCGGCCTGAGCCTCTTGACGCGCGATGCAGCACTCATTCCTGCCGCTCCACCGCCTATGATAACAACCGTTTTCTCCATGATTCATCACCAAAAAAGGTTCAAAACTTTGGGTTAAAAACCTTGGCGGGACAGAACCGGGTCATTCTTTCCTGTCCAGGAGGTACTTCCTGCCCCTGACCTCCACAATGCGGTATATCTCCCCCTCTCTGAGCTCCATGTCCGGCCTCTCCAGCTCGTACGTCTCGTAGGTCTTCATATCCATGAGCTGAACCTCGGTCGGAGTTATGCTCGTGACCATGGCCTCGCTCTTCTCGCTCTCCACGGTATCTATGCCCTCCCGCTTCACCGTCTTCCAGTCACGGTGTTCGCTTTCACGGGTGGAGAGGTTCCTGAGGGAGAGACCCTTTCCGTCCACGCGTTCGACCTCGTAGACGTTGCCACGCTTATCCACCACTATGTCCCCCCTCTGAAACTTTGGAATCCTGATGCTCACACTGGTGCGGTAGACCTCCCTGCTGGTCTGCCTGTCAAGACCGACGAGTTCATAGGCTTCACTTATCGTTCCTCCAAAACGCTCCTTTATCGCCTGGGCGAGCTTTCTTGCCGAAGAGGTCGAGCCCATGTAGAAATCAAGCCCTTCCTCCTTTTCGATGGTATCCTGGATGAACCCCATTCTGTCTTTCCTCATTATCTCGTCCACCTTCTCCTCGACGAGCTTCCCTATAACCTTCCGCTCCTCTTCCGTCAGCGGCCTGTCTTCGGCGCGAACCTGAAGTATTGCCTCGAAATAGCCCCCAAGGAACCTAGAACAGCGGGGACAGACGGTCTGACGGACGTAGACGGTGACGTATTTTGCCTCGTCGTGAAGCTCGTGTTGAAGCTCGTGTAGTCTGGCCTTAACGCGAATCTCGTACGTTATTATCGCCGGGAAGTATTCAATGTGCCAGTCAACGGGCTGGAAAGCTATCAAGGCTCTTCCAACGGGGAGTTCCTCAATCTCATCAAGCTCTTCGGGAGAAACTATCCCAAACTCCCTCACCCGTTCATCGAGAGAGTCCCCTATCACCTCAAGGAGCGCATTTTCAGCGACTTCAAATACCAGCTCATCAAGCTCGTAGGTCAGGGGATCGACCCAGACGCCCCTCTTCTTATAGCTCCCACAGTTCTGACACAGCTCCGTGTTTATCTCGCCATCGATCAGCAGAACGGGATTTTCCTTTCTGAAACAGACCTGACAGAGCCCCTCTATGAGCGGGCCCCCCTCACTCTCGCTTATCCCACACCTATAACAGAACCTCTCGCTCATTCCTCTCACCGGAAGGGAGTGAGGAAGGGAGTTTAAAAACCTAATCTCAGAGAAAGAGCTTCGCCATCTGAGCGTGGGGAACCCCCTGAATCCTGAGCACCCTTGTCTCATCAATGTAGCCCAGTTCTATCGCTTTTCTGACGCATCGCTCGCCAGTGAGGTTGGCGATGGTCGCCTCTTCCAGCATGGCCCCCAGGGTATTCTCGTCAACCAGTTCTCCCTTGTAAAAGCGCTCCTTGACCTCAAGCCTCAGCTCACCTTCCCTGAAGGTTTTCCCGAGGAGCTCTTCATCGCAGGCCGCTAGGAGAACTTCCCCCTGAACTCTGTAGACTTTGACATATATCATTGAGCTACACCGGAGGGAGAAACGCCTGAGGGTTTAAAAGGGTTGGGTAAATGGAGAAGAAGAGAGAAGGGCATCAGCCCTGGGCTTCAATCTCCTTGACGGCCTTCTCAAGGATGGTGTACGCCTTGAGGATGTTCATGTACGCCTTGCGGATGTTCGGCAGTGCAGCTATTGCGAGGTTGTCCCTGCCCGGAGTCAGGTACTTCTCGGCCTCAGCGTAGTACTGGTCGGCGAGCTGCTTGTAGTGCATGGCCTCCTGGAGGGTCTCGTTGTCGACGCCGAGCTCAACCGCCTTCTGGTAGAGCGGGTCGAACTTCTGGTCGTACCTCCAGTAGAGCATGTACCAGACGTAGTTCCAGGTGCTGACGATCCAGCGAGAGGTCTTGTATTCAATCGTCAGAGTCACCGGTGAGGCGTACTTGACCTTCAGTACGGCGTACTTCGCGTTCTTGCCGTCGAGGACGTAGTAGCTGATCACATGGTCGCCCTTAACGTCGACGTACTGGGTATCGACCGGCAGTGTTACGAGGACGTAACCGGTCGTTCCGCTCGGACCCTCAACCGTCAGGTCTATGCTCGTACCCGTGTCGTGGTAGCCCGTGACCGTACCGAGTCCAACCGCGACGTAGGGTGACAACTGGGTGGCGGAGTAAACCTTATTCTCCGCGAGCTCCTTGACCTTAACCGTCACTTCCTTGGAGGTGTCCTGGTAGTAGTCGCTGAAGACCTGAATGTTGAACGTCTGCTCCATGTGGAGAGGTGTGAAGTACACCTCGACTTCACCGTTGTCCGTATAGTACTCCCTGCCGTTCACGACGACCTTTGCCGGAGTGTCTATCCTCTCCATCGTTGCAAGGTCGAGGAGCCTTATCTTGAGCACCGACTGCTTTCCGAGGGTGGCTTCCGGATACACCACCACGTACATTTCAGGCATGCCTACCTGGAACAGCATCGGCGCGTAGGTCATAGTCTCCCCAGTGTCTGCGTTGAGGAGTCCGAGCACTCCGAGGTAAGTACCTGGAGCGGAAAGGTCTACTTTAGCGCCGATGGATTCCGAGGTGCCCATGCCAAATGCAAACGGAGTGCTGTCGACTGTCACATCACCGTTGTCGCCGAGCACCTGGTAGTAGAAGGTGTAGTGGATCGGGTTGTATCCGACAGTGTCATATCCATAGACCATTATCAGGTAGTATCCCGTCTCGGGCATGAACTTTTCGAAGACCTCATCGCTGGTTGGGCCGATCTGGTCATAGTATACTACATAGTTCGTGAAGTTGAGAAGGTCATCGAGTGTTGGGAAGTACAGCACGTACAGGTCGAGATCTGCCGTTGGATCCTCCGGCTCGGTGATTCCAAACCTGATGAAGTATGTGGTCGGATCAACGTAGAAGGCCCCAATGACATCCCAGTCGTCCTGACTGACGTTCCTGACCATTGCATATGCCTGGTCAAGCCTTCCAAGGCCATATCCAACAGCAACGGCGTTGAAGTCGCCGTAGTTGTTCTCTACCTTAGCCCCAACGCTGACGTTGGCCGGAGACGGGACGTCTTTCTTGATGATCTCTGGTGTTATTGAAACGGACGCAGCGCTCACTTCGATCTCATAGTGCGCATCTTCGTAGCCGGTTGTGGCGTAGGAGCTGACGCTGACGTAAGCTGTTATCTCCCAGACGCCCTCAACCGGATCCTGTACCACCCACGTGTATTCAAGCGGTCCTCCTGGGCCGACGTAGTAGTATCCGGGCACTCCGTCGTAGACAACGCCGCCCATTGGCCTCGCGATGACGAGCTTGACCCTGCCCATTGGAGTGCCGTTGGCATCCGTCGGGACGCGGAGGGTGACGCGGAGCTCCTTGGTTCCCCTCGGCACCTCGAAGAAGTAGTGCTTGGCCTCACCCGGTTTGCCGGTGTCGGTGATCTTGGCGCTGGTCCCGCCGTTCTTGTTTGCGGGTATGTCAACGGTCACCGCGACATAACCATCGATGTAGCTGGTGTCCGGATCGTCGATGTAAATCAGACCCACGTAGGTGCCGCTCTTCTGGAGCTTGGAGTAGTCGATGTTTATGGAGAACTGCCCGATGAGGTCACTTATGTACATGGCATTGGCGCCGTGTATGGTGACCTCGGTAGTGTTCGGTATGATCCAGTCAACGTTGGTGCTTATCTTGTATGTCTTGTTCTCGAAGACGTACCAGAGGCCCCATCCGGGCTCGTACGTCATCGGCGAGAAGTATATCGGGACGCTGCCTGGATACTCGTCCCTTATGTAGACTCCCCTGTAGAGGTACGGATAGCCGAACATGTACTGGAAGTAGCCGTTGAAGTCAACGTACGCCTGAGAAATCGGGATGAGCGGCTGCTCAATCGGGTTCTTGAAGCTGGTGAAGGTTGTGCCCGCGAAGATGTAAGTGGTCGGTTCCTGGCTGAGCTCTTCGAGTTTGGCTATGGCCTTATCGACCTGTATGAGGCCGAAGCCCTGGTCTATCAGGGTCTGGTTCGTGGGCTTGGCGCTGAGTTCAAGGGCGCGCTTGATCATTATCGGGTTGTAGGTGATGTTGTGCTGCTTGGCGTAGCTTATCATGAGGGCAACTGCACCGCTGACGTGCGGAGTGGCCATTGAGGTGCCGCTCCAGAATCCGTAATACCTGTAGGGGTTTCCGTAAAGGACCGTGTACCACATCGGGAGGCTTGAGAATATTGCAGTTCCCGGGGCCATCACGTCTGGGTCGAGGAGACCGTCCATCCTCGGTCCCCTGCTGGAGCTCATGGCCGGGCCGTTCATAACTCCCGGCAGGCCGTAGAGAAGCTCCCACCTCTCGCTTTCCCAGTAGTTGCCGACCGTTATGGCCAGGTCGCTGTCCCCAGGGGCGTGAACGCTGTTGGTTGTCGGTCCCTCGTTTCCAGCGGCAATGGCAAACGTAACCCCGTAAATGTCGGTAAGCAGGTTGACGTAGAATATCTCCGGGGTCTCAAGTCCGTCGTTTATCTCGCCGCCGCCACCGAGGGACATGCTGATGACGTCGGCACCCATAAGGGTCGCGTATATCATCCCGCTGATTATCCAGCTGGTTCTTCCAAAGCCGAGCTCTCCAGGCAGGACCTTGACCTCGATGAGCTGGGCGTTGGGTGCAACGCCGTAGACGCCGTAGAACACAGGGTCAGTGGGCAGACCAACGCCCGCAACGGTGCCGCTGACGTGGGTGCCGTGTCCGTGGGCGTCCCACATGAAGTAGGCGTAGCCCTCATCGGGCTCGAACTCTATGAACGCAACGTTGACCTTGGTTGTGTTAACAGTGACGTAGTCCCCGCTGATGTCATAAATTCTCATCGGCTGGTCGTTGGTGAAGTTGTTGTCGAGGTTGAAGTCTATGTAGGCGGTGAAGTTACCGCTCTGGTTGACTATAAGAACCGGATAAACATCACTGAGGTCTCCAAAGAGGCCCAGGCCGTACGGGTCGTAGGGGGTCGCGCTGAAGTTGTTGAGGTCGAAGTACCTCTCGGGAAGGAGGCCGATGTAGTATGTATCGCCAGTTATGTTGCCGACATAATAGGTGCCCATTGTGTAGTTGGTGTATGCAGGGTGACCGTAATAGTCAGCATAGACTCCCCAGAAGACAGTGACGTTCTTGTTGACGGTGATAGTTCCTCCGACGGGAGTGGTGGTGTTGTAGTATATCTGGGCCATACCCTCGTCGCTCTCGTCATAGATGTCAATAATCTTCTTCCTTCCATCGAGGGTCGTCTGGAGGAACGGGTGCCCAACATCCACACCCGTATCAAGAACGGCAACTGTAACGTTGTCTCCATAGACACCATAGTCAGTCCAGACGTTGTACGCGTCTATGGTGAAAACGCTCATGAACATTTCTGGGAGGGAGAGGGAGTCCCTTGCAGGAGCGTTGGGAGCAGTTCCATCCTCGGGAGCCACAGGTTCCTGGAGCTTGACAGTCCTGTCCTTCCACACATGCAGGATACCAGGAATGTTCTGGAGCTCCTCCACCCTGGAAACGGGCATCTCCACGACTATGAACTGATACTCGGGTTTACTTATTGGATCGATCTTTCCAAGCTTTTTAAGGGCATTGTATACCTCCATCTTGTGGTCTCTATCCGGTGCGACTATCAGTCGTACGGTTTTGTCACTGGTCTTCAGGATATTCTGTATTTCCTTTTGGAGAATTTCACCGCTGATGAATTGCTCAGGATGAGCATTGTTTGTGGTTTCTACTTTGACAGGGTTAGATGGGGCGGCAAAGACAGGTGTTGCTGAAAACGCTACTGAAGCTGCCGATAGTACGAGCACCGCCACAATCAAAAGACTCAAGGCCTTCCGATTCATCCTGACACCTCCGGGTTGTAATGTTCACCTATATTGTGGATAGAGCACCGATATAAACGTTTCGCACCACACGGTTGTATAATCCACCTTAACTGCCATATTACAACTTGAATGATTATTCAAGGACATTGGTGACCGCGCTTCATGTTATGTTGTCCTCAGAAACCGAGAAAAGCAAAGTGGCCACAATAAATAACATTATGAACGCATCCACCCCGGGATCCAGTGAGTACATCATAAGAGACAAGACCACCACAAAGCTCCCTCTGTCCCTCTCACTATTTCTAAGGAACATACCGAGCAAAAAAGCCTCTATTACACCCAGAATTCCAAAATCAGCGACTGGCTGGCCAAAGAAGAAATAGGTGTAGTTCGTGGAGGCACCGAACAATGAAGCGACCATGCCTCGGGGGTTGCTACTGAAGAGGAGAGCACCATGGAAGAAACCCCATGGAAGGGAAAGACGAACGAGGTTGTGGAAAACCAGGAACGTGAAGCCTATCCTCACGAGAACTGCCTGGATCCCACCGCTCATACCCACTATGATGAGGGCAGGAATGAGACTGAGACCGGGGAGCCATTTTCGAAACTGAGGATAATCAAAGTATGTACTCAGGAAATAAGCCAGATATACCAGAAGAACCAGGGAGCGGAATGTGCCGAGGAAGAACAGCACGGTATACACTCCCACTAGGAAAGTTTTCCAGCGAAGAGAAAGCGTGGAATAAGCCATTCCAACAACCGCCAGAACCGCCGCTAGAACCAAAGGACCCACGAGTTCATACCTGAGGGAATTCTCAAGAAGTGGAACACCCACGACGGCGTATAGAGCAGAGGGTATCAAAAGTGCCACTAGGAGGGCGCTTTGGGGGAATAGCCTGAAAGGGTCGACTCCCAGCCGGTACACTATAAGAACCAAAACAGCCAGGAGGAAAAAAACGGGAAAATTCTGGAAAGAGAGTAGCAGAAATAGAACAGCCAGCATTGAGGGCGGGAGTCTCAGGTTGAGGACATAGCCCAAAGAGAAAACCGCAAAGAACGCGAGAGCATAGACCGTTCCCAGAAGGAGCACTGAAGGCTCCAGTCCTCGTGAATATATTGTGCTGCGTAAGCCCTCGTCAAAATAGTTGGCGTACAGTGAAAGGGCTAGGTAAGAAAAGAAGCCGAGGCTAAAGATTTTTAACCCCCTCACTTTACCACCAATTAATGTTAAAAAAAAAGGAGCTTAAAAATTTGAGGGGTGTCGTGCAATGAAGAGAGAAAGCCTCTACCTTCCCCTGCTTCTTATCTCCGCTTTCATCATAAGGCTCATTCCCCACAGAACGCTTCTCTTAGCGACATACGACGAGTATCTCCACCGAGACATAACCCTAAGGATAGTCAGCCAAGGCATAGGCTCGATCCCAAAGGATATACCTTCCCTGATCGGACTGAGAGCCTACAGCTATCCGCCGCTGTTCCATATAATCGGCGCGGCGTTTTACAAGATATTCCCGTCCGATCACTTCTTCTTCGTCCTCCCGGCGGTCTACGGCACCCTCGCAGTGTTTGGCTTCTACCTGGCGTTTAAAGAGCTCACGGGGGACAAAAACCGCGCCCTTCTTGCGACGGCATTTCTTGCCTTTGCCCCCAACTTCATATACAGAACGAGTCTCTACATCCCTGAAAACCTCGGTCTGTTCCTGTTCTCGGTAAGCCTGCTGTTCCTGATAAGATTCATGAAATCTAGGAAGCTCTCCAATCTGGTCCTTCTGGCTATCGTGATGACGGTCTACATGCTGACCCACAGGGGGTGGATATTCTTTGCCATGGCCGCGGTTCTGCTGTTCGCCTCCTACCTGTGGCCTTTCATAAGAAAGAACCTCCACTATTTCGTCGCCCTGGTCGTTTTAGCTCTCATAGCCTACACGCAGGTGTCTTTCATCCAGTCAACCGTTGGGGAGCTGTTCCTCAGGCTTCAGCGGAGTGAAGTGAGCTTCCTGGGATACTTCAAGTGGATAGGCGTTATCCAGCTCGTCTTTGGAGCCATAGCCAGCCCATACTATTTCAAAAGGGACAGCATACGACGTGGCTTCGTCCTCTGGGCCTGGGCGTTTATGCTGGCCGGCGGAATTTCCTTCCGCTTCCGCGACCCCTACGCGACAATACCCCTCTCCGTCATGGCCGCGGAATACCTTATTGACGCTGTCTTTCCTGCCATCGGACCGTTTATCCAGAGAGCCTTCGAAGACGTGAAAGGTCTGGGCGCCGAGTGGATAAAGAGTATTTCACGAAAGCACTGGGTAACCTCACTGGTGATCCTGCTGTTGTTGGTCACTCCTCTTGCCCAGGGAGCCTACGGGGCTTACAAGTACGTCGAGGCGCCAACTGTGAGCGATAAGGAGGCCTACGAGTGGATAGTCCAGAACACTCCTGAAAACGCCACAATACTCGTTTGGTGGGATATGGGATATCTCCTCATAGGAAACACACACAGAAAGGACGTTGTCATATGGAAAAAAGTCTATCAGGGCTTCTTTGGAGAGGCTCCCACTGTGAGGGAGGCGGGCCAGGCGTATACTGACCACGTCGTCATGTTCAGCTCAAACCAGCGCGAGTGGGCGTATTATCTTATGAGGAAATACAACGTAAGCTACATCTTCGTTGACAGGAAAAGGTACTCCTACGGTCTCATTCGATACGGCCTTATGGAATATGCCCCCTACGATACCCATTTCAAGGTCGAATTCTGCAACGGCGGTTCGGTCATATACCGCTTTATTCCGGAGCCAACCCTAAAGATGGAACAGCCGTTTCCTCTAAACTATACCGGAAATTACTCACCGCTCGTCAATTTCCTGGAGAAGTTCTGGACTGGCTATAATTATGCCGACTTCGACACCAGGTACAAGGCCTACTTCAACCTCAACGCATGGGTGGTTGACCTCTACTCACGTCTCTACCAAAAGACCGGAGTTGATGCCTTCAACGCCCGCACAGACTGGCTCCTCCGCTGGCTCTCGTACAAACAGATGGACAACGGAGCGTTCCCGTGGGGCGTCCCCCCCAATGATTTCACCCTGTACACCGCGTACACCCTCGAACCTCTGAAGGAGGTCAACTTCGACGGAAAGGATAGGGCTCTCAATCTGCTTGAGAGCAGGGAACGCGAGGACTACTTTATGACAACACCGAAGGACAATAAAGGTGGCCTCGTGACAAACGCTCTCATGCTCCCCGTTTACAAGGAGCTTGGAATCCTGAACTCCACAACCGAGAAGAACATCGTCACCCAGCTGCTGAGGGAGCAGAAGGGAGACGGAAGCTGGAACAACAACCTCGGAACCACCATAGCCCTCGCCTCAAGCCTCGCAAGGTACTATCAGCTTACGGGCAATGAGAGTGTCCTCAAAGCAGTCAGAAAAGCGGCCGAATGGATGACAGGAGAGCAGGAGGACAGCGGAAAGCTGAAGGCAGAAAAGTATGAGTACGCGTATTCCAGAGCCACTTACGCCCAGATGGCATACATCTATCACGTCGCCGGACTTAAGGACGCGGAGGAGAAAACCCTCAGCTTCATCGAGAATACGTTCGACCCCAACAGGGAGGTACACCCCCTCGATGCGGTGCTCACCATGTACCGCTACTTCGGCTACGCCTACGGCAGCGATAGAGCAATCGACATGATCAACGGACTTCTAAAGGTACATCCACTGCTCAGCTTCTCCTGATTTTTAATTTCGGAAGGTTTAAATAGTAACACACCCTGGAGTAAATGGAGGGTGTGACGTGACGCCAGCACTCCCAAAAAGGGATGTATACATAAGTGGGGCAATAGCCCTTTTTTCCCTGACTCTAGCCATAGCCTTCCTACCCAATAGAACCATCACCTACGATGGGGCCCTGTACATAAATATCGCAAGGAATCTCCTCAAGGGCATAACGAACTACACCTACCAAGGGGTCTACATGATGTACCGTCCACCAGTCTATGTCTACACGCTCTCGCTTCTCTTTAGGTTCGTTCCACCCCACTCCCACCTAGAGACAGCCCGGCTCGTCTCAGCGTTCTTTTACGCCCTGACGGCTGGCCTCGTATATATCTTTGCTATGGAGCTCTGGAAAGACCGGCTGAAGGCGTTTACGGCGGCTATGTTCTACGTCTTCAATCCCCTGGCTTTTGCGATGGGCACCCGCGAGCTCGTCCACAGCGAGTTCACGTTTTTCTACACCCTCGCCATATACCTACTGTATACCGGGAGAAAGAGGGGCGAAGCCATGAAGCTGTACCTCTCGTTCATAATAGCGGGAATAGCGGTGCTGACCAGATACACAGGACTCTCGATACTGGGGGTTATAATAGCATACCTGTATCTGACCGAACACTGGGACTGGGCAAAGAAAAAGGAGTATCCCCTCGGGTTCCTCCTCTTCATCCTTGTCCTCCTGCCCTGGATGTACATGGGGCATCTCTATTATGGCGGTGCGTTTAAGCCCTTCAGCGTGGCCACCCAGTACGTAACCAACGCACCACCTGTTTCAGCATTCGACTACGTGGGAATGATAGCCAACACCCTGGGTATCCTCCTGTTCTTAGCAATAACCGGCTTTGTATTTCTCAAAAAGAACGACGAGGGGTGGCTTCTCATAAGCTGGCTCTTTCTGGGACTGCTGGGAATAATGACCGTAACCCATAAGGAAGAGCGCTTCATAACGTTCCTCTCTCCGGCGATTGCCCTCCTAGCCGCTCACGGCCTGTGGAGCCTGGCGGAGATTCTCCACGGACTTATAACGAGTGCCGAGCGCAGAAAGTATGCGTCTATCCTGCTCCTGATACTGTTCCTGATTCCAATTGGAAGAGACGCCCTACACCTCAAAGGGCAGTGGGACGAACAGGGGGCTGTCTATGTTAAGGTGATGGAATACGCCTCAGCCAACTACCCTTCCGTGGAATGGCTCCTTGTCTCGCCCAAGATGTACACGATGGCGGGACTGTACTACCCGGATGCAATAATCCAGGTCATAATGGACAGACAACAGGTTCGTAACAGAATCGCCAGCGGAAAGTACGACCTTATAATCAAAATGGAGAGCGACCCTCCATTAAACATCGAAGAAAGCGGTATGTACACCATCGCCAGGGAGTTCCCTGAAGAGGGCTTTAAGGTTTTCATTCGCTCCACCTCAATCCCCAAAAGCAAGGATAGCTAAGCCCCCGTCAACCCAAATGAACACATTCGCCTTCTTTTTCATTCATGTACGCCAGAGAACAGCCTTGGATAGTTAATTTTAAATATGCACCCTCGATATATCACCCGCAGTAAACGATTGTGGAGGGATTCGCATGAGCGAATACAAATTTATAAAGTGGTTTGAGGAACTCGGAAAGGGCGACGTCGCTCTTGTTGGCGGAAAGGGTGCCAACCTTGGAGAAATGACCAACGCCGGCATTCCGGTTCCGCCCGGCTTCTGTGTTACCGCCGAGGCCTACAAGTACTTCGTCGAGAACGTCAAGCTTGAGGACGGTAAGACCCTCCAGGAGTGGATTATGGGCGTCATCGCCGAGACCAACGTCGATGACTCCAAGCAGCTCCAGGAGAACACTGCCAAGATCAGGCAGAAGATAATCGAGCTCCCGATGCCGGCAGAGATAGCCGGAGAGATTGAGAGGGCATACAAGGAGCTCTCCCAGAGATTCAACAAGGACGCGGTTTACGTCGCCGTCAGAAGCTCGGCCACCGCTGAGGACCTCCCGGAGGCCAGCTTCGCCGGCCAGCAGGAGACCTACCTCGACGTCTACGGCGTTGACGACGTCATAGACAAGGTCAAGAAGTGCTGGGCCAGCCTCTGGACCGCCAGGGCCACCTTCTACAGGGCCAAGCAGGGCTTCGACCACAGCAAGGTCTACCTCTCAGCGGTCGTCCAGAAGATGGTCAACAGCAAGACCAGCGGTGTCATGTTCACCGCCAACCCGGTCACCAACAACAGGAACGAGATTATGATCAACGCCAGCTGGGGCCTTGGTGAGGCCGTCGTCAGCGGCAGTGTTTCTCCGGACGAGTACATCGTCGAGAAGGGCACCTGGAAGATAAAGGAGAAGTACATCGCCAAGAAGGAAGTCATGGTCGTCCGCAACCCGGAGACCGGCAAGGGAACCATCTACGTCAAGGTCGCCGACTACCTCGGTCCGGAGTGGGTTGAGAAGCAGGTTCTCACCGAGGAGCAGATCATCGAGGTCGCCAAGATAGGCGCCAAGATCGAGGAGCACTACGGCTGGCCGCAGGACATAGAGTGGGCCTACGACGCCGACGACGGCAAGCTTTACATCGTCCAGAGCAGGCCGATCACCACCCTCAAGGAGACCGAGACCGCCCAGGAGGCCGCCGAGGTTGAGGAGGCCGAGGTCATTCTCAAGGGACTCGGTGCCTCACCGGGCATTGGTGCCGGAAGGGTCGTCGTCATCTTCGAGGCCGACGAGATCGACAAGGTCAAGGAGGGCGACGTTCTCGTCACCACCATGACTAACCCGGACATGGTTCCGGCCATGAAGAGGGCTTCCGCTATCGTCACCGACGAGGGCGGAAGAACCAGCCACGCGGCAATCGTCAGCAGGGAGCTCGGCATCCCGGCAGTCGTCGGTACCAAGGAGGCTACCAAGAAGCTCAAGACCGGCGACTACGTCACCGTTGACGGTACCCGCGGTGTCGTCTACAAGGGCATAGTCAAGAGCCTCGTCGAGAAGAAGGAGGAAGAGAAGGCCGCTGGCGGACAGGTCGTCGTTGCCGGTGCCCCGCTCGTCACCGCCACCAAGGTCAAGGTCAACGTCTCCATGCCGGAGGTCGCCGAGAGGGCAGCCGCCACCGGCGCCGACGGTGTCGGTCTCCTCCGCGCCGAGCACATGATCCTCACCATAGGCAAGCACCCGGTCAAGTTCATCAAGGAGGGCAAGTTCGACGAGCTCGTCGAGAAGCTCGCCGACGGCATCAGGACCGTTGCCGCTGCCTTCTACCCGAGGCCGGTCTGGTACAGGACGCTTGATGCGCCGACCAACGAGTTCAAGGAGATGCCCGGCGGAGAGGACGAGCCGGACGAGAGGAACCCGATGCTCGGATGGCGCGGAATCAGGAGGAGCCTTGACCAGGTTGAGCTCCTCAAGGCCGAGTTCACCGCCATCAAGAAGGTCGTCGAGGAGGGCTACGACAACATTGGCGTCATGCTCCCGCTCGTCGCCAACCCCGAGCAGATCAGGAAGGCCAAGGAGATCGCCAGGAGTGTCGGCCTTGAGCCGCACAAGGACGTCGAGTGGGGAATAATGGTCGAGGTTCCGGCAGCGGCTCTCATCATCGAGGACCTCATCAAGGAGGGCCTTGACTTCGTCAGCTTCGGCACCAACGACCTCACCCAGTACACCCTCGCCATCGACAGGGACAACGACAGGATAGCCTACCTCTACGACGAGAAGCACCCGGCGGTGCTCAAGCTCATCGAGAACGTCATCAAGGTCGCCAAGAAGTACGGCGTCGAGACCAGCATCTGCGGACAGGCAGGAAGCGACCCGAAGATGGCCAAGATCCTCGTCAGGCTCGGCATCGACAGCATCAGCGCCAACCCCGACGCGGTCGAGCTCATCAGGAAGACCGTCGCCCAGGAGGAGCAGAAGCTCATCCTTGAGGCGGCTCGCAAGAGGCTCTTCGAGTGAGCTTTCTTCCCTTTTCTATTCGTTTTCTAAGTTGAACCGCAGTACCAAAAGCCTTATTTTGTTCCAGCACAAATAGATTAATGGTGATGCTATGGCAACTGTGGAAATAAAAAGGATTGACCCCCAAGGAAGGCTTGTTCTGCCAAAGAGCTGGCGTGAAAGGTGGGGGAATGAGGTTATTCTCATTGAGTTCGATGATCGGATTGAGATAATACCGCGAAAGAAGCCGAGACTCTCTAAGTTCTTCGACATAATTGACGCCGAAATCAAAGGGACTGACGTTGAAAGAGAGCTCCTGAAAAGTCTCTACTGAGGTGTTATAATGAGGTTCATAGACGCTAACGTTTTCCTGTACGCCCTGCTAAAGCCCAGACCGAACCTTCCGAAGGAAATCCTCGAAAGGAAGAGGCTGGCAATGGAAATCCTGAAGAGAATTGAAGAGGGAGAGACGGTGGCTACAACCACTGTGCACCTAAGCGAGGTCGCTAATATAATTGAAGCCAAAGTAAATCTCTCAACGGCGATAGCTTTCATTGAGGAGTTGCTCACTGCAGACAATGTGCGGGTTCTTTCCGTTACCTCGGAGGACTACCTAAAGGCCGCCCTCGTAGCATCCGAGAGAAGCGTCAGCATAAACGATGCCCTCGCCTATCTGAAGATGAAGGAACTGGGCACTAATGAAATCTACACATTCGATAGACATTTCTTGAATCTTGACGTTCGTGTTCTCCCCTGAACTGGCTCTTTTATCCACCATAAGGCTTTTATACACACGTTTCGACAGCCATCTCAATGAGGCGTGAAGTAGAGGCAATGCGCGACCAGATCGTGGGTGGACCTATAGTGAAGACGCTCATAGTGCTAGCCTATCCTTTAATCATAAACCAGCTCGTGCAGGTTCTCTACAACCTCACCGACACGTACTGGCTCGGTAAACTCGGAAGGGAGGAGTTGGCGGCACCGGGGACGGCGTGGCCGCTGGTGTGGTTCTTCATGGCCATAGGGATGGGCTTTGCAACGGCAGGTTTCGCCTTCGTGAGCCAGTACGTCGGGGCGAAGGCATATGAAAAAGCAAACAGGGCCGCAGGAGCGCTCTACTCCCTCATGATGCTGTTCGCTATTGGAGTTGGCGTATTTGGTGTCCTCTCGGCCCCATACCTCCTCAAGTTCATGAACGTTAGTGACACCGTCTATCCCTACGCACTCAACTACACCCGTGTCATCTTCGCCGGGATACCCTTCGCCTTCACGCTCTTCGCCTTCAACTTCCTCCTGAGGGCCATAGGCGACACCAAAACACCGGTTAAGATAAACATAGCCACCGTGCTCCTCAATCTGGCCCTGGATCCCTTCCTGATATTCGGCTGGGGACCGTTTCCGGAGCTTGGAGTCATAGGTGCAGCAGTAGCAACGATGTTCTCCAACAGCCTCGGCTCGCTCGTCGGTGGATACCTCCTCTTCAAGGGGAAGGTCGGGATACACCTCACGATGGAAGGCCTGAAGCCAGACTGGGAATTCTACAAGCGCATCTTCCGCGTCGGCATACCCTCAAGTGTTGGTTCGTCAACCACAGCCCTTGGCTTCGTCATACTCACGAGGATAATCTTCACCCTTGGCGGTCAGTTCGGTGAGGCTGATGTGGCCTTCGCGACCTATTCGATAACCAATAGACTGACCAATTTCATGTTCGCCTTCTCTGACGGCATAAGCATGGCGATGGGAACGATGGTCGGTCAGACGGTCGGTGCGAAGCTCTACGAGAGGGCCAAGACCATAGCCGAGAAGACGATGGCAATAAACTTTGCCATCCTTAGCGTCGGAACGCTCCTCTTCGCCTTCTTCCGGGTGGAGATATTCGCCTTCTTTATCAACGACCCGGCGATAATAGCCGAGAGCGCTAAGGTCGTTAAGTATTTCTCCGCATCACTGCCGTTTTTCGGCATATTCTCGGCGGTAAACAACGTCTTCCAGAGTTCAGGACACACCAAGAAGAGCATGCTCCTCAGCATGCTCCGCCTCTGGGGGCTAAGGTTGCCCCTCAGCTACGGCCTCGGAATCCTCGTGAAGGACACCGCTGGAATGTGGCTCGGGATGGGTCTGAGCAACGTTCTCGGCGCGGTTGTTGCTCTCGCCTGGTTCCTGACAGGGAGCTGGATGGAAAGGATAATCGAGGAATCCGCGAGCGCATCATAAACCTTTTATATCACCGTTTCGATTGCGGTCTGATTGCACATGAAGAGCGAGAAAATCCAGAGAATGCGCGAAGAGATAATAACCGGGCCCATAGAAAAGACACTTCTCGTTCTGGCGGGCCCGCTCATTGTTAACAATCTAGTCCAAGTTGTCTACAACATAACCGATACCTTCTGGCTCGGCAAACTCGGGAGGGAGGCGCTCTCGGCCCCGGGAGTCACATGGCCAATAATCGGCACATTAATGGCCCTTGGACTCGGGTTTACCACCGCGGGCTTTGCCTTCGTAGGCCAGTATATAGGCGCTGAGAAGTACGACAGGGCAAACCGCTCGGCAGGGGCACTCTACTCGCTCATGCTGTTCTTCGCGACGGCAACGGCCATAATCGGAACGCTTCTCCTACCGTACGCCCTGCACTTCATGAAGGTCAGCGAGAACGTCTACCCATATTCGCTCACCTACGCGACGATAATATTCCTCGGCATCCCATTTTCCTTCACCTTCATGGCCTTTGGAGCGCTCGTGAGAGCAACGGGGGACACGAAGACACCCGTCAAGATAACCCTCCTCACTGTGGCGATAAACATAATCCTTGACCCGATACTGATATTCGGGTGGCTGGGCTTTCCAAAGCTGGGCGTTGCCGGGGCCGCAATAGCGACGGTCTTTGCAAACTCGATAGGGGCATTCATAGGGCTCTACCTCCTCTTCACGGATAGGGTTGGGCTGAGCCTGAGCCTTGAGAGCCTCAAACCAGACTTCGAGTTCTACAGGAAGATATTCAAGGTTGGCCTGCCGTCGAGCATCGGTCAGTCGGCGAACAGCTTCGGCTTCGTTATCCTCACGAGGATAATCTTCGGCTTCGGCGATGTCACCTACGCGGCCTACGTTATAACCACCAGACTGGTGAACTTCCTCACGAGCATCTCGCGCGGCATAAGCATGGCGATGGGAACGATGATAGCCCAGAACGTCGGAGCGGAGAACTACGAGAGGGCAAAAAGAATAGCCGAGAGGACGATGCTCATAAACTTCGCAATAGCCAGCCTCGCGATACTAGTAATCGGCATCTTCCGCGTCGAGATATTCCGCGTGTTCTTAAATGACCCTGCCGTCATCAAGGAGAGCGAGGTCGTTATGAGATACTTCCTAATCTCGGTGCCGTTCTTCAATGGAATCTTCATAGTCGTCAACAGAACCTTCAGTTCGGCAGGCCACACCAAGAAGAGCATGGCCCTTGGCATATTCCGCCTCTGGGGCCTGAGGATTCCGCTCAGCTATGCCTTTGGCTACATCGGTGCCATAACAATCCTTGGAATCACCGTACCCCTCGCGGAGCTCTTCGACTTCACGAGCAGGGGAGTGTTCTTCGGCATGGGAATGAGCAACTTTATAGCCGCGATAGTCGCCCTTGCATGGTTCCTGCGCGGCACATGGATGAGACGGATAATCGAGGAAAAATCAAAAACCGAGCCTGAGAAGGCCACGGCTTAACAGCCGGAAGGCTAATAAACCCTTCCCCCGACCCACCACCGGTGAGAGCGATGATAGAGGATAAGCGGTGGAAGGGTGTTTACTCCTTTGAAGACTCCCCGTTCATCATGGAGATTCTGATGGAGCTTCGCGATGAGAGAACGGGACCGATACCGTTCAGAAAGGGACTCGTTAAGCTCGGCCGCTATATGGCCTACGAGCTGACCAAGACGATGGAGGTCGAGAGGGTTCCGATAAAGACGCCGCTTGAGGAGACGGAAGGAACAATAATCAAGGACAGGCGAAACGTCGTCATAATCACCGTTCTCCGCGCGGCGATACCGCTGATGGAGGGACTCATCAAGGTTCTTGACCATGCCCGCGTGGGTATCGTTTCGGCATCACGAGGAAAGGCGCCGAAGTTCGAGATAGAGATGAAATACGTGAAAGTACCTCAGGTAAAGCCGGAGGATACAGTTATCATAGCGGATCCGATGATAGCGACCGGTTCAACGCTCATCAAGGTTCTCGAAGAGGTTAAGAAGTACGGAAAGGCCAAGCGCTACGTCATAGTTGGGGTTCTCGCGGCGCCGGAGGGCATAAGCAGGATAAAGGAAGCCCACCCAGAGGTCGAGATGTTCGTGGCGGCGATAGACAGGGAGCTCAACGACCACGGCTACATACTCCCCGGCCTCGGCGATGCAGGCGACAGGGCCTTCGGTGCGCCGATTAAGGTTTGAGATTCCTTCTTTCCGTTTTCTCTGCTCGCGGACGTTAAATTTATAAGCCGGCCTTTTGTTATTCTCTTTGAAACCCGCAGTGCGCGGGGGTTGCCGAGCCTGGTCAAAGGCGGTGGACTCAAGATCCACTCCCGCAGGGGTTCCGGGGTTCAAATCCCCGCCCCCGCACCACAACAGCCCTTTCTGACGAAAGCGCTGGCGGAATTTGAGGTGCATTCTTGAAATTGCTTGTTTCTGGTGGGGTTTATTGCCCAAATTGTATTTGTGTGAGTGTTTCACTCCCCAGAAGGGCGTCCAAAGGACGCCCAAAACAAACTTGAAACTGCTTGAAGGGCTTTATTTAGTGTCAAACCCTTCTAAAGTTGCTTTTGGATAATGCAGCGTTGATCTTCTGCAAGTTTGATTAGAATGGCTTTCTTTCGCCAGCCTTTCTTAAAGGCTGAGCGCGAAGTTTGATCAAGGTTCGTGATTCTCTTTCAAAGTTCGATTTTGGAAAGTTTGCGCTTTTGAGGGGTTTTTACAAAAGGGAATTCTCTTCAAAGAGGCTGTTGGAAATAGGGTTTTCTAAAGAGCGCTCCTTTGGAGCGCGGGGAAAGTAAACCCCGATAAATGTTCCCAAATCTGAGAATTCCGGAGCGTAACGGGTCTTTGAAATTGCAAACACGTGCAAAAAAGCGTTTATGAGGGAATCACGAACTTTGATGAAACTTTGCAGGGTAAAGTTTCATTGGTAAAGCTTTTTCTAAAAGCTTCCTGCATCACGAATGGATAGAACCTTATCGGGCAACTTTGCTGGACAAAGTTTCAACGCTGACGATGATGTGTGTGCCCGAACAAGAATCAAAACAAAGCCCGCAGAAAAGAAAAACCTCAGCGCTCCAGCCTCTTGACGCCGTCCTTGGTTCCGACGAGGACTATGTCGGCTATGTCTGCAAAGATGCCGTTCTCGACAACACCGGGGATGTTGTTGAGCTCTATCTCAAGGTCGAGCGGGTCATCTATGCGGTGGAACCTCGCATCAAGGATGAAGTTGCCGTTGTCGGTAACGACCGGCCCGTCCTTCCTGCTCGCCATCCTCAGCTCTGCCGTTGCGTTGAAGACCTCTATCTCCTCAGCTATGGCGCGCCATGCCGCCGGAATGACCTCGATCGGAACGGGCATCTTCTGACCGAGCCTCTCGACCAGCTTGCTCTCGTCAACGAGAACGAGGAACGTTCCAGCGCGGTATTCAATTATCTTCTCCATCGTTAAAGCCGCACCGCGACCCTTTATGAGGTTCAGGTGTGGGTCAACTTCGTCGGCGCCGTCAACGGCTATGTCTATCGCATCGACTTCGTCCAGACCCACTACCGGGACACCGTTCTCAAGGGCGAGAAGCCTGGCCTGATAGGACGTTGGAATCCCGTAAACGTCCTCAAGCTCCCCCTCCATGATGAGCTTGCCCAGATACTCGATAAAGTATGCAGTGGTGGAGCCAGTGCCGAGGCCAACTACCATATCATCCTCAATGAACTTCAGGGCCTCCTTGGCAACCGCCCTCTTGAGCTCCTCCATAGACTCACCCCATCACCGTTCCGTTCTGTGTGAGTTGATAAAGCAGGCTCTGGTTTGAGTAGAACTGGGGCTGGAAGTTGACCATCAGAGTGTAGCTGAGCATGGTGAAGTAGAGCCAGAACAGGAACCAGCCAAAGAAGGCCTTCCTGAGTATCAGGCGCTCCTCCTCGATGTCGGGCGGCAGCTCCTTTATGAGGGCCATGACTACCTTGTCGATGATCAGGAACATGGCGATGCCTATCATCCAGCCGTACTGGAACTTTGCGGCGGCAACCCCACTGACCAGGCCACAGATGAGTCCCCATATGTAAACTGAGAGTGAAAACTTGTGTTCAATTGCCAGCTCCACGTTCTTCACCTACGCTTAGCTTTAAAAAGACCTTTTAAAACCTTTCCGTTACTCGGATAGTGTCTCCAGGAACTTGCGGCCCTTATCGGTCAGCCTGTAGTATACACGCCTGCCCCTTCTATGAGATTCGCCTATCAGGCCCAGGCTTTCAAGCTCACGGAGGTGCTGGTAAACCGCCTGATACTTGAGCGGCTTCTCAAGGGCTTCCCATATCTCGTAGCCGTACATGACCCTCTCGCTGAGGAGCCTCAGTATATCAAGCTTCGTCCCTCCGATGCTGAACTTCTCCCGGGTTTCAGCGTAGTGCCCCTTGAGGCCAGAGCTGGTCACGATGAGCGCTATCCTGTCGTTCCTCTCGAAGTAGCCTTCCTCCGCCAGCTTGAGCAGGGCCGGAACTATCACCGCCGAAGCGTACTCCGCGAATATGCCCTCCCCGGCAAGCAACCTCTGCCCAAGGTCGAGCTCATCCTCGCCGACCATCACAGCGGTTCCATCGGTCTCGCCTATGGCCTTCAAAGCCAGCTCCTTCATCACAGGGTTCTTCACGTAGAGCGCCAGCGCCTTGGTCGGCTCCGCCCTCGGCTCGACGCCCAGAACCTCACTCGCTATGGGGGAACATTTCTCCGCCTGAACCGCTATGAGCCGGGGCATCTCCTCGATGGTCCCTATCTCCATGAGCTCGACGAACCCCTTGTAGATACTGTATAGGTTGCTCCCACTTCCCGTCGGGACCACCACGTGGGTCGGGTTCAGCTCCTCCCACAGCTCAAAGGCGAGCGTCTTCTGTCCCTCCAAACCTATGAGGTTGCTCTCGGGGGTGACGTTGTAGAGCCCCTTGCCCTCAGCCAATCCTTCCGCGTAGCTTATGCCCTCATCGACGCTCTCACCGTAGCGTATAACCTTGGCACCGAAAGCCACTATCTGGTTCAGCTTCCCCTGCTCAACCAGTTTTGGAACGACTGTGTAGGCAGGCTTTCCTGCCCGGGCGGCATAGGCCGAAAGGGAAGCGGCGGCGTTTCCGTTGCTCGCAACCACAAAGCCGTTCTCGGCGTGGGGCATGCCATAGGAGACCGCCACGGTGATGAGCCTGTCCCTGAATGAACCCGTCGGATTCCTCGTCTCGTCCTTGATGAAGACGTTCAGCCCAAGTTCTTCACCGAGTTTTGCCTTCAGAAGAGGTGTTCCGCCCTCGTTCAGGCTGATTACACGGTCCACAGCGGGGAGAAGTTCCCGATACTTCCAAACACCGGGCTTTCTCCCTTTCCATGAAGAAACGTCCACGGATTCGTAGTCGTACGCTATCCTGAGCGGCTCACCGCAGGAGCACGTTGGGGGAATAAGGGAGGAGTAGAGCCTCCCGCAGCTTGGACATCGAACCTGCATCGGGCATCACTCGGACGGTCACTTAAGCCTTATTGCATCCAGGTTGTTCGGGGCGCGCGTTGAGATGCCGAACTTCTTGTGGATGCTGGTGCTCAGGTCAAGGCACTTGTGTGGTTCTCCGTGGACGGTTATGACCCTCTCAGGCCTCGGTCTCAGCCTGGCTATGTAGCTGATAAGCTCCCTCCTGTCGGCGTGGCCGGAGAAGCCGTCGATGGTGTGAACCTCCATGTTGACCTTGACAACCTCGGTCTTTCCGCCCTCTCCGACCAGAGGTATTTCCCTGAGTCCCCTCTGAACCTGTCTTCCAAGCGTTCCCTCGGCCTGGTAGCTGACGAAGATCATGCTGTTCTTCGGGTCAGGAGCGAGCTGTTTGAAGTACTCCACGCTCGGCCCACCGACGAGCATGCCCGAAGTGGCTATGATTATTGCCGGCTCTCCGCTGTCTATGATGTCCTGCCTCTCACGAGAGTTGGCAACGCTCTTGAAAACCGGATTGAGGAACGGGTTGTAGCCCTCGTGGAATATCTGCTCGCGCAGGTGCTTGCTGAGGTACTCCGGATAAGCCGTGTGGATTGCAGTGGCCTCCCATATCATTCCATCGAGGTATATGGGCACCTCTATACCGCCGACCCGGGCGTACTCTTCGAGAACCATCATTATCTCCTGTGCCCTGCCGACCGCCATGGCAGGTATGAGAACCTTACCTCCCCTCCTAATCGTCTGATGGATGACCTCTATAAGGCGCTTCTCGGCTTCTTCACGCGGCATCTGGTAGTCGTTGCTTCCTCCGTAGGTGGATTCCATAATGAGGGTCTCCAGACGCGGGAACCTGCTTACAGCGGGTTCAAAGAGCCTCGTAGGGATGAACTTGAAGTCTCCGGTTATGGCTATGTTGTGAAGCCCATTGCCTATGTGGAGGTGAACTATCGATGAACCGAGGATGTGGCCTGCATTGTGGAGGGTGAGTCTCATGTCCGGGGCGATGTCGCGAACCTCGCCGTAGTCGAGGGTTATCGTGTGCTTGATGACCTCTTTGATGTCCCTCGGCCGGTAGAGAGGCTCGACGCCGTTCATCTGCTGTATCTCGATGAAGTCCTGCTGAAGGAGCACCATCAGATCCCTCGTCGGCGGTGTCGTGTATATCGGACCGTCGAAGAGCTTGTAGCGGAAGAGGTAAGGGAGCATTCCGCTGTGGTCGAGGTGGGCGTGGGTTATGATGATCGCATCGAGTAACCCAGCATCAAGAACGTACCTGAACTCGGGCGCGTCAAAATGCGGAAATGCCTTTTTGGGGTCGCGGAGGGCGGCTATGTTAACACCGAAGTCCACAAGAACATAACTTTCGTTAGTCTGGACTAGAAGGGCACTTCTACCAACCTCGCGGAAGCCCCCAAGGCTGGTTATCCTAATCCACTCGCTTTTCAGCTCGGGCTTGCGGTAGATGTTCCTGCCAACCTGGCGGAGGAACTTTCTCCTGTCCCTCGCCTCCGCCTGAAGTATCTGCCTTATCGAGTATATGGTCTGGCTCTGAAGCGGTGGTGTCCTTATGACGCGAGGCGCCCAGTGGACCTTCTGGGTTATCAAGCGAAGCGTTTCGCCGTTCTTTCCTATAACCAGGCCCGGCTTTTTGGCCTCTATGAGAACCTCACCGACGGACGGGTCAAAGCTTATGTTGGTTATCTCTGCCTCCGCCGGAACAATCTGCTTTATCATCTCCTCCGCCCTCTCTGGAGGAAGGAGGACTTCAGGGTCTGGACGGACGCTGATGCGCTTCTTTAGAACCTTGGCGAGGTTTTTGATGAGCTCCCCGTCCTGCATTATGGCTTCGGGATTCTTGACGTAGATTACAAGCTCTGGCCCTTCGAATTCAACTTCAGTTATCCTGGCCTCCCTCGGAACCATCTGGCTTATTACAGCTTTTATGTCACGTAGAATGTCATCAACGAAAGTTTCTCTCCTTATCAAAGCCACCACCTCACTTTAGAAGAGCCTCTATCTCCTCCTTGCTCAGCTCCCTGTAACCGTCTTCCGTGACGGTAACGAGAGTTATCCCATCCCCCGTGAAAACATCGCGCCTTGTGGCTACCTTTATCGCCCTGAGGGCAAGTCTGATGCCCCCCTCAAGCCCCATGTCCTCGCTATACCCATCCTCAAGAACCGCAAAGGCAAACTCCATTCCAGAACCGGCAGCGGTGAATCTGTCTTCGGTAACGCCGCCGGCCATGTCTATCGAGTACAGTCCGGGCCTCTCATCGTAGCCCGCTATGAGGAACCACCCAAAGTACGGCATGAACCTCCTGCCGTGGAGGATGTTAGAAGTCAGCGTAGCAAGGGCCTTCACACTCATCTCGTTCCCGACCTTGGCCCTGTACAGTCTAGCCTCAGCCCTCAGAAGCCTGACGAGCGAGAGGATGTCCCCAACGCTCCCGGCACCGGCCAAGGCCAAGTGGTCGTCTATCTGGAATACCTTTGTGACGTTCCCCGAAAGCACCATGTTGCCGAGCGATGCCCTCCTGTCCGCCGCTAGGACGACGCCGTCCTTACACACAATGCCGACCGTAGTCGTTCCCTTTAGCTTTTCAGCCAATTACAACACCCCTGCTGGTATGTTTTTAGAATAGAAGAACCTCTACAACGCCAGTTTAGGGGAATAGTATTTAAAGGTTTCGTCCGAAGCCTACGCTTAGATGCCGTGGGGTGATAGAATGAAAGAGGTCATACTCCTAACCGGGCCGCCGCTCAACGGGCGGGACGAGTACATAACCGAGGCACTGAAGTTCGCCGACGAAGAGAGCTACGTTTACTACCACGTTTTCGATTACATCCGGGAGGTCGGAAAGGAACTGGGCGTCAAGATAACCCGAAAGAACGTCCTTGACTTCGCCATAAGCCATCAGGATTTGATGAACGAGATAAGGGACGAGGCTTTCAATAGAATAAGAAAGGAAATAGATAAAAGTGACCGTAAGTTTCACTTGGTCTCAACACCGAGCCTCTTCCGCTGGGGAAGCGGGAGCGTTATAGGCTTCACAACAAGCAATCTGAAGCTTCTGAGGCCGAACCGAGTAATAATAGTCCTGGACGATGTCCTGTCCGTAAGGAGGCGTATCATCAACGACCCCGAGTGGTTCGAGCGCTTCGGTGAGAACCCCGAGAACATCAAGCTCACCACCCTGGTCATGTGGCGTGAGGATGCAATAAACCACGTTAAAACCCTGATACATGAGCTGAAGAAAGAAGGTATCGAGGTCCGCTACATCCTCCAGTTCGGAATAAGACATCCCTACGAGGTCTTCCTCGACCTGATATTCAGGGAAGAGGAAAAGCCGCTCGTTTACCTCAGCTACCCGATGACCGGTCACGAGGAGGAGTACTACCAGCGGGTCAGAGGATTCTACAACAAGCTCAGTGAGCACTTCACCGTTCTCGATCCAGGCGCTCTGGACGACTGGTGGGTCGTTGCTGAATACGATGCCCAGGTTAACGCTGACCCTTCAGTAAAGCGCATCAGGATAAAGCACCTCCTGGACGGCGAGGAGGTTGAGGAGCTCGACAGGGAGGACATAGAGCAGGCGACGGACATACTGAGGAGACAGCTCGTTGAGAGAGACTTCAACCTTGTCGACGTCAGCAAGGCCATAGCGGTCTACCACTACGCTGAGGGCGTCTCCGCGGGGGTCATCAGTGAGATGGCCGAGGCATACAGAACACTGGCGGCGATATACCTATACTACCCCTTCGACAGAAGACCGAGCCCGTTCATGGAGTTTTACGGCATGCAGAACCCCTCACGGAGAACCATGTTCAAGGACGAGGACGAGATGATAAGGGTCATGGTCGAGGAGAAGGAGTACTGGGCAAAGGTGTGATGGAATGGAGAAGAAAACAGAGGAAGGGCTCGAAATCGAACTCATAGGCTTTCGAACCTTCCTCCACGAATTTTTAATGGTCCTCTACTACGTTAAAAGCATTCTTCTGGGCCTTTTTACCCTGATAATGGTTTTCGGGGTGGTGCTCGCCTTCCAGGAATCTCTGAGCATCGGCAATGGGATTTACTTCGCTTTTATATCAGCCTTCACGGTTGGCTACGGTGACATAACCCCCACAACACCGATATCAAAGCTCCTCTGTGCCTTTATACTGCCTATACTGGGGATGATAATGACGGGAATAATAGTCGCGGCCGCGATGCAGGCGATATCAAGGCTATATCAGGAACGGGGCAAAAAGCTCTAGAACATCGACATTGTATCCCTGCAGAAGAACAGAAACTAATAGAAAAGGGGAAGAAATCACTTCTTCACCCATCCGCGCCACTTCATGGCGTCGTAGACCCTCTGGACGGCGACGACGTAGGCCGCATCTCTCATCTGGATACCCTTCTCCTTGTGGGTGTTGTAAACATCCCAGAAGGCCTTGGTCATCTTCTTGTCGAGCTTGGCCCTGGTGGTCTCGGTGTCCCAGTAGTCGCCGGTTATGTTCTGAACCCACTCGAAGTAGCTGACGGTGACACCGCCGGCGTTACAGAGGAAGTCAGGTATGATGAGGACACCCTTCTCGTGGAGTATCTCGTCGGCCTCTGGCGTTGTCGGGCCGTTGGCGAGCTCGGCAATAATCTTGGCCTTGATCTTGTCAGCGTTGTCCTTGGTGATGACACCCTCAATGGCGCTCGGAGCGAGGACGTCGACTTCGAGCTCAAGGAGCTCCTCGTTGGTGATGTTGGTGGCTCCCGGGAAGTCCTTGACTGAGCCGTGCTCGCGCTTCCACTTGAGAACCTCGTCGGCGTTTATGCCGTCCTCCATGTAGATACCGCCCTTGCTGTCGCTGACGGCGACGACCTTCATGCCGTACTCCTCGCTCATGATCTTGGCCATGTAGTAGCCGGCGTTACCGTAACCCTGGATGGCTATGGTCTTGCCCTTGAGGTCCATTCCGAGGGCCTTGGCAGCCTCGCGGACGGTGAAGCTGGCACCGCGAGCAGTGGCGTCCATCCTGGCGACGATACCACCGACACCGGGCGGCTTGCCGGTGATGATTCCGAAGCTCGGAACCTTCCTCCTGCTGATGGCCTCGTACTCGTCCATCATCCAGGCCATGATCTGCGGGTTGGTGTAAACGTCAGGAGCCGGAATGTCGGTGTACGGGCTGATGACGTCGTAGATGGCCCTTATGTAGTTCCTGGCTAGCCTCTCCTTCTCCCTCTCGGAGAGCTTCTTCGGGTCGACTATGATGCCACCCTTACCTCCACCGTAGGGGAGGTCAACGACGGCGACCTTCCAGGTCATCCAGGTGGCGAGGGCCTTGACGGTGCTGAGGGTCTCGGCCGGGTGCCACCTTATACCACCCTTGGTCGGACCGCGGGCCCAGTTGTGCTGAACACGGAAACCGGTGAAAACCTTAACAGAACCGTCGTCCATCTCAAGCGGAACTGAGACCTCAACAATCCTCATGGGCTTCTTGAGCCACTCAAGGGCCTCTTCGCTTATATCCATGAACTGGGCAGCCCTCTCAAGCTGCTGAACGGCCATCTCAAACGGGTCAATCTCGACCATTTTTCCCACCTCGGGTTTCGGTAATTTGCGAGATACCCTTAGGCATTTGCATATATAAACCTTTCGCCAAAGGAGGCAGGAGAACGGTTAATTTTAAACAAAAAGTTATATACGGAAATTTTCGGCGAAAAGAAAAAATCTGCCGAAATTTTAAGGCAAAAACAGGGCTGTACATCCAAGATTTTTTATACATTGGAGCACATAAAAAGGCACCATTGAATAAAAATGAATGAAACTATATTGAAACGAGGGCCCTCAGCGAGAAGTCGGTCATCACCCATCAGATCACTCTCGTTCCAATCATCGGGCACCGTTACAACTGTGACCATTGCCCGTTAAATATTTGACGGGAAGTGAGGGATATTTCTTCGTCATTATTTATAAAGCAACAACCCAAAATTGACAGGATGCCAAAACAGTCCTTACGTTTTTTTGACGTATTAGAAAAATGACGAGAGGGTGATAGTCCTGGTTTAACGGTTGAGTAAATCGTCTTTTGTCGAAAAAAGCTATCAGAAAGCTTTTTATAGAATGCCTTGCCTTATACATAATGCCCCACAGCCATGCATGGGGTGCTAAAGCCCATACACTTAAGAACGGGGGTGAATTGTGTGGAACAAAGAGATCAATGGGCAACCAAACTCGGTTTGATTTTAGCTATGGCAGGCAACGCCATCGGTCTTGGTAACTTCTGGAGGTTCCCGTATCAGCTGGCTAGCAACGGTGGCGGCGCCTTCATGATACCGTACTTTATAGCCCTGCTCTTCCTCGGAATACCAGTGATGTGGATTGAGTGGACAACGGGAAGATACGGTGGCAAGTACGGCCACGGTACAATCGGTCCGATGTTCTACCTCATGGCCAGGGAAAGCCTGAAGCCAAAGACCGCCCTTATCTTTGGTATCATCGGTGGTATGCTGGCTTTCTCGGTCGCTTCGCTGCTGAGCTCATACTACTACCAGGTCATCGGCTGGTCAGCGGCATACACCTACTACAGCCTCACCGGAGCATACTTCGGAAAGGACACGGTGCAGTTCTTCCTGGACTACGTGGCCAACACCAAGGCGGTCATATTCTTCTGGGGACTGACAATGGTCCTCCTCGGAATAGCGGTCGGACAGGGTGTTAGCAAGGGTATCGAGCGCTGGGTCAAAGTTATGATGCCGCTCCTCTACGTGTTTGCTATACTCCTCGTTATCAGGGCACTGACCCTCGGTTCACCGGTCAAGCCCGAGTGGAGCGCTATCAAGGGTCTTGAGTACATCTGGAAGCCAGACTTCCAGACGCTGAGCCAGAACTTCTTCAAGATCAGCCTTGCAGCCGCGGGTCAGATATTCTTCACACTGTCCCTCGGTATGGGTATCATCCACAACTACGCCAGCTACCTCGGCCCGGAGGACGACGTTGCCCTCAGCGGTCTCGCCACCGTTTCACTCAACGAGTTCGCAGAGGTCATCCTCGGTGGTTCGCTCGCTATCCCGATAGCATTCGCCTACCTCGGCCCGGAGCAGGCTATCAAGGGTGGCGTTGGCCTTGCCTACATGGCACTGCCGAACGTCTTCGCCAACATGCCAGCCGGCCAGATATTCGGTGCGATGTGGTTCCTGCTCCTCTGGTTCGCGGGATTCACCTCCGCCATAGCAACCTACAACTACCTCGTGGCCATGCTTGAGGAGGACATACACCTGGAGAGGAAGATAGGCACCTGGGCCGTCTGGGTATTCCTGTTCATCCTCGGACTCCCGGTTGCACTCGACAGCAGCCTTGCTTACCTCAGCGAGCTGGACATGTGGGTCGGCAGCTACTTCCTCGTCCTGCTCGGTCTCTTCGACGTCATCGTTGCAGTCTGGCTCTTCAAGCCCGACAACTTCTGGGAGGAGCTCCACAAGGGGGCCTACATCAACGTGCCCGGCTGGTTCAAGCCCATCATGGTCTTCATAGCGCCACTGTTCATGATAATCCTCCTCGCAGGAAACACCTGGGACTACATCCAGATGGGAGCCTTCAGCGTCTCAGAGTCCTACGTTACCAACGTCCTTGGCTACGACTACACGCCTGAGGTCATCAGCCTCATCACCAGGGCTAGGATAGTGATATTCATAATCCTCATCATCGGTGCCATCGAGGCATACATGGCCATCAAGAAGAAGTACGGCGAAGAGCTCGCGAAGAACGAGGTGCTGATAAAGCTCTGAGGTGGTGAAGATGGACACGGGAGCCCTTGCTTTCCTTATATTTGCCTGGGGTTCAATATTCATCATGATGTACTGGAGCATTACAAAGCTCCTGCACCATGAGAAACAGCAAAAGGCTTAAAGCCCCCTTTTCTTTTACCTTTTGGAGGTGTAGTCATGAAAAGCGCAGAGATTCTGCGAGACGTCGCGCAGACGTTAGAGGATGTTGAAAAGAAAATCAACTCACTAAAAAACCTCTCAGATAAAAACAAGCAGAAAGCCCTCAGGCTCATCCATGAAGCCCGTGAGAACTTCCTCCAGCTGTCGGAAAACCTCGCAACCGATAACGAGGAACTGGCCAACTTCTTCCTCAAGAGGGCCGTCAGGCTGAAGAACAACACAAACGACAGGTACATCGAGAAAATGGGAGAAAAAGAGTACATGAAGGACGTTCAAGCCATGAACAAGTATTCCAAAGTCGCCCCCTACGATTTCGCCGGGGAGGTCAAGGTTCTCCGCAGGGCGTACAGGGCGTTCCTGTTCGGAATGGTCCCGTTCTATATCGTATCCGGCATATTCGGACCAGTCTACGCGGTTACTGCGCTCATATTGATAATCCCAACGCTCCTGGCCATGCTGAGCCTGAGGAAAAGGGGCAACCTCGGTCTGATGCTGTCCTTCGCTGTTATGCCAATCCCAATGGTCATGGGGGCATTCTCAATAAGGTACGCGGTATATGCGTTCAACGACCCAGCCGAGCTGGCAAGAATAGCTGAAGCCTTTGGCAGAAGCATCACCTTCGCCCAGGGTGTTGTGGCCGTAATCGGAGCTCTCGGAGCGGCAACGCTAATCCTGCTCGGCTACGCCAGCTACATGCTCTACAAGCACAGGCACGCGTTCCTGTGAAAAAGAAAGCCCTCAGTAGAGGGCTTCGTTCCCCCTTTCCCCTGTTCTTACCCGAATAGCCTCTTCCACAGGGATTATGAAAATCTTTCCGTCACCCGGCGTCCCGCTCCTCGCGTTTCTGATGATGACGTCCACAACTTTCTCAAGATCCTTGTCCTTCACAACGATCTCAATTTTCATCTTCGGAAGAAGGTCGTACGGCGGAACACCACCCTGAACGCCCCTCCCCTGCACGGGGTATGCCGTCAGGGGCACTATCCCGATCTGCTTGAGGGCATTCTTCACGCGGTCGAAGTCGTTTCCCCTAATAATCGCCTCAACTTTTTTCATGGCAACCACATATATAGTCTGTCAAAACTCCAGAAAAGGCTTTCGAAACGAAACAAAAGGAAAATTCAGGAAATCTGGGCCAGAAACTTCCTCAGCCTTTTAAGCGAGATGCGCGTTTTCCTGGCCAGATCCTCTATGTTGGCGCGTTTAAGGTCTTCCACCGTGTGAACCCCGGCACGCTGAAGCTTTGCCAGTGTTTTCGGCCCAATGCCCTTTATCTTCAGGAGGTCACTCCTCTCTGCCTTATGTTTTCCTGCTTTCTTTGAGGTTCTACCCGGCTTCATCCCGGTTCTTCTAACCCTTTTTGGTCTGGACGGCTTTTCAGCTTTGCGAGGGGGCTTTATGGCCGTTACCTTAACGACCTCCGTGGCGTAGGCCCTCTCAACAACTTCCCGCGACCGTTCAGCGGGCCTTTCGCTCTCCTCCCGCGGAACCTCCGGTGGCTCAACGTACTCCTCAAGCTCGGGCGGGTTTTTGCTCACGTAGCTCGCAACCACAACTGGCCGGAAGGCGTTGTCCCTCTCCTCAAGTTTCTCCAATAGCCGAATATCGAACTCCCCGGTTTTAACGTACCGCTCCAGCTCGTTTGCCAGCCTGTGGAAATCCCTGCTGTGGATGAGAACGCGCCTCTTCCCGTATTCCCTGGCCTGACCCGTTGTTATGAGGAACTGCCAGTCACTTGCCTCAAGGATCAGGAGCTCCCTCGCAAGCTGTTCGAGGATTCTGTCGGCGGTTCTGTCCTTTCCGTAGTACCTGCTCGCCAGCGCTACCATTCTCTCCTCGGCGCTGTAGACGTGCTCCCACGTCCACTCCGTCTCCTCGTTCCACCAGGTCGAGTGGTCAGCGTTGGCTCCCCACGAACCCTCCGGGAGTTCAATCTCGTACCGCTCTCCACTATAGTTATCAAGAAAAGCCGATAGGGTCGTGATGACTATTCCCCTCTCAGCCATCAGTTCAAGAACCCTGCCGAGCCATTTAACGCCCTCAAACCACCAGTGGCCGAAGAGCTCCGTGTCGTAGGGTGAAACGACTATCCCCTTCTCGCCGAACTTCTCCTCATGCCCTTCCAGCAGAGTAGCCACCAGACTCACGAAGTGCCTCGCATGCTCATCAACGCGCTCCATCGCTTTATCCGGGTCGTAGAATTCCTTCTCGCCGAGGTCAACGTTTTTTCCCGTTACGCGCCAGTACTGGCCGCCGCTCTCAGGGGCCTTCCTGTGGAACTCCCTGTACCAGAAGTCGCCGGGATAGCCGTAGTGCGCGCTCCAGACCTGGTGGCCCGTCTCCCTGTTGCGGGCGAAGACCGCCACGCTGGAACCCTTGACCCAGTAGGGCCTCAGCGTGCTCTTTTCTCCGCTGTACAGGGGGATTTCACCGTAGCCCCTAGTCACGGGGCCCTCATCGATCAGGTTGCTCTCAACGAAGAAGTACTCGATGCCAAACTCTTCCAGAAACTTCTCTATGCCGGGTCTTTCCACCTTCCTCCCATCGGGAAGTTCCCACTCCCCGGCCGGTCGGTAGGCGCACTCCGGGAGCCATATTCCCCTTGGCCTCCTGCCGAAGTGCTTCTCGTAGGTGGCTATGCCGTTGGCGAGCTGGGCCCTTATCGCCTCGTCCCTGCCGAGGAGTGGCAGGTAGCCGTGCGTTGCCGCGGAGGTTATCACCTCGATGTATCCCGCATCCTGGAACTCGCGGAACTTACCGATGATGTCGCCGTTTATCGCCCTCCAGTAGTCGTAAACCTTTCTGAAGTGGTCGAGGGAGGCTTTAACCGCCTTTTCATCGTACCTGCCTGATTTCAGGTCCTCCTCGGTGGTCTCAATCTTCCGGAGGAGGTACCTCTCGAACTCGGCCTTGATGTAGTCGTCGGCCAGCTGTTCGGCCAGAACTGGAGTTATGTTTACCACGAGCTGGAACCTGACGCCCGAAGAACGGAGGCGCTCAAACTCCATGAGGAGGGGGAGGTAGGTCTCGCTCATCGCCTCGTAGAGCCACTCCTCGCCGAAGGGCCATCTGCCGTGCTTCCGGACGTAGGGGAGGTGGGTGTGGAGGACGAACGTGAAGTAGCCTTTCATTCTGTATCACCGGGAGTGTTATTGCACTTGGAGTATTTAACGTTATCCGGAACAGAGTTGAGCCCGTGCACATCTCGGGACAGCGAAGGAGTTTAAAGGGGAAGAAACAACCCTGAACGGGTGAGATGATGAAGGAAGAGATGAGCAGCGTCGATATCCGCTACATAGTGAGGGAACTTCAGTGGCTGGTCGGTTCTCGCGTTGACAAGATTTATCACGAAGGCGACGAGATAAGAATAAAGCTCCGCACAAAGGAAGGGCGGGCCGACCTAATCCTCCAAGCAGGCAGGAGGTTTCACCTGACCAGCTACATCAAGGAGGCCCCGAAACAGCCGTCAAGCTTCACGATGCTCCTCAGGAAGCACCTCTCAGGGGGCTTCATAGACGCAATAGAGCAGCACGGCTTCGACAGGATAGTAAAGGTCAGGGTGGGGAACTACACGCTCATCGGCGAGCTCTTCCGGAGGGGCAACGTCATACTCGTTGATGGGGAGAACAAGATTGTTGCGGCATTACGCTACGAGGAATACAAGGACAGGGCGATAAAGCCGAAGGCCGAATACAGGTTTCCACCGGCGAGGGAGAACCCGCTTGAGGTTTCGAAGGAGCGCTTCCTTGAGCTCATGAGAGAAGATGGGGAGTTAGAGCTCGTCCGTGCTTTAGCAAGGAAGCTCAACATGGGTGGCATGTACGCGGAGGAGATTTCCATCAGGGCAGGCTTCGACAAGACGACCCCCGTTAAAGAGCTGAGCGATGATGACCTGCTGAGGATATACGAGGCGATGCTCAAGACCTTCAACGACGAGCCAAAGCCCAGCATAGTCTTCAAGGACGGAAAAATGCACGACGTCGTTCCTATCGACCTGAAAATCTACGACGGGCTTGAGAAGCGCTATTTTAAAACCTTCAGCGAGGCCCTCGACGAGTACTTTGGAAAGATAACCCTTGAGAAAGCGAGGGCCGAGCAGACGAAGAGACTCGAAGCCAAGAAGAGGCAGCTCCTCATGACGCTCAGGAAGCAGGAGGAGATGCTGAAGGGTTTTGAGGAAGGGGCGAAGGTAAACCAGGAGATAGGCGACCTGATCTACGCAAACTACGCCCTCATAGAGAGGCTTTTGGAGGAGTTCAGAAAAGCCACAGAGAGGCTCGGCTGGGACGAGTTCAAGAAGCGCATAGATGAGGGCAAGAAGGCGGGCAACAAAATCGCTCTCATGGTAAAGGGCATTGATCCGAAGGAGAAAGCTGTAACGGTAGAGCTAGATGGAAAGAAGGTCAGACTGTATCTCAACAGGAGCATCGGCGAGAACGCCGAGGTTTACTATGAGAAGGCCAAGAAGTTCCGCCACAAGTACGAGGGTGCTCTGAAGGCCTACGAGGACACCAAGCGGAAGCTCAAAGAGGTGGAGAGACTCATCGAGGAGGAGATGAAGAAAGAGCTGAGCGTTAAGAGGATAGAGCGGAGAAAGAAAAAGTGGTTCGAAAAGTTCCGCTGGTTCGTTTCGAGCGAGGGCTTTCTCGTATTGGCTGGAAAAGATGCAAGCACCAACGAGATCCTCATAAAGAGACACATGACCGAGAACGACCTCTACTGCCACGCCGACGTTTACGGCGCTCCGCACGTCGTCATCAAGGACGGCCAGAAGGCAGGGGAGAAGACCATCTTCGAGGCCTGTCAGTTCGCGGTTTCGATGAGCAAGGCCTGGAGCAGGGGGGTTTACAGCGAAGATGCTTACTGGGCGTATCCGAACCAGGTCACCAAACAGACCCCAAGCGGCGAGTACCTCGGCAAGGGGGCCTTCATGGTCTACGGCAAGAGGAACTGGCTCCACGGGCTACCTCTCAAGCTCGCCGTCGGTGTAATCAACTATGAGGGCGAAGACTTCGTTGTCTGCGCGCCGGTTGAGGCCATAAAAGCCCACACGGACAGGTACATCGTGATCCGGCCGGGTTCGCTGAAGAAGAGCGAACTTGTAAAGAAAATCAGGCACATCCTTGAAAAGTGGGGGTACAAGGTAAGGGAAGAGGACATCATGTCCGTCCTGCCGCCGGGGAACGGCGATGTGGTCGAGGTTGTGGGCTAAAGCTTTTCGCCGCCGGCTACCACAAAACCCACAACAAAGCTCAGCAGGGCTATGATGTATCCCTCTGCCAAGACCTCAAAATAGCCCGAACCGTAGACGTACCATGATGTGAGGGTAAACACCAGCACCCCCACCGTACCCACTCCCGGGCCGACCCTTCCCCCCAGAACGCCGAAGAGCACGCCGACGAGTATCATAAATATTCCCGCAAAGAACGCTATGAAGGTAAACATGCCCGCGGTGCTGTTTGGATTGAGCCACCAGAAGGCCCCGTTAAAGCCCCCGGGCATCGTCAGGACTTCACGAAGGATACCAAGGAAGGTTATCTCACCACCATTGAAGCGGAACCATGGAAGTGCGAAGGAGAGAACCACCAGAAGGGAGGATAGGAAGGAGAAGAGCCTCATATTCACCACCCCCTAAATTTTATTAGACCAGCTCCCTCCCGGTGGTCGTCATCACGAGCTTTCCGTGCTTTACCCCCTTGAGGCTTATCAGCCTCTCGGCTATCTCCTTTATCCGAGTGGCCTTGCCCTTTACCACGACCACCTCAAGGCAGTTGTGTTCGTCCATATGGACATGGAGGCTTGAAATTATCTCGTCAACGTAGTCGTGCTGTAAATCCAGAAGTTCCTTCACGACATCGGCCTCGTCGTGGTTGTAAACTATGGTTATTGTACCGGCAACGTCCCTGTCTCCCTCCTCCCATTCGTGTCGGACTATGAAATCCCTCATCATGTCCCGTATGGCCTCGCTCCTGTTAACGTATCCCTTCTCATTGATTATACGGTCGAACTTTTCAAGCAGTTCACTCGGAACCGAGACTCCAAACCGTGTAATCTTCATGACACCACCGTAATCTCTTTGAACGTCATCGTTAAAAACGTGACGCGAAATTCTTTTATTTCTTGGAGAGAAGTTAGCCCTATGCCAATGGAGGAACTCTACGCAATAACCACCAGAGAGCTGGCTAAAGACCTCGTGTTTGAGATAGACGATGAACCGGTAACCCTTTCAATAAGGGGCGTCCTTCTTGCCAGAACAGACTCCAAGGGCTATAACTTCTCGTTCTTTGAGCTTAGTGAGGAGGAATTCGTACTTGTGGTTCAGATGAAAGGCTTCGTCGTCTATCTCGGTATTGAATCGGATGAAGAGCTGGAAGAGGATGTCTATCCCGAGCTCGTTAGGGCACTCCTCGAACATCTGGCCCCCCAGATAGCCCTCCTGATAACCAAAGCAGAGAAAGATTACCCCGGTAGGGCGGATCTGCTCCTCGACGACGACATGAGCTCCGACTTAAAGGAGTTCTTCTACGGCCTTCTGGTCAAGCACCGGCAGGGAAAACCTGTCTACGAACAGACTGAGGTGGCCTAACTCAGGAGCTCCACAAGTACAAGCGCCGCGAGCATCAGGGCGAGGACAAGCATGGTTCTCTTCGTGTAGAGCTTTGCCGCCCTTTTTTCATAGTAGCTCCGTGGAGAGACGTTGAGGATGTAGAGGCCGAGGAGAGAACCGCTGAGAAGGCCGAGGACGTTTTCCACGGTGAGCACAAGCGAGCCGGCAAAAACGTCCCACCAGCCCATGGCGAGGGAAATTCCTATGACCGTTGTCGGGGGAACGAGGGCGGCGGCGATTGAAACACCGGCTAGAATCTCCGGGACTCTACTGACTATGGCGACTATTCCCGCGTAACCGAGGATTATGGCGAGGAGAATGTAGACGAGGCCGGAATCGCCGCGGACGAGTATCTCGTGGGTTGGTTGAGCGGGCATCGAGCCAGCAAACCTGAGGGCTAGGGAGGCAAGGAGAGCCGACAGGAATATGACGCCGAGGAGCTTTAGAATTGAGGAAACGGCATCGAGGGCATCTCGCCCCTTGCCCATGACGATGTTGAGGGAGAAGCCGTAGAGCGGGCCGAGGATCGGCGAGAGGAGCATCGCGGAGATTATCATCACTATGCTGTCGTTTATCAAGCCGAAGAGGGCTATTATCGAGGCAACCGCGCCGAGGGTGAGCTGAATCGGATCGACCTGGGCTTGGTTGTTGGCGTTCTCGATGAGTCCCTCTATGGCGGCAAGACTCCAGCGGCGCTTGAACTTTTTAAGGGACTTTACCGAGTTCGCATACTTCACCGACTTTCCGCTGACCGGGGTCCATGTTATCGAGGAGTGTCCCTTTCTAAGATCCACCGCCTTCATCAGCTCGTCAACGACGTCGTTAATCACGAAATCCGGCACGAGAACCGTGAATTTAAGCGCCCGGTGCTCGTTGCTCTGCACCTCCTCTGCATAGAACTGGAGGCCCCACTTAACCAGAACCTCCCTAACCTTCTCACCCTCGCCCTCGCCGCAGTAGACTTCCAGCCGGAGCATAGACCATCAAAACAACTGGGGTTAATCGCTAATAACCATTGCGGAAACCACTTCAAAATACTTTGAAACGATGGTAGTGCTTATAACCCACGAAAACGTAACAATTGCAGGGATGGCCGTGGTCAGGAAGTTGACCATTTCCATCGCTCTTTCGGTCATTATATCCTTTCTCGCCTGGATAGCCGTTCAGATCCATTTCACCCTGGGTGCTGTTCTATTCATCTCCGCCGTTCTCCTTCCCCAGGCAATTTTTTGGAAATATTACGGGAAAAAGCCCCACATGCTGGCGCCGTTTTTGGTCATCTCACTCGTCTCAATGGCCCTCCTAACACCTCCCCTCGTGACCGGGCCAAACGTCGAATTCGGCCTCCACCAGATAACCGGCTGCTGGGAGGGGAACGGCGATGCCTGGCCAATTGAGGGAGCGGCCGACGTCATGTATTCATGCAACCAGGTACTCGGCAACTCCACGGTACGGGTCATTGGGGCCGCATGGAAATCGATGAGGGTTGAGCTCCCACTCCTTGGCGATTTCGTGACCATCTACGAGCCTCGTGGAAAGGTGGACAAGGCCTACAACAATGCCACAAAACGCATCGAATCGAAGGGATACATCAAGCTCGTGGAGGATTACGGGACATACTCCGGCATTCTGGAGGATGATCTCTTCATCAGGGGAGAGGAGTGCATTTACCTTGCAAAGACGAGGGTTCTGGGCGGAGGTCTCGCGGTGGTCTCGACGCGAGGTTCCTGCTCGGGAGTTAAGGAATTTGCGCTTCGCTGGCACGATGATTACCTTTGGAACGTGAGCGAGCCGCCAATATTCGAGAGATACCGCTTCAACTGGAGTTCAAGCAGTGAGGTGAAAACTGGAAGGCTCGTTCTATCGGAGTGGCCCGACGAGTGGATAAAAAACACCTACCACAATATAGGGGTTGAGCTAAGGGGCACAGGATACGTGAAGAAAGCGGAAGGGAAAAGGGGGGACTGCAGGTGGTCGCTCTGGACAAGAAACAGAAATTCATACTACGTGGCCTTGAAGGGAAAGAAAATCCTCGTGCTGAGCGGGGAAACGGGGGCAGTCAAAAAGGCAGCGGAGGAACTTTCGCCCTGCGGACTGGAGAACGGCCGCGAAGTGGATGGGGTAACGCCGGAGGAAGTCCTGAGTGCCGTAATAGAAGAGCTCAACGATACCTTTTCCCTAAAACCCACCGAGTGGAAGGCCGCTCCCTGGGCCCTCTCGGGAGGGGAGTTTTCGATAGCCTCGACGGGAGGAAAAAGTCTCAAGGTAGCGGTTCTCGTGTACGGGATCCCGGAGCAGTGCGGGTACGCCCGCTACCTGCTCGAAACTTCAGACTGGAGGGCCACCTCTATCTGCTTTAAGCGCGGAAGATATTTCGTCGTCGTGGCTGTTAAAGGGGACGTTGAGAGCGTGAATGCTGTCTTATCGTCAATATTCCAACCGAAAAGGATTTAATGCAGTTTGACCCCTCCCACCTGATGCACCATGACTGGCAGGAGTGATTGTTTTTGGCTTTGAAGGTTCCATTCTGAGCTTCCCAGTTAGTTCACCCCATCAAGGGAGGGGTTGTTTTTGGCGCTAACTTGAGGAGGGGTTGCTTTTGGCGCGCCTAGCGCATTGAAGAGTAAGTTAGTCAAGCTCTTATTCCCTCATCCTTTGGGACTTCTTTGGTTCTTCAACCAGAAGAGCCTTGAAAAGGAGGTGTTAGAATGAAAGCCGTTCTGCAGGATTCGGAGATACCCAAGAAGTGGTACAACATACTGCCAGACCTGCCAGAGGAGCTGGCCCCGCCCCTCGACCCGGAGACAGAAGAGCCGATGGGGCCGGAGAAACTGCTGAGAATTTTCGCGGCCAAGCTGGTGAAGCAGGAGATGAGCTCCAATAGGTACATCGAGATACCAAAGAAGGTGCGCGAGCTCTACGCGAAAATAGGCAGGCCAACGCCGCTCTTCCGTGCGACCAACCTGGAAAAGGCCCTTGGAACGCCCGCTAAGATATACTTCAAGTATGAAGGAGCAACGGTAACGGGGAGCCACAAGATAAACACCGCGCTGGCCCAGGTATACTACGCGAAGGAACAGGGAATAGAGAGGCTCGTTACCGAGACGGGGGCGGGTCAGTGGGGAACAGCTTTGAGCCTGGCCGGGGCGCTTATGGGACTGAAAATAAGGGTTTACATGGCCCGCGCCAGCTATTACCAGAAGCCCTACAGGAAGACGATAATGCGCCTTTACGGCGCCGAGGTTTATCCAAGCCCGAGCGACAGGACAGAGGTGGGGAGGCGGTTCCTGGCGGAAGACCCAGACCATCCAGGAGGGCTCGGAATAGCGATAAGCGAGGCCATCGAGGACGTTCTCCGCGATGAAAAGGCACGCTACGCCCTTGGAAGTGTCTTAAACCACGTCCTCATGCACCAGACGGTCATCGGTTTGGAAGCCAAGGAGCAAATGAAGGAGTTCGAGGAGCCGGACGTTATAATCGGTTGCGTCGGCGGCGGGAGCAACTTTGCCGGCTTGGCTTATCCCTTCGTCAGAGATGTTCTGAGCGGAAAGGCCGACTACGAGTTCATAGCCGTTGAGCCCAAAGCTGCACCGAGCATGACGCGCGGTGTCTACAAGTACGACTTCGGCGATTCCGGTGGATACACTCCAAAGATGAAGATGCACACTCTCGGGCACACCTACTACGTCCCGCCGATTCACGCCGGAGGACTGAGATACCACGGCCTGGCCCCGACGCTCAGCGTGCTCATAAACCACGGTATCGTCAAGCCGGTAGCGTATCACCAAAACGAGGTCTTTCAGGCGGCCCACCTGTTTGCCAGGACGGAGGGAATAATCCCTGCACCGGAGAGCGCCCACGCCGTAAAGGGAGCAATAGACAGGGCGCTGAAGGCAAAAGCTGAAGGGAAAGAAGAGGTCATACTCTTCAACCTGAGCGGACACGGACTGCTCGACATCAGGGGCTACGAGGACTACCTCGACAGAAAGCTTGAGGACTACGAGCCCGAACTGTTCCCGGCTCTGGAAGAATGAGCCCTCTCCACTTTAACTTTCACTTTAACTTTGACAGAATCCTTCTCGGATAAAAGTTCAGGCTCGCCCTCGCCTGAGGGATCTCCATTCCCAGGTTTATCCCGAGGCTCATTAAATCCCTCGGGGAGCGGACCTCCCATCTGCTTTCAGCGGAACTCGTGATGAACCTCGGAACCGAGTACTTGTCAACGAGCTGCCAGGTTTTGGTCATGAAGCGGAGGAGCTGAACCCTCTCGTAGGGATTGGCCGTAAGGAGCGGTGCCAGAGAGAATCCTATCGCGACATTCCTCCTGGCCGCTATCCTCGCCAGGATGTGGTCGAAACCCGGATCCTTCCTCCCCAGCCAGGGGCTTATGAGGGCATCAACACCCGCCTCAAGGGCGAAGCGATTCACCCTCATGTCTCCTCCATGGACATAGATTAACGCCTTCGGATTGCGGTTCTTTACCTCTCGGATGAGGCTCGGCTTTTTGGTGACTACCAGAAGGGCGACCTTACCGTAGGTCTCGCGAAGAGATTTAATCTCCTCCTTAAGACTCCCCCAGTCTGGGGAGCCCTCAAGGACGAGCTTTTTGGTGAAGACCACCTCGTCGAACCACTCTTTGGCCAATTCGTAGGCTTCCCTGTCTCTAACGTCCATCTCGATAAAGTAGTCTCGCGAGAAGGAAACTTCCTCCATTTCGGCCTTGAATTTTCCCCCACTCTCCGGCATCATTCCCCTAACCACTCCCTGACGGCTTTGACGACCGCTTCCTTCCTCATCGGGAAGGCCTTGACCTTTATCTTGACCTGGATGGTGTCGCCGCCCTCGTCTATCTCCGGCTCGCCGAGGTAAGCTTTCTGCTTGTTGAACCTCACGTAGAGTGTTCCCTCCTCGTCCACCTTCTCATCGAGGTTCTCGATGATGTAGCGCCTGTCCCCCTCGCTCAGCAGCTCCTTGAAGTGGTCAATGAACTTCCTGACGGCCCTGCTCCGCTTTATCTCCACGTTGACGACCCTGATGGGGTTGCCGAAGAATCCAGTGGTCTCGTCTATGTCAAAGATGACGTCCTCGTCGTCTATCTCCTCGGGGATGAACGTCCCTATCGCCTCAAGAACCTTGTCCTCGTCCTCGGTGGCGTGTATGAAGGTGGTAATCCTGACGTGATGCGCCCGTATCTTCCCCATTGCTCTCACCGGAGAGAATTGGAGCCGGTGCTTTAAAAGGTAACCGTCTCAGGTGTGTCGGCGATAGCTATGAAGAACCCCCGAAAGTTCTTGAAGAACTTGGAAAGAAACCCCCAACAAATCATTAGAAGAACTCAAGAAAGAGATACTTCAAGAAGTCCCCAGTGAATTGGAAGAGAGACCGAAACGAAGAGAAAAGGGCTGAAAAATCACTTGCCCTTGCCCTTGTTGGCCCTTATGCTGGGCCTGACCTTTTCAGCTCCTTTGCCCTTGTTCCTCAGGCCGCGGCTCTTCCTGCCGGCGCTGGTGAGTCCTCTGAAGACCCTTCCCTTGTGAGCCTTTCCGGCTATCCAGTTGATCTTGGGGTCAGCCTTGATGACCGGGTGGTGCGGGTCGACCATTATGACCTCGAACCACCTGTACATCCCGTCCTCGCCGACCCAGTAGCTGTTGAGGACCTCAAGGTTCGGGAACTTTCTTGCTGCCTTTTCCTCGGCTATCCACTGAAGGCTCTTCTTCGGGCTGTATTTGACCTGACCCATCTTGCTCGGCTTCCTTCCGCCCTTCCACCTGGGCCTCTTCCTTCCGCCTTTCCTGACTCTGACCCTAACCATGACGTAGCCCTGCTTGGCCTGGTAGCCGAGGCTCCTAGCCCTGTCCAGCCTGGTCGGCCTCTCGATCCTAACAACTACAGGTTCTCTCCTCCACTTTATCATCCTAACCTTGAGAAGCTCCCCGACGTAGCTCTTCTTGGGGCTCTTCCAGGCTTCCCTAATGTACTTGTACATTCCCATCTTTCTCCCTCCTTCCGTGTTTGTGGTTCTCCCTTACGGGAACATCCCGCGGGCCCAGCCCGCCCAGTCGGTCGAGGTTCGAGGTTGAGTTTTTAAGCCTTGCGGAGTAGTTAACGTGGTGAAACCGATGCGCCTTCAAAAACTCGTATCCCTCATGAATGAAAAGAACTTTGACGGTGCTCTAATAAGCCCCGGGACGAACCTGTACTACCTCACGGGACTGAGGATACACGAGGCGGGTGAGAGGCTCACGGTTTTGGTCGTAAGCGCCGACGGCGATTACAGGCTCCTAGCTCCAAGCCTCTACGAGAACGTGGTCAGAAACTTCCCGGTTGCCTTCTGGCGCGACGGAGAGAACCCCTACGACAAGCTCGCCTGGATCCTGGCGGAGCTCCACCTTTCCAACGGCAGACTTCTGATAGAGGACACGATGCGCGCTGACTGGCTGATGAACGTCATGCGCCTCGGCCCCTTCGAGTTCTATCCCCTGAGCTCGCTCGTGAGGGAGCTCCGCATGATGAAGGATAAGGGCGAGATAGAGATGATGGGACATGCCGCCAAGGCCGCCGACAGGGTTTTCGAGGAGATTCTGAGCTGGGATTTGGTGGGAATGCGCGAGCGGGAGCTTGCCCTTAAGATAGAGCTGGCATTGAGAGAGCTCAGCGACGGGATCTCCTTCCCGCCGATAGTGGCGAGTGGAGAGAACGCGGCCAATCCCCACCACGAGCCCGGTGAGAGAAGGCTCAGAAAGGGGGACATGGTAATACTCGACTACGGAGCGAGGTGGAAAGGCTACTGCTCGGACATCACAAGGACAATAGTCCTCGGCAGGCCGAACGAGAAGCTCGTGGAGATTTACGAGGTCGTCAAGGAGGCGCAGGAGAGAGCCTACAGGGCCGTCCGTGAGGGAGTTGAGGCTAAAGAGGTGGACAGAGCGGCAAGAGAGGTCATAGAGAAGGCCGGCTACGGCGAGTACTTCACCCACCGGACGGGACACGGCCTCGGTTTGGACGTCCACGAGGAGCCCTACATCGGTCCCGATGGAGGAACTATCCTCGAAAACGGTATGACCTTCACCATAGAGCCAGGAATCTACGTCCCCGGCCTCGGAGGGGTTCGCATAGAGGACGACGTTGTTGTTCACGATGGAAGAGGAAAGAGGCTGACGAGGGCGGAGAGGGGGCTTATCCAGCTCTGAGGACACGCTACGCAAGCCCAAACACATCCACCTTTCTTTTCAGAGATTCCAAAAGATTTAAATATCCGTAATCCTACTCGCTCCGATGCCAATGAGGGGGGAGTGTCTTCTCCATCGCTGGAATCGCAACCGCGCCTGATTTCCCGTACGGCTCCCCTATTCTGGACTCCCAATCCTCTTTTGAAAAAATTCTGAGGAGGTATAGCCATGGCTGAGCTTAACTTCAAGGCCATTGAGGAGAAGTGGCAGAAGCGCTGGCTGGAGGAGAAGGCCTTTGAGCCGAAGGCAAATGAGAAGCCCAAGGAGAAGAAGTTCTACATCACGGTCGCCTTCCCGTACCTCTCGGGACACCTCCACGTCGGCCACGCGAGAACCTATACTATCCCAGATGTCATAGCGCGATTCAAGCGCATGCAGGGCTACAACGTGCTGTTCCCCATGGCATGGCACATCACCGGAGCGCCGATAGTCGGAATCGCCGAGAGGATAAAGCAGCGCGACCCCAAGACGATACACATCTACCGCGACGTCTACAAGGTGCCGGAGGAGGTACTCTGGAAGTTTGAAGACCCAAAGGAAATCGTTAGGTACTTCATGAAGGCCGCGAAGGAGACCTTCATCAGGGCAGGCTTCTCCGTTGACTGGACGCGCGAGTTCCACACGACGAGTCTGTTCCCGCCCTTCAGCAAGTTCATAGAGTGGCAGTTCTGGACGCTCAAGGAGGAGGGACTGGTCGTCAAGGGCGCCCACAGGGTCAGATGGGACCCCGTTGTGGGCACTCCACTCGGCGACCACGACATAATGGAGGGGGAAGACGTTCAAATACTCGATTACATCATCATCAAGTTCATCCTGGAGGAGAACGGTGAGGAAATCTACATGCCCGCCGCGACGCTGAGGCCGGAAACGGTCTACGGCGTCACCAACATGTGGCTGAACCCCGAGGCAACCTACGTGAAGGCCAAAGTCAAGCGCGGCGAGAAGGTCGAGACGTGGATAATCAGCAAAGAGGCAGCTTACAAGCTCTCCTTCCAGGACAGGGAGATTGAGGTCATCGAGGAGTTCAAGGGTGAGAGGCTGATCGGAAAATACGTGAAGAACCCAGTCACCGGCGACGAGGTCATAATCCTGCCGGCAGAGTTCGTTGACCCGGACAACGCGACAGGAGTCGTCATGAGCGTTCCGGCCCATGCCCCCTTTGACCACGTGGCCTTGGAAGACCTCAAGAAGGAGACCGAGATTCTGCTGAAGTACGACATCGATCCGCGCGTTGTTGAGGAGATAAGCTACATCTCGCTGATCAAGCTGGAAGGCTACGGCGACTTCCCAGCCGTGGAAGAGGCGGAGAGGCTCGGCGTGAAGAGCCAGAAGGACGTTGAGAAGCTCGAAGAGGCAACTAAGAACATCTACAAGGCCGAGTACCACAAGGGAGTCTTCAAGATAGAGCCCTACGCCGGTAAGTCCGTCCAGGAGGCGAAGGACCTGATAGCGAAGGAGCTCCAGGAGAAGGGCATCGCCGAGATAATGTACGAGTTCGCGGAAAAGCCGGTCATCTCGCGCTTCGGCAACCAGGCGGTCATCAAGATAATCCACGACCAGTGGTTCATAGACTATGGAAACCCCGAGTGGAAGGAGAAGGCGAGGGAAGCTCTGGCGGAGATGACGATTTACCCCGAGAGCAGAAGGGCGCAGTTCGAGGCGGTAATAGAGTGGCTCGACAAGAAGGCCTGTGCGAGGAAAGTTGGCCTCGGAACGCCGCTCCCGTGGGACCCGGACTGGGTCATCGAGAGCCTGAGCGACTCGACTATCTACATGGCCTACTACACCATAAGCAGGCACATGAACAGGCTGAGGGAAGAAGGTAAACTCGACCCGGAGAAGCTCGGCAGGGAGTTCTTCGACTATCTGTTCCTGGAGGAGTTCAGCGAAGAGCGCGAGAAGGAACTTGAGGAGAAGACAGGAATCCCGGCAGAGGTTATCCACGAGATGAAGGAGGAGTTCGAGTACTGGTACCCGCTCGACTGGCGCTGCTCAGCGAAAGACCTGATACCGAACCACCTGACGTTCTTCATCTTCAACCACACGGCCATATTCAGGAAGAAGCACTGGCCGAGAGGCATCGCCGTCAACGGCTTCGGAACGCTGGAAGGCACCAAGATGAGCAAGAGCAAGGGCAACGTGCTGAACTTCATAGATGCAATCGAGGAGAACGGTGCCGATGTGGTGAGGCTCTACATCATGGGACTGGCCGAGCACGACAGCGACTTCGACTGGCGCAGGAAGGAGGTCGGAAAGCTCCGCAGGCAGGTCGAGCGCTTCTACGAGTTGGTAAGCGAGTTCTCGAACTATGAGGCTAAAGAGGGCGTAGAGCTGAAGGACATCGACAGGTGGATGCTGCACCGCCTGAACAAGGCCATCAAGGGAGCCACCAAGGCCCTGGAGGAGTTCAGGACGAGGACTGCCGTGCAGTGGGCATTCTACAGCATCCTCAACGACCTGCGCTGGTACATGAGGAGAACCGAGGACAGGGACGACGAGGCGAAGCGCTTCGTCCTGAGGAAGCTCGCCGAGGTCTGGGTCAGGCTGATGGCGCCGTTCACACCGCACATCAGCGAGGAGCTGTGGGAGAAGCTCGGTGGGGAGGGTTTCGTCAGCCTGGCGAAGTGGCCGGAGCCGGCTCCGGAGTGGTGGAACGAGACGGTCGAGGCCGAGGAGGAGTTCGTCAAGAACCTCATCGAGGACATCAAGGAGATTATCAGGGTTGCCAAGATAGAGGACGCCAAGAGGGCCTACGTCTACACGGCCCCGGAGTGGAAGTGGCGCGTTGTGGAAGTGGTCGCGGAGAAAAGGGACTTCAAGGGTGCCATGGCCGAGCTAATGAAGGATCCAGAGATGAGGAAGCACGGCAAGGAGATCAGCAAGCTGATCCAGCGCCTGATAAAGGACAGGGCCTTTGAGATCAAGCGCATCAACGAGGAGAAAGCTTTGAGAGAAGCCAAGGACTTCATGGAGAAGGAGCTCGGGATCGAGATAATCATAAACCCCGAGGAAGACAAGGGAGGAAAGAAAAAGGCCGCGATGCCACTGAAGCCGGCGGTGTTTGTGGAGTGAGGGCTGTCTCCTTATTCTCTCCCTTTTATCTCAGGAAGTAGCAACCTACATTGCTCCTGAAGCTCTCTGTTGGCCTGGAGAAACTCATGACTGGGATAAGTACCGTTGTTGAGCCATTCAACTGCAAAATTCTGAATCAGAGTAATGCCCCCCTCAACGACAGAGATGTTGGCTTCCCCTTTAATAACAGCCTTTCGAGAAGTTTCTATGAACTCCATGCAGGACGATGTATCCGTGAGGTTTGTTATCGCTTCGTCAGTCGGTCTTCTACCAGGATAGATGTATATGGCCGCTTCCGAAAGCTGGGTGGACAGCCGGCTAAGGTCCCGCTCCAGTTCCATCATGGAAATATTAAACACTCCAGGAGAGTTAGTTTTAATGGCCTTCAGGGAATTTCCCGAATGGGATTCCATGTCACGAAGTTCTATGAACATTTTTTCCCGCACACACGAGATTTCAGCGTGATTCCGCTCGTTTATGATTCGCTGTGTAGAGTAATGACTCTCAAGAACCAGCCCTGACAGGAATCCAGCCGCGTAGAGCACAATCATTAGTATCCACAACTTTTTCATGGTATCACCCTCGAAGTACCATAAAGAGTAAATAATTAAAGGAGTTATGGATTGAAAACAGAAAGGGAAACACTGTCCTGCAAAAGACCCACCTGTTTGAATCCTCCGCTTTGGGTGACCGATATTCTGTAATATACCGGGGCTTTGAAGTATATCTTTATTGCCCCCCATCCACTGCCCTTGGCACGTTGTACGTAAACATTCCCGCCCATCCACTGGGACTTTGAAGATATTCTGATATTCTCATATGACGCGTGAAGCACATTTGGAGGATGGGCCGGTGGAAACTTATCATACAGCACCTTCGGCTCTGTACTTGTGAAGAGAGACACGGCATTTATTGGATTTATTCCGGAGCCGTCAAAGGGAACGGTTAGAATGTCCCATCCTAATCCTATTTTATCGAGGGACGGCGTTGTAGTGCCAATGTAATCAAAGAAAACCTTCGGAATTTCAAGGGACAGGGAACTGGAATGGGGCACAACTATTCCCACCTCCACGGGGCTGGTTAAAGACGTTCCATCATCCCCAACAAAGAGGGGAGTAGATTTTGAGTGTTTTTGCCCATTGGAAATCTCCCCTTCATCCAAAATCATGATATCAAAGCCGTACATTCCGTTATCTTCCAAAATAGTGGGGCCATGGAGTTCCAATGCGACATCGATGTAAAGGGTACTCTTAAAAATCCACCATCCCACGGTGTATGTGTATTCAAAAGTCTTCTGCGAGGTTGATGTTTCTGGAGCTGACATGGTTCTCACGCGATCCGGATGCAGTGATATCAGTGGTACTGGTATCTCCCTCTTTTCAACATGTGGTGTGAATATCATCCAAAGCCACTCCTTGTCCGAGACTGAAGAAGTAGGTACTTGCACACGATTAAGCGCATTAACAAGCTCTCTGGAAATACCCTTCAGGGCCACCAAGCCACCATTTGAATCCCTAGCAAAAAGCCAGACGGTACCATTGGCGTAAACAACCGATTCCAAAACGTCTAATCCCCGTGATCTACTGCTTGCCGGGAACATGGCATATCCATCGAAATCCATTGATTTAATCACAGTGTACCTCCAGGAAACAGGAACTCTTCTGCCATCGTAGGATATCCATCCGTATAACCTATGGTTGTTTAAATCAAATTCAAGTTTTCCTGATGCCTCATAAGTAACATTGCTTCCGTTTTTAGGTGTGGGGTCATAGACTCCATTTAAAGCTACAGGCCCCACTTTCCAGGAGGGGAAGTTTGAGAGGCCTGCACTTGCACTCCCTGCCGTCACTCCAACCATCAGCAGTCCTAACAGGACTGCAAACAACGGTTTCCATCGCACATAGTTCACCTCCTTAAGCCGTCTGCAACCCATATTATACAACTTTGGCTTATAAGTTTTTCCTTTTACTTATTGTAGTTATTCTTCCTTTTTTTTTCAAGTATGAATTTATTCTAATACATGTTTTTCCCTTAGAACTGTCCAAAAGAAAGCTGAGTAAAAGAGTTGCATGACGATGCAATCGTGCAATATGTAACTAAGATGATGACTCACTAGTGTCAGAGACCACACTAAGAAGAATTTCAACCTTCCATCAATTCAACCCCACCTTATAAAACCTTTTCTCCGAAAACGCCTTAAAGAGAACGTTTTTAGCCGTCTTCGGTGTTGTTCATGCCTGTTGACGAGAGAACGTTTGAAAGAGAAGTTCTTTCAAAAATCCCGCCCCGGAACGAGCCGCCACTACCTCCCAACTGGCTCCATATAGAAATGCTCGAACGCTTTCGCGTCCTTCAATTCGCGCCCATCAAAGAGGGCATGAACGTCCTTGAGGTTGGGTGTGGAGCGCACGCGCTGACCACTGTCCCCCTCGCCTACCTCGTCGGCGAAACCGGCCGCGTCGTTGCAGTTGACCGCTCCCGCTGGCGCTTCTTCGATGAGATAACAACCGCAACGGGCCTGAAGCACAGAATAATTCCCCTCAAGGTGGACGCGAGAAAGTTACCTTTTCCGTTCAAAGCCTTCGACCTGGCCGTCCTCGTTCATGGAATCAGGAGCTTGAAGAGCGAGGAAACGATGGTTAATGTCATCTCTGAGATGTTCCGCGTTGCCGAAAAGGTCTTCATCGCGGAGAGTCTACCGGTGGCGAACAACGAGAGGCAGAGGGCGCACCTTGAGCTCTACAACCTGAGGGAAGAGATATTTGAGACCCTCTTCGGCGAGAAGGACGACCTGCACTATCCCCCACTGGAAAAGCTGGTTGAGCTCGTCGAAAAGGCAGGAGGAAAGGTAATCGAGAGCGGAACCTTCGAGCCGGGCCTGCCGCACTACTTAGCCTACATCCCACGGGAATACGTGGAGCGGATAAAAGACGAGAAAAAGCGCGCCGAACTCCTGGAGCGGTGGGATAGATCCTACGAGAAATGGAAAACTGGTGCGGAGCATCCACCTGTGGGATGGATTCTGGCAAAAAAGAGGGGTAAAGCTCAGAACTCCCTCTCCACGAGGAACTTGGCGAGCAACTCCAGATCTTTCCTCGCCTCGCTCTCCGGGAGAACCTTCAGGGCCTCGTTGGCCTCTTTCACAAGGTTCTTGGCGTAGTTTGCCGCGTAGTCTATACTGCCGTACTTCCTGAGGAGCTCAATGGCCCTGGCAACTTCCTCCTTGACCTTCTCGTCGTGGATGAGCGCGTCACCTTTTGCATCGCCCGCGTACTTGCCGAAGACCTTCAGGAACTCGGCTTTATCCTCCTCGGTTGCATTGTCAAAGAAGTGGCCCACTATCAGCGTCTTCTTGCCCTTCCTGATGTCGCTACCGACGGGTTTTCCGAGCTTCTCCTCGTCGGCTATCAAATCGAGCACGTCGTCCCATATCTGGAAGGCTATGCCCACGTTCATTCCCCACTTCGAGAGGGCTTGGATGTATTCTTCATTGTCAGTTCCAACGATTGCCCCTATGGTAGCAGAGCCGTCGAAGAGCGCACCCGTCTTGCCGCTTATCATCCTGAGGTATTCATCAACTGTGACCTCCTCCCTCGTCTCGAACTCAATGTCGAGGGCCTGGCCCTCGCAGAGCTCGTTGGAAGTCCGGACGAGGACTTCTAAAATCCTCGCTTTCTTCTCGGGACTGACCTCCGCTTTAGCTACCGCCTCAAAGGCCTTGGAGAACAGCAGGTCGCCTGCAAGAATAGCCATGTTGACGCCCCAGAGCTTGTGAACCGTGGGCCTTCCGCGCCTGAGCTCGTCCATGTCCATGATGTCGTCGTGAACCAGTGAGTAGTTGTGGATGAACTCGACGGCAGCCGCAGGATACAGTGCTTTCTCAGGATCGCCGCCGACAGCCTCAGCAGCACGGAGAACCACGAAGGGACGAACCCTCTTTCCCCCGGCAAGCGGATAGTGTCTAGCCGCATCGTAGAGCTTGTCCGGCTCTTTTTCAGGAATGAGCTCGAATATTGCCCTATCAACGTCCTTTGCGGTCTCTTTAACCCTTGCGAACAGCTCATCGTACTTCCCCATTCTACCACCCCGTGAGTGATGAAAGCAACCTAAAGGAAAAATAGGGCAACGGTTTATCAGTTTTGCCCTCGACGTTCAGCGTATTTCGACCATGTAGCCGTTCCTCGACACGAAGACGTCCCTGCCGATGAGGTAACCTTCCTCCTCAGCCAATTCCGCGTAGTGGGTGAGCATCCTGAACTCACCGTGCGCCGGAACTATGTTCTCGGGATTGAGCATCCTGATGAGGTAGCGGTGGTCCTCCCTGCTGGCATGACCGCTGACGTGTAAGTCCTTTATCATTCTGACACCCTTCATCTTGAGCTTGGTTTCGAGGACGTAGCGCTGGGCCCTGTTGAGTGGATTGGGTATCGTTCCAGCGGAGAAAACCACGATGTCTCTCTTGCCGATGTCGTAGAGCTCACCGTTGGCCATTCTGGTAAGAACGGCCCCGGGCTCTCCCTGGTGCCCGGTGACTATCAGCAGATAGTTCTCCCTTGCTTGAGAAACCTCCTTGAGAACCTTCCTGACGGCGTTGGGGCTCCTCACAGCTTTTGCACCCTTCATCTTGATGAGGCCGAGCTGCTTGGCTATTCCTGTGTACTTGGCGAGCGAGCGGCCGACCAGAACGGCCTGCCTGCCCATCTTGTTGGCTATCCATATGAGCTCCTGAAGGCGAGAAATGTGGCTGGCGAAGGTCGTCGCTATAAGCCCGTCCGCCTCCATGCCCTCGTAGAGGAAGAAGTCCTCAAGGAGCATCTGGGCAACGGCCTCGCTCGGCGTCTTGGTTGGTTCAGCGACGCGGGTTGACTCGGCTATAAGAACCTTGACGCCCTCCTTCCCGAGCTCCTTCAGGCGTTTGTAGTCGGGCCTCTCGCCGAGAGGGTTGTTGTTGTCGAACTTGAAGTCGCCGGTGTGGATCACGGCCCCCTCGGGAGTGTGGACAACGACCATGGCAGACTGCGGAATGGAGTGGGTTATCCTGACGAACTCTACCGCCAGGTTCTCACTCACCTGGACTATCTCGCCGTACTCGGTCTCGTACATCGGGTTCTTGACCTCGAAGTACTGCTCGCTCTTGATTTCACCCTTCGCGAGCCTTATCGTGTAGGGCGTGCCGTATATCGGAACGTCCGGGTAGTGGGGGGCGAGCTTGGCCACCGCGCCGATATGGTCGAGGTGACCGTGGGTGAAGGTTATGGCGACAACCTTCTTGTTTCTGATTGAAGAATCGTCAGGAATTGCGCCGAGCTTCTGGAGTTCCTTCGTGGGGAACTGCTGGATGTTGACGTCCTCATGGATGAGAACGCGGTCAAGCCTTATCCCCATGTCAATTATAACGACTTCCCCGTTGTATTCGACGGCGGTCATGTTCTTGCCTACTTCCTCGTAACCGCTAACTGTGTGGATTTTTATCATGTCTATTCCTCCTTACGCCCCCAGGCCTCTCCTGAGGCGTGGGGCTGCGTTGGTCTTAGTTGTTGACAGGGGTTTAAAAAGGTGTGCATTTTCTAGAGTTGAGGAAGAAGAATAAAAATCACCGCCTCCTGAGGTAGGCCGGCAGGTCGATCCTCTGCTCCAGCCACTCCCTAGTGAAGCCCGTAACCACGAGCGGAACCTTCCTCAGCTCCTCGACGTTCCTTGCCCCAACGAGGAACATCGTGTTTCTGATTTCTTCGATGTAGCGCTGGAGGACTTTGATAACGCCCTCAACGTCACCTTTCACGGCCGGCCTGAGGAGGGGCAGTGCAACGCCCGCGAAGGTTGCACCCATGGCTAAGGCCTTAGCCATCGTTATCCCATCGCGCATTCCGCCGGTGGCTATAATTGGCATGTTAGTGGCGTAGCGAACCTCAGCGACGCTTATGGCCGTCTTAATCCCCCAGTCCCAGAAGCGAAGGGCGAGGTTTCTGCCCATCTCGTCCTTGGCGCGGTAGTACTCAACGGCGCTCCAGCTCGTCCCCCCAAGGCCGCCGACATCGATGGCATCTATCCCGATGCTCTCAAGCCTTATAGCTACCTCCATGGAAACACCGGCCCCGGTTTCCTTCGCTATTATCGGATAGGGAAACGCGGCCTTGAGCTCGGCAAGGGCTTTCAGGACACCCCTGTACTGTGTATCCCCTTCGGGCTGGACGCTCTCCTGGAGCGGGTTCATGTGTATCGCTAAAGCGTCCGCCTGAATCGTCTCAACTGCCTTTAAGGCCTCATCAATCCCGTACCTTCCGGGCATCGTCTCGGCGAATTGGGGAGCACCAAGGTTGCCGACGAGGAAGACATCGGGGGCGACGTCCCTAACGTAGTAGCTCTCCCAGGTTTCAGGCTTCCTTATCATTGCCCTCTGGCTGCCGACTCCCATCGGTATGTTGAGCTCCTGGGCGGCCTTCGCTAAAGTCTTGTTTATCTTGCCCGCGAGCTGAGAGCCCCTCGTTCCACCGGTCATTCCGGCTATGAAGATGGGGTAGTCGAACTTCCTCCCGAGAAACTCGACGCTTAGGTCTATTTCCTCCTTGTCTATCTCCGGCAGGCTCATGTGGACGAAGTGGATATCTTCAAAACCGTTGGAAACATGCGCCTGAACGTTCCTCTTGAGGCAGTGCTCGATGTGCTCGAACTTCCTGATGATCGTGAGTTCCTCCTTATCAAAAGCCTCCATTTCAACCACCAAAGAGAGAATGGAGCCGGAGGTTAAGAGGTTTTTGGGCACTAAAGATTAGCCTGCACTTTCTCTGAAGAGTTTTGTAGAAAAGTGAATCCATACCAATACCAAGGCAACTAAACTCACTAAAAAGAGGAATGTCCCCAGGTATACAACAAGCTCTGGCCATTTATAACTTCCACACGATGGAAGGCCTTTCTTCACACCGCTAACAGCCAAACTATGCCCGGTATATACAGCCAGTGCTAAGAACACGGTAGCAACTAAGTTTACTACAAGGTTTACATTCTCGCGATAAAATATACCAAAAAGTAGCAATATTCCTCCAATTATGAAGAAGTACGTAGCGACACCATAAGTAAGCTCAACCGCATCCGGATCTTCAAAATATGGATCGTCCTTGTTGAGCTGATAATCAATAACAAATGTTAGTCCCAAGAGAATCAAAAGAACCGCTACAGCCAGTAAAGATCCACGAGCTATGGAGACCGTTCGCATAATTATCACCTTACTCACACTTCCTATGACCAAACAAAACTTTGTTGCGTTTCTGCATAATCTGGGGAGTCTGGATAAATGAATACACTTACAGAAGTCCATGAGCTTGTGCCCAGTTGCAATTTGTACAACTGCCACTGGCTACTACATCTTGCATGCCCACAGCCACTATTAACACCCAACAAGTGCCGCAAGCAGTCTTTTCATGCCTGCACCTCCCACTAACTATTGCAATAATACCTCTGACTTCTGGACTTATAGGTTTTTTCTTTTGTGAGTTATAATCTGTTACGCTTTTTTTCGTGAGTTCTTACTTCCCAACCATACCTTCAGGAGCTTTATTAGTCAAAGAAACCAGAGTGAAAACCTGAACAAAGGGACATTAAATCTGAGTCTTGATTCTCGTTCCAAAGCCGTCGCCCCTTATCGCCCCGCTCAGCCTTCCGGGAACCTTCCCGTTCACGAACCAGACCTCCGAGTGCTCGGCTATCTTCTTCGCCTCCCTCAGCTTGTTGCAGATTCCGCCGGTGACGTCGGTTCCAGCAGAGATGCAGTGGAGCCTCTCAAGGAGGGAATCTATCTCCCCCTTTCTGAGCTCCTGAATCAGCCTGCCTTCCCCGGGTTTGCCGTCGTAGATTCCGTCAACGTCCATCAGGAATATCACCTTCTCCGGCTCAAGCATCTTGGCGAGGTATGTGATAATCTGGTCGCCGGAGAGTATGTCTATGCCCTTCGCAAGGTCTATAGAGACGTCTCCGAAGAGAACGGGAATGAATCTGAGTTCCAGCAGTCTCTCCACGACCTCAAGGTCCCCGTAGGCGACCTCACCGTTCTCGGTTATGAAGACGGAGGAAGTCGAGACGGAGAAGGCCGGCAGGCCCTCACGGACGAAGGCTTTGATGAAGTTCGCGTTCGCCCTGAGCATGGCCTGATGGGTCTCGGTGAAGCCTACCCTCCTGAAGTTGGCGGTATCCCAGTCCTCCGGAAGACCTTCTCTGATTCTGTATTTCTTGGCGTAATGGTGGCCAAAGCTCCCGCCGCCGTGGACGATGATGAAGTCCTCTCGGGGATAGAATTTGGCTATTTCCTTCGCTATGTTTCTCACTGTCTCATGGTCAAAGTTCTCGGGCTCACCTTTCTTGTCGCTGAAGACGCTTCCACCGATTTTGACGATTATCATGGCAGAACCTCCTCTATCCTCAGTCCCTCACGGCTTATCCTCGTTATCATCGGTGTCCCACCGGCTATGGTTATGGCAGTGGCAACTTCGCTCTGGTTCTCCGGGGCCAAGGCGTACATACAGCCGCCACCGCCGGCGCCGGTTATCTTCGCCCCTATCGCTCCCGCAACCCTTGCGGCATAAACTAACTCGCTCAGCTTTTTCGTTGAAACTCCAATGGCATCCAAAAGCCCGTGGTTGATGTTCATGAGCCTGCCGAGCTGGGCGAAGCGAACCTCCTCGTCGAGGTCGGAGATTATTACCTCCCTGGCCTTCTCGACTATCTTGCCCATCGCAACGAGTACAGGCTCTATGACCTCGGGCATCTCTTCATAGGTTCTCCTCACCATGGCCACGAGCTCCTTGGTTGAGCCGCTCGAACCTGTGTAGCCGACCACTATGGGCAGTTCCATGAAGGGCAGGTGTTCGAAGTTCCCCTTCTCGTAGTGGATGAAGCCTCCTATGGCAGATACGGTGGGGTCTATGCCGCTCGATGCTCCCTGGACGAGGAGCTCAACCCTGTGGCCTAGCTTTCCTATCTCCTCGTTGGTCAGCTCAAGGCCGAGGAGTTTGGATACAGCCCCGATTGTGGCAACTGCAACTGCAGCGGATGATCCGAGGCCGGCCCCGACGGGAATCTGTGACGTTATAGAGACAGTAATTCCTTTCCCGTTAGCATCGGCCTCCTCCCTCACAAGCTCTATCGCCTGCCGGACGTAGCTGAGAACCTCCGCGGCCTTTCCGTAGTCGCTCTCGAAGTAAATCTCGTCCTCTGAGAAGGAAACGGTTAAGCCAGGAACGCGGATGTCCTTGGCCTCTATCTTTATCGCTCCCCTATCGTTGAACTCCGCCCAGACATAGGTTCTGAGGTCGATGGCGGCAGCAATGGCAGGCTTACCGTAGACGACGCTGTGCTCGCCGAAGAGGATAATTTTAGCCGGGGCAGATGCCAGAACCCTCATCCTTGACCCTCCAGAAGCTTTCTCATGACATTTTCCAAATCGTCAAGCTCGTTTTGAACCGTGTACCAAACGAGCGAGAGGTCAACGCCAAAGTAAGCGTGGATTAACCTGTCCCTCATCCCTGCAATTTCTTTCCAGGGGACCTCCGGATGAAGAGTCTTAAACTCATCTGGAATGTGCTTCGCTGCTTCCCCTATTATTTCAAGGTTTCGGATTACTGCATCGACCGTTTTCTCATCTTCCACGAAGTCCTCAAAGCCCATGCCCTCTGTATACCGTCTAATTTTCTCAATAGCCTCAAGAATATCCTCAACGTAGAGAAAAGGGTCCCTCATACGTACTTCACCTCTTTGAGAATCCGTTCCCTAATGCGTCTCTTCAAAGCCCCTTTGGTTACGAGGTCAACCCTAACCCCAAGGAGTTCTTCGAGGTATTTCTGAAGGCGTATGAACTCTATTAACCCCACGGGCTGCTTGAACTCCACGAGAATGTCAACATCACTGTCCGGCCTCTGCTCATTTCGTGAATATGAGCCAAAGACACCAATACGCTTAACACCATATTTCTCACTCAGTTCCTTCCTGTGAGCGTGTAGGATTTTTTGGACATCCTCAAGTGTTCTAACGCGTGCGGTCTGCATGATAGAAAATAAGAAAAGCCCCTTATGGCCTTTTCGTTCAGCGTTTGAAGAATATACTTGCGTAACAGACTACTACCCCTCAGCCCCACTCTTGATCCCGTAAAAAGTGTTCTATCAGCTCAACGAACTCATAGATGTCCCCAAGCTGCCCGCGGAGAACCTCAAATGCCAGTCTATCGTTAATCCTCCCGTATCTGTGGACAAGGATGTTGCGAAAGCCCTTCATGAGCCTGAGTTTGTGGGCCATCTCCTCAGGAATTATCCCGGCGCGCACGAGTCCCTCAAAAACGTCCTCCTCCCTTTCCGGCATCGTGAGCCTCAGGTCGGAGTTTATCACAGCGCATATATCAATCACGTTCTGGATTGCAAATTCGGCCCGCTTGTAGATTCCGTCCTTGACTATACCAAGCGATTCGAAGTCCTCAAAATCATCTGGGAGGTTCTCCTCAATAAGTTTGAGGCTCTCAAGTATCTCCTCAATCTTGGAGCGTATGATCTCGACCCTCATTCTATCGCCTCCAACCCGAGGTAGTCGTAGTAGTATCTCCTGAAGTCCTCCCACTCCTTGAGCGTTTCGTAGGCGAGGTCGTAGAGGAACGTCTCGTCCATGCAGAAGAGAACTTTACCCTTGAGGCACTCCTTTTTTATGTAAACCGGAAGGAGCTGAAAAATCTGAACATCATAATTCTCGGGAAGGCTTCCAAGGACGAGCATCCTGAAGAGAAACGCCTCTTTTGGGCTTCCCTCGTAGTAAACGCACAGGTCTACATCACTGTCCTTTCTGGCCTCACCTCTGGATTGAGAGCCAAAGAGAATTACGAACTTCACCCGCTCTCCACCGAGCTCAAGGATTTTTTTGACGGCATCCTCAATGTTCATGGAGGAAAATAGGAAAACCCCCTTATGGCCTTTTCGTTCACCTTCTCATCACGATGCTCGCGTAGCCGACGATGGCATCGGTGCTCCTGCTGACCTCGAAGCTCGTCGTGTAGTGGAGTAGCTCCGCCTCAAGCGCTCCAGCCAAGCGGGAGTAAACTATCGCAGTCCCAACTCCACCCGGCCCGCACATGGTGTGGTTCATCTCGCGGAGCTCTCTGAACATGCCTCCAACGTCGAAATCGAGGATTCTCCTTATTACGCGGAAGTCCCACTCCTTTATCCTGTGGGGAAGCTCGCTCGCCCTCGCCCTGAAGGGCACGTAGCCGTACATGGCTCCGTAGTGCATGAAGTCGGTGCTCGCTACCACAACCACGTCCCTGCCGAGCTCCTTTGATGCCTCAAAGATGGCCCTTCCAAGGTCTTCGGAGACCTCCTCGTCCTGAATGCCGAGGGCTATTGGAACTATTCTAACTTCCTTCCCAGCTTTTTCAGCCAGGTACTGGATGAAGGGAAGCTGTACCTCTATTGAGTGCTCGTATTTGTGGGCCAGCTCATCAAGGTCGGCTATGCCAGAGAGCTTCGCTATGGCCTTGGCCATCTCGGAATCAACCTCGACGTCACCGAGCGGTGTGCGCCACTTTCCGGAGGGGTAGACCGCTATCGGCGAGCCGAGGCCGGTGTGGTTCGGCCCGAGGATTACGAAGGTCTCCGGCAGGCCGTCCTCAAAGATAGCCTTGTATGTTCTCGAAGCCGTGTAGCCCGAGAAGACGTAGCCCGCGTGGGGCGCAACGCCAGCTGTTATCCTCCTCTCGCTTCCCTCCTCGCCGAGGTCGTTGAAGAACTCCTCCAGCATCTCGATGAGCGCTTTGTCCGAGGGATAGAAGCTACCAGCGACTGCCGGATACCTTACCTCCATGATCCCACCTCCAAAGGTTCATCGTCCTCAAGGTCTAAATACCTTCGGTCAGTTTGAGGCCCGAACCAGTGAGAGGGAGAAGGACCCTCGAACCATCCGGAATTTCGCCGCTCTCGACCAGCTTCCACAGAGCCGCGAGGACAACGGCAGAGGTGGGCTCAACCAGAAAACCCGCCCGCTTGAGCCAGTCCAATGCTTCCACCGTTTCGGGCCCTTCAATGCTCACACAGAGACCGTTTGTTTCCTTGATCGCCCTCTTCATTTCATCAATCCTCGGAGGTTCCGGAATCGCTATCCCATCAGCCAGACCGTTGGTGAGGGGCGAACGCTCGCAGAGACTTTCGTAGCCGCTGGCCTGAACCGCAACGAGCCGGGGGAGCTCCGCGATCTCGCCCATATCCCTTAATTCCGTGAAGCCCTTCCAGAGGCCGAGGAAGAGCGTTCCGCTCCCCGCTGGGGCCAAGACGTAGTCGGGAACACCGACCTGCTCGTAAGTTTCAAAGGCCACCGTTTTTGTGCCCTCGATGAAGTACGGATTGAGCCAGTGGGAGACGTAGGTTATCCCCTCGCGCTCTGCAAACTCTACTGCCATTTCGTGAACCTTCATCCTGTCCCCATCAACGAAGTGGAGTACCGCCCCAAGCCTCTCCAGAAGCGAGAGCTTCTCCGGCATCGTATTGTATGAGACGAATAGGTGGGCAGTTATCCCGGCCGGAAGGGAGTACAAGGCCATGCTCAGGGCCGCGTTGCCGGAGCTGTCGAGGACGACCTCCCGGATCCCTTCCTCCATGAGCTTTGCCACGGTGACGTAGGTCCCACGATCCTTGAAGGAGCCACTCGGATGGAGGTATTCGAGCTTGAACAGCCCGACGACCGGACCTATCTGGAGTGCAGCGGTCGGGGTGATAGCGGGCACTGCCGGGGGGAGGTAGTTCCCGCCCACGGGGAGGAAGTTGAGGTAGCGGCGCATGTCTAGGTACGAGAGGAGGCTACCGAAGAAGCTGAAGTGGTTCCGCCTGACTAGCAGGGTTCCGCCGCAGTCGCAGTTCAGACGAAACGTCTCCGGGTACTTCCTACCGCAACGTGAGCAGACGAGCATCGTACCACCCAAGGTTTTTTATTTTCACGAACGATATCTATGGCACAAGTGGATAAAAAGGTGGTTGCCATGGTTGAGAAATTCGTTTCCGCCGAGAGGCCCCAGACCGAGGAGGGCTACCAGTACCACATAGCCTGCAAGCCAGGAGATGTCGCACGCTACGTCCTCCTGCCCGGCGACCCTGAGAGGGTGCCGAAAATAAGCTCTCTCTGGGACGAGGCGAGGGAGATAGCCTTCCACAGGGAATACCGGACACACACAGGCAGGTATAAGGGCGTCCCCATAAGCGTCACCTCAACCGGAATCGGAGGGCCGTCCACCGCCATAGCCATCGAAGAACTCGCGGCGATAGGTGCCGATACCTTCATCCGCGTCGGCTCCACCGGCGCGATACAACCGGGAATGGAGATAGGCGACCTGATCATAGCGAAGGCAGCGGTGAGGCTTGAGGGGACTTCAAAGCAGTACGTCCGCGTTGAATATCCAGCAGTTGCAGACCTCGAGGTCACTCTAGCCCTAATCGAGGCCGCTGAAACTTTGGGCGTCCGCTACCATATCGGCATTACCGCCTCGACGGACAGCTTCTATCTCGGCCAGGGAAGGCCCGGACTCAGGGGTTACTTCCCAAGCTTTGCAAAGAACATACTCGATGACCTGAGGCAGGCCAACGTCACAAACTTCGAGATGGAGGCTGCAACTCTCTACACCCTCGCCAACATCTATGGACTGAGGGCTGGGTGTGTCTGTGCGGTCTTCGCCAACAGGATAACCAACGAATTCGGGAAGGCCGGGGAGAAGGAAGCGGCATTAGTCGCCAGTGAGGCTGTGAAGATACTCGCCGAGTGGGACGAGGAGAAGGAGAAGGCTGGAAAGAAAGTCTGGTTCCCGGGGCTTAGAAGGGTTTGACACCCAAGTTTTTGTGTTTTTGTTTTGTTGTTTTCCTGAAACCGCTCGCAAAGATATCTTTTCCCTTATTGGCCCCTTTCGGGTGTTGATTTGAAGTTAAACCCACGCCAAAGGAGCAGTTGAATTCTCACTTCAAAATGGCCACTCAACAGGAAAATCGTCCAGAATTTTTTGGATATTTGGCTTTTCAGAAGGAGCTACCAACTCTGATGAAATTTTTGCCAAGCAAGAGTTTCTATGGCGCCCCGGCGGGGATTCGAACCCCGGACCTCGAGGTCCGCAGCCTCGCGCCCTATCCAGACTAGGCCACCGGGGCACTGCCCGCTAACCCTTCTAAGGGAGTCTTTATAAATTTAACCGTCTCAGCTCACCGAAAGATTTATAAAGCGCCCGAAGGTGAGTATTCTACGGGCCTGAACTGCGGTGGTAGTCTAGCCTGGTCTAGGACAGCGGCCTGCCACGCCGCTGGCCCGGGTTCAAATCCCGGCCACCGCACCACCATTCGTTTCTTGGCGGTTTTTGAGAACTCAGAGCTGCTCGATGTGAAATTAACCCCGTTCAGAACAGTGATTTTGAAAAGTTAAAAATTGGGTTGAAGAACGGGAGCGCTTCCATAAGGGAAGAAAGAAATCACGTCCGCAGCTTCGCCAGGGCATTCTCGGCCGCCTGAAGTATTGGGTAGGCCACAGGAGACGCCGTAAGGAGCGGATGGGTTGCTATTTGGAGAGTGTAGAGCTCACTCGCGGTGAGACGCTTCTGTATCGCCAGCGCGAGGACGTTTATCATCTCTCCCACGCTCTCCCCGCCGGCCATCTGGGCGCCTAGTATTGCCCCCCTGTCGCGGGAGAATATCAGCTTCGCAGTTATCATGGATGTTCCCGGGAAAACCGCGGGATGCTTGTCCGGAGCCTTTCCATAGCCCACTATGACCTCAAAGCCCTCCTTCCTAGCGGCCTCTTCAGTAAGGCCAGCGGCCGCAAGGGTCAGACCGGCAACATGGGTGGCGTAGACGCCTATCGTTCTCCTGTTCTCCCTCACTATCTGAAGCCTGAAGAGATTCGCTCCGGCTATTCTGGCCTCAAAGGTTGCCGTTGAAGCCAGCATAAGGGTGTACGGCTTCCCCGTGAAGAAGTCCCTGTGCTCCACACAGTCACCAACCGCAAAGATGTCCGGGTGGGATGTTCTCATATACTCGTCGGTCCAGATGCCGTAGCGCGTAACCTTGAGACCCGCCTTAACGGCAAGCTCAACGTTCGGCCTGTAGCCGATTGAGAATATCACAAGATCAGCCGGAAGCTCGGTACCATCAACCAGCCTGACCCCCTCGACCCTTCGCTCACCGGTGAGCCTTTCGATGTGGCCGTAAACAATATCAACACCTACCTCACGGAGCCTATTCTCCACCATCTCACTGAACTCTGGGTCAAATGAGTTCCTTAAGAGCCTACTTCTGACGACCAGGGTGACGTTCTTTCCGAGTTTTCGTATCTCATCCCCCACCTCAAGGGCTATGAACCCGCCGCCGATTATAACGACGTTTTCTGCCTCCTTCACCCGCTCCTTAAGCTCCTTCAGGTATTCGTAGTCCTTGGGTATGGTGTACACACCGTCGAGATCAAATCCCGGAACCTCCGGAAGAACGGGTCTGGAGCCGGTAGCTATGACGAGCTTCTCCCATCGAACCTCCTCTCCCCCTCTAGTCCTTACGAGCTTGGCCTTGGGATCGATGTGGGTCACCTCATCCACAAGAACATCTATTCCTGCTGGCTTGAAGAACATGTCGAGGGGGATGAGGTCTTCATCGATGCTCTTGAGCGTTCCAAAGACGTACGGAATGCCGCATGAGATTATCCCAACGTCCTCCTTTTTGATTACCAAGACGCTCTTGTCGGGATAGAACCGCCTCGCGGCGAGGGCCGTGGTTATGCCGCCGGCACTCGCGCCGACAACTACAACATCGTACTTCATCATTTCGAAATCACCACTAATATCTCCACCCAAAGGTTTTAAACAGTTTCTTTATCAAATCCACCTGGATGTAAACAGTATCCACAAACAAAAGGAGAGAAGAAGGATCACTCCCCGGTCGCGCCCTTCAGGGCATCCTTGCAGGCGCAGTGGCGCTCCTTTGGAATGTACTTAATGGACTTCATCAGGAGGTACTTGATCTCCTCGCTCTTTTTGGCCATCAGCTCAACGACCTCGGTGTGGGTGAGCTTCTCCCTGCTTATCCCCGCGGCGAAGTTGGTAACTATGGCCACGCTGGCGTAGCACATCTCAAGCTCCCTAGCCAGAGCTGCCTCCGGGCACTGGGTCATTCCGACGACATCGGCACCCAGTATCCTGAGAGCCCTTATCTCTGCCCTTGTCTCGAACCTCGGGCCCTCCATGCAGGCGTAGGTTCCCGTTGGGTGGTATTCAAACCCAAGCTCCCTCGCGGCCGTTATCAGTGCCTTTCTCAGCTCCGGGCAGTAGGGGTCGGTGAAGTCAACGTGAGCCACAAACTTTCTGTCGTGAGGACTCTCATCACCATCGTAGAAGGTGTAGTGCCTCGTCTTGGTGAAGTCAATAAGCTGGTCGAGGATAACGAAGTCGCCCGGCTTCATTGCCTCGTTGAGCGAGCCTACTGCCGAAGTTGAGAGAATCCTCTCGACACCGAGTTCATACAGCGCCCATATGTTGGCGCGATAGTTTATCTTGTGGGGGGGAACGCTGTGCCCCTCGCCGTGTCTGGCCAGGAACGCTATTTCCTCGCCACCGTATTCGCCTATCTTCACCCTGACCTTTCCGTAAGGGGTGCTTACGAACTCCTCCCTGACGTTCTGCAACAGCTTCGGGTCGTAGACTCCGGAACCTCCAATAATTGCTATCCTCGGCATGGTATCACCTGAAAATGAGAAAAGGGGGAGGGCTTAAAACGTTAGTGCTTTTCCCATAGAACCTTCTGGTGTTTTGCCTTCTCTTCGATGTCCTCGCTGACCTCTCCCTCAGCCTGCAGTTCCAGTATCTTCGTGAGGATCTCGCTGAGCAACCACGAACCCCACTTGGGGTCTTTAACCTCAAGGGCGGCATCTATGGCTCCATCGATGTCCCCTGATTTCAGTCTGGAGACGGCTATGCTACCAAAGGCGAGAGAGCGGAGGTAGTTGCCACGGACAAGCCCGGCAAACCTGAGAGCCTCATCGAACTCACCGAGCTTCGAGAGGTACGTGACCACCTTAACCCTGATTGTATCCTCCCGGGTGTGCTCCCCTATGGTTCTGACCAGGGGCAGGTATTTGGCATTGACCCCTTTCGAGAGCAGCTGATCCATTATAACCCCGGCTATCCTTTCGAACTCTTCACCTTCCAGATACCCCAGGAGAGTCAGTAAAACTTCCTCCTTATCGACTGAAGTTTTAACGATGCCTTCCAGGATGGAGAGCCTCTCGTCAGGATACATCCGTTCAAGGATCTTCATGACAAAATCCAGCTCTCCCTGACTGCCGAGGCCAATTAGGAGGGACTTCAACACATCAAATCCAGTGTCTGATGACATTCCCAGCGCGATGTCCACGAACTTTTCGTACGTGGCCGTTGGGACGTCTGAGTTCTTTAGGTGGACAGCAACCTCCTTCATGGCCTCTCCGAGCCAGTACTCGCTCTTAAGTTCCGAGAGAACCCTGATAGCACTTCCGAACTCCTCACGTTTCAGATGCTCTTTTATCGCCTCTATGGCCGCTATGGAATGCCAGGGTTCGTCGTCTATCTGCTCTATGATGAGCCTTGCCCTGCGCATATTGCCCTTCTTGAGGTAGACCCTGAGTATCTTCAGGAACAGGTCGTTTCGCTTTACGGAGTCCTTGACGTCGGTGGCATAGAAGAGGGCATCGTCGGGCATGTCCAGTTCCAGAAGGCGAATGACCAGCTCTTCAAGGAGGTCATCCTTCAGGGGTTCGGGAAAGCTCAGGATAGACTCATAAGCCTGATGGAAAACCTTCTGGGAAGTCCTTGCGTCAACCCTCTTAAGGTACGTCCCTATCTCCACGAGGGCTTTGACCAGAAGAACGGGGTTCTCGATTGATGCGGCGGCGTTGAAGGCATATTTAAAAGCAGTTTTATACTCCGGCTTTTTGGCGCGGTACATGTAGTAACCAATTTTAGCGTACGTGACTGCCCGGAGGTACTTGTCCCGTATATCAGAAGCTAACCGGAGGGCCTCGCGATAAACGTCCAATGGCATTATTTTCACCCAGAAAATTTACGATGTGATGGTATTTAATCGTTTCCGGTAGTCAGAACAGAACATGGAAGATCAGTCAAAAAACGAAAGTTCAGCCAAGCTCGTCGTAAACAACTCCAACGACTTCTCCGTCATCGAGAGAGACAAAGCTTACCTTGGTCTTTTTGCCGCTCTTGGGATCTACAACAACGAAATCCGGCTTGGAAAGGTATCTGCTCGATGGTATCCGCCAGACATCGCCGTAATGGGCCCTAAGCTCCTTCAAAAATCTTTCCGCATCACGTCTGATAACGGTTGTCATCGGTATCACCACTTATATCTACTACTTCAAAATATAAAAAGCTTTCCCATAGACATTCGTTAAAGATAATATCGACAATTGACTAAAATTTTGACCGCATGCAAACCATCGCTCCCCGGGGAACGCCCAGCTCCCTGGAAATCGGCGGACATTTTGCCCTGAGGAGGAAAAATATCCTACCGTCACCGAGGTCACTTAGGGTCTCAAAATTCGCCTGTCCCTTTGCAATTATTACATCGGCCCTCTCAAAGAGCCGCAGAAATTCCGGTGATGCATACTCCAGAGGCGTTCCGGGAAGCCTTGAACCCGTAGAAATGACCCTCGCAATCTTATCAAATCCGGCCTCACGAAGATCTTCAACCGTTGCGTCGTTGATTATCGGCCCTTCCTTGGCGGCCACGTACACCTCAAGAGCCGGAAACTCCCTGCGTATAAGCTCTATGAATATCCTGTCAAAGTATATCTCACCGCAGTTGTCCACCAGGTAGAGGAGCGTTTTCGCCCGCTCAAGCTCCATCAGGAGCTCATCGCTCTGGTCAATGTAAAGCCTCCGGGAAACAAGATCGAGGAGGTCGTTTCCAATCTTCTTTGGATCATAACCAACGGCAAAGTCTATGGTGTTCCCCGCGATGGCAAGCTTCAGGGCTCGTTTTATGTCATCAACCCCACGCACCTCCGCCGCCACGCTCCTTGCAAGCCCTGTGGAGATTCTCTTATACTCCCTGAACGGATCATCGTCTCCCAGAAAATCGTAGAGCTCAAGGAACAGCCTGCCCCCGTCCGTGGCCGGAACCGAATCCTCTCTGAAGAACTCTACCAGCCTGTTTGCGAGAAATAACATAGCTCTCTTGCGCATCTCCACGTCTTCTGTGCTCATCTCGGTTATTTTCTGAGCCTGAGCGACCGTGCACGCGATACATTCGTAGTGAATCTTCATCCGGCCACCAAGGAAAGATGGAAAAGGCCCTTAATAAATCAAGCCCTAAGCTTCTCGACGTATTCGAGCTCCTCGGGGATTGGGTTTCTCTTTCTCAGCATCTCCCTCACGACTAGGTAGCCGTAAAGCGCAGTCATCCACTCCATTTCTCTCACCCCTTTTAACTTCTTCCAGCGTGTCCAGCCCGATCTTGGGCTTAAAAGCTTTTCTAGGCCTTAAACCCTCATCTGTGCCCATAAAATATCTACAATCTTCCAAAAAAGCAACAATGAAGATTTTGGATATTGGATGCACAAGAACGAGCAATTTAAAGACCCAAAAGGGCCCTTCTTTTACCAAAAGAATACATTTGAGCAGGATACGGAAACCCAACCGTTTATAAACTTTGGAGACTCCATCACTACGGTGGGAGAAAATGGCCTTAGAGAAGCTAGGGAAGGCACTCAACAATGCCCTCAGGAAGCTCGCCCGTTCCGGCACAGTTGACGAGGCCCTCATAAAGGAGGTCGTGAGGGACATACAGAGGGCGCTCATCCAGGCGGACGTTAACGTTAGGCTGGTCCTCCAGTTAACGAAGACGATAGAGAAGAGGGCGCTTGAAGAGAAGCCCCCAGCGGGAGCATCAAAGAAGGAGCACATAATCCAGATAGTCTATGAGGAGCTCACAAAGTTCCTCGGAAAGGAGGCCAAGCCCCTCGAAATAAAGGATAAGCCAACTGTTCTGCTCACCGTTGGTATCCAGGGATCAGGTAAGACTACGAGCGTGGCGAAGCTGGCGAGACATCTCCAGAAGAGGGGCTACAAAGTAGGCCTTGTCTGTTCGGACACCTGGCGTCCCGGTGCCTACTACCAGCTCAAACAGCTCGTTGAACCCTTTGGGATAGAGGTCTTTGGCGATCCCGAGGAAAAAGACGCCGTGAAGCTTGCCCGCGAGGGCGTTGAGTACTTCAAAGGCAAGGGTGTGGACGTCATAATAGTGGACTCGGCCGGAAGACACAAAGAGGAAACCGGCCTCATCGAGGAGATGAAGCAGATAAGCGAGGCAATAAAGCCCCATGAGGTGATTCTGGTCATTGATGGAACCATTGGCCAGCAGGCCTACAACCAGGCGCTTGCGTTCAAAGAGGCAACGCCGATAGGTTCAATAATAGTCACCAAACTCGACGGTTCCGCCAAAGGTGGTGGGGCACTCTCTGCCGTTGCCGCTACCGGAGCGCCCATAAAGTTCATAGGCGTCGGGGAGAGGATAGACGACCTCGAACCCTTCGACCCCAAACGCTTTGTTTCCAGGCTTCTTGGAATGGGGGACATAGAAGGGCTACTCCAGAAGCTTGAGGAGCTCCAGAAGGCCCAGGAGTTCAAAGAGGAGGACCTTGAGAAGTTCCTCAAGGGCAAGTTCAACCTCAAGGACATGTACGCCCAGCTTGAGGCGATGCAGAAAATGGGGCCGCTAAAGCAGATACTCCAGATGATTCCGGGGCTCGGATACTCCCTGCCCGAGGATGCCGTCAGGGTCGGGGAGGAAAAGCTGAAGAGGTACAGGATAATAATGGACTCAATGACGGAGGAAGAGCTCGAACACCCGGAGATAATCAACTATTCGAGGATAAAGAGAATCGCCAGAGGTTCCGGAACCAGCACCCAGGAGGTCAGGGAACTGCTCCATCAGTACAACCAGATGAAAAAGATGTTCAAGAGCATGGACAAGAGAAAGCTTTCTAAGATGGCAAGGAAATTTAACTTTGGGGGGTTTGGGATATGATCGAGGCCTTTGTGCTGGTTGTTGTTAAGCCCGGAACCGAGGAGAAAGTATACAACGCCCTCTCAAAGGAGGAGCGGATAAAGGAGATATACCGCGTCTATGGAGAGTACGACATCATAATCCGGGTGGAGGTTGAGAACATCCATGAGCTTGACAGGTTCCATGATGAGGTGCTGAGGAAAGTGAAAAACATAGAGATGACGGAAACGCTGATAGCCAGCTCGTACAGGGGGTGAAGTCTTGGAAAAGAGGTGGGTGGCGACTATCCACCTCGACACCCTCGAAGTCGAGCATGACCCTTCTTTTAAATTTAAGTGCGTCGAAAACTGTGGAAAGTGCTGCTACGAGCTTGAGATACCGGTTAGAGACGAAGACATAGCGAGGATAGAGGACCTTGGCTACAACGCCTGGGAATTCGTGGACTATGAAAAGATGTTTTACCGGGGCGATAAGTTCCTGAGCTATGCACTCAAAAAGCGTCCCTTCGACGGCGGCTGCGTTTTTCTCGACCCCGAAACTATGAGGTGCCAGATATACGGGAAGAGGCCCTTGGCATGCAGGCTGTATCCCTTCGTCTTCGTGAAGCAGGGAAGAGTTATGGAAGTATACGTCAAAATGGACTCCTTCTGTCCAGGCCTCAATCACCCTGAAGGAGAACCAATAACCCAGAAGTTCATCCTGAGGGAATACGGCGATGTTGTGGAGGAGTATCGCAGAAAGGTTGTGAAGAGCCAAGAGTGACCGAAACATATTTATACATTTTCTTGTTAATTTTTGGCCACTGGAGGTGAGAGAATGAGTCAGCTAAAGTCGGTCCAGGAAAAGCTCAGACTGGTCAGGGTGCTCCGACTGCTCAAGAAGACCTACACCTACGAGGAGCTGTCCAAGATAACCGGCCTTCCCATCACTGTGCTCAACAGGTACGTGAGGGGGAAGGTCCTTCCGAGTGCCGAGAGAACCAAGGAGCTCCTTGAACTGCTCCTCCCGTACATCAACATAGAGGAGGAAGTTAGAAAAAGGATAAAATTTGACGAGTATGGGTTTTTTGACAACATGCCAGTACTCAGCGATACATCCCTTATGAGCCTCATCGCCGAGGAGGTGGCGGGCAGATACATGGACAAGAACGTGGACAAAGTCCTCACCGCCGCAACCGACGGAATCGCCCTCGGTGTCCACGTGGCCAGGGAACTCAACGTTGACGTTGTATACGCCAAGAAGAAAAAGGAGGTCGGAGTCGAGAAGTTCTACGAGGTCAGCTACGTCCCGAGCGCCTCCGGAAGCGTAACAACCCTGTACCTTCCTCAGTGGGCGCTCAGAAAGGGCGAAAACGTCCTCATAGTCGATGACGTGATAAGGAGCGGTGAAACCCAGAGGGCTCTCCTTGAGATGTGCAGACAGGCAGGGGCAAAACCCGTGGGCATGTTCTTCCTCATAAGCGTCGGCGATGTCATCGACCACCTCAAGGAGGAGTACAGCATCCCGGTGGAGAGCCTCATAAGGCTAGAGTGATACTGATGAAGGTGCTCATCTACAACGCCGACGGCCTGACAATACCGGTGGAGGTTGAACTCGGCCTCCCCTTCAAATTCGTGTGCACCGAAGAGGAGTGCGGCAGGGAGGTAGTCATAGAGGGAGTCGTCAGGCTGGCCAGCGAGGAAGAGTTTACCGAGACCCTTGAGAGCACCATAGCCGAGAACTCGGACTTCAAAAAGATACGCGAAATAGCCGCCAGAATGCTTGTATTCGAGGGGAAAGTCAACGGAAAAGAAGTAAAGCTTCCGGTCGAGAGCTTTGATGACTTTGCCAAACGGTTTCTAGAGCAAGTTTTAGTCCTCCGTTAGCTTAAGCCGCAGGTCTTCCTTAACGACCTGCATTGCCACGCTCGTGTTCGTTTTTTCCACACCCTCCAGCGAGAGAAGCCACTTGACGAAGCGGTTCATATCGGCCCGGTCCCTGAACTTGGCCACCACAACTATGTCGAACTCCCCGGTGATGTCGTACACCATTACAACCCGGTCGTTGCGGGCTATTTCCCGTTCTATTTCAACTATCTTTCTGCCCTGGGCCTTAACCCCTATCACCGTGGTGAGACCAAAGCCAAGCTTCTCATAGTCAAGAATCGGTGCAAATCCCCGGATTACTCCCTCCTCCTCCAACCTCTTGATGCGGTTGTACACGGTCCCCACGGCGACCTTTAGCTCACGCGCTATCTCGCGATAGGATAGCCTGGCATTCTCCTGAAGCAGAGAAAGTATCTTAAGATCCAGTTCATCCACCATCCGCACCACCAGTCCTGTTACACCGTAAACTTTAAATACCCTTCCCTTGGAGGGAATAGCGGGCAGAGGACCGGTAGCCTAGCTAGGATAGGGCGGCGGCCTCCTAAGCCGCAGGTCCGGGGTTCAAATCCCCGCCGGTCCGCCATAGAAACTTTTGTCAGACAAAAGTTCCACAGACGTTGTGGCGTTCTACAACACCACCCATTTTGCAGGCATTAATTGACAGATATTTAAAGTTTCACAAGGACTACTGGATCTTTGCTGGCTGGCCCTCTCCAGCTAGGCGAGGCTTTCAGGAGAAAGAGTAAAGCGTTTTTCAAAAGAACTATTCAAAAGCTCCGGTTGAAAAACAACAAAAGAGGATATAAGAATTCACAGGAGGTGATGGATATGGTAGAGGACGCTCTCCTGCTGTACCTAGCGAGCATGCACAGGGAGAAGAAATCCGGAAAAAAGAAGGGCATTCGCACCATCTGATGCCTTTTCCTCCCGACAGGTCAACTGGTATATTCTCCGTCCCAAAGGACGTGGCCTGGAGAAGAGAAAAGTCAGGCCCCCCGTTCTCATTCCGAAATCTTTAAATATTCCCGGCACTTTTAGTTAATTTGGGTAAGAAAAAGTAGGGGGTGGGAGGATGGTGTACGTCGCGGTTCTGGCAAACGTTAACGGCAACCTCCCAGCCCTCGCAAAGGCCCTCGAAAAGATAGAGACCCTCAAAGACGAAGGTTATGATGTCGAGAAGTATTATATCATCGGGAACATCGTGGGTCTGTTCCCATACCCGAGGGAGATCCTGGATACCCTCGACGACCTCATAAGGAACAATAAGGTTAGCGTAATCCGCGGCGAGTTCGACCAGATTATAGCGGAGAGCGATCCTCACGCCGAGGGGCCCGACTACATCGACCGGGTGAACTACCCCAAGCACATCAAGCTGGCCCTGAAGTACACGTGGGAAAAGCTCGGCCACGAGGGCAGGGAGTTCATACGCGACCTGCCCGTTTATCTGGTCGACAGGATTGGAAAGAACGACATTTTTGGCGTCTACGGAAGTCCCCTAGACCCGTTCGGAGGAAAAGTCCTCCCAGAGCAACCGACTAGCTACTACGAGACAATAATGCGTCCCATGAAAGACTACGAGATACTCTTCGTGGCATCACCGAAGTATCCGGTCAACGCCATGACCCGCTACGGAAGGGTCATCTGTCCGGGAAGCATAGGATTCCCACCTGGAAGGGAGCACAAGGCCACGTTCGCCCTCGTGGATGTTGATACACTCCATACAAAGTTCATAGAGGTTGACTACGACAAGAAGCTCATAGAGGAGAGGATACGCAGGGAAGGCCTGCCCGAGGAGCTCGTCAGGATTCTCTACCACGGAAAGATTTGACCAGACTCATTCCCTCCACTATTTCCCTTCTATCGTAGGCAAGGAAAAGCAGAAATCCGGCAAGAAGGGCGTACTTTGACAGGAAGACTAAGGACTGGAGGAGCAGTGCTACGGCCAGTGGGGTGTATATTCTGGGGGATATATCGAGAAGAGCCCTTGCGTAGTGAGCAACGCCCATGAGTATGATGCCGTAGCCAAGCATCAAGCCCGCCATCACACCCATAGCTCCAAATGCAGGTATGAGGTAGAACCACGAAAGGAGAACCGCAAAGGCACCGAGGAGAGCCACAAGTGTCCCCCTCCTGACGTAGGCTGTTGAGTTCAGGGCAACTATGCTGGGGTTGTAAGCTATGTAGACCTCCATAGCCATAAGGGCCAGGTAGAAAGCGGAACCCACATCGAAGCCAAATATTGCTGAGAGAACCTCCCTGCCGAGCAACATGAGAATGAAGACTGCAACGCCGGTCACGAGTATCAAAATGGACGTGGTCTTCTCGGCGAGGAGTTTAACGTAGTCGCTCTCATTTCTCCCGTACTTGTAGGAAAAGAGGGGCATTATGGCCGACTGAAGTATCTGGGGGAGATACGTCATAAGAAAGGCCGCGGAGAGTATCGCCGACACTATCCCAGCAACCTCCGGGCCGGATAAATATTCACTCATAAAATATGGGCCCTGTATCAGGAAGACACCCGAGAGGGTACCCAAAAACGCAAAGGCCGAATACGAGATGAGGAGACCCATCTCGCTAGTTCTGGGCTTTCCAACGAAGTCAAACCTCACCAGATAAGCGGCAGAGAAAACCGCAATCAGCCCCAGGAAGAGCAGGTACGGCGCGAAGACGTTGGGAATTAAAAAGCCCACCAGGAAGCCCGCAAAGGCCAGTGTTATTATGTACGCGTAGTGCTCCCCCCGGTGGATGCCGTAAAGAAAGTTCCTGAGGGTCAGCTGAATTCCTCTGAGCGTTGCAAGGATTCCCAGGTAGAGATTTACAGGGATGAGGAGCAGTCCAATCAGCGGGAGGAGGAACGAGGGAAGGGTTATTGAGCGTATTGAATCAGTTTTGCCGGCCCCTAAGAATTCAGAGGCGTATTTGCCAAGGGCTATCGCAAAGAAGCTCAGAGGTATGGCGACAAAGAAGGCCTGCGAGATAAGAGAGTTCGCCATCCCCAGCTCCTCAAGGCCAAAGCGCCTGGCGACTATTGCGCTGTACAGAAACCTAGTTATTCCAGTGAGGCCCAAAGCGACCATCGATGCGAGCGAATGGCGTATAATGACCCGGCGCTCGTAGCTCATGGATGAAGAGGGAAAAGGAAAAATTTAACCTTTTTGGAAGCCCAGATAGAACCCCACGACAAACGCCCCAGTTCCAGGAAGTATCCCCAGAACTTTGTCGGACAGGCCGATTATCTCACTTGTCCATCCACTGGCAAGGTTGAACAGCCTGTCCTGGTTCACTGTTATGACACCCTTCTGCTGGAGCCAGAACAGACTCAGGACATAAGCCCCTATAAGGGCCAGTGCGAGCTTCATTAGTTTTTTCAGGGCATATCCTGTGACAAAACCCACAACGCCCCCAACCCCAATGTCACCCACCATTGCATTTACGTTGAACTCCATTTCAGTCACCTAATATCAGTCGTGCACTGGAGAATAAAACGTTTTTGCCAAAATGTTTAAATTACACGATTCCAAAATATTTCTAAAGCATAAAAGTAGGTGTGAAAGCCATGACGACCCCGATGGAGAGGCTCAAAAACAAGATAACAAAGGAAGTCCTGTGGCTCTACATCCTCCGGCTCCTAAAGGAGAGGCCAATGTACGCTTACGAGCTCAAGGAGAGGATAAAGGAAGCCTTCAACTTCGAGCCCGCAACAGTCAGTTCGTACGTCGTTCTCTACAAGCTGGAGAAGGAAGGATACGTTACCGCAGAATGGCAGGAGAGTGAGACGGGAAAACCGTCCAGGAAGTACTACAGACTCACCCCTGAGGGGGAGAAGCTCCTGGAGGAAGGCATAGCTTTTCTTGAGAATATGCTCTCAAAGCTCAGGGAGTGAATTTTCATAAGTTTTTCCAGAAGTTTTTTCAGTTCGACAACACAAGCACCTAGAAAAGTGCAAAAGGGAAACCTTTGAGGGCTAAAGCCCTCAGCGTCCCATTCCACCACGCGGCTCTCTCGCCTTCGGGCGGAGACCCTTGTAGCCGCACTTCCTGCACTTCTTGGCCTTCCACGGGTTGGTAGCGCCGCAGCGCATGCAGATGTACTTCCTAAAGATTCTGGCCTCAGCCTCTGGGAATCTCGCCATCGTGATCACCTCATGATCTTAATCCAACACACCTATCCCCACGGACTTTTAAAGCTTTGGTGCGGGGGACGGGATTCGAACCCGCGCAGCCCTGCGGCAGCGGATCTTAAGTCCGCCCCCTTTGGCCAGGCTCGGGCACCCCCGCGCGAGGGTGAGTAAAGCGAGGGGAATTAAAAGCTTTCCCCTCAGGTTCTGATGATCCTCATCTCAAAGTCTTCAACAGGAACCTTGAAGTCCTCCCTGCTCTCTATCTCCTTTCTGTTGTAGAGCATTTCCCTAGCGAGTATCCAGTAGATGAGCGCGAGGGCCTTCCTCCCCTTGTTGTTGGTAGGTATGGCGACATCGACGTAGCTGAGGAAGTTTTCGGTATCAACGAGGGCAACTATCGGAATTCCTATCTCGATGGCCTCCTTCATGGCCTGGTGGTCGGCCCTCGGGTCGGTGACTATGAGGACGTCGGGCTCCATAAAGTTCTTGACCTGCGGGTTGGTCATAGTTCCGGGCAGGAAGCGTCCCGGAATGGCCCTGGCACCGGTAACGTCACCGAACTTCTTGACCGGCTTCTGACCGTAGAGCCTGACGCTGACGGCGAGTATGTTGGCCGGATCAAACTTGGCAAGGAACTTACCGGCTATCCTGAGCCTCTCGTCGGTCTTCCTGACGTCGAGGACGTAAAGACCATCCTGCCTAACGCGGTATATGAACTTCTTCATGTCCTGGGTCTTCTGCTGGGTGCCTATATGGACACCGGCGGCAAGGTACTGGTCGAGTGGAACAAGGTATTCCTCCATCCTTCACACCTCCTCATCCTTCAAAGGTTATTATCCTACCCCTTTCACCCAAATCTTCGGCTATTCTTATCAGCTCGTTCAGCTTGGCGATGGAATCCGAACGGAGCACCATCGCCGGGCAGCGCAGACCCACCGCAAGGTGGGCCAGTGCCTCATCGGAGGACTCGTAGCGAGCCTCCGCGAGGATGGGGGTTATCCTCTCCGACTTCGCGTCGTTCACGAGGTTGTATAAGTCGGTGAGCGTGCCTAGGTTTATCGGCTTTATTGACAGGGCATTGTAGTAGCGCCTGTCCAGTATGTCCTTCTCGCGGAAGAGGTGCTCGCCGTCAACGAACACCTCGTGGGTGCCGGCTATCAGCTCAAGGAACAGCTCCTCGTCGCCGAGGGGCTTTATATAGGCCACGTTGTTGTCCTCAACTATAGAGAGCACTTCCTCGGTCTCCATCGGGATCTTCTGCACCAGTCCGAGAGCGACTTCGAGGCCGAGCTCGTCAGTGGACTTTTCGGTCGCCTTTGAAAAGGCCTCCACAGTGCTGGCTTCGGCATGCTCAAGGACTTTGTTGGCGGCGTCAACGACGTCGGTTATCTCCATGAGGTCACGGACCATTACGTAGTAGTCAAAGGCCTCACCACTCGCTATCTCAAAGATCGGCACCGGTAGCTCGGTCGTGAAGGTGCCCCCGATGTAGCTGTAGAGGGGCATCCTCTTGACGCTCGCCGCGGCTTTGGCGACCGCTATCGACACCGCCAGTGCTGTGTTGGCACCGATGTGGCTGAAGTCCTCGGTGCCGTCTATCTCCCAGAGGTAGCTGTCTATGAGCTCCTGCTCGCTGGCATCGAAGCCTATGAGCTCGGGCCCTATTATCTCGTCAACTTCACTCACAGCGCGGTGGGCCTCGGCTATGTACAGGCTAGGGTTCTCGTCTATGGGGGATGCAAAGCGACCGAAGCCCGAGCTCGTTATGACATCTACCTCAACTGAATACCTACCACCCTTGAGCACTGCGACCCTGCCGATTACGTTCTCTATCACGGTCATCTTTCATCAGCTCGGCCTGATTACGGTGAGGGGGATTATTCCCTTCTCAAACTCAAGCAGCGCGGCGTCGAGCGGCGTGATTCCTTCCGGGACGTCGATGAGGATAGGCGCACCCATCGCTATCTGGAGGGCCCTCGCTCCAATTATACGGGCCTTTTCAAATCTCGTGTACCTGAACATTCCAACCACCCGTGCAAATTTTGGTGGGGCCGCCGGGATTTGAACCCGGGTCTCCGGCACCCCAAGCCGGGAGGATAGACCAAGCTACCCCACGGCCCCCCAGAAATGTGGTTTTTCAGTATACCCTGTATACCATTACCTGATCTATGAGCTCGACGTGGCTCAGCAGGGTTCTCCTGCAGCAGTACCTCTCGATCCCGAGGTCGTCGAGGACCTTCTCGGGATCCTCGCCCTTCTCAATCCGGGCCTTGAATTCGTAGTATTTGTCTCCTATGACCTTTCCACACGTGAAGCACCTGACGGGAACTATCACCCGTATCACCTTCTTGAATATTAAAGGAAAGCGGTCAGCGGTAGGACTTCTGCCTCTTCGCCCTGGGACCCTTGGTTGAGCGGTTGGGCTTGTGCGGTTCGGTGCGCCTGCTGTCCCCGACGAGCATGGTTCTGTCGTACTTCATAAACTTTTCCTTGAGGTTCATGTCGTTGGTCCACTCGACTAGGGCCCTGGCTATGGCAACGCGCGCGGCCTCTGCCTGTCCCATGAAGCCCCCGCCCTCGACCTTGACATCGATGTCAACCTTGCTAACTATCTCCTCCCCGGCGAGGACAAGCGGTTCCATGATGGTGAAACGGGCTATCTCGGGTTCGATGATCTCAACTGGCTTGTGGTTGATCCTGACGCGACCCTTTCCTTCCCGGATGGTGGCCCTCGCGATGGCCGTCTTCCTCTTACCAGCAGTCTGGATGACCTTCATTTTCTCTCACCTCAGAACTTTCCACCGAGGAACTTGGCAACCTCGCCAACGGTAACGTACTTCGGAGTTGCAAGCCTCGACATGTGGGCCTCTATTATGGTCTCAAGCTCCCTGCCCTCGAACTCCTTCGGAACACCAACGTAGACCTTGAGCCTCTTGAAGGCCTTCCTTCCGCGGTCTGTCTTCCATGGAAGCATTCCCCTGACGGTTCTCCTGACGATCTCGTCGCTCCTCTTCGGGTAGAACGGACCCCTCCTCGGGTTGGTTCTGGTCCTCAGCTCGGTTCTCTGCTTGTACTTGGCAAAGATGTCCTCGCGGTTTCCGGTGATGATGGCCTTGTCGGCGTTGACTATGATGACTTCCTCACCCTCAAGGAGCATCTTGGCGACCTTCGAGGCGAGCCTTCCGAGTATGAGTCCTTCAGCGTTAATTATCCTCATGGCCCATCACTCCATTATGATTACTCCACTACCCTTCGGGTTCCTCTCGATGAGCTCCTCAATCGTGAGGACCTCTCCACCAGCCTCGATTATTTTCTTCTTAGCAGTCTCGCTGAACTTCCATGCAGCAACGGTCACCTTGTGCTCAAGCTTTCCAGCGCCGAGGACGCTTCCCGGGACTATGATTGTGTCGCCCTCCTTGGTGTAGCGGTTGATCCTGCTGACGTTCACTTCAGCCCTCTGTCTCCTGGGCCTCTCAAGGCGCCAGGCTACGTCCTTCCATATCTTAACTCCTTCCTCGTTCGACTTTTTTCTGAGGTAGCGGATGAGCCTCCTCAGATTGATGTCAGTGGGTCCGGTTCTCTTAACCATGAACATACCTCCTTAACGCTCTCTCGCAGGTGGGAAACCGACAGGTCCAACGGGGTGAGCGTAAATACTGGTGCGGGGGCGGGGATTTGAACCCCGGAACCCCTACGGGACGGGACCCTGAATCCCGCGCCTTTGGCCAGGCTCGGCAACCCCCGCGTCAGTCGGACGCTAATTTATGGAGTTCGCTTATAAATCTATCGCTCTTCCTCATGAGGATTTTTAGGGCTATGGCCACGATTTCCTCAACGGGGAGTTCTCCGTTGGTCTCGACGGTAAACACAAACGTTCCCGGAACTACCTCCTCCCTTATCGTATCACCCTGATAGGCCTCAAACTTCCTCGGGAGGTAGAAGGCTTTTGTGGTAGTGATGATGAGCTCCTCCTCAGTCTCATTAACCGGAAGACCGCGCCTCTCGGCAAGCTTTTTGAGCTCTTCCCAATCCGGGACTTCTTTGCTCACGTGTATCTTTGTCAGGTACTTATAGTAGACGAAGCCGGGCTGCCACTTGGCGTGATCCTTTCCACGCCCAAGCCTCGCGTAGGCGTTGAGGGTGAGCCTCTGTCCCTCCGCCAGTTTGACTATCGGGATGTCCGGGTTAGCGGGTTTTATCCCTTCGTCATCGCTCTTGAGGTCACCCGAGTAAACCATACCCGGCCCCTCAGCCTCAAGGGAGAGCGTGACTGTGTAGTCGTCGAGCTCAAGGGCATCCAGCGAGAACCTCTCAACGGGGGTGGTAAGCGGAATCATCGCCAGCCTGTGGGCAATTATCTCGTCAAAAAGTGCCGAATCGTTCTCAAAGAACTCGACCTCGTCAACGGCAAAGGTGGGAACCTCAGCCAGGATAGTTCTCCTCAGGGCATTGGCAAAGGGAACGTCGACTCCCTCGATGATGAACCTAATCGAGTCCTCCCTTTTCTCAAGAATCTGAAACTTTGGCTCCATTGGCATCACCAAAAAAGAAGTTGTTGGGGTCAGACGCGCCTGCCCCTTCTTCCGCCTTTCGGCCTGGTGCCGTCGTGCGGAATCGGGGTGACGTCCTCAACCCTCCCTATCCTGAGGCCGGCCCTGGCGAGGGCACGGATGGCGGCCTGTGCACCCGGCCCGGGGCTCTTGCTCTTGCTTCCTCCAGGAGCGCGGACCTTGATGTGAACGCCGACAAAGCCCTTCTCCATGGCCTCTTCGGCGGCCCTCCTGGCGGCAATCATGGCCGCGTATGGTGATGGCTCGTCCCTGTCGGCCTTGACGACCATACCACCGCTCCACCTGCTGACGGTCTCGGCCCCGGTGAGGTCGGTGATGTGGATAATGGTGTTGTTGTAGGAGGAGTATATGTGGGCAACTCCCCACTTCTCCTTCTTCTTAAGGTTAACCTGCTGGGTCTGTTCCTCGCTCATGCCTCACCACCCTGCTTGGCCTGTTCAATAACCATCCTCTCGGGGTGGCTCTCCTTGGCGAAAGGAGAGGTCTTCGAGTAGGTTATGGCGTCTTCCTCCTCCCTGAGAACGAGGTATCCCGGGGAGCGGATAATCTGTCCGTTAACCTCGATGTGGCCGTGGACAATGAGCTGCCTGGCCTGCCTGATGGTCCTGGCGAGTCCCTTCTTGTAGACTATCGTCTGAAGACGCCTGTCAAGGACGTCTTCAACGGTGAGTGAGAGAACATCATCTAGGACGGCATCGGCCGGAAGGAGGCCCAGCCTGTTGAGCCTCTGGAGGAGCTGAACCCTCTCGACCTCGGCCTGCTTACCCCTCGCCGCAAGGAGGCGCCTGGCCCTACGCCTGAACTCCTTGAGCTGGGTCTCGTGGCGCCAGAGCTCCTTCTTGTTCTTGAGGGCGTACTTCTTCATGAGGACTCTCTCGCGGTCGAGCCTCTCCTTAATCCAGGGGTGAGAGGGAGTTTCGTACTTCTTCCTCTGCCTCTTAGGGTCTCCCATCTAAACCACCTCACTTCTTCTTTCTTCTCACGCCAACGGTGGTACCGTGCCTGAAGTTCGACCTGGTCCTCTGTCCCCTGAGCGGCAGTCCGAGCTCGTGCCTTATGCCACGGTAAGCCCTGATGCGCCTGAGCCTGTTGACGTCCTCACGCCAGGCCATGACGAGCTTGGCGGTGATAAGGTGCATGTCCTTGCCGGTCTCGTAGTCCTTCGGCCTGTTGACCGCCCAAGCTGGTATGCCGTGGGCTATCGGGTCTTCGAGCACTTTCTCAATCTTCTTGACCTGCTCGTCGGTCAGGTAACCGGTCTTCATGTATGGATCGATCCCTGCAACCCTGAGCATCATGGTCGCGAAGTTTATACCTATGCCTCTAATGCCCGTGAGGGCCCATCTAAGTTGCTTATTTCCGTCCAGATCAACTCCCGCTACACGGACGATGTGTCTGAAGTTGTCCGTCATTACGAATACACCTCCATCTCAATCCTTCATAGAGGATTTTGGCGCCGGGACGGGGATTTGAACCCCGGTGTCCATACGGACACGGGCTCTCAAGGCCCGCGCCATCCCAGGCTAGGCGATCCCGGCATACACGCGGTAGCCGCTCCCCTTCGCCAGCTCTCTCACTTCGGTGAAGTGGTCATCCATTAAAGCCTTAATATACTTTGCCCCCTGCTTCGTCTTAATCACCAGTTGCAGGAGGCCTCCATCGTTGAGATGCCGGGGAGCGTTTATAACTATTTCCCTCAGCACTTCCTTCCCCGCGTGCACCGGGGGGTTAGTGATGATTGCGTCGAACTTCTCGCCCCTAACGGGTTCGTAGAGGCTTCCCCATCTCACCTCGGCGTTTCTAACGCCGTTGATTTTTAAATTTTTCCTCGCTATGCTGACAGCCCTTCTGTTCACGTCGGTCATGACAACGTAGTCCACGAAGCGCGAGGCGACGATTCCTATAGCACCGTAGCCGCAGCCCAAATCCAAGACGCGCCAGCCATCATCAAGTACCATGCTCTCTATCAACAGTTCAGTTCCTCTGTCGAGCTTCCCGAAGGAGAAGACACCGCTGGCGGTGATGAACTTGAAACACTGACCTCTAACGCAGACCTCTATGGTCTTCGTCTTCAGCGGGACGTTCGGCTCCTCGGAGTAGTAGTGGCTCATGGTCGGGGGTAAGAAAAGGGGTTTATAAATATAAGTCATGCCCGGGAGTTTCAGAGAGTTATGCCTTTGAACTTCGCCTAAACCCCACAAAAACCGTCACTATAACCACCACAAGCCATACCCATCCAGCCGCACCCAAATAAGCTGACGGAATGCTTCCGTTGCGGGTTCTCCAGACGAGGAAGCCCACGAGCACCATGAAGATTGCCATCTCCAGCTGGATTACCCACGAAACCCTGCCACGACCCGCGAATGAGTCCCTAAAGGCAAAAAGTAGGAAGAGGTAAATAAGCCCACCAATTATCGCCGTGTATGCACCGTACTCCAGCCAAACCATGTTCATTCCCTCACCATAATGTTCCACATTTAACCTTGATAAACCCTAGCGTATAGATGCATACTTGCATTGATGGACAATATCCATAGCATCCTGCAAGTGCCCCCCATGACCCAAATGCTCCAGCCGCAATACAGGCCAAGCACCCAGTTCCTGTTAAACAAGCTGCGGTGCACCCAATGACTATTCCATATAATACGCCACAGCAGGCTCCAACTATAACCCATGACGGAGCTTCTGGTTGGGTACATATGAACTTTATAGAGATGAGAGGATTCAAAGGGAATTCACACGCAGTCAATGAGTCCATACTAACGGTTACCTCAATCGTCCGGTATTGGTTATATTCTGCTGGAAGTTTTAGCTTTAGTCTCTTGCACACTTCCAAACTGAAGACTCAACAGCATGGCGAGCAACAACACGGCGCCAGCCTTCTTGATCCAACCCTTCACAGGGAACACCCCACAAGGTTATCACAATATGTAACGTTAAACTCCTTAAAAGCTTTTCCAATTACAAGTTTAAATTAGTTCCGTTTTTTTTTTCGTAGGATTTTCAATTTCCAACCATATCAAAACGACGAGAATGAAACGAAAGAAGCCAGAGTAAAAGAATGAACAAAAGAATACAAATGATGTTACTTGCACGCCAAAGTCTTGAGGGTGTTGGGGCGTTAGCCCCCCAGAGGTTTAGAGAAAAAGCGGGTTGTGGGGCGAAGTCCCACGCCGGGGGTTTGAGAGTACAGAGCAAGCTTTAGGAAAGCTTGACCAAAAGATAGTGATTCCTTTTTTAAGGTCCAATTTGGAGAACGTTTGCACCCTCACCCACAAGCTCTTTAAACGAGAATTCACCCCCATAACTTCCGAACAATGGTTTAACCCAAAAGCGCTCCGAAGGAGTGCGGAGAAAAGTAAACCCCGCAAATATCCCCCACTTAAGTAGAATTCTAAATCCGAGAAACAAATCTCAAAAGGCAAACACACACACAGAGGAGAAACCAATGAGAGAGTCACAAACTTTGATGAAACTTCGCGTACAGCCTTTAGAAAAGGCTGGCGAAAAAACACCTTCCCATTCCAAGAAGCAGAAAATCAGTTGTGCACTGATTGAATAATCCTAGGTAGGGGTTTAACGTCAATGGAAACCTTAAAGCGGTTCCAACTCATTATTGACGTCCTTCGGACGCAGTTTTAAAAGTGGAACATTCGCCAAAAAGTAAAGTTGAAAACAAACCCACTAAAAACTGAAAATCAAAAAAGCACCCAACTTCCGCCGGGACTTGCGTCAGCAAGGGCCGCTACCAGAGTTTGGGATACCAGTCCCTCGGCATGAAGACCTTGTCCACGTCTACCGCTATTCCCTTGCTCCTCTGGAGCATCTCACCGCTCGTCATGGTGGCCTTACCGAGTGCCACCAGCTCGTCCTTGAGGGTCATGACGGCAACGAGATCACCTTTTTTGATGCCTTTATGGAGCTTGACTATCCCCGGAACTGCCAAATCTGCGCCGTGAGTTACCGCCGCAACGGCTGAATCTCTAATCCACACCTTCGGCAGGTGTTCAACGGCCTTCTCCATCGGCTGTATCGCCTTCCTGAAGTACTCCTCGATACCGTCCTCCTTCCAGAAGTGGTAGTAGTCCACCAAGTCGTGGAGCGTCACGAGGGTTTCGTCCTCCTTGAACGGCCCACTCCTCGTTCTCCTCAGCTCGGCCATATGGGCACCGACTCCAAGGGCCAGGCCGATGTGGTGGATGAGCGACCTGATATAGGTTCCGGCCTCAACCCCAACGCGGAAGAGCACGTTCTTGCCGTCTATCTCCAGAATCTCGATGTAGTAGACCTTTCTCGTCCTCAGCCTTCTCTTGACCGCGCTTCTGAGTGGAGGCCTCTGGATTATCTCACCCTCAAATTCCTTCATAACCGCGCGGATTTTGTCCTCTGGAACGTCGCCGTGGAGATGCATTAAAGCAACGTACTCCTTTCCGGCTGGTAGGAGAGCCTGAACGACCCTCGTTGCCCTCTCAAGGGCAACCGGCAAAACGCCGCTGACCTTGGGGTCGAGGGTTCCGCCGTGGCCGGCCTTGTTGAGGTCGAAGAGCCTCTTGATCCAGGCAACGACCTCATGACTCGTAGGGCCAGGGGGCTTGTCGAGGTTTATTATCCCGAACTGCATGTGCATCTCCATCGGTCTCTTCCCCGGTGGAAAGCCCCACTTTGGATTCGTCTCGGCCTTCTCGTCCTTAACCAGGACATCTCGCTTTATGTCAGCCGGAAGGATTCTCCTCACTTCGTCCCTCGCCATGAGCATCACCCGATGAGCGTTATCGCCCTAAGTTCGGGATAGCGCCTTATAAACCTGAGCTTAGTATTTAAACCGATAGGTAAAGACCGGCCAGTTGGGGAGATATTTGACGAGTTTCAGGTAGCCCGGCACAAAGACCTCTCTCTTGCCCTTTTCGAGCCCCTTGAACACCGCCCGTGCAACCTCTTCCGGCTCTATCGAGCCCTTCGGAACCTTTCCGTTCCAGAATCCGGTCTTGACCTGCTTGGGATACACCCTCATAACACGGATCCCCCTGTCCAGGAGCTCCTTTTCGAGGTTCACTGCCAAGTAGTGGAGTGCACCCTTAGAGGCACAGTAGGAGGGAATCTCCGGTACGTTGATAAAAGCAACGCCACTGATTATGAACACCACAGTCGAACCCTTCTGAAGCATCGGGAGAACCGCATTTGTAAGTTCCACCGGGGCGAGTGCGTTCACCCGGAACAGGTTCTCCAGCTCCTCGCCCGAGTGCTCAAGGAGAGGCTTTCTCACCGCAAGGCCGGCATTGTTTATGAGAAGGTCAATCTTTTGCACACCGAGACTCTCAAGCCCCCTCAGAATTGTGCCTGGGAATTCTTCTTTACTCAAATCGGCGATTATGTATTCAAAGGCAGAGAGTCTCTCCTGAAGTTCACGGAGTTTTTCCTCGTTCCTGGCCACTCCAATAACACGATAGTCCCTCTCAATGAGGCCCTCAACGAGAAGCCTCCCGATGCCCCCGGTCGCACCCGTCACCAGCGCGGTTCTCATGAAATCCACCAGAAGAATTTTGGGAACCAGAACTTAAAAGCGTTGAGAAGTGAAGGGAGGCCAAAAGGCCTCGGTCTCACTCAAGGCTGATTCCAGCCTGCTCAAGGGCGGCCTTGACGGCCTCGTCGTCGGCGCCGCGCTCGATGTTGACCCTCTCCGGAAGGGGCTCAAGGTGCTTGACGTTCATCCTCCTGCGCTTTACCTTGTTGAGGCCAGCGCCTGTAACGAGGACGAAGTTCCTGTCGATGATGTCAACGACGACGACCTTCTGGCCGGCCCTCCTTCCGGCTATTATAACGGCAAGCCTTCCGACCTCAATAGCTGGCATTCATCCCACCTCCTCATTTTTTGTTGCCCGGGTTTGCACCCGACCCCGCGTCACCGTCGGGGTATAGGTGGTCGATGGCGGCCTTCACAATCGCGAAGACGCCATCGGGATCCCAATGGGCAGTGTTTATGATTAGATCATAAATCGACTTGTCGTCGATGTCAATCCCGTAGAGGTTTAAATACCTTTTCCTGTTCCCCTTCTCACGCTCGGCAATCTGTACGAAGGCCTCCTCAACGGAGATGCCCTCCCTGCGGGCAACCCGCCTGGCACGCTCCATTATCGGAGCGTCGAGCCATATCTTCAGGTCAGCGTCCTTAACCATCCATCCAGCGAGGCGGCCCTCTATAACGACGTTGCACTCCTTGGCTGCCTCGACCTGCCTCCTGTCGACTTCGCGGTCGATTTCAGGGTGAAGCTCGGCGTACTCCTGAAACTCCTGGAGGCTCATCCCCATTTCCTCAGCCATCTGCCGGAAGATGAGCCCGGCGTAGATGTGCTTGAAGCCGTAGTGTCTGGCAAGGTTCCTGCAAAGTGTGGTGGTTCCTGAACCCGCTAAACCACTGACTGTTATTACGAGGCAGCCCTTGGGCATGATAGCACCTCAGACAAAGGTGGCCCTGACCTGAGCCTTTATGACCTTCCTCATGCAGCTAGGGCAGAGATTCGGGTAGGGCCTCTCCGGCCTCTTCTTGGTCTTGGGGAGCTTTCTGAGCTCGCTCGGCCTTCCGCGTGGAACGCCGTTGAGGGGCCTTCCGCACATAGCGCAGTGGGCGACTTTGGGCTTCTTTCTTTCGAAGTGTATGACCGTCCTTCCGCCAGGAGTCCTAACGTACTTCCTCCTCCATGACCTTGACCTGTACATCGGCTTCATTTCTCTCACCTCGCAACCCCTAATTTCAGAGTCTTTTTAAATTTAACCCATGTCGAGGAGCTTCCTGAGGATGTATCCGGTTATCATGGACGTCATTATGTACCAGCCGACATAACCCAGCTCGTTAGCGGGCAGTCCGGAGCGGTAGAGACTGTGGAACCAGTCGAATATGAAGAAGTTGAACGGGGACTTCACTATGCCCACTTCAACGTACCATCTCCTCAACCATCCAAAGAATATCCAGAATATGGGAAGGGTAAAGAGCGTAACCTTAAGCATCTGATCCTTCATGACTTCACTCTGGAGCTTCATCAGCTCCATCTGCTCCTGCTGAAGCTTTTTGAGCTTCTTCTCATCCTTGGCGGCCTGTGCCTCCTTGTACTTCTTCTGGAACTCTTTGCTCTTCTTCTGGAGCCTCTTCATCTTTTCCTGGTCGACCAGGAGGTAGTTCAGCAGGGTGAAAAAGGCACCCAGTATTATCCCTGATACCGTAACCACCACTATTGGATGGTATGCCTGTATCATGGGTCCAAACAGATCATCAAGGAATGTGTATATCCCCTCAAGCATATTCTCCCACCGCCAGATTCAGTACTTCAACAAGCTCATGAACGGCCTCCTCAAGGCCTTTATCTTCATGGTTCTCGATTATCTTTATGAGTGCGTTAGAGTGCATGGCATAGCTCACGGCAGCGGCACGGTTCAGATCCTGATGCCTCTGTATCTGCTCCTCGGTCTCAACGTCCCTATCGCGCTTCAGGTCGCGGAGGCGCCTTCCGAGTATTTCGCTCGGTGTGGCTTCAATTATGACTATGAAGTTGGGGTTTATCACCTCTATGACCTCCTTGGGGAAACCGAGAAGGTATCCCACAGGGGTCCTGATGGTCGCGTGAGTGTCAAGGAGTATCGGCTCCTTCTCAGCCATTTCAACGATCCTTCTGGCAGCCTTCATTTGGAGATCCTTCTGAACGTTGGGGTTGAGCCGTCTCATCTCGTCCCTGTGTTTGACCAGCCCAGCTTTAACGGCTTCCTCGAACATCAGGTCTCCAAAGTTGACGAGTCTAAACTTGACCTTCGTCTTTCGGAGGGCCATCCTGGTTATGGTACTCTTACCCACCCCTGGAATCCCTGTGATCATGACCACAAACGGCATCCCGCTCACCCAAGGAGGCTTCTGGAAGAAGTAATTGAACCGGGTTTAAAAGGTTTTGTGAAAGAAAAGAAAGACTCACTTGGTGAAGAACCTCCTTAAGGCGGGGAACATCTCGGTGGCCTGTTCTCTGGCTATTTCCTCGTAGAACCTGTAGAGGATACCCACAGTAAGGAGGATTCCCGTTCCTGTACCCAGTGCACCAAGGAAGTCCGCCAGTACCGCGACCACTGCCAGGGTGAACGAACCCCAGAAGGTGACGTAGGGTATGTACCTGTTGAGCACCCTCTCCAGTATCCTGGGGTCACGCCTGAATCCCGGGATCTGCAGTCCAGCGCTCTGGAGCTGTCTGGCAATGCTCTTGGCGTCAAGGCCTGTGAGCTCGACCCAGAGGAATCCAAAGAGTATAGACCAGAATATTGTCATCAGCGCGTAAACTAAAGCCCTTCCCGGATCCGCTATGACGTGGTAGATGTCCCTTGGAGGGTAGAGGTAAGTGACGAATCCAGTTAGAGGGTTGCCATTTTGGTCAAAGGTACCGAGGAACGTATATCCATAGTTGTTGAGGAGTCTAGCCCAGAGCTGGATGTTGGAATAGAGGGCAAAGGTCAGGATGATCGGAATGTTGCTGACGTACATGAACCTTATCGGGTACCTTCCGCGAACGGTAACCCTTCCATAGCTAAGCGGTATCTCAACGCGCATGCTCTCAAGATAAACCACCACGAGGAACACAACTATTGTAGCGAGGACGTCCATCATGTCCGGCAGCACACCTCTGTAAAGCGCACCCGTGAGGTCACCGTAGAACAGATGCTGTATGAACGCAGGAATTGCACCCACTATAGCGGGCCCTCCGGTAACAGGGTCGATGTAGTCAGGTGTCGTTGCTGGGTTCAGGGCCTTCGTGATAACGGTCTGGGAAACACCCGCTGCTATGAAGAGGCTGATACCGCTCCCAATGCCCCACTTGCTCACGAGTTCATCCAAGAGTATGAGCATGACTGAGGCGAATCCGAGCTGAAGTATGATGAGTATCGCCAGGCCGAGTCCTATGTAAGCCTCACCGGCGGGTGTAGTCACAGTCTGGAAGGCGCCGAGGCCGGTGTCAACCCTACCGAAGGCACCGGCGAAGACGTAGATGGCTGCCTCGAAGAAGCTCATGAAGACTGCAAACAGCTTCTGAGTGGCCTGATAAAACCTCCTGTCCTCGTGATTGGAGAGATCAAGATGAACTATCTCGGAACCAACGAGAAGCTGCATAATAATGCTCGCGGTGACGATTGGACCTATACCCAGGGTCAGGAGAGAACCACTCCTTCCTGCAAGGACGAACCTGAGCGTGGCAAAGTAGTCCTGGATCTGTGCCGGAATTCCATAGAGAGGAATCTCAGCAAGGACAAAGTACAGCAGCAGAACGATTCCCGTCCACATGAACTTCTCCTTGAGTGGCACATGCCTCTTGGGCCGCTCCACCTCGGGGAAGTACCTCTCAATCGCGAACACTACGTTTCTGAACCCCATGATTAACACCCGCCAAAAGTTAAATTAAAGGGGAATCAGGCGAGGAGAACCTCGCCGCCAGCAGCCTTTATCTTCTCCTCTGCCTTCGGAGTGACGTAGTAGGCCTTGATGGTAATTGGCCTGGTGAGCTTGCCGGTTCCGAGAACCTTGTCGACACCGAGCTGAGTGACGTCAACGACTATCTTCCCCGCCTCCTCGTAGGCGACGCCCATGTCGAGGAAGAGCTGGAGGTTCTCATCGATGTCGCTGAGGTTTATGGTCTTGGGGGTGTACTGAACGGCTTTAGGCCTGTGGAAGCCACGCTTTCCAAGGTGGTCCAGGGCGTACTTGATCGTCCAGGTCCACTTGGTGTTCTTCCTCTTTCCGGTTCCAGCCATTCCCTTACCGCCCTTGCTACCGCCGCCGCGGTGCTTCTTCTTGCAGCCCCATCCGTGAGTGTGACTTCCGCGGAGCTTCCTAACCTTCTTCTTTCTCCTTATCATCTCTCGCCACCTCAGAGCATTCTCTCAATGAGGTCGTTTATCTTCTCGCCACGGTAGCCGAGGGCACCGCCTTCCTTAAAGCTGCGCTTTTTGCTGCCCTTAAGGCCGCCCCTCGGAGGGTGGAGCCTGAAGACCGGCTTGATGTTCGGCAGGTCAGTGAGCTTCATCTCGCCGTCAACGACCTTCTTGGCGAACTCGTCGATGGTAATTCCGAGCTTCTCCTTGACGTACTCGTCGGTTATCGGTCTGTTGCCGATGAGCCTGCCCCTCTTCCTGATGAGCTTGGCAAGGGTCTCGGCGTTTATCTCTCCCCAAGTGATGTAGTCCTTGACCTTCTGCACCATTCCCTTGTAGCTCGGGTTGTCGTCAACAAGGACGAGGTGATTGATCCTGTGGAGGCGGAGCATGGCGAGGGTGTCCCTAACCTCACCCCTCGCCCGTATCCCGCTCCTAAGTCTGATGAGTGCGAGCTTTGCCATCATCTCTCACCTCACTCCAGCTCAAAGTTGGCCCTCATCTCCCTTCCAACGATGATACCGTACTTCTCCTCCATGCCAGGCTGGACTGCAACACGGTTGGTGTTGTAGAGAGCGTTGAAGACTGCCTTGGCGAAGTTGACGGTGGTCCTCGTCTCACCCAGGCTCTGTGACCAGACGTCCTGGACACCAGCAAGGCTGAGTATCTTCTTGCCGACGTCACCTATGACCAGTCCAAGACCGCGCGGTCCCGGCATGAGCTTGACGCGGACGCTTCCCTCTTTGCCCTCTACGGCGAACGGAATTGAGTGGGGCCTCCTGCACCTGCACTCCCAGCTTCCACAGCCGCGCTTGATCTCGATGATGTTCATCTTGGCGTAGTTGATGGCCTTCCTGATAGCTATTCCAACCTCCTTTCCGTGGCCGATTCCGAGGCCGACGTAGCCGTCCCTGTTGCCCACAGCGGCGAGAACACGGAACCTGATCCTCCTGCCACTGTCAGTCATCCTGACCGTGAGGGCTATGTCAAGCACTTCCTGGTTCTCCCTCAGGTTGACCTCCGGAAGGAGCACATCGACTATCTCCGGCTCCTTGATCTGGTATCCCTTGCGGAATATCTCGTGAATGTCAGTTATCTGGCCCTCTTTGACGAGCTGGCCGAGCTTGGTCCTCGGCTCCCACTCCTCCAAAACCCTCTGGGCGATCTCCCTTGGGTCGCTCATTCTCTCGCCTCCTCAAACTTCTCGATTATCCTCGCCTTGACCTCCTCAAAGTGCTCGGGGAGCTTCTCCGGCTCAAGACCCTTGACGAGGTATCCCGAGAACTGTTTCCTATAGCGCTCCTCGTCCTCCTCCTTGAGAGCCTTGGCGTAGTTGGCTATGTGCTCGCCGTTTATCCTGTAGTCCTCCGGGTAAATCTCCTCGCTGTGCGGGACGTTGAGTCCAGCGTCAACGGCACCCTTGAGGACTGCGAATATGCTCGAACCCCTGGTCGGCGGGTGGAGGCCTATGTCAAGGATGGCCTCCTCGATGCCGGCCTTCTTGGCCTTGTAGCCTATGAGGAGACCGAGCAGGTAGGCTGAAGGCGTGTTGCCTCCGTGTCCCTTCCAGCCAAAGTCCCTCATGAGCTCCCTGGTGTGGGCAGAGACCACAGTTCTGTCACCCTTCGGGTCATAAAGGACTATCTGGGCTATGTGGTGGTTGAGGGTCTTCCTCACAACAAGCCTAGGCTTTCCAGACTTGAGGAGGGCGAGCCTCTTGTGATAGTTAGTCTTACCCTCTCTCCTCCTCCTGAACGGAACCCTATACCTTGGTCCGTGTGCCATCTCTCTCACCTCACTCCTTCAAGATACCGTGCTCCTGCATGAACATGTAGAGCTGCCTCTTGTTCTTGAACTGGCCACCTTTGGCTCTGATGTAGAGCCTCCTGTAGGTGTGTTCGTCTATCTTTCCTTCGGCCTTGAGCTTCCTGAGCTCCTTCCTGAGGGCCCTTATGGTCATCATCCAGCGCTCCTTCTTGCCCATCCTGGCGGTCTTCTTACCCTTCCTGCTTCCTGGCCCGCGGTGACGTCCCTTCTTCCTGGCCTCCTGGTAAGCCCTGGCGCGGGCCCTGCTCTGGCCCTTGACGGACTTCTTTTTGATGACTCCGTCGTTGATGAGCCTCCTGATGTCCTCCCTGGTGATGGCGGTTGCAACATCATCAATCCTCTCCGGGTCGATCCAGACCCTGTTCTCACCGCACTTCAACAAATCAGCGGCAATCCTTCTCTGCATCTTGAGCATGAGTCTCACCTCGCGTTAAGAACCTTCACACCGAGTTCCTTCGCCCTGGCAAGTATAAGCTCCCTCTTCCTTGCACCGACGGTCCTGGCTATCCTGGCGGCCTGCCTGGTCGGGTCTATCGCTTCGAGCTCCTTGACGTTGTGAACGAGGACTTCCTCGTAGCCGCTCGGGTGAAGCCCACGGACGAGCCTCGGTGAGCTCCAGCCTATGCTCGGTGACCTGGCCTTACCCTTCTTCTTGAGCCTCATTTTGCTGTCAATTCCCTTCGGCCTGCGCCACTTGGGGTCGTTCTTGAACTTCGGATAGCGCCACCACTCCTGCCTAAGGAAGCGGGGTTTCTTCCTCTTGATCCTGGCCCTTATCCTAAGGAGTCTCGCCTTCTCGTTCATTTCTCACACCTCAGAACTTTATCGGCTTGCCAGCCTTCTCAACGATGTAAATCCCATCCTGGAAGACGCGCCTGTCCCACTTGGTTATCCTTGTGGCCTGCTCGATGTTGGCAGCGGTCTGGCCAACGGCCTCTTTGTCTATGCCCTCGACGATGACCTCCGAGCCCATGACCTTAACGGTGACTCCAGGAAGTATCTTGGCCCTCCTCGGGTTTTTCTCACCGAGGAAGTTCTCAATGACGACCTCGTCACCCTGAACTTTGACGGTCATGGGGAAGTGGCTGTAGACAACCTTGAGCTTGTAGGTGAAGCCCTCGGTAACTCCCCTGATCATATTAGCTATGTGGGCCTTAAAGGTCCTGGCTATGGCTATGTCGCGCTTTCTCGGAAACTCCTTGAAGACGACGACCTTACCGTCCTCGGTGAATATCTGAACGCCCGGATACCTGAGCTCCCTCTTAACCTCTCCCTTTGGGCCCTTGACCTTGACGACGTTGTTCTCAACGGTAACCTCGACTCCCTCCGGGATTTCAACCTCTTCCCTTACCCACGCGTCTATCGGCATCTCTCTCACCTCAGTAGACGTAGGCTATCAGCCTTCCGCCGATTCCCTTCTCGATGGCCTCTTTGTGGGTCATGACGCCCTGGGAGGTCGAGACTATGAGGATACCGAACTCGAAGGCCGGAAGGAACCTCTTCTCCCAGGCCTCGTACTCCCTGGCCTTAACGGGGAACCTCGGCTTTATCGCCCCAGCCTTGTTGATCTTTCCTATGAGCTGCACCCTGTAGATGCCGGCCCTTCCATCGTCGATGAACTCAAACTCACCTATGTAGCCGTTCTCCTGCATAACTCTGAGAACCTCTCCAATGAGCTTGGAGGCCGGCTTGAGGTAGACCTCCTTCTTTCCGACCCTCTCGCTGTTGGTTATATGCGAAAGCGCGTTTGCCAGCGGGTCAAGCAAAGTCATCTCCTCTCACCTCACTCGTACTTCTTAAAGCCCAGCTTTGGGGCTATCTCTCTAAAGCAGTGCCTGCAGAGCATCAGACCGTGTATCCTGATTATCGGGCCGTACTGTCCGCAGCGGACGCATCTCCTTGCACCCTTCCCAAACTTTCTGGGCTTCCTCTTGTTGTAGTCAGCCTTCGCCATCTCACAACCCCTCCACGGTAACCTTAAACTCCTCCATAGCGAAGACGATACCTTCCTCCTTGGTCAGCTTGTGCCTGTTCGGTATCTTCTTCCTCTGCCTTTTCCTCTTGGCGACCCTGAAGCCGGGCCTCTCAAGGGTAACGCAGACGTCCATACCGAAGATGCCTATCTCAGGGTCGTACTCGACGCCAGGTATGTTGATGTGCTCGTCTATTCCAAAGCAGAAGTTGCCGTGCTCGTCGAAGTTACTCGCCTTGAGCTTGTTGTCAACCGCAGCAAGGAGCCTCCTGAGCATCTCCTCAGCTTTCTTGCCCCTCAGGGTGACCTTCACAGCGATAGGCTCTCCGCGCCTGATTCCAAAGTCCTTGTTGGTCTGCTTCGCGCGCCTCCTTATCGGCTTCTGGCCCACAAGCTGCTCAAGCATCTTCTCGGCCTTGGTAAGCCTCTCACCGCTCTCGCCAACTCCAATGTTTATGGTGACCTTGGCAATCCTGGGCTTCCTCATCGGGTGAGCTTCCCAGTCTGCAAGGATAGCCTCTCTGTTGATCTGCATCTCATCTCACCTCACGGAAGGGAAATCTCCGGCTTGTCCTTACCAACGACGAAGGCGTACTCCTTCAGCGTGTCGAAGAGCTCGCCGTTCTCGTCCTCGATGGTGACGACGTCCGGCCAGCCCATCGGGAACTGCCTGACCTCGACGACCCTACCCTTCCTCGCGACGTTCTTACCCTGGGTAACGAAGACGTAGGCACCGACCTCGAACGGGATGACCTCGATGACCTCCCTGTCGGGTACCTTCATGAGGACGGTGTAGGCAGTCCTGTACTTGTCCTTCTCGTCCATGGTGACGAGGTGGTTGCTTCCGTCGTGGAGGTTGAGCTGAACCTTCGCGCCCTTAACCATGCGCTTGTTGCTTATCCTGAGCGGCTTTACCTTGGCTTCCTTCTCGCTTATCGGGTGGAGTATGAGTTTGCCGATCCTGTTCGGAAGAACCCTGTAGTGCTCGCCGGTCTCGGGGATGGAAACGACGTCCATTATACCGACCGGGAACTTGTAGTCCTTCCTAACCCTACCATCAACGAGTATCTTGCCCTCGTTGAGTATCTTCCTGGCCTCACGAGCTGTCTTGGCGTAGCCGAGGTAGTCCCTTACTATGTAGAGGAGCGGTATGGAAGTCCTCATGCTGTGCGGACCCGGTCTCGGCCTAACCGCCCACGTATAGGTCTTTCTTGAGATGTACCACTGATTTGGAGCGGCAAGCCTCTTAAGGTGCCTCTTGGCTCCTTTCCTCGCCATCAACCAGCCCTCCTATTAATTATCTTTTCCCTCTTCTCGTCCTCAAGGTTGAGGTCTATTATCATAACGTTCGAGGGATGGATTGGGTAGAAGACCTCGGTTCCGTCGACCTTCTTCTGGGTAACCCCCTCGATGTGTATCCTGTACCTCTTGAGGTCAACCTCAAGGACCTTGCCTTCCTTGCCCTTGAAGTCGCCGCGCATAACGCGAACCTTGTCGCCCTCCCTGATCGGAAGGCTCCTCACGCCGTACTTGTTCCTGAGCTCTGGGCTCAGTGTGGCGGCCATTATCTTGCTCCTAAGGTGAAGGGGAGCGTTATAGAGGAACTTCCTCTGCTTCTTGGGCTGTCTCGTATCCAGCTTCATCTTTCTCACCTCACAACACGATGCTCGCTATACTTCCGAGCCTGACCCAGCGCTCGGCGGCCTCCCTAGCTATAGCACCCCTGATCTCGGTACCCCTCGGGACACCCTCAGGGGTAACTATCGCTGCCGCGTTGTCCTCGAACTTGACGCGCATGCCGTCAAGGCGCCTGTACTCCTTCCTTTGCCTGACGACAACGGCCCTAACCACCTGGTGCCTTATGTCGGGCCTTCCCTTCTTGACGGCGGCGATGACCATGTCGCCGACGCCTGCCGAGGCGAGCCTCCTCCTGGTGCCCTTGTAGCCAACGACGCCTATGATCTGGATAACCTTCGCACCGCTGTTGTCAGCGACCTTGAGGTAGGCACCTATCGGAAGAGCACGAGTCGGTCTCACGGGACTGATACCTCTCGTAGCACCTGCACCCTTCTTCGCCATCTATATCACCTCTCGCCAGCCCTCTTGGTGACTGCAACAACAACCCAGCTCTTGGTCTTGCTTATCGGCCGGGTCTCGGCGATGAGAACCCTGTCACCGACCTTCGCGCTGATGCACTCCGGGTTGTGAGCGTGAACCTTGCTCCTCCTGAGCTCATACCTCTCGTACTTCTTGAGGTAATGGTAGTGCTGCCTCTCGACGACGACGGTCTTCTTGCCCTTATCGCTGACGACTATTCCCTCGAAGTATCTGCCGTGTATCTTGAGGTGCCCGTGCCAGGGGCAGTGCGGGTCGTCGCACTTCTCAGCGGGAGGCTGAACCTTCAATCCAATCTCTCTCATTTTCGCCACCTCTTCTTCAATCTCATCTCGGGTCTTCCAATCAGCTCTTTTCCATTGATCCGGATTCTTTTATCGCCAACTTCAAACTCAAGGCAAACCACGTCCTTCGGGATAACCCAGACCCTCTCACCGCCGATGGTGAGGGTGTTCCTCGTCTCGTCAAGGACGTAGCCCTCGATGCCAACCAGCTCTGGATGAGATGCCCTTATAATTTTTGCTTTCAGCCCTATGAGCTCGCTCCAGATGATGTTCTTTGCCGTTACTCGATTTCTATTAAGTCCTCTGAAAATCCAAGGTCTCCCAGCAATTTCTTGACCCTTTCTCTGTGGTCTCCCTGGAGCTCTATCCTTCCTTTCTTGACCGTTCCGCCGCATGCCAGCTTCGCCTTCAGCTTTTTGGCTATATCTTCAAGGTCGAACTCCTTCTCGTCTATGCCCTCAATTATGGTTTTAAGCTTTCCGTAACGGGCCTTCTCTATGTAGACTCTAATTCTCTGCTGCTCCTTCAGGACCTCCTTAAAGAGCATCTCATCCAGAGGGTTAACAATCCTAGGCACTAACCATCACCTTTTCTCCCTAAGCTTCTCCTTCTTTATGGTCAACAGGCGCGCGATATCGCGCCTGAGGTTCCGGATGACCATGGGGTTCTCAAGCGAGGCCCCCATGGTGAGCACACCCCTCTCCTTGGCAAGCTCTAACCTCAGCTCCCTGATCTTCTTGTCGATCTCCTCGATGCTCATCTCCCTAATCTCACTCGGCTTCATTGGCGCTCACCTCTTCCTGAACCTTCTCTATAACCTCGATCTCATCCGGGAGCTTGGCGTCGGGCGGCATGATGGAGACCTTGACACCTATAACTCCAAGCTTGAGCTTGGCCTGGGCGTAGCCCTTGCTGACGAGGGTCTCAGCCGGGTTTCCAACCTTGGCGAGGTAGCCCTGATAAAAGCGGACGCTCTTTGCCCTCTCACCGGTGAGCTTTCCGCTCAGACGAATCTCAACGCCCCTGGCGCCGTTCCTCATGATGGCGCGGATTGCTGAGTAGGCAGCCCTCCTGAAGTGGATGCCCCTCTCAAGGGCCTGGGCAAGCCTTACCGCCTGAACCTTGGCGTTGAGGTAGGGGTTCTTGATCTCCTCGACCTCAATCTGCGGGTTCTCAAGGTTGAACTGCCTCTCAAGGGTCCTGGTGAGCTCCCTGATGCGCCTTCCACCCCTTCCAATGACGTAGCCGGGGTTGGCGGCGAAGATGATGACCTTGGTTCCGAGGGGGGTCTTCTTGATGTCTATTCCGCCGTAACCTGCTCTGCGGAGCTCCTTCTCAAGGTACTCGTCGATGAGCATCTCCTTAACGCCTTCCTTGATGAAGTATCTCTCGATCGCCAAAAGTCTCACCTCCTAACTTCCTCAACGACTATCTCTATGTGAGTGGTCTGCTCGTTGAACGGTGTGGCCCTTCCAAAGGCCCTCGGTATGTATCCGCGAAGTACCGGCCCGCGCTGGGCAGCCGCATGGATTATCCTGAGCCTGTCTGGATCGAGACCCTTCTGCTCGGCGTTGTTCTTGGCGTTGAGGAGGACCTTCTTGACGGCCTTGGCGACCTTAACCGGGTATCTTCCGGGACCGAATCCCTTGCCCGGCTTGTGACCCTGGCTGTCGTTGAAACGCTTCATCGGAACCGGTCTCTTCAGGGCGATAACATCGTCGAGGTACTTGATGGCATCTTTAAGCATCATGCCTTTTATCTCCCTGAGGAGCTCGATGCTGTGCTTGGGGGATATCCTGAGGTCCCTTCCGCTGGCGCGAGCCATCCTGTCCGGGTCAAAATTTTGGAATGAGTGGGAAAACCTGCCCCTGCTCATCTATACCACCTCACTTGATGGCCACGAACATTGACGACCTGGTCGCACCGACACCAGGCGAGCCGTGCTGGACGATCTTCCTCGTGAGGGCGAACTCACCGAGGTAGTGGCCTATCATTTCCTCCTTGATCTCTATTGGAACGAACTCCTTTCCGTTGTAGACGTGGATGGTCATACCGACCATCTCGGGAAGGATGACCATGTCCCTGCTGTGAGTCCTGATCGGCTTCTTATACTTGCCCTTCTTGGCGAGCCGTATCTTCCGGAGGAGCTTCTTCTGCTCCGGAGAAAGACCGCGCTTGAGGCTCCTCCTCTGCCTGGCCGGGAGGAGCTTTGCAAAGTCTTCGAGTGACATGTTGAGCAGTTCCTCAAAGGTATAGCCCCTATACTTAAACTCCTTCCTTCTCGCCATTTTCATCACTTCCTCCTACCAGTTCTTCTCGCGGCTATGTGACCGACCTTCCTTCCGGGCGGAGCGCGCCTTGACACGGTCGAGGGCCTTCCTATGTGGTGCTCCTTACCACCGTGCGGGTGGTTGACGGCGTTCATCTTGACACCCCTCGGCTTCGGCCAGAACCTGTTCCTTGCCTTGGCGATGTAGTAGGCCTTACCAGCCTTAACGATGGGCTTCTCAAGCCTTCCACCACCGGCAACGACACCTATGGTGGCTCTGCACATCGGGTTGAACTGCTTGAGCTCACCGCTCGGAAGCTGGACTATGACCTTGTCCTTCTCCCTGCTGACGACGAGGGCGTAGGCACCGCCGGCGCGAACGTACTTGCCACCGTCGCCAGGAACTCCCTCTATGTCGTAGACATAGCTTCCTTCCGGTATCATGGCAAGCGGGAGGGTGTTGCCGATCTTGATCGGGGCGTTCGGCCCGATGGCTATCTCCTCACCGACGAGGACTCCTTCGGGAGCTATTATGAGCTTCTCCATGCCGTTCTCGAACTTGACCCTTGCCACTGGAGCGGTCCTTCCCGGGTCGTGGAGTATCTCGACGACCTTGCCGACGAGGGTCTTCTCCTTGGTAAGGTTGAGCGGAACGTACCTGACGGCGCCCCTGTACCTGTGGGAGGGGGCCCTAAAGGTCGTGGTTCCCTTACCTCTCCTCTGCTGAATCAAACTCTTTCCCATCTCACTCACCCCGTCAGAACAATCCTATCCTGGCAGCAACCTCACTTGCGCTGTACTCAGGCTTGAGCTTCACGTAGGCCTTCTTCTCTCCCCTCATGGTGATGAGGGTGTTGACCTTCTCGACCTTGACCTCGAACATCGCTTCCACGGCCCTCTTGATGTCGGCCTTGGTTGCCCTTCTGTCGACTATGAAGGTGAGCTTGTTCTCGTTCTCTATCATCGCCACGGCCTTTTCCGTGACGACCGGCTTTATGATGACCTTGTACGGATCCATCTCTCATCACCCGTAAATCTCCCTAAGCCTCTCTATAGCTCCCTTCGTCCAGACGGTAAGCCTACCGGGGTGGGTACCTGGGGCAAGTAGTTCTGCACTGAGGTTCTCGACGGTAACGACGTCAACACCCGGGTGGTTCCTAGCTCCCTGGACGATTCCCTCGTTCTTGGCAACGACGATGAGCGGCCCCTTGGCCTTCTTGTAGCGCCTTCCGCGCATCTTACCCTTGCCTGCCCTTATCTTGGTGTTCTTCTTGGCCCTCTCGATGTCGTCCCAGACGCCGAGCTTCTTGAATATCTCCCTGGTCTGAGCGGTCTTGAAGACCTTCTCAAGGTCATCAACGACAACGAGGGGAACCTGTGGGACGTTGTCAACGATGTGGCCCCTGGCCCTGACGAGGTCGTAGTTAGCTGTTGCCGCTATGGCGCTCATTATAGCAAGCCTGCGCTCCTTCTTGTTGATGTCCTCCCAGATTATCTTCTCGACCTTGGGCGGGTGGGTTCTCCTTCCGCCGCGGGCGAAGGGAACGAACGCTGCAAACCTCGGAGAGGTCTTTATCCTCTCAACCCTCGCCATACCGTGGCCCTTTCCGATGTTCTCGGTAACGCGCCTCTTACCGGCCATCGGGTCTCTGCCCTGCGGCTGTATCCTGTGGGTCCATGAGGCGATGACAGCCCTCCTGATGAGGTCGGGCCTGAATGGAGTGGCAAAGACCTTCGGAAGCTCTATCTCCTCCACAGGCTCGCCTTCGAGATTGAAAACCTTAACCTTCATCTATCTCACCTCACTGCTTGGATTCCCTACTGACGTAGGTTATCTGCGGCCTCTCAACCGGCGGCTTCTTCTTCGGCGGCCTGATAGCCGGCCTGACTCTGACGATCCTCTTGAAGGAACCCGGCACGGTTCCCTGTATCATGAGGAAGTCGCTCCTTATGATGCCGTAGTGCGGGAAGCCACCCTTCGGGGTGATGTCTATCTCGTTCTTCTCGTCGAGCTTGAGCTTGCCGTTCTCACCTATGGCGATGAGCCTCTTGTTGAACTCGGTCCTGTGGTGGAAGCCCATCTGACCCGCCTGCGGAACGGTCCACATGACCCTTGTCGGGTGCCACGGACCGAGGTTACCGACGTGCCTGGCCTTTCCAGCCCTCTGGGCCTTGTGGAACTGGATCTTTATTCCCCAGCGCTTGACCGGGCCCTGGGTCCCCTTACCCTTGGTGACGGCTATGACGTCGAGGAGCTCGCCCTCGTGGAGAACCTCGCTCGCGCGGAGCTCCTTGCCTATCTTCTCCTTGGCATACTCGAACTTGGCCTTGACGTCGTCGCCACCGATGGCGTACTCCATGACCTCGGGCTTCTTCTTGAGCTTGATGAGCCACGGCTGGGTGTGGACGAGAAGCCTGACGTCGACTATCTCGCCGTCGTTGACGAGATCCTCAAGCTGACCGAGCTTCTCCTTGAAGGCATCCTCGCCGTACTCCTTGGGCAGGGCCTTTATCCTCCTCTTAACGTAGTCGTTGAGCTCGTGGAACCAGACCTCGGTGGCGGTTTCAAGTCCGAGGTAGCCCTGCCTGTAGGCCCTGATGCCATAGACGAAGAGCGGCGGGACTTCCACGATAGTAACCGGCATGAAGATTTCCTTGCCCTTGGTGAGCCCTGGCCTGTCGTCTATCATGAGGATGTGGGTCATGCCAGCCTTGTAGCCGGCGAAACCGAGCATCCTGACTTCGCTGTCCTGCGGCCACTTTCTGATTCTCGGGACTATGCTCTTGGCCCTCTTTCTAGGGGAGTAAGCCAGTGAACCTCTCCTTGGCCTGTGTATTTTTCCCATCTCAATCCCTCCTTATGAGATTAAACACCGCGAGTGTGGCCAAGACGGCCTCCTCGGTGCGGACGGTTTTCGTCCGCTGATTCGGAATGGTGTTGAGGATTAGATCAAAGTCATATTCCTCCTCGCCGAGGAGCTCCATCACGCCCTTCCTCGGTGAGCCGAAGATGAATCCGACCTCCCCCTCGAGTGGGGGAAGCTTCACCTCTCGAATGTCACGCCCCTTCCTGGAGGTGGCAATCGCCAAATCCAGCCTGGCCTTTTTAAGTGTTTTTGCCAGTGACTTCCTAGTTAGATGCACCCTGTAGCCCCAGTATTCCTCTGGCTTCGCTGGTATTACCCTGAGCGGCCTTACTGAGACGATTCTGAACGTGGCTCTGCCCTCAACGTCCCCCTCCACCAGAGCGAGGTCGTCAAGGCCAATATCCGTGTAGGTCCTCCTTCCCTTCCTAAAGGCGAAGCCCTCGCGGATTTCGCCGACCTTTGGTTTTCCCTTGAGCTTGTGGTGGGGGGTTCTCAGCGGCGGAATGACGCCGACGTACCTGAGTTCCGGCATGAGGGGGAACAGCCGTTTTCTGAGGTACTGGGGCGTTTCCGCGTATTCGAGGATGGTTTTGATGAACCTGCCGTCCCTGCCGCCAGCTTTGTAGATCCATATATGCTCAACGCCGAATATCGCGCAGGCCCTGGCTACCTGCCCAACTTTGTACGTCCTGATTTTCGGGTCGTCGGTTTCTTCGAGGAGCGAATCCGGAATGAAGACGTGCCAGGCCATTTTTCCGTCATCCTTCGCTGTGCTAACTTCAACGCTGAAGTGGGGTCTATGGAGAGTATTTAAAAGGCTTTCGAAGGCTGCAACCCTTTTTTGCGTTTAGAGGTGTACAAATTTTTTGCAAACGAAAGACAAGGGGGCTCCGCCCCCTTATCTCTCTGTACTCTCAAACCCCCGTAGTGGGGTTCCACCCCACAACCCCGTTTTTCTCTTAAAGTCCGGGGGGCTAACGCCCCCACACCCCCAAACAGCCCTTTGCTTCGCATGTTGAGACTTTCGTCTCAATACGTCGGGAAGCTTTGCTTCCCACGAAGCGCTGGCGGAAAATTTGTGTGCGATTTTGAGAATGCTGATTTTTGGTAGGGTTACTCTTCATACAGCAGTTTTATAATGTTTCACTCCCCCAAGGCGTCCTTTGGACGCCAAAAATAAGGTCGAAACTGTTAAAGAGCTTTATCAAAGAGCCAAACCACAGGTAGAGCTGCAATTAAAGAGTGCACGAAGTCCTTCTGCGCTTTTCAGCAGTAAAAACCCTTTGATGAAACTTTTCGCCAGAAAAGTTTCGGGGAAAGCCTTTTAACTTGCAGGGGTGCAAGTAACTTGTGGGGGTGCAAGTTAATGCTGTTTTCACCTTACCCAAAGACGAAGCGGGAGGAACTCTTTGACAGGGGGAGGGAACTTGGGGAGCTTGAGGAAGCCGCGGAGAGAGGGGAAAGGTTGATCCTACTCCTCGGTCTCAGGAGGCTTGGAAAGAGCTCACTCCTCAACGTTGCACTCAACGAACTTCCCTACCCTTCGATAAAAGTCGACGTGAGGAAAACCTACTCCGAGTTCTCATCCGTCAACAGGTACGTAATCGGAAAGATGCTCCTCTCGGGAATGAGCGGAAGAAAAAAGCTGGTCGAGGAGGCAAAACTTTTCCTTGAGCGGGTTAGGGGAGTGAGCGTTTCCGGGCTAAGGCTGGAGATAACCTCAAAGGACTTCTCGATAACCGAGCTATTGGAGGCGCTCGATGAATACGGCGAGAAAGCCGGAAGGGTCGTCATAGCCTTTGATGAGGCCCAGTACCTGCGCTTCGGTGGGGCAACTAGATATGATGGCATTTTAGCATACGCCATTGACAACCTCGAAAACCTGACCTTCATACTGACCGGCTCCGAGGTTGGCCTTCTCTTCGACTTCTTGAAGTTCCATGACCCGGAGGCGCCACTCTTCGGCAGATACCACCACGACATAGCCCTTGAGCGCTTTAATCCGGGGCTGAGTGAAGAATTCCTGAAAAAGGGCTTCGAGGAGGCCAAATTTAAAGTCACGGACAGAGAAATCGAGGAGGCCGTTGAGGAGCTCGATGGAATTCCCGGCTGGCTCTCCCTCTATGGGTACGTCCGCGTTACGAGGAAGCTTGGACATCGAGAGGCTATTGAGGAAGTCCTCAGGGAAGCGAAGGCCCTCGCTGGAAACGAGCTCTCAAAGCTCTTCAGCTACAGCCCGAGATACCGCTTCATCCTGAAGGCAATAGCGCTGAACTATTCGCGGTGGAAGGACATAAAGGATTACCTCACCCTGAAGCTCGGCCCCATCAACGACTCAAACTTTTCATCCCTGCTTGAGAACCTCGTCAAAGCAGGCTATGTGGAAAAGAGAGAAAGCAGATACCTTATCCCAGACCCCGTGTTAGCGAAGGTCTTCAGGGAGCTTTAACTTGCACCCCCACAAGTTACTTGTAGGGGTGCAAGTCATTCCACCTCAAATTATTAGGCACGGCCAATCTCAGTCCACGAAAGCCCTGCCGTTCCACAGCTCTCTTATCTCCCGCGTCGCATCGGGATAGACCCTCTTGAATGTTATCCTCCAGTAGCCGTTGCCCAGGTCCTCTATGTCCTCGATGTGGATTTTCACGCCGAGCCTCTCGAAGTGGGTCACCATTTTATGGGCGGTGCTTATGCTCTTCACCCTAACCGTGAAGACTTCCTCGACCTCGCCGCCGTTGGTGACCTCATGGATGCTCTCAACGAAGGGCCGGAGGATGGCCTTTCCAAGGGCTTTCGCGTACTCGTCGAATTCCTCGCCTTTAACGTGCTTTTCGGCCAGGTAGAAGGCGAGGCGCTTAATCCGCCCCATGAAGTAGCCGTGGGGCAGGTCGAAGAATATGTGCGAGCCTATCCTGACGTCGTTGATGTTGGCGTAAGGTGTGACGTATTTGGCAACTTTTTTCATGTCGGGCGTTTTCATCACTACTCCCTCGCGCTTCTCCCTGCTGAGCCTTTCGATGAGGTCATAGAGCTCATCTATACGAGAGCGGTCGAAGAGACCGAATCTCTCCACCTGTTGGATCCCGTACTCCTCGGCAAGTTTATACCTCTCCTCAACAGGAAGACTTCGTCCGCTCCCCTTCTCCTGGATATCAAACAGGAAGAACTCGATGTCCTCCTTCACGTAGGACGGCCCCTCGACGATGTACGGGCTTTCGGGCCCGGCCATCTCGCCGGCCAGGACAAGGTTGGGGTAATCTTTGAAGAACTCATCGTTTACAAAGTCCAGTATCCTTTCCGTCGTGAAGGGACAGATAAAGCCGCCCCTCGTTAGAGCGAGAACCCTGTCCTTCACCTTCACGACGCGGACGTTGTAGCCGTCCACCTTCTCCTCAACGTAGAAGGGTCTGTTCTTGAAGACCCTCTTTATCCCCCTCTCCAGCTGGACGACGCGCTTTATGTGGGGGAAGCCAAGGACGACATCGCCGTTCTCAAAGACGACCGTTCCGCGCCGGAAGCCCCTCGCCGAGTCGCGGAAGCGGACGTATCTTATGCCTTCGAATTCTCCCTCCACAACTCCACCTTTACCCTCAAGAACCGCCAGCCTGTCCTCGGGAACGCCGAGCTTGAGAAGCATGGCCTTGAAACCTGAGCTTACCATCGTCCCACCAGTCTAAGTTGGGTGGCATCGTTAATAATCATTATGAATATATGACAAAAACCATCGGTCAGGAGCGTAAACGCAAGGGGTTATGAAAATGTAGAAGAGGACAAGCGCTGCGCTTCAGCGTTTCATGGTCGAGAGAACCTTGCTGGTGATGTCGTTGCCTTCCTTGTCGTAGATCCTGTAGTAGGCGCTGTAGGGCAGCTTCATCTTGGCCCTGTGCATGGCACCAAGGGCGAACTTGAGGTGGTTCTCGTTCACCCAGACGGTGAGTATCTTCTGGTCCTTCTTGACGCGGGCGGCAAGTCCAATCGGCTTTCCGAAGGGCCTCCTCATACCGTTTCCGTAACGGTCGGCCTTCCTTCCGGTAGCCATCGGGTTCTCACGGAGAACCTGGAACGGGTAAACCCTTATCTTGAAGTGGTAGTTGCTCCTTCCGACGTTCTTCTGGAGGTACCTGTTCACCTGGATACGGATGGCCTCAAGGGCGTTCTGCCTTATCTGCATGGCCTGCTCGGCGTGAAGGCTTACCTCATACTGGAATTCAGCCGAAAGGTTGCCCATGTCGAAGATCGTTATCTTCGGACCGGGGGCACCGCGTATGTATTCCCTCCTGGTGTAAGCGGGCTTGTCAACGTCCCTATCAATCTTGGCTGGTCTCAGTCCCATACTCTCACCTCCAAATGAGCCTGACCTCCGAGTGAATCGGTTTACGGGCTTTTCCTACTCCCGTTGCCGGTTTCGGACATCGGCCCGAGGGCTCGGTCTTGAGCCCGTTACCCCTCCCAGGGGTTATTGGCATTTCGCAGTAATCTCAATGAGAGCTAAGCCTAAACTTAGCTTGCCGTCGCTTTTATAAAAGTTTTGGAGTGCTCGCCGACACCAGCTGTTACTTCCCACCACCTTTAAGCTTAACGCTCTGCCAGAGCAGGGCTATCGAAACAGGCGTGAATGCCAGTAGGGCAAGGTTGAGCGTTACGATGCCGTGGAACTCTCCAAGCGAATACGCAAAGCCGAACAGCATTCCGCCGAGGAAAGTGGACAGGTTCTGGACGCCGTTGACGCCTCCGATGGCAAGGGAGGAGCGGTGGTAGGAAGCCAAAACCTTCCGTGAAATCGGGCGAAAGCTCTGAAACGCGAAGAGAGCTAGGAATATCCCCAGGAAAACCGTCGGGGCGGTCTTTATAGCGGCGAGAAGTGGCGAGAGTGCAGCTATCAGGGAAGTCAGCAGAACCATCCGCCTCTCGCTCCTCACGTCGGCGAGCCAGGAAGCGAAGTAGCTGAGCATCGCGGCGAGGAAACCGGCCCAGCCGATGAGCGTTGCGGTCGTTGCCTTCTCCATTCCCAAAGCCTCGGAGACGTAGACGTAGGTTATCTCGCCGGACGTGAACGCCACTATCACCGCCATCAGCGAGGCAATGATTAGAACCCTCTTGGGTTCGAGGCTCGGCTTTTCACCGTCGGGGGTTTTCTTCCTCTTGGGCGTTATCCTCTCGTAGAGGAGAACGTAGCTGGCCACCATTATCAGACCTGTCAGGACAAAGAACGCGGAAGAAATCCACATCTGGCCGCCCAGTCCGAGGTCTATCGTGTAGGCGTAGACGTAGTTTCCAAGGAGGGAAGCGATGCTACCGAAGAAGAAGTATATCGCCGTAACCCTTGCCCGTATCTCCTTCGGCGTTGCGACCGCTATCACAAACTGCGCCATCGGCCAGCTGAGACCGTTAAGAAAACCGTTGAGGAGCTTTATTCCCGCAACCTGAACCCATGTTGAGGTCATGGGGTAGAGCTGGACAGCCAGGGCGTTCCCCATCATCGCTATGGCACCGATATAGACGAGCCTTTTACCCCTCTCAAGGATAAGCCCCCCGAAAACCGAGGAAAATGCCCTCGCGAGAACGAACGACATTGAGACGATTGAAACGGAGAGCATCGAGGCTTGGAGTATATCACGGGTATAGAAAGCTATGGCGGGGGTGGCGAGGCGGAAGGCTATCGTGCCGGTGAAGGCTGACAGTATGAGCAGGAGTATTCCGGCGAGACGTCTGGATTCCATACGACCACCTTCTGAACGTTAGGGTGAAGCTTTTAAAAGTCTTGGCTGTGCCGAAGATTTTTCAGCAACTGGTTAGGTAAAGGAACGGAGCTTCAGAGGAGAACCCGCACCGCCAACGAACCCTTTTTATATCTCCCCTCCAAACTCCCGCCGAGGTGATGCTGATGGAGCTTAGGTTCAACATGGAGTATGAGGAGGCCTACAGGGAGGTTTATGAGCTCGTCAAGCCGAAGTACAAGCTATTTACCGCCGGACCAGTCGCATGTTTTCCCGAGGTTCTTGCAATAATGAGCGTTCAGATGTTCAGCCACCGCTCGGCCGAAGCGAAGGAAGTTCACGTTGATACCCTCAACAGACTTAAGGCTTTTCTTGAGGCTGACAATGGGGAAATAATCCTCTTCCCGAGCTCCGGAACGGGCTTTATGGAAGCGGCCGTGAGAAACACCGTCCCGAGGGGAGGAAAAGTTCTGGTCACCACGATAGGGGCATTCGGGAACAGGTTCAAAGATGTCGTTGAGACCAACGGCAGAGAGGCTGTCGTCCTTGAAAAGGAGCCCGGGAAAGCCATCAAGCCCGAGGAGCTCGACGAGGCCCTGAGAAAGAACCCCGACGTCGTTGCGGTTACGATAACCTACAACGAGACCTCAACCGGCGTGCTGAACCCGCTTCCGGAGCTGGCGAAGGTCGTCCACGAGCATGACAAGCTCCTCTTCGTTGACGCTGTCTCGGCGATGGGCGGCGCCGACATCAAATTTGACAAGTGGGGCCTCGACATGATATTCGCCAGCTCTCAGAAGGCCTTTGGCGTCCCGCCGGGGCTTGCAGTTGCAGCGGTCAGCGAGAGGATATTTGAAATAGCCGAGAAGATGCCCGAGCGCGGCTGGTACTTTGACTTACCGCTCTACAAGAAGTTCAACGAGAAAAAGAAGGGAACGCCCTCAACGCCCCCGCTCCCGCAGGTGTTCGGCCTCAACGTCGTTCTGAGAATTGTCGAAAAGATGGGTGGAAAGGAGAAGTGGCTCGACATGTATACAAAGCGGAGCGAGATGATAAGGGAAGGCGTCAAGGAGATGGGCCTTGGAATTCTGGCTGAAGAAGGCTACGAGAGCCCGACCATCACAGCAGTCGTCGTCCCCGAGGGGATGAAAGGAGTGGACGTTTACAACGCAATGCGCGAGAAGGGCTTTGAGCTGGCCAAGGGCTACGGAAGCGTGGCAGAGAAGACCTTCAGGATTGGAAACATGGGGTACATGACCTTCGAGGACATCGAGGACATGCTCGCCAACCTCCGCGAGGTCATAGAAAAACTTAAGGCCTGAATTCTTCCCCTTTATCCCGTGGATGTTATGGTATCAAAGAAGTGGCTCGCCGTATGGCTCCTTCTCAACTTTTTCATATTCTGGCTCGTCGGTCTCACCTCAAGTGGGTACTCCCTTGAGGGATACATGCCCGGAGAGAGCGGGAAGATCGACCAGTACGCACCTGTTGTTTACACAGCTCCGAACGACAGACCCGTTGGAATCCTCTACATGGTGGACTACGACGGCGTTCTCTACTACTACATCGTCTGGGAGGATGAATACTTCAGCAACTCGCTGATAGACAAGCTCTACCGCTTCTTCCGGGGCCTCGTTTATGGAGGAGCCACGCAGGACATAGAGGTCGTGAAGGTAAGCCCGGACAACGGCACCTTCTACTTCCAGACCTACGACCACACCAACGTCCATGGAAGGCTCCTCGGTGATGGAAGCTGCCTCTGGATAGAGGAGGACAAAATCATCAAGGATTGTGCGGTCAACGGAACGCACATCAACGTTTATACCGTAACCTGGAACCACATGCTCTCACTGCTCCCACAGAACGGGACGGAGAGAGCGGTTCTACTTATGAGGCACATGACCCCCAACGACTACGTTGCCCTCGGAATGTTCAGGAGGACGCAGAAAACGATAGCTGGTGTCGCCGTCAACTCCCTGCTCCTGGCAGTGGTGGCCACACTCACCTTCAACGGCGTCATGTACTTTGCGTGGAGAAAGGGCTATCTCACGGGGCAAGGACAGAGAAAGGTCAAGGACGGGATAATGGACGGATGGAGAAAACTGAAGGAAAAGGTGAGAAGGTCTAAATGACGGCCCTCAGTTCTCCATCCTTTACCTCATAAATGCGGTTTATCTTCTTCATTCCCGTCCTCCAGTCCCTCCTGAGCTCCACGACGATGTCAAACTTGTCGAAGGTTTCACCGCTTATCCTGAGCCAGTGCTTTACTTCATCCTTTATGTCGTTGGTCAAAGCCAGGGAGGTCACTATGAACGCGTAGTCGTCTATGAGCTCACGGAAGATCCTTGAAACATCAACCGTGTGGATGGTGTCGATAACGACGTAGTCAGGGTTCAGCGCTTTTATTTTCGATATAACATCCGACGTGCGTCCCTCAAGGGACTGTCTGTCAAACTGAGTGTCTATAACAACGATGTTCGGTTTGAAGGGCTTAAACTCGCCGTAGGCGGTAATGACCGCCACCTTCCAGTCATCGGGTATGAAGTGCATCAGAGCCTCCACCAGCTTGGTCTTTCCGGAGCGGCTCGATCCGACCACGAGTATGTCCTTCCTGGAGAGAACCGCATTTTTCAAGACCTCGAACTGCTCCTCGGTTGCCGAGCCGTATCGTATAAGGTCCTCAGGCGTGAATATGTACGCTCCCATGCTTTACCACCATAGGAGGTTCTCGCCGGGCATTATAACGCTATCGCCGGGGGGCTTTAATAAACGTCAATTAAGGGCCAAAATATTATCAATTATTCAAAAATGTCTGTAATTTAATGTCATATTTTGCCCAAAATCCAAAAGTTTTTGCATAAAAGCCATAAAGGAGAAAATCAGTGACAAAAACTAGGTGATATATATGAACGCTCTCCAAATTGTGACCAGAAAAATTGAACCAGTTATGGAAGTGCAGACGAGAGTCATTGACTATATGACAAGATACATGGTGGGGAAGGGCTTCAAGTGGATGCTACCGGTCATGCTCAGCTCCATCACAGATCCGCTCTGGCCGGATCCAGCGGCGGAAGAAGCCCTAAAGCCCCCGGAGGTCGAGGTCTACGGCTCAAGGCTGAGGCTGACCCACAGCATGATACTCCACAAGCAGATGGCGGTGGCAATGGGAATAGACAGACTGTTCATCCTCTCGCCGAACATAAGGCTCGAAGGACGCTCGGCCGACGACGGAAGGCACGCCTATGAATTTACGCAGCTCGACTTCGAGATAGCCCACGCGAGCATGGACGACGTGATGGGCCTCATCGAGGGGCTCATCAGCGGTCTCTTCAAGGAGGCGAGGGGCTGGGAGCTTGATAGGGAGGTGCCCAAGGTCAAGCCGCCCTTCAAGCGCTTCACGCTGGAGGAGATCAAGGCGGAGTTCGGAAGCGAGGACGAGGCCAGCAAAGTCATGGACGAGCCCTTCTGGGTGACGGACATCGAGAGGGAGTTCTACGACAGGGAAGACCCTGAGAGGCCAGGTCACTTCAGAAACTACGACCTGTATCTTCCAGAGGGCTATGGAGAGGTTTCCAGCGGCGGCGAGAGGGAGTGGGAGTACGAGGTCATAGTGAGGAAGATGAAGAGGGCAGGGATAAGCCTTGACGCGTTCAGGCCCTATCTGGAGGTGGCCAAGGCCGGCCTCCTGAGGCCAAGCGCAGGAGCAGGAATCGGCGTGGAAAGGCTTGTCCGCTACATGGTGGGGGCGAAGCACATCGCTGAGGTCCAGCCGTTCCCGAGGATTCCGGGCGTTCCGGCGGTTATATGAGATTTTACTCGTTATTTCCACTTCTAACCTCCCTAAGGAAGATAAAAGAAAAATCACGAGAAAAGCTCCACCGGCGAGTAGCCTTTCCTCGCCCTCTCCATCTTCAGCTCCATTCCGAAGGCGTTGGTGACGGTTCCGCTCTTCTCGGCCCAGATTCCTGCCGGAATCACGAGGACGTCTCCGGGCAGTTCCTTGGTGGGCCGACCAACGACGACGTAGGCCTCGCTCTCCGGGATTCCCGCTATTTCTGCCTTCAGAAGTCCGGCTGAGTTGACACCTTCGTGGAGGATGAGGGTTGGAACGTCGAGCGGCTCAGCCAGGCCCTCCAGAACGGCAACGTCGTAGCCCTCCTCGACGAGCTCCTTGCCCTTCAGGAGTATCTTAAGGAGCGGGAACTTTTCTGGATCAGCCCTTAGGAGAACCTTCCTGGCGTTTCTGACCTCCTCCAGCGTGGCCGTTGAAATCCCTCCACTCACGGTCGAGCCTATTGGAATCCCCCTCTTCTCCGCAAACTCCTTCAGCGAGACAATTTCCTCGTTCGTCAGCTCCGGAGTTAAAATCAGGGCGTAGTCCCTCTCGGCCATGAAGCGCTTCGCCTCCTCCCAGCTCACGGGCTCGCCGTTGAGGAGCGGCTGGGCCAAGTCTTCTGCCCAGGGCCTGTTAAAGCGACAGACGTCGCAGAGGTGGCCGTTCCAAGAGTTTTCTACCCTCGATGCCCTCACGAGCATGCCGTCGTAGACCTCCACGTTCATCTCACATGCGAAGGAGCAGCCGTTGCAAACGGTTTTGACGGGCTTTGTCTTCCAGGGCCCGGGCTTGACGAAGGGAAGCTTCTCGGTTATTGCCCCAACCGGACAGAGGTCTACCATCTCCCCGATGAACCTGCTCTCCACATCGCCGAGGCTCTCCCCGAGCGGCGGCGAGATCCTCGTCTTGAATCCGCGGAAGAGATAGTCTAGCACTCCCTCCCCAGCAACCTCGTGGGTGAAATTGACGCACTGGCCGCAGAGGACGCACTTGTTGTTGTCGAGGGTAACGAACGTGTGGCTCTCGTCTATCTCAAACCTGTTCTGCTCACCCTCGAAGGCGTACTGCTCGGCACCGTAGAGCGTCGCATATTCCCTAAGCTTGCAGCGGAAGACCTCCATACAGCCGCAGCTCATACAGCGCTTCGCTTCCTCAAGAACCTGCTCCTCTGTTAGGGCCGGCTCGACCTCCTCAAAGGTCTTCTTCCTCTTTTCCGGATCGAGGAGCTTCACCTTCGCCCTCGGCTTTCTCTCTATGTGCTCATAGTCCTTCTCGGTGACCCTCTTCCAGTGGTTATAGGGCCTGAGGTCGAAGAGGACTCTATATAAGTCGTCGTCGCTTAAGACTTCCTCGATGTGCTTCTCGGGCTCGGTGAGCACGGCTTTGGCCTTCTCCAGCTTGCCTTTAAGATACAAGTCTATCATTATCGCGGCCCTTCTCCCGGTGGCTATGCTCTCGATGACCGTTGAAGGCCCGAGAACGAGGTCACCGCCGGCGAAGACACCGGGAACGCTCGTCTGGAGCGTCACCTCATCAACGAGGGCCTTTCCGCGCTTCGCCTCGATGCCAATGCTCTTCAGGAACTCCTCGTCGCAGTACTGGCCTATGGCGAGGATAACGTTGTCGGCCTTGACGCGGAACTCCGAACCCTCAATCGGTATCGGCCTCCGCCTGCCGCTGGCGTCTGGCTCGCCGAGGCGCATCTTGATGAGCTCTACCTCCTCGACCTTTCCGTCGCCGAGGATTTTCACCGGGTTCGTCAGGAAGAGGAACTCAACGCCCTCTTCGATCGCCTCTTCAACTTCGCGCTCGTTGGCCGGCATTTCAGCCCTGGAGCGCCTGTAGACGACGGTAACCTTTGCACCGAGCCTTAAAGCAGTTCTTGCAACGTCCATGGCAGTGTTTCCACCGCCGACGACTATAACGCGCTCCCCGAGTTCGACTTTTTCGCCGGTGTTGACCTTCCTGAGGAACTCTATGCCGTGCATGACTCCCTCAAGCTCCTCGCCAGGAATCCCCATTTTCCTGCTTCTCCAGGCGCCGACGCCGAGGAAGACGGCATCGTACTTCTCGCGGAGCTCGTCGAGAGTTACATCCCTTCCAAGGGCGGTGTTGGTCTTCACTTCTATCCCCGTGTTTATGACCGTCGCTATGTCCTTGTCAAGAACATCCCTCGGCAGCCTGTAAGGCGGGATTCCGTAGCGCATCATTCCGCCGAGTTCCGGCATCGCCTCGATTATCGTGACCTCGTGACCCATCGTCCTGAGGTAGTAGGCGCACGCTAATCCAGCGGGCCCGCCTCCGACGACGGCTATCCTTTTTCCGGTTGAGGGCGGAATCTCGGGCATCCACGGGCCGTGCTCAAGGTCGTAATCTGCCGCGTATCTCTTCAGCTGCCTTATCGCAAGGGGCTCCTCCACGAGGTTCCTCCGGCAGGCATCCTCACAGAAGGCCGGACAGACCCTTCCAAGGACAGCCGGCAGGATGTACTTCTCCTTCATCAGCTTAACCGCTTCGTGGTACTTGCCCATCGCTATGAGCGCTAAATAGCCCTGAACATCGCTGTGGGCCGGACAGCCCTCCTGACAGGGGCCGATACAGTCGCCGTAGTGGTCTGAAAGGATTAGTTCAAGTGCCGTCTTTCTCATTGAGATGACTTCGTCGCTGAGGGTCTCTAACTCAAGCCCCTCCATCGGCTTGAGGGTGCATGAGGTGGTGGCTCCCCTCTTGGTGGAGACGAGACACAAGCGGCACGAGCCGTAGGGGTCGAGCTCGTTCGTGTAGCAGAAGCCGGGGATATGGGTTATTTCACGGAGGAAGTCTATGAGCGGCTTCCCCTCCGGGGCATCGATTTCCTTTCCGTTGACTATGATTTTGACCATCTCACTCACCCCCCGCATCGACTATCTCTATGGCGTTGAACCGGCACACCTCGTAGCAGGTTCCGCACTTGATGCACTCCTCCTGGTTGATGACGTGGGGCTTCAGTTTCTCGCCGCTGATGGCCTTGACAGGGCAGAATATGGCGCAGGCGGTGCAACCGGTACACTTCTCGGTTATTATGACGTACCTGATGAGCGGCTTGCAGACCTTGGCGGGGCATTTTCCTTGGATATGGGCAAGGTATTCGTCCCTGAAGTAGCGGAGCGTCGTCAGAACGGGGTTAGGTGCAGTCTGCCCGAGGCCGCAGAGCGACCCGGCTTTGACCTGGTAGGCGAGCCTTTCAAGCTTTTCGAGGTCCGCCTCGGTGGCCTTTCCCTGAGTGAACTTGTCCAGTATCTCCCACATCCTCTTGGTGCCCAGGCGACAGAAGGTGCACTTTCCGCAGGATTCCTTGACGGTGAAATCGAGGAAGAACTTCGCCACGTCAACCATACATGTATCCTCGTCCATGACGACCATTCCGCCGCTCCCCATTATGGCCCCAGTAGCGTTCACGCTCTCGTAGTCAACCGGCGTGTCGAAGAGGTACTCGGGGATACAGCCTCCGGAGGGACCGCCGAGCTGAACTGCCTTAATCCTCTTGCCGGTCTTGGTTCCCCCGCCTATCTCGTAGAGTATCTCCCTCAGCGTCATGCCCATCGGAACCTCGACGTTTCCGCCGTGCTTTATCTTGCCCGACAGGGCGAAGACTTTGGTGCCCTTGCTCTTCTCGGTTCCTATCGAGGCGTAGGCTTCCCATCCGTGTTTGATTATCCAGGGCACGTTCGCCCACGTTTCCACGTTGTTGATGTTTGTCGGCTTGCCCCAGAGGCCCTTCTGGGCCGGATACGGTGGCCTCGGCCTCGGCATTCCGCGCTTGCCCTCAATGGAGGCTATCAAAGCGGTTTCCTCACCGCAGACGAATGCTCCGGCACCTTCCTTGATGACGATGTCGAAGGAAAAGCCCGAGCCGAGGATGTTCTCGCCGAGGAAGCCCCTTTCGCGGGCCTGCTTCAGCGCTATCTTCAGCCTCCTTATGGCCAGCGGGTACTCGGCGCGGACGTATATGAACCCTTTGGTTGCCCCAATCGCGTAGGCACCGATTATCATGCCTTCAATAACGCGGTGCGGGTCGCCCTCAAGGACGTTCCTGTCCATGAATGCCCCGGGGTCGCCCTCGTCGGCGTTGCAGACGATGTACTTGACGTCGCCCTTGGCCTCCCTCGCGAACTTCCATTTCAGGCCGGTCGGAAAGCCTGCACCGCCCCTTCCCCTCAGCCCGGACTTCATGATGACGTCTATTATCTCCTCGGGCTCCATTTTGAGGGCCTTTTTGAGCGCTTCGTAGCCTCCAGCAGCGATGTACTCGTCTATGTTCTCCGGGTCTATGTAGCCGGAGTTTTCTAGCACTATCTTCCTCTGCTTGGCGAAGTAGCCGTCAACGTCCCACGTCTTCCTCTCGCCGTCCTCCCACCAGTCGCGCTTGACTATCCACTCCTCGACCGGCTTCCCGTTGACCACGTGCTCCTCGATGATTCTCGGAACCTTCTTGGGGTCAACGTGACCGTAGGTGATTATCTCATCATCGGTGATGATGTCCACGAGGGGCTCGCGGTAGCACATGCCAACACAGCCGACTATCTTGAGCTTCACGTCGAGGTTTCTTCTCTCAAGCTCGGCCTTTATGGCCTCGTAGGTTTCCCTCGCGCCGGCAGCTATTCCACAGGAGTTCATGCCGACAGCGATGGCCCTGATTTCAGACATCGAGCTTCCCCTCCCTGAGCTTTCTCATCAGCTTCCTGACCTTGTCGGGCGTGAGCTTGCCGAAGACCTTGTCGTTTATCATTATGACCGGGGCCAAGCTGCAGCATCCGAGACAGGCAACGCGCTCAAGCGTTACGAGGCCGTCCTCGGTAGTCTGCCCCTCTTCAATCCCAAGCTCCTCAGTTATCGCCTGGGATATATTCACGGCACCGTTGACGTGGCACGCGGTTCCGTGGCAGATTTTGACGACGTACTTCCCGAGGGGTTCAAACCTGAACTGGGCGTAGAAGGTCGCCACGCCGTAGACCCTGCTGAGAGGGACACCGAGGTAGTTCGCTATCTCCTCAAGGGCCTCCCTGGGAAGGTAGCCAAACTTTTCCTGAGTTCGCTGGAGGAGTGGAATCAGCGAGCTCGGTTCCGGCGGATAAGAGCGGATATAACCAAGGGAGGATTCCATTTTGCATCACCGCAAGGGTTTTTCGGAAAAACTTCGACTTTAATGTTTATAAGCGTGCACTAAAGTACAAGTTAGTAACATTTGGTTGGTAACCGTTTGTTTGAAAAATTCTTAAATCAATCCTTTACAAACTTAAAATCGTAAGCCCGTTAGAGGCGGTGATGCCCTTGAGATACATAAAATTGCCTTCCGAAAACTTTGAGAAGTTCTTCAAGTCACTTGAAGCCTGGGGCACTGTCTATGCTCCAGTAAAGAAGGGGAGCATATATTCTTTCCAAGAGGTGCACAGCCCGTCGGAGATAGCACTGGACTACAACAGAACCATGCTCCCACCAAAGAAGTTCTTCTTCAGGCCCAAAGAGGCCATTCTCAGGCTGAAAAACGGCCGCTGGGAAGAGGAGGTAGAAGCGGAGCCGATGGTCCTCTTTGGACTCCATTCCTGCGATATCCATGGTCTTAAGATACTCGACAAGGTGTACCTCGATGAGCCCGCCGATCCGTACTACAAGAGCAGGCGCGAGAAGACCCTGATAATAGGGATAAGCTGCATGCCCGACGAGTACTGCTTCTGCAAGAGCCTCGGTACGCACTTCGCCATGGACGGCTTCGACCTGTTCCTTCACGAGCTGCCGGACGGATGGCTTGTAAGGATTGGCAGCGTCCGCGGCCACGAGATAGCCTGGGAGAACGGTGAGCTGTTCGAGGAGGTGACCGACGAGGACCTCGCCAACTTCAAGGAGTTCGAGGAGAAGCGCTCCAAAGCCTTCCAGAAGGAGCTCCCGCAGGAGGGCCTCGCCGACATGCTTGATCTGGCATACAACAGCCCCGTGTGGAAGAAGTACGCTGAGATATGCCTCGCCTGCGGCAACTGCAACATGGTCTGTCCGACGTGTCGCTGCTACGAGGTCTGCGACCGCTGGGTGGACGCGTACAAAGCCGTCCGCGAGAGGCGCTACGACTCCTGCTTCATGGAGAACCACGGACTGGTTGCCGGCGGCCATAACTTCAGGCCCACACGCTTGGACCGCTTCAGGCACCGCTACTACTGCAAGAGCTACTTTGACCCGTCGGCCGGCTACAACTGTGTCGGATGTGGAAGATGCGACGAGTTCTGCCCGGCGAAGATAGAGCACGTTAAGGTTCTTGAGGAGGTTAGGGGGTCTCTGAAATGAGCGAGAACCCGTACCAGACGTACGACGCAAGGATTCTCGAAGTGAAGGACCTGACATCGAGGGAGAAGCTCTTCACACTGCGCTTCCTCGACCCCGAGGTTGGGGAGAAGTTCGAGTTCAGGCCCGGGCAGTTCGTCATCGTTGACATACGCGGTTTCGGAGAGTTCCCGATAAGCATATGCTCGTCCCCAACGAGGAGGGGCTACCTCCAGCTCTGCATCAGAAAAGCCGGCAGAATGACAAAGTTCATACACAAGATGAAGGAGGGCGACATAATAGGGATCCGCGGGCCCTATGGAAACGGCTTCCCCATGGAGGAGATGGAGGGCTCGAACCTTATCCTCGTCGCAGGCGGTCTCGGAATGGCGCCGTTGAGATCCGTCCTCTGGTACGCGATTGATTCAGGAAAATATGAACACATCTGGCTCCTCTACGGCACGAAGGCCTATGAGGACATACTCTTCCGCGACGAGATAATACACCTCCTGAAGCACGGCGAGGCCATGAACTGCTCTGTAAAGCTGGCATACGAGGTCGAAAGCCCGTCGTGCATCTATCTGGAGAGGGGCTTCTCCGACAGGGTGTGCAGGGGCGTAGTCACGGATCTCTTCAGGGGAGAGGAGTTTGACGTGAACAAGGCATACGCCCTCATCTGCGGCCCGCCGGTCATGTATAAGTTCGTGATAAGGGAGCTCCTCGACAGAAAGCTCTCACCGGGCAGGATATACATGACGCTCGAAAGGCGCATGCGCTGTGGGATAGGCAAGTGCGGCCACTGCATCGTCGGGACGAGCACGTCCATCAAGTATGTCTGCAAGGACGGACCGGTCTTCACCTACTGGGACGCTCTCTCCACGAGGGGGTTGATATGATGGACAAGCTCAAGCTGGGGGTTTTCGAACTTACCGACTGCGGCGGCTGTGCACTAAACATTCTCTTCCTCTACGAGAAGCTCTTCGACCTCCTTGAATTCTACGAGATAACCGAGTTTCACATGGCGACCAGCCTGAGCGAGGGGAACCACTACGATGTGGCACTCGTAACCGGAACCGTCTCGACCCAGCGCGACCTGAACCTGCTCAAGGAGGCGAGGAACCACTCGGAGTACCTCATAGCCCTGGGGACATGTGCGACCCACGGCTCTGTTCAGGGGAGCGTTGAGCTACCCATCAGGGAGAAGCTGAAGGCAGTCTACGGAGACGGTGGGAACCCGATGCGCGCCCTCGACTCCAAACCGGTTGTGGAGTACGTTGCCGTTGATTTTGCCCTCCCGGGATGCCCGTACGACAAGGAGGAAGTCTACCAGGTGCTCATGGACATCGCCAAGGGCATCGAGCCCGTTAGAAAGGACTACCCGGTCTGCCTTGAGTGCAAGCTCAACGAGTACGAGTGCGTGCTGGTGAAGAAGGGCCTTCCATGCCTCGGCCCGATAACCTACGGAGGCTGCAAAGCTGTCTGCGTGCGCTCCGGCCTTGGGTGCATAGGGTGCAGAGGCCCGCTACCCGGAGAGGTGAATCCGGCCAGCGAGTACGAGATACTCAAGGGGCTCGGCTACGATGACGAGTACATCGTGAGGAAGTTCAAGACCTTTGCGAGGTGGGAGCCATGATAATTGAGATGCGGGAATTCACGCGCGTTGAGGGCAACGGCAAAGCCGAGATAGTCATCGAGGACGGCGAGGTAAAGGACGTCAGGCTTCAGATCATTGAAGGGCCGCGCTTCTTCGAGCTACTCACCCTGGGAAGGCACTACTACGATGTCCCGGACATTGAAGCGAGGATATGCGCCATCTGCTATTTATCGCACAGCGTTGCCTCGGTCATTGGAATCGAGCGGGCCTTTGGCGTTGAGGTTCCGGAGGAGATAACGCTCCTCAGGGAGCTCGGTCTGATAGGGGAGTTCCTTGAGAGCCACTCCCTCCACCTATACCTCCTCGTTGCACCTGACGTCTTCGGCTACCCCGACGCAATAAGGATGGCCACGAAGCACGGCGAACTCGTGAAGGAGGGACTCGCTTTAAAGGCATTTGGTAACAGGCTCAGGGTAATTGTGGGCGGCAGGGAGATACACGGCATAAACGTCAAACCGGGAGGATTTGGAAGGTACCCCACCGTTGAGGAGCTGGAGGAAATAGAGAGGGAAAGCGAAGCCCTCCTCCGGCTGGCAAGACGTGCCGTGAGGCTCTTTGCCCAGTTAGGCCCCTACGGGGCAAAAGCGAAACACTTCGTCGCCACCGACGGCTACCTCTGGGGTGAAAAGCTGATATCCGACGAACCCGGAGAGTTCCACTACACGGAGAGGATAGAGGAGCGCTCCCTCGTCTACAGCTTCGCCAAGCAGAGCCTATATAAGGGTGAGGCCTTCTTTGTCGGAGCACTGCCGAGGCTTCTCCTGAAGTCGGAGATGCTCACGCCCACCGCCAAGAGACTCTTTGAGGAGCACAGGGAGAAGCTCTCCACAGGTTACGTCAGTTACAACAACCTGGCCCAGGCGATAGAGCTTGTGTATTCCCTCGAAAAGGCCAATGAAATAGCGAAGACCCTGCTCGATAGGGGCATCGAAGGGGAAAACGTCCCCGTTGAGCCAAGGGAAGGGGAGGGAATCGGCTACGTCGAGGCCCCGAGGGGGTTGCTCATCCACCACTACAGGACAGACGCCAGCGGCAATATCTCTTACTCCAACATCATAACCCCAACCGCGCTGAACCACGCGATGATAGAGGCCAGCCTCCTGAAGGAGGCCAGAGAACTCTACGGCGAAGTCGATGAGGGCAGGATGATAGGGCGCCTTGAGGAGACGGTGAGGGCCTTCGACCCGTGCATCTCGTGTTCAGTACATCTTGTCAAACTATAAGTGATTTCTTTTTATTATTCTAATATATCCAGCACCCTCCAGAAAGTTCTTCAGGGACATAAACAAAAGGCATATATTACTGCATTCATAACCACATTATATGGGGGGATGGACTATGGGCAGCATCGAAGACCTGCTGGATGCAATAGACGCCGTAAAGCCCGGGGAAACCGTCCTGGTCGAGTACTACCCATCGTACGTTCCGGAGTTCGCGACGCTGGCTCTCTTGATGTACTCACGGAGAAAGGGAGTGCCCGTTGTGATAGACGACAACTTTGACGCGCTCCACGTCATACAGAAGCACCTCGCCCTGTGAGGAATCCACGAGGATTTCAGCGACGTTTTTGTCATCAAGTCCGACGGACACGTGGATGTTGGCAACGTCGTTGCCAGGATAAAGTTCAGCGACTCACCCGATATCTATGTCAGGAAGTACGAGGACATAGGAAGAAAGCTGCTCTCCAGCATAGGGCCATCCTTAAACATAGTCCTGGGCTTCGAGAAAATATTCGCCTTCATCCACAGCGTCAGGGAGTTCTACCTCGTCATGACACGCATCCAGAAGTTCATCGGAAACCCGAGAAAGGCATTTTACCTCGTCAACAAGAAAACCGCGGAAGGGCTGGAGTTCAACCCCCTTCCAGAGATGGAGCGCATAGCCAGCACGGTGGTTGAGATAGTCCCTGCCCCTACCTCCGGCAGGATCATATTCAAAAAAAGCCCCATTTTCGAGCTGATAGGGAGGGAGCTTGAGGTTTCAATAGGGGTGATAATAAATGCAGCCGGTGGCAAAGGAGACCGCGTTTAAGTTCATAGAGGCCACCCCCTTCGGGGACGTAATACTGATGGAGGACGAGTCCCCCTATGGCGCCGCACTGGCCACTTATGTCTTTGTAAAATACGCCAGAGAGAGGGGCCTACCTGTCTACATTGACGATGTGCTGGACTCCCTCGCGCTGGTAAAGAAACACCTGGGGTTCCTCGGCATTGACTGGGACTTCTCCGACGTCGATGTCATAAAGACGGGGGGCATGGAGCCCGTAGGAAATATCGTGAGCAAAATACACCTGGATGCCGAGCCAGTTCTCTACATCACCCGGCACAGGGAAGCGACCAGAAAAATACTCCAATCCGGAAAGCACCTGAACATAGTCCTCGGCATGGAGAGACTGTTTGCGTTTCTTGAGACCCGCAGGGAGTTCTACATGTTCATAGCATACCTCAAAGAGTTCCTCGGGAACCCCAACAGGAAATCCTTCTACATCGTCAGCAAGCCCGTGCTGTCAACGCTGAGGTTCAACCTGCTCCCGGAACTTGAGGAGATCGCCAGCACCGTCGTTGAGATAAAGATAAAAAACGGAACTCACGTTACCATACTCAAGAAGAGCCTATTCACCGACATCATCGGGAAGGAGTTCCCAGGTGTTCCTGAAGAGATAGCCCGGTGGTAACTCCCGTTTTTCTTATATCCTTATGTGAAACAGCGGTACTGCTATCAACGGCTTCACAGCCATAAGGAAGGCCGGAAAGACCCCGCAAAATGTTTATATCCTCTTAAAACAAACTTTAAAAGGTGAGAACCATGAAATGGGAAAAAGCTACCGAGATCGCCGATTCCATCCTTCCCGGTGAAACGGTTCTCGTAAAATACACCACCTCGTACATCCCCGAGTTCCTTCTGAGGTTCTTCGTAGAGTACTCCGAGAAGAGTGGAATTCCCATCCTCATAGATGACAACTTTGATACGCTTCACTCAATCTTGATCCGTGCGAAGATGATGAACCTATCCCTGAACCTGAACAAAGTATACGTCATAAAAACCGGCGGAAAACTGGACGTCGGAAACGTTGTGGCAAAGGTTCAGTTCCACCCAGACCCTAGGGTCTACCTCAAAAACTATGAGGAGGCAATACAGAAAGCACTGCAGGAGATTCCCACCCCCCTCATAAACCTTGTAGTCGGAGTAGAGAACCTTTTTCTCATAATAAGAACGCCCCTCGACGCGTACCGGCTGATACTGGCAATGCAGAGATTCATGGGCAACAGAAACAGGAAGGCCTTTTATATAGTCAACGAGACCGTGATGGAGAGCCTTCCTATAAGAATCCTCCCGGAGTTCGAGAGGATATCAACTACTGTGATAAGGCTCACCCCGTACCATACCGGCGCGACCCTGAAGGTCACCAAAAGCATTAATCCGAATCTCATAGGTCGCGAAGAGAAGATAGACATTGAGGGGTGGATATGATGGAGGCGTTTAAAAAACCCGTCCTAGTTACCAAGGAGGATTTATACACCATGGTGGAGCAGATCTGGCCGGGAGGTACGACGATAATTGAAAACCGCGGTGCCCTGGGCGCCGAGTTTGTTCTCCATGCGTTCATCCAGTACTCAAAAAGAAAGGGTATACCCCTCATAGTGGAGGACATCTTCGATACGCTCCCCATCTACATGCGGCACCTCAGGCTGATGGGAGTCAGCATAAACGATAGAGACATCATGGTAATCAAGGTTGGAGGAACGCAGGAAGCGGGGAACGTTATTGCCAGGATCAGGTTCGAGAACGACCCCCACGTGTACCAGCGGAAGATCGATAAGGAGCTCCAGAAAGTTGTGGGCAACGGGGTCTACATACACCTTGTGCTCGGACTGGAGAGACTGCTGTTCCTCCAGGGCGACGTCCGCAGCACATACACCTTACTGGGGCTTATAAAGCAAAAACTGGGGGATAGACGCAGGGTAAACGTCTACCTGATAGAGGCCCCTATTATGGAAACCCTGGACTTTAACCCCCTGCCGATGCTGGAGGACATAGCGACTTCCGCGGTGGAGGTAACCAATGAAGGGGAACTCATAAGGATGAAGTTCAGGAAGTCGGTATTCACAATGCTCATGCACAGGGAATACGTCCTTGTATCCCCCAGGGAGACACTGCGGTGGTGGAGTTGAGCCTTTTCAGAAGGATATTCCGGAAAAAAGAGAAATCGGACGTTGAAATAGTCTCAAAGCATCCCGTTGGCAGGTTCAGGGTTGAAAAATCCCTCAAGGTGTTCTCCCGACAGGTTCTGATCGGGGAAGTAATCGAAGGGCTTATCTACCCTGGCTACAAGGTAAAGGGAAAATCCGTCAGCCCAATCATGAAGATAGAGCGAGACCATCGGAGGGTTGACTTCGCCGTTGCGGGCGATAGGGTCGCCCTGATGCTTGAGTACGAAGTCCCATGCGAGGAAGGCGAAGAGCTGGAAATCTACCAGTCGTGAGGTGATGGCATGATAATCTGGGACGACCACTTCCACGTTGACCCCTACAAGGGACTCTTCCTTGAGGCGGTCAAGCAGTTCCACCACGCTGGAGGGACGCATCTCGTCGTGGTATATAAGACCGCCCACGACTACGATTTTAGCGGAGCGAAGGCGGAGGACTTCATGAAGGCGATGGACTTCCACATCGAGCTCGTCGAGAAGATAAACAGGGAAACTCCGGTCAAAGCCTATGCCGTCGTTGGAGTTCACCCTGCGGAGTTCGTTTATCTTGCGGAGCAGAGAGGGTTGAACTACGCGAAAAACGAGGTCATGAAGGCCCTCGAATACGCACAAAAGCTCTGCCTTGATGGGAAGGCCATAGCCATAGGTGAGATAGGCAGGCCGCACTATCCCGTTCCAGAGGAAATCTGGGAGGCGAGCATCGAGCTGATGAAATATGGAATGGCCTTGGCAAAGGAAGCCGACTGCGCCGTTCAGCTCCACACGGAGAGCTTCGACGAAGCTAAATTCAGGGAGCTGGGCGAGATTGTTAAGGAAGTCGGAATAAAGCCCTACAGGGTCGTCAAGCACTTCTCTCCTCCTCTCGTCAAGATTGCCGAGGAGGTTGGAGTATTTCCGAGCATCATAGCGAGCAGAAAGAACATCAAGGCGGCGATAGAGCAGGGAAACAGGTTCATGATGGAGACGGATTACATAGACGACAAAAGAAGGCCGGGAGCGGTTCTCGGGCCGAAGACCGTGCCGAGGCGCACCAAAGCCTTCCTCCAGAACGGCCTATTCACGGAGGAGGACGTTTACAAAATCCACGTGGAGAACCCGAAGAAGGTCTACGGGGTAGAGGTTGAGGAGTAGAGCACCTTTCCCTCGCCCAGAACTGTCTTTATGAGGCTGTCTCTCCTTTTTCTGAACTCTTTTCCCCTGCCGCTTCCAGTATCTCCCTGAGAACGCTCTCGGAGATTCTAAAGCCGTGCTTTCTGAGTTCCTTGATGTAAGGACGGACCTCTTTAATCAGCCTCCGCCTTTTGGCGAGGAGAAGCAACCCGAGGGTTCCCGTTACCCTCAACCCAAAGCCTCTCGCAACTTTTCTCGCGTCCTTGTCGTCAAGAACGACCAAATCAATCTCATTTTCGAGGGCAAACGCTATCGTCTCGGCCTCCCCGTGGTCAATCATCTCAAGCAGGAACTTGACGACCCTCTGGTTTCTAACTGAAGCCCTCTTCAGAAAATCCACGTTTTCGATGTCAATTGCCTCCTCATGTCCAGCGCCCTCAACGACGGTCTCGTGATAGACGGCGTCAGTGATGTAGACCTCATCGAAAAGTTCGTTCAAGATATTGAGCAACTTCAGCTTGGCGAGGAAGATGAGAGGGGACGAGTTCACCGCAACCCTCACGAGAGTCCCTCCAGAACCCTGAGGTCGTTCTCAAGCTCTTCCTCGTCGTAGGGAATTCCCTCACCTTCTTTTGCGAGGAGTTCAATGAACTCCCACTTGCTTAGACCTGCCAACCTTCTCGCCTGACCGAAGGAGAGTATACCCTTCTCGTACAGCCTGAGCGCAAGCTCGACCTTAACCCTCCTCTCGATTTCCTCGTCGGGTATTTTCATCATTCCCGGGAGCTCGACGACTATTTTCTTTCCCATTCTCCCACCGATTTAACATTGGAGGGGACAGTATTTAACCCCTTCGCCCAGTATTATACCCTCCGGGAGGAGGGAAATCTATAAATACCCGGAGGGAGGAGGGAAATGGATATCATAGGTATTTTAGGATTCATTGGGGTAGCTTTATATTTTGTGGCCGTACTAGTCGTCGCTTCTCTAAATGCGCACCCATATCCAAGAGAGTGCGAGTCCAAGGAATGTGCAAAAACTGGCATGAACTATGGAGTCGGGTTAATTAGCCTTGGAATTGTGGCTTTCACTCTAACCGCACCAATGTTCCTGTTCTCAACAGATACGGCTTCAGAAGGATTCACGAACTTCATGCTTCTTGCCCTTTCCATCATGTCAACTGGTCTTGTATTATTTGGCATTTGGGCATGGAAAAGCTATGGAGGGGTATACAAAGAACTCCTCCTCCAAGAAGCCATCGCCAAAGGTGTCGAAATCGGAATGAAAAAGGCAAAGGGAGACTAAACCTCCACCCTCACAACCCCCGGCCCCCCGATTTCTCCCTCCACCTCAAAGATTCTGCCGAGGAACTGCTCCACAACCCAGACGTTGGTGATTAGGTGGCTGGTTATCTCCGTTACTCCTATCTCTCCGCCCGCGAAGGCCAGGAAAGGTATCAGCTGGTCGGCAAGGAACTTATCGACGGCCTTCCTCAGGGTCAGCTGTTCTATGAGTTCGTCCGCCGCTTCCCTGCCGACAACTTCAGCGGGTTTTCCGCGTTTTCCGAGGGCGTCCCCTCCGAGCCTCAGCGAATCAGTTTCAGCCCAGACAACGATGCCGCTACCCGGCCCAAGTGAGCGCGATACCTCGGTCTCTATCTCCACGGGGACACTGTAAAGCTCCTCAAGCCTCTCCCTAGCTGCCTTTGCCTGCCTCTCCGCGACGTGGGCAGGCAAATTGGTGGCGTGGCTTATCCCTGCGAAGCGCTCTATCCTGCACCATTCAAGGGCCTTCAGAGGTTTCCGCCCCTCCCAGGGCTCAACCCTTCCGACCACCAGCCCGCCACCCTTTGGATAGTGGCCACGCCGCTTGACCTCTATTTCAGCCCCAATTCCCATCTTCCCAAGGGCGTAAAGTGTTACGTTCTTCAGATAATCAACCGGCGGGCTCCAGGGGACGTCGGTTCCGCCGGTTATCTCAAAGCTCCCGCCGGTGAAGGCCATCGCAGGAAGCAGGGCCTGGAGAACAAGGGTTACACTGCCGGCCGTCTTTATGGGAACGCGGACATGCTTTGGCCTCGCCTCCCCCGGAACGAACTCAAGAACCGTCGAGCCGACCCGAGCCCCCTTAACTCTGGCATTGCTGAGCTCCTTTAGGGCCAGAATCCCGTGGAGGTGTTGCGGCCTGAGGCCGGGGTTCGGCCTGTTGGCTCGAATTCTGATGATTTTAACGGGCTTTCCGGTGATTACTGAGAGGGCAACGGCCGTTCTGAGTATCTGTCCCCCACCCTCGCCGTAGGAACCGTCTATTTCTACCCAGTTCATTCTCCCACCCACCCGAATCAACGCAAAGGGCCTAAAAAACCTGACGAAAGACTTTTACCCCCCTCGCCTTATTTGGCCCGGTGGGAGCATGGACGAGCTTGAGTTCTGTGTAAAAAGCATAAGCTATCCCCTCGGAATGATCTTAGAGAGGCTTGAGAGAAGGGAAGGCGAGAAAGTCGAGGTGAGAGAGGGCTTCATAACCCTCCCCAGAGCCCCCTTCGCGGCCCTCTGCTATCTCACGGGAATAGCCCTCTTCGATGCCCTTGATATAGTGGACAAAAAGCGCCTTGGGGACGACTACGGTGCCATTGAGGGGTTCCGTAAGAAGCTCCTGAGCTCCACGCTCGGCGCAAGGCTGAGGCCGTACCTTGAAAGCCCAGGCAGATACGTCTCTCCCGGAGAGGGACTATCAATCGACTGGCTGGAGTTCGAGAAGAGGGAAGAGAAAATACGCCCACACCTGAAAAGAATCATGGAGCTCAGAAAACGCATCTCCGACCGCTCTGAGTTTCTGGCCAAGACGGACTTTTTGGCCGGGCTGAGCGTTGACGAGGCACTGCTCTTAAGCTACCTCGCCGGCGAGGCCGGGCTAAGGGAGCTCATCAACGCCGCCCTCGGCAAGCACAACCCCGAATTTAGAGAGGCAGTAAAGGCGTACTTCAAGGCCCTAAGGGACTAGTCCTCAAGCCTGAAGTCCGATGGAACGAACCCAAGGTTCACAAATATGGCAGTCTCCAGGGCTTTCTCCTTATCAACACCCCTCTTCAAGAGCTCCTCAAAGATTTGGACTATGCTCTCAATGCTCCGGTAGTTCAAAAGCTCTGCAGGATAGTCGGCCAGCATGTTCTCATCAACCTGAACCCCTATCCTGTCCTCAAGCTCCCTTGCGAACTCTTCCCTTGAGAGGGGCGGAATTTTAATGCGCACTCCGAAGGGAACCGCAAAGTACTTCTCGGGGAAGACCGTCTCAACTACAACCTGGGGGCTGGTTTTCATGGCCTCAATGACCTCCGCCGGGGAGGGCTCCCTCAGGAGGGTCGCATCTTCAGGGAGCAGGGGCTCAACGTTTATCCCCCTCCAGTTGACTACCAGGGTGTGGAGGCCGAGGCTCAGAGCGCTCGATATGGACAGGGAAAAACCCCTCTTTTTGGCTCCCTGCGACTCCCTCATCCGCCTGAGCTTTGCGTAGAGCTTCTCACTCACTAGGGTAAGCTGGTAGACCCTTTCAACGCCCTCAAGGTAGAGAACCCCGTTGGAGAGGAGCCTGAGGCCGAGCCTGGCGAGGGATGAGCTTAGCTTTTCCTCGCTCTTCGTTGTTATCGCCTTCCTATCTCCAACCTCTTCGCTCCCCCTGCCAACGAGCCGATAGTCAGCCGGAAAGAGGCCCTTAGCGTTGAGGAACGCCTCAAGCGTTTCCTCTGCCTTCTCCTCGCTGACCGCGTAGACCTTGATGAACTCCACGTTTTCACCGCGGTCAACCCCTATCAGCACGACAGCGTCGCGCCTTTCCTTCGGAATCAGTATATCCTCCATACCCATCGCCGGTTCTTTTCCATTATTTAAACGGCAAAAATCGAGAGCGCAGAGAGGCAGACCTTCAGAGGTGCCCGGTAGAGACGCTCGTTAGAGGCGCTCGTTAGAGGCTCATTGCCCCCAGAAGCTCACCGGTGTCGAGGTTGACTATCTGAACCTCCCTCTTCCGGGTGTCCAGAAGGGCAACGCTCCTCACGCCGCTGACGTAGCCGCAGACCTCGCCAGGGTTGACGAGTATGGTTCTTCCCTCCTCGCGTATCTCGTAGCGGTGGGTGTGACCGACTATGACCACATCGTAGAGCCTGCTCCTGGCCAGCGCCTTAACAAGAACCTCGTCGGTGCCGTGAGTCACGGCTATCTTCATGCCGTCAGCTTCGATTTCCAGTATCTCATCGTAAATTCCCAGCGCTTCGTAGAGGCCCTTCCTTTCGCCGTCGTTGTTGCCGAAAACACCCTTGAGCGGTGCCCTGAGCTTCTTGAGTTCCCTGGCAACGAACGGTGCAACGTAGTCCCCCGCGTGGATTACAAGCTCAACGTTCCTCCCGTTGAACAGCTCAACAGCTTTGGCGATGGCCGGAAGGTTGTCATGGGTATCGCTCATTATACCTATCAACATCACCATTCACCTAAAACGGACTTCCCGTTCAAGTTTATAGGGTTATCGTGTGTTCGAAAGGACACATGAGCACATTCGAATGGAAACGGAACTGGCATAGCTAAGTGCAACGGCGTCCCAAGCTGTTCCGACAAGGTTTATTAGCCCTAAGGCATAGTGGGTTAAAGGTGGTGATATGTTCACCGGCAGAGCCGTCATAGCGATCAAAGTGCTACGGCCCTTCGGCGACTGGAAGACAGGGGATATAGTGCTCGTGGAGGACTGGAAGGCCAAGGAGCTCTGGGAAGCAAAGGTGGTCGAAATTGTGGATGAAGTCGACAAGGTTCTTGAAGAATTGGACAAGGCAATCTCTGCAGAAATGGATAACGAGCCGTTAATGCCCCTGCCCACAGGCCTCTATGAAAGGGCCGAGTTCTACATTTATTACCTTGAAAATTATGCCCGAATGAACGCAAGTGAGAGTGTGGAAACAATAAATGTAAAACTATCAAAGCTAGCCAACCTAAAGATAAAACTAAACCATCTGAAAACAATTCGCTTTGATAAAATCATAGAAACCGTTAGATTAAGGCCAGCCAGTCTCGAAATTACTACCCGACTTTCCCCAGAAGAACGAAAGATATACCTACAGATGTCAAAGCTAAGAAATGAATGGCTCGGTGAGGAGTAATGGATAGGGAGGAAATGATAGAACGTTTTGCCAGGTTTTTCAGGGAATACGTGGATGACCATGGAAAGCAGGTGTACATAAACAAACTTATAGAACTCTTGACAGTCACCCCTAAACGATCCCTAACAATAGACTGGGCTCATCTAAATTCCATAGATCCGGAATTAGCATTAGAACTGAGAACCAATCCTGAAGAGGCTATACTAGCTGCTGAAGATGCAATTCAGATCGTTCTTCGAGAACCGCCGATTCTCAGAAAAAAAGAGCTCAAAATACACGCCAGGTTTTACAATCTCCCCCACACGCTCCTCGTCAAGGAACTCGGGAGCGAGCATATAAACAGGCTGATTCAGGTGGAGGGCATAATCACGCGCGTGAGCGAGGTGAAGCCCTTCGTCGAGAAAGCTGTATTCGTCTGCAAGGACTGCGGCAACGAGATGGTTCGCCTCCAGAGGCCCTATGAGAACATAGTCAAGCCGAGCAAGTGCGACGCCTGCGGTTCCAGAAACGTTGACCTCGACGTCGAGAAGAGCCGCTTTATCAACTTTCAGAGCTTTAGGTTACAGGACAGGCCCGAGAGCCTCAAGGGAGGCCAGATGCCGCGCTTCGTTGATGCGATACTCCTTGACGACCTGGTGGATACGGCTTTACCTGGCGACAGGGTTCTCGCCACCGGAATCCTGCGCGTCATCCTTGAGCAGAGGGACAAGAGGCCCATTTTCAAGAAGGTTCTTGAGGTGAACCACATAGAGCAGCTCAGCAAGGAGATTGAGGAGCTGGAGATCTCACCGGAGGACGAGCAGAAGATACGCGAGCTGGCCAGAAGAAAAGACATCGTTGATGCCATCGTTGACTCCATAGCCCCGGCGATATGGGGCCACAAGACCGTTAAGAAGGGCATAGCTTTAGCTCTCTTCGGCGGTGTTCAGAGGGTTCTTCCGGATGGGACGAAGCTGAGGGGAGAAAGCCACGTTCTGCTCGTTGGAGATCCCGGTGTTGCAAAGTGCGTTGACTATCACACAAAGGTCATCTTAGCTGATGGAAGCCTGAGGGAGATAGGTGAGATAGTTGATGAGGCCGTTGAGAGGGCCAAATCCGAAGGGGAGCTCGGAGAAGTTGATGATGGTTTCTACGCCCCGATTGACCTTGAACTCTACGCCCTCGATGCCAGAAACCTAAAGGTCAGAAAAGTCAAGGCCAACATTGCCTGGAAGAGAACCGCTCCAGAGAGGATGTTCAGGATAAAAACCGCGAGCGGAAGGGAGATTAAGGTTACTCCGACTCACCCATTCTTTACCTTTGAGGGCGGCCAGTTCAAGACAAGAAAAGCGGAAGAGTTGAAGATTGGGGATTTCATCGCAGTACCTCGGGTTATTCCAGTTGACGGAAAAGCTATTAAGCTTTCAGATGCCCCAATTGAGAGGCCAAAAACCGCTAAACCTAGACTGAAACTCCCTGATGTTGCAGACGAGAAATTCTGGTATTTAGTTGGACTGCTGACTGGTGAAGGGTACTCCCAGAACAGGAACGGCAGTGCTACAGTCTATTTCACCAACAACAATGAGGAGCTGATAAGATTTGCTCACGACTACCTTAGTACTCTTGGTCTCACTCCAACCATTCGAGAAGGTCATAAAGGCAAAAGCGCCAAGGAGGTCTATGCGAGCAGTGTAGAACTATACCGCTTACTGGAATGGCTTGGGATAGCCAAAAAATCCCGCGAGAAAAAGGTTCCACCTCAATTGTTCAGTGCGAGACTGAAGGACATAAAGGAATTCCTCCGAGGATACTTCGACGCTGAGGCTACAGTAGACAAGAGACGGCCAAAGATTACGATTGTCTCTGCCTCAAAGGAACTGCTTCAGGGCATCCAACAGTTACTACTGCGCTTCGGTGTGAAATCCCAGCTCCACGAGACGAGAGCACGTGCAACTAACGGAAAAATGAAAACCAAAGAAACGTACTATCGGCTGTTCATAACTGGAGAAGACGCTCTCAAGTTCAGAGAAAAAATTGGGTTTGGGTTATCCTCAAAGATAAGGCTCTTGGAAAAAGTCACTTCAAACCTACAGCCAAACACCAACGTTGATGTCGTTCCAGGAGTTGGAAGCCTGCTAAGGAACCTTCGCACTAAGGCGGGACTCACTCAGGCACAAATGGGTATAAACCGCTCAACTTATCTCCACTACGAACGGGGAGATAGACTACCAAGCAGGGAGAAACTCAAAGTGATTGCAGAAACACTAAGTAGACATCTACAAAAATCCTCCGAGGTTAGTCTCCTTCGGCTTCTTGCTGAATCAGACATCTTCTGGGACAGAGTCGTTGAGATTAAGGAATACAAACCGGAACATCCCTGGGTCTATGACCTGCAGGTTCTGGAGCACCACAACTTCATAGCCAACGACATCTTCGTCCATAACAGCCAAATTCTCCGTTACGTTGCCAATTTGGCGCCAAGGGCAATCTATACGAGCGGTAAGAGCAGTTCGGCGGCAGGACTCTGCGTTGCCCCAGACTCACTTGTGGTTTCCAATGGTGGAGTCCACGAAATCGGTACGTTTACTGAGAATTGGGTAAAAGAAATTGGTTCAATTCCGTACTCCCAGGGCATTGAATATTCGCCCTATCTCGGTGAGAGCCTATCTGCTGAGGACGGAAAGCTAAAGAAAGCGCCTATGAGCAGGGTTTGGAGGCTCAAAGCCCCCAAAGAGCTTGTAAAGGTCAGAACAATAACGGGCAAGGAGCTAACGTTGACTCCTGAAACGAAGCTCTTGACGATTCAGAATGGAGAACCGATATGGAAAGAGGCCAAGAGCTTTAGCGAGGGGGACTATGTTGCAACCCTCAGAAAACTAACCGTTGAGGAAAGGATAGTTCCAGTTCTGGAACTTCTCAAGGACCTCGATGACCTCATTGTATATGGAATCAAAGATCAAGTCGAGGGGCTCATCGAAGAGGCACTCAAAGAGCTTCACATTAGCAAGAGGGAACTCGCAAAGAGACTCAGAGTTAGCGAGGGCATGCTCTACTACAACTGGACAAATCCAAAAGCGAGGGGCAACATAAGGATGAAGCATCTCCGCATGCTCCTTGAACTGGCTGGTTGGGAATGGGACAAGATAAACGCTGAAGCTGTCTCCCTCCAAGCGGGAACGAAGTTGAAACTTCCGAAATACCTCGATGAACAACTGGCCTACTTTGCTGGGCTGGTTGCAGGTGACGGTAGCGTCTCCAAAGCTGGCTGGGGCGTAGCTATAAGGTTCACCAACAAGAACCCAGAGATGAGGCGCAGGTTTGCGGGGCTTGCAAAGGAACTCTTTGGAGTGGAAGTTACCGAGCAGGTAAAAGATGGGGTTCCATCACTTCGCTTCCATTCTAAGGTCGTTGCCCACCTATTGGAGAAACTTGGGGTTCCACCATCCCCCAAGTCCAATAAGCTCGACCTTGCAAACGAACTCTTCACCTCCCCCAAGAGCGTGCTTGCTTCATACATAAGGGGACTGTTTGACTGCGATGGTACTGTTGTTATACGTGAGAAAGGCTCCTCCTACGTTGAGTTTGACACGACCAGCGAAAAGCTCGCCAGAAAGCTCCAGCTCGCCCTTCTTAGATTCGGAATAGTTTCGCACCTTAGAAGGCGGAAGAGGGCGGGTCATACTTCGAAGTTTGGAGACAAGATGATAACGTCGAGGCACGACCGGTGGGAGCTCAAAATCTACGGCGAGAACGTGCTCAAGTTCGCAACGGAGATTGGCTTTGGACACCCAGAGAAGGCGAGAAAGCTCGACGCCCTTGTGGAGAAGATGAAGGGTCAGAAGTACGACACCAACGTTGACGTGATACCGGGCATTGGAAAGCTGATAAAGGAAGTCAGAACTTTCTACGGCCTGAGTGTTGAGCAGGTTTACAAGTCGAACTTTGGGGCACTCGTGGAGAAGGGGAAACCAATATCAAGGAAGGCTCTCCTCAGTGTTGTGGAAAACCTTTCAAAGGCCAAGCTGCAAGAGTCGCCCGTTGAAATTCCCGAAGACATAAGGGTAGCAATAGGGAAGGCGTTGGAGCCCGGGGAACTGGGAATGAGGTATGAAGAATTCTACGAGCTGTTCCTCAGAAAAAGACCGCGCAAGCTCAAGTTTGGGCTTCTCATTGAGGTGGCAAGAGTTCTTGAAAGCAGGGACAAGTCCCTGTACTCCAAACTTGCTTGGCTTCTTAGCGAACACTATGCCAGAGAAGATGACATTAAGGCAAAGCTTGAGACACTGAGAGCCATTGCCACCTCTGACCTCCTGTGGGAGAGAGTTAAGAAAGTTAAGAGAATCAGCCCCCCCTACGACCACGTCTACGACCTAACGGTGGAAGGCTCCCACAGCTTTATCGCCAACGGCTTCGTCGTCCACAACACCGCCGCAGCCGTGCGCGACGAGTTCACCGGCTCGTGGGTCTTAGAAGCTGGAGTCCTGGTTCTGGCCGATGGCGGGTTCGCACTAATTGATGAGTTCGACAAGATGAGTGACAGGGACAGGAGCGCCATACACGAAGCGCTTGAGCAACAGAGCTACCACCATGACTTTGAGCTCCTCTTGGTCGACGGCAGGAAGGTAAAGATAGGCGAACTTGTCGATTCACTAATCGAGGCCAACCGCGATAAAGTAATCCTCGGTAAAGACACTGAGATTCTGCCAGTTAACAACCTCTATCTTTTGGCCTATGATCTTGATAGGAAAGAGATAGTCAAGGTTAAGGCCGACCGCGTGAGCAGACACAAAGCGCCAGAGAAGTTCATAAGGATACGGTTCTCCAACGGCAGGGAGATAGTCGTTACGCCGGAGCACCCCATAATGGTGTGGGAGGACGGAGAGATCAGAGAGAAGCCAGCCGAGAAGGTCGAAAAGGGAGACATAGCCCTCGGTATCGCCTACTATCCAATTGAGATTCAGCCTGTCGAAGGTCAAGAATTCAAGGAGCCAAATGAAGCAGAGGCGAAGGCAGATTACATCTACTCTTTGGGAAAAGTAGCGCGGATTAAAAGGGTCTACGGGAAGTACATAGTCACTGAAGATGAGAGGAGGTTCCCCAGGGAAGTCGTTGTCCACCTGAAAAAAGCCGCAAAACTCCTCGGTGTGAGGCAGAGACCCGAGGAGAGGCAGAGGCTCGCGATGCTCCTCGTGAAAGAGAGCGCTTTGCAACCCTTCCTAGAGAGGGTTCTTAAGAGGGTAGAAACCATAAAAAAGGCCTTCAATGAGAATCCCGCCAGAGCTATCGAACTGTTGCCCTCTTCGAGGGCCCTCAATACTATTGGAATAACCGCCAGTTCCCTCGCGAGAAGGGCCAGGCGGGGCGATGAATGGGCCATTAAGAAAATACGCGGGCTTGTTGAGGAGATACTTCATAAGGCCGAAGAAGAGATAAACGTTTTCCTCCACCACTGGAACGGTAACGTGAACTTTCTCAGGGTCACAAAGGTTGAGAAGCTCCTCAATGACCGCTGGGAGTGGGTCTACGACGTTACCGTCGAGCCGTACCACCTCTTCGTTTCGCACGGTCTCGTTCTCCACAACACCATCAGCATCTCCAAGGCAGGCATAACCGCCACCCTCAACGCAAGGACAACGGTCATAGCGGCCGCGAACCCGAAATACGGACGCTTCAACCGCCACAAGTCCCTCCCGGAGCAGCTCGACCTGCCGCCGACCCTGCTCAGCCGTTTCGACCTCATCTTCCTACTCCTCGATGAGCCCGACGAGAAGGTAGATGCCAGCATAGCCGAGCACATCCTCAAGGTGCGCAGGGGAGAGGCAGAGGCGGTGACGCCCAAGATACCCTACGACCTGCTCAAGAAGTACATCGCCTACGCCAGGAAGAACGTCCACCCTGTTCTGAGCAGGGAGGCAATGGAGGAGATAAAGCGCTACTACGTCAGGATGAGGAAGGGCTTTAAGAGGCCGGGCGAGGACGACGGCGTGCAGCCGATTCCGATAACGGCGAGGCAGCTGGAGGCCCTGATAAGGCTCAGTGAGGCCCACGCGAGAATGAGGTTGAGCGAGACCGTGACGAGGGAAGACGCCAGGGCGGCGATAGCGATAATCGAAGAGATGATAAGGAAGATAGCCGTTGACGAGGAGGGAACCCTGGACGTCTCGATACTTGAGGTCGGCAAGAGCTCCAGGAAGATCAACAAGATTGACAGGATGGTCGACATCATAAAGAGCCTTGAGAGCGAGGGCGAGTTCGGGGCGCCGGAAGACAGGATAATCGAGGCGGCGAAGCAGGCCGGCCTTGGCTCGGAGAACGAGATAAAGAAGCTCATCAACGACCTCAAGCGCGACGCCAGGATATACGAGCCGCGCGCGGGCTTCTACCGCGTGCTCTGATTCCCACCCCATTCCCCACTCCAAAAGGTTATAAACGTCTCCCGGTAGTTAAGATGGAGGTGAGGGCATGAGCGAGAAGAAGGTTGACTTTTACGATTTCGAAGGCTTACTCGATAAGGCTTACGATGAACTGCCGGAGAACGTCAAGCATCACACTTCCCGTTTCGAGGTTCCGGCAGCGATAGTCACGATAGCCGGAAACAGGACGATAATCGAGAACTTTGTGGACATAGCCGAGGCCATGAACCGCGACCCGAACCACCTGCTCAAGTTCATCCTGCGCGAGGTAGCGACGGCAGGAACACTCGAAGGAAGGCGCGTCGTCCTTCAGGGACGCTTTACGCCGTACCTTATAGGCAACAAGATGAAGAAGTACCTCAAGGACTACGTCATCTGTCCGGTCTGCGGAAGTCCGGATACAAAGATTATGAAGCGCGGACGCTTCCACTTCCTAAAGTGCGAGGCCTGTGGTGCAGAAACTCCAATCCAGCACCTCTGAGGCCATTTTTCTTTTCCAAATTTGCCGGCCGATAAAAACTCTTTTAAACTTTACAAACTACAAGTAGGCGACACCTCAGCACCCAGGGGGAGTTCTCATGAGCATGGAAGAGAAAGTTAACGACCTGTATGAGAGAAAAAGGAAGATTCTTGAGATGGGCGGCGAAAAGGCCGTCGAAAAACAGCACGCTAAAGGAAAGCTGACCGCACGCGAGAGGATCGAGAAGCTCCTCGACCCGGGAAGCTTCGTTGAAATAGGTGCGTTCGTCAGACACCGCGGAACGGAGTTCGGCATGGACAAGAAGGAGCTGCCCGCGGACGGCGTCATCACCGGTTACGGTACCATCGATGGAAGGCTCGTTTTTGTGTTTGCCCAGGACTTCACAGTCATGGGCGGTTCCCTCGGTGAGATGCACGCGGCAAAGATAAAGCGCATCATGGAGCTTGCCCTCGAAGCCGGAGCACCGGTGATAGGCCTCAACGACTCCGGCGGAGCGAGAATCCAGGAGGGCGTCGACTCGCTCAAGGGCTACGGCGAGATCTTCAAGATGAACACCATTCTCAGCGGTGTCGTTCCGCAGATTACAGCAATTATGGGTCCCTGTGCGGGCGGAGCCGTCTACAGTCCGGCCATAGGAGACTTCATCCTCATGGTGGACAACCCGGCAAGCTTCATGTTCATCACCGGCCCTCAGGTCGTTAAAGCCGTTACCGGCGTCGAGGTCACCCCGATACAGCTCGGCGGTGCTATGGTCCACGCCCAGCGCTCCGGGCAGGCCCACCTTATCGGAAAGAGCGATGAGGAGGTTCTGGCACTCATAAGGAGACTCATAAGTTACCTCCCGTCCAACAACATGGAGAAGCCGCCGCGCGTCAAGACGAATGATTTGCCCTTCAGGAAGACAGAGAACCTCTACTCCATCGTCCCGGACGACCCGAACAAGGGCTACGATGTGAGGCAGGTCATCTACGAGATAGTCGACAGGGACGAGAACGGCAACCCGGACTTCCTTGAAATACTGCCATACTTCGCCCCGAACGCGGTCGTTGGATTCGGAAGGATGAACGGCCAGACCGTCGGTATAGTTGCTAACAACCCGATACACTTCGCCGGCGTTCTCGACATAGACAGCTCCGACAAGATCGCTAGGTTTGTTAGAACCTGCGACGCATTCAACATCCCGATAGTCACCCTAGTTGACGTTCCGGGCTACCTGCCTGGAACCCAGCAGGAGTACGGCGGAATCATAAGGCATGGGGCTAAAGTCCTCTACGCCTACGCGGAAGCTACCGTCCCGATGGTGACGATTATCCTCAGGAAGGCCTACGGTGGGGCGTACCTCGCGATGGGAAGCAAGCACCTCGGAGCGGACTTCGTCTTCGCCTGGCCCACCGCAGAGATAGCGGTCATGGGGCCTGAAGGAGCGGCGAACATCATATTCAGGAAAGAAATCGCTGCGGCCGAGAACCCGGAGGAGGTTCGCCAGCAGAAGATAGCCGAATACCGCGAGCGCTTCGCCAACCCGTACGTTGCCGCGGCGAGGGGCTACATAGACGACGTTATCGACCCCGCCGAGACCAGGGCAAAGATAATCCTCGCCCTTGAGGCCATGGAGAGCAAGCGCGTCAAGCTCCCGCCGAAGAAGCACGGCAACATACCGCTGTGAGGTGTTAGGGATGGTATCAATGGCAGAGTTTATGGAGGGCCTGAACATCACGGCCCTCGGAGTGACGGTGGTCTTCGCCGTCCTCACCATTTTGGCACTGGTGCTCTACTTCGTCGGCTGGCTGGAGAGGCGGCTTATTGAGAGGGAAGAAACCGCCGCGCCGGTTTCAGCAGCTCCCGAAGTCAGAGAGATCGAGGAGGAGAAGCCGGCCATACCGCCGAAAGACCTCGCGGTCATAACGGCGGCCATACTCGCGTACACCGCTGAGAAGGCCTCACAGCTCAGGCCCATCCCGTTCAAGAGGAAAGTTTCAGATGCATGGCGCCTCTACGGCGTCCAGTCGAGCATGGAGGAAGTTGAGGACTTCAACTATGAACTTGGGAAGTGGTAAAGATGGCGAAGGTTAAGGTCATCGTTGATGGTATCGAGTACGAGGTTGAGGTTGAGGAACTCGGAATGGGCAGATTCAGGGTTGCCTTTGAGGAAAAGGAATATACCGTCGAAGCTAAGGGGCTCGGGATAGACGTGAGCGCCCTGAGCGCGGCTCCAGCTGCCACCGCCGCCCAGGTTCCTGTGGCTCCTGCTCCAGCTCCGGCCGCTCCCGCCGCGCCAACTCCAGCTCCAGCCGGAGAGGGTGCCGTTACAGCCCCAATGCCCGGCAAAATCCTCAAGATCCTCGTCAAAGAAGGCGAGAGCGTCAAAACCGGCCAAGGACTACTCATCCTCGAAGCAATGAAAATGGAGAACGAAATCCCAGCACCAAAAGACGGAGTCGTAAAGAAAATCCTAATCAAAGAAGGCGACACAGTCGACACAGGACAAGCACTAATAGAGCTCGGGTGATGGGTGATGGCAGCACTGGAGCAGGCGATAATAGACTTCTTCGAACACATGGGATTGCTCAACCTCACCGCGGGAAACATAATCATGATAATCGTCGGTCTGACGCTGGTGTATCTGGCCATCAGATACGGGATGGAGCCCCTCCTGCTGCTCCCGATAGGCATCAGCGCGGTTCTCGTCAACCTGCCGCTGAGCCACCTCGTCAACTGGCCGGTGGCACCGCAGCTTCCCCCTGGAATGGAGGAGAACATATTCGCCACGATGGCATATCTCAACCAGCAGTACGGACCGCCGGGGCTCTTCGACCTGATATACTACCTGCTGATAAAGACGGAGATAGTGCCGTTGCTGATATTCTTCGGTCTCGGTGCAATGACCGATTTCGGCCCCATGATAGCCGACCCCAAGACGGCACTCCTCGGTGCAGCTGCCCAGATAGGTGTTTTCATAGCCATGCTGACTGCAATAGCCCTCGGATTTTCACTGAATGAAGCCGCCTCGATTGGTATCATCGGTGGCGCCGATGGGCCGACAACGATATACCTCACAACGAAGCTCGCGCCCCACATCCTGGGTGCGACGGCAGTTGCTGCTTACAGCTACATGAGCCTGGTTCCGCTCATCCAGCCACCGGTCATAAAGGCGCTGACCAGCAAGGAAGAAAGGAGGATACGAATGGAACAGCTCAGGCCAGTGTCCAAGAGGGAGAAAATCATCTTCCCGATAGTCAGCATGATAGTTATAGCACTCCTCGTTCCGACGGCGGCACCGCTCGTCGGGATGCTCATGATAGGAAACCTCTTCAGGGAGAGCGGCGTCGTTGAGAGGCTCAGCAAAGCGGCCCAGGAGGAGCTGATGAACATCGTCACGATATTCCTTGGCCTTGGCGTCGGCTCCACCATGCGTGCCGACAGCTTCCTCACGGCACAGACCCTCATGATCCTGGGACTGGGAATAGTCGCCTTTACCAGCGCCACCGCCGGAGGCGTGCTCCTCGGAAAACTCATGATGAAGCTCTCGGGAGGCAAGATAAACCCGATGATTGGCGCTGCTGGAGTTTCAGCGGTTCCAATGAGCGCGCGCGTCGTCCAGAGGATGGCCAGTGAGGAAGACCCCGGGAACTTCCTCCTCATGCACGCAATGGGCCCGAACGTTGCCGGTGTCATTGGAACGGCCGTCGCGGCTGGAGTGCTCCTCTCTGTTCTGGGCTGAGGTCTTCCCATCTTTTTGTCAATTTTTGAATGAAAAGCTTAAAATAGGAGAAGGGCCCTTTAACTTAAAGCGGTGGTGAAAGAAATGCGCGTGAAGACTTTGATGACCCCTGATCCGGTCGTGATAGAGCTTCCGGCGACGAGGGAGTATGCCCTCAGCCTCTTTAAAAAGCATAAAGTAAGGTCATTTCCTGTTATCAACAAAAACACCAAAGCTCTCGCAGGGATTATAAGTATAAAACGTGTCCTCCTCCACCCCGACGAGGAGCAGCTCGCCATGCTCATAAGGAGGGAAGTGCCCACCGTCAAACCCAACGATGACCTCAAAAAAGCTGTTCGGGCAATGCTTGAGATGGACTACAGGCGCGTCGTGATTGTGGACGAGGGGAAGAGGGTTCTGGGAATACTTACCGTTGGAGACATCGTGAGGCGCTATCTGGCAAAAAACGAGAAGCTGAAGAATGTGACGATTGAGAAGTACTACCAGAAGAACGTCGGTCTCGTCTGGCAGGGCACTCCCCTCAAGGCAGCACTCAAGGCGCTCCTGCTCTGCAACGCCATGGCAATTCCGGTTATAGACGATGAGGGCAACCTCGTGGGGATGGTCGACGAAACCGACCTCCTCAAGGACAGCGAGGTTGTGAGGGTCATGAAGCAGACGGCGCTGGCGGCCTCAAGTGAGGAGGACTGGATACTGGAGAGCAATCCGACACTGCTCTTTGAGAAGGCAGAGCTCCAGCTTCCCAAGAAGCCCGTGTCCGAGATAATGAACCGCGAGCTCGTAGTTGCGACGCCCCACATGAGCGTCTACGACGTCGCCCAGAAGATGGTGCAGTACCACATCGAGCAACTCCCGGTCATCAGGGGCGAGGGCGAGCTCGTGGGCATCATCAGGGACATGGACATCATAAAGGTCATCCTTAACAAGTGAGTTCCCTGCTTTAATCTCTCTTTTCTTGAGGGTGGTGCCTGTGAAGGAGATAAAGCTCTCCATTTTCGGCTTTGGAAACGTTGGGAGGGCCGTTGTAAGGGTTTTGCTGGAGAAGGGGGCGCTCTTCCGAGAGAAATACGGGGTAGAATTCAAGATTGTGAGCGTGGCAGATACCAGCGGAGTTGTCTGGCTTCCAGAGGGCATAGACCCCAGGGAGGCGCTCATCATCAAAGAGAACTTCGGAAAACTATCGGCATGGACGAACGACTATGAGGTCTACAACTTTACACCCGGCGAAGCAGTCAGGGAGATAGATTCGGATATCGTTATAGACGTCACCAACGATAAAAACGCCCACACCTGGCATCTTGCTGCTCTGAAGGACGGCAAAGCCGTCGTCACGAGCAACAAACCGCCCCTAGCCTTTCACTACGCCGAGCTGATGAAGGAGGCTGAAGGGAGGAACCTGCCCTATCTCTTCGAGGCCACCGTGATGGCGGGGACGCCGATAATAACCCTCCTCCGCGATGGGCTGAAGGGAGACACCGTTGAGCGGATAGAGGCGGTTCTAAACGCCACAACCACGTTCATTCTAAGCCGGATGGAGGCAGGGCTTGATTTTGAGGAAGCACTAAGGGAAGCCCAGGCTCTCGGGATAGCCGAGCGTGACCCCAGCGGGGACATACTGGGAATAGACGCGGGATACAAAGCCACCATCCTGCACTGCCTTGCGTTTCACCCTCTGACGTTCGATAGGGTGAAAAGACGGGGAATAGGAGGGATAACCCCGGAGGAGGTCAGACGTGTCCAAGGAAGGGGGAACACCCTACGGCTCGTGGCAGAGGTTGAAGACGGAGCGGTCGCAGTGGAGCCCAGGGAAGTCCCGAGAAAGAGCCCCCTGGCTGTTGAAAGCCACGAGAATGCTGCGATAATAAAAACCGACCTGCTTGGAGAGCTGGTCATCAAAGGAGCTGGGGCTGGACTAAAAGAGACGGCGAGCGGTGTGGTGAGCGACATCATAAAGGCGGCTCTGAGGGTTTAGGGGAGCCTGACTTCCCCTTCTCCCTGTTCAGGGCAGAACGCCTCACGGAAGCAGTCCAACTTCCTCCTCTCTGTAAACGACCGCCACCCTTCCGTCCCTTACATCAAAGGCAAAATCGCCAAATTCGGAATAGTCCGACACGTTTCCGCGCCACACCCTTCTATTATCCCGAAAGACTTCCACCTCAAAGGCGGCTCCCCTTTTCCTGACCCGAACCTTGTAACCTCCAGCGATAACGATCCGTTCGAAGGAGAGGGCCAGGGCTATAAACCCGAAGATCACGAGGAACCGCCCCAAAAACTCAAACCCCTGCCAGAGGGCAACCACGGAAAGCAAGAGGGATAAAGCGGCCAACATAAGTCCCCTACGCCTGGAAGATACTTTGACCCGGGTCACCATAACCCCCATCAATGGTAATCATCGAAGGCTTTAAAAGATTATCCACGAGGGAAGGGCGGTGGGAACATGGAGCACGTGATAGCGCTCCACCAGGTCTACGCGGAGCTGATATTCCGCGGGCTTAAGACGGTAGAGCTGAGAAAGGCCAGGGCATTCAGTGAGGGGGACACCGTTTTCCTCTACGTGGCGAGGGGAAACCCCTATGAGCTTCGCGATACCCTCAGAAGGCTCGGTCTCCACGAGGAGCAGACGCTGACTCAGAGGGGAACGATAGCCGGCGGCTTCGAGGTGGGAGAGGTAATAAAGGCCGACCTCGACACGCTCTGGGAGATGACGAAGGAAACCAGCGGTTTGGCCCTTGTTCACGGCGAGAACGGGAAGCGCTGGCTGGGAGAGTACATCAAGGAGCACGGCTACGCCTTCACAATAGAGAGGCCTTTCCTCTTCAAAGAGCCGATGAGCAGGGAGGAGATGAGGGAGCGCTATGGAGTCCACGTTGAGGGCATAATCCACCTCTCAAGAAAAACCAGAAAGCCATGGGTGAGGGCCCTCATAGAGGATCTCCTCGCTAGAGATGCAGTATATCTCTAGCCACCCTTTTCTTCGTCCTCTTCCGGCTCAACGAGGACGTATGGGCCGAGACTGAGGCTCTTGATTTCCTCCTGCGTCAAAAGCCGGCTCTTTACCTTCTCGCCGATGAGGGCGCTGTTGCCGAGGGGATCCATGATCCTCACGGTGAGCGGTTTTTTGCCCTCCTTCACCTCTTCGATATAATCGAGTATCTCCTCGGCTTTTCTGACGGCCTCCTTATCCCCCTCCTGCTCTCTGAAGTGCTTGGCCATTATGAGGGTCTCACGAACCCTCTCAAGAACTCCCTCAACGTTGCTGACGAAGCCTTCAGCGGCAGGCCCGGGTTCTATCTTGACCCCTATCTCCTCCAGCTCGATGGTTCCGCTCTTGCTCCTGACGACGCGGGTGAAGAGGTCTTTTTCCTCCTCAATCTTCACGCTGTAGAGTTTCGGCGGTCTGTCCTCCAGTATCATGACGTCCGCGTTTCTATATCCACAACGCTCACAGATTATCGTGCTCTCCATGACCTTCCCGAAGTAGGGGATGTCGTGAACGTACTGGAGGGCCTTGAGAGTACCCTTGCCGCCGCAGATTGGACAGTTACCCAGCCGGATTTCCTGAATCTCACCTTCCCTCTCGGTCATCTCTCACCACCGAAGAATAGAGTCAGCCAACCCTTTATAAAATCGGTGGGTAGAAAAGAAAGGCCTCACTTGGCAATCCTTATGTCCGCCGGGACGAGAATCAGCTTTATCTCGTGCTTGCAGATTTTAGCGGCCTGTCCACCGAGGGCACTGACCATTCCCTTTATCTGCTCGGCGACCTTCTCAAGAACCTCCGGCTTGACCTCGAGCGGGGTGAGGTCGACCAGAATTATGTTGCCGTTCTGGAGCTCCTCTGAGATTCTCTCAAGGTCGGCATAGCTGGTAACGACGATCTTCTTGAGGTACCTGACCTGGGGCTTGACTATCTCCTTAGCAAGAACATCCTCCTCAAGAGGAATGACATCGATGTCACGCCTGGGAGCTACCTCCTTTTTAATCGCCGCGGGCGGCTTCTTCTTGGCCTTTTCGTCCTTCTTTTTGAGGCTGTCAAACAATCCCATAACTGTTCCCCCCAGTTAATCGTAAGGCTGGATTAATTTGGGCATTGGTGTTTATATCTCTTTCTGAAAACGTCCAAGATTCTAAATTATATCATACACGAAAGTGCATTAGCAATATTTAACACACAAGAAGTATATAGTAAAATTTATAAACTTCAACGTAATATTATCAACGGTGATATTATGATACAAAAGAAAATATTAGGAATAATTACAATTCTAATAGTGTTGTATAGCACCCATACAGTTGTAGCGACTCCATTTGGGATATTAAGTAAAGAGCTAACACAAACCGAGCTAGAGGAAATTGGAAAAGTTATTAGCGAATACCGAACATTGATATCAAAGGGAGGGCTTCTTAATGACATTAGGGCACAACTACTTCTTATTAGACATGGGATTAAAAAAGGCAAAACTAAAGAGTATGTTTACAGTTTTCCACGAATCTCAACGAAGAATGGAGAAGCCCATATTCTTGGTAGAGAAGAAATATTCCTTAAACTAGAAGTTACACCATATGCTTCATATTATTCTCCAAATTATGTATTTGTAGAATACCATTGGGAGTGGACAGATTCAATGGGAAGACCTGCCACTGAAGAATGGGGATGGAGAGGAAGTGAAGACCTTATTTATATCCCATATCCCAAGGGAATGCTCGAGGTAGTTCATGTATCTATAACTACAACACTAGGTGTGGGGGATAATGGCGGGGTAAGTTATATAGGAGAAAAAGAAGAAACAACAAGCACTATAATTAATGGTGTTAAAACAACAATGACCACAAAAACATATGCAGTAAAGGATGAGATTTTCAAGGGATCCATGACTATAATGTACAAAATACATCCAAACGTAAAAGGAGAGCAACTTGAATTTGGCATGAAATATGAACATACATATGGTAATACATTATTCTCATTACTAGACAATCCATGGTACAATTTTGCAGCGGGAGTCATAAGTTTGGGATTAGCACTGCTCGCAGCACCAGCAGTTATAACGTACACCGTAACAGCCTATACTCTTTCATCAGCTGCTGAAAGCTTATTAGACGGTTCATGGCCAGCATCTGCTAAAAGTTATAGATGGACTCTATAGACTGACCTTCTCTCGGCGTGAACGGCGAGGCTTTCAAAAGAAAAATGCAACAGAGTAACCACACAGTTTTTGTTTTTTCAACAACTATGTTATTATTTAGTTAGATAGGGGTGTTAAAATGACTCATACAGACTTGGTATCACTGGAAATCATGAGAAGTGCTGATTTTATTAAACAGGTAATAGCCTATGCCCTACTCTGTATTGGCAGGTTTTTCTTTCCGCATCCCGAAATAGAGACCGCCTTCTCAGCTGAGTTCTATGGAGCCGTTGCAGTTTATTTCATACTGACACTGGCACTTGTTTTCAGCTACGAGCTCCTTCATGATGCGTTCTCGACAAGGAGAGACGAGTTTTCAATGGCAACCCCCAAAGAAAAATGGGTGATGAGACTCCTAATTTCAGCATACTTTGCGTTCTTACTGGCCACACCCAATAAAGAAAAGAAGCTGATATTATTAATAGCATGGAGCTTTAGTATTGGGCTAGCATACCTCATTTCCAAAGTAAGGCTCAGGAAATTCTAAGAAACAGGAAAAATCAGAGGAAGATGTTCACTCGGCCTTAACGGCCTCAAGAACCTTCTCCCTTATCTCGGCGGCCTTCTTCAGGGCCAAATCTACTGCGTACATGACCTCCTCCAGTTTGAAGCTGCCTCCCTCGCTCTTCTGGACGGAGGAAATCATGCCGTTCTCGTCGGTGGTTATGGTTATCCTGCCGTCCATGACGCGCTCCTCGTCGAGGTTCGGGTCGGCCAGCAGGTTGCCGCCGATCTTGGCTATGGTCACCGGAATAGGCACTCTGCTTACCGGAAGCGGCTCGTACTCGTCGAGAACCTGAACCTCGTCCTTCTCCTCGTCGTAGATGACCTTCGGCATCTTCGTGCTCAGCAGGGCCGCTATGGCGCCAATTCCGCTGGCATCGAGGAGGTTTCCGTCGTAGTCGAGGACGTGGACGTCGATGAAGACAACGCGGACGAGCTTACCGGGGACGATGACGAGCTTCTCAAGCTCCACCGCCTGGCTCTCCCTTATGCCCCTGTCCACGACTCTGGCCAGCTCTATGGCGTTCTCGTCCGGCGGACCGGGTTCAAAGCTCGGGGAAGCGAGCGGCACGAGCTCGACGTTGGTGGTTATAACGCCCTTCTCGGGGAGGTCGGGGAAGGGCTCACCCATATCGACCTTTATGCCGACGAGAACCTGGGTGTTGCCGAGCCTCACCCACGCCGAACCTTCCGCCTTCTCAATGACGTTGACCCTGACCTCAAGGTCACGGTAGTCTTCAAGACCGCGGCCATCTATGCGCCTGCCCTCCTTGAGGAGGCTCAGGATGTGGTCGCGCATTATGCTGGCCATCACTTCCATCTCACTCACCTCCACCGACCTCCTCGGCTATTTTGAGGTACTTGACTTTCAGCGCCTCGCGCTGCTTCTGGTAGACTGCTTTAGCCCCCTTGATGGCGAGCCTCACTGCCTCGATGAACTCCTCCTTTGTCAGGTAGCCGTCCATCTGGAGGAGCGTTATGTCGTTCTTGAGGGGCATTATGGCCACTGGAACGTCAGCCTCGCCGTAGTTGTCCTCGTCCTTGTTGAGGTCGAGGACTATCTCGCCCTCTATCTTACCGGCGGCGCAGGCCGCGACCAGGTCTCTCATGGGCACTCCAGCGTCCGCCAGGGCGAGGGAAGCGGCGGTTATTCCGGCAACGCGCGTTCCGGCATCCGCCTGTAGAACCTCGATGAAGACGTCTATGGCAGTCCTTGGGAACATCTCAAGTAGGAGCGCAGGCTCAAGGGCGCCCCTTATGACCTTGCTTATCTCCACACTCCTCCTGTCAGGACCGGGCTTCTTCCTCTCCTCGACGCTGAAGGGAGCCATGTTGTACCTCACGCGGAGTATCGCCCTGTCTGGCCTCTGAAGGTGCTTGGGATGAATCTCCCTCGGTCCGTAAACAGCGGCAAGAACCTTGTTCTTGCCCCACTCAACGTAGGCAGAACCGTCGGCGTTCTTCAGCACGCCGACCTCCATCTTAATAGGCCTGAGTTCGTACTTCTTTCTCCCGTCTATCCTCTTTCCGTTCTCATCTATGAGCTTTAAACCCTCTGGCTTGCCCATCATTCTCCTTCACCCTCTCCAGCGGTTTGCTCCTCAATCCGGGGTATCTCTTCAACGACTCCCCGTTCCTTGAGCTCCTGGAGTCTCGTCATGAGAAGTTCCTTGACCCTGTCCGTGAGCCCCTGGGTGTGGCTTTCTCTGTCGACCTTGAGTATGGCCTCGATAGCGAGCCTCTCAAGCTCCCCCTTTCTGCCACTGACCCAGACCCAGCCGTTCTGGCCGACTATTATCCTCGTGTTTGTCAGCTTCTTGATGAGGTTGATCATCGAACCGCCCTTGCCGATGAGCCTAGGCACCTTGGAGGGCGTTATCTTGACTATCTGCCCTCCTCTGAGCGGGCCGCCCTTGAAGGGCATACCCTTCGTGGTCAGGTCTATCTGGTTTATCTCGTTGTACGCCTTTATCCTGGCGTAGATTATGTCACCGATGTCGAAAATCTTCCTCAGGTCGGTCTTCAGTATGTCTATGCGCTCCTCGACAGCGTCCTGGACACGCAGGTTGGCCTCGTAGGGTGCCCCTATGTCCACGCTCCAGTTGGAGAACCTGACGTCGGTTATCTTGCCGAGAACGTTGTCACCAACCTCGGGTATGTACGGGCCCTCAAGGGGTATCACCCGGATGGCGTCTCCCCTGATCTCCACCAGCCCGACGACGGTTGAGTATATCCTGTTGCCTTCCCTGAACGTCCCTCTTCCGCTCTTAAACGGCCCCTGGGCAAGCAGAGTCCCAGGGACGACAAGTTCCCTACTCTTTACAAAAATCCGTCTCATAGTCCCTTCCTCTCTATCAGTTTAGTTATCGCATTGCCCTTCGTGAGGGCGTTAAGCTTCTCATAGAACTCCTCCTCGACCCCTCCGGGGATCTCGATGAGGAACATCCACGAGCCGTCGCTGGCCCACTCTTCGCGCTTTATCGTTCCGAACTTCCTTACCTCACCGTATGCCCTGCCCACGTAGTCGCCCGGTATCTTAACGGCTATAACTTTCATCTCAAGCTTTATCGGGAGAAGTGGCCTTATGGCCTTGATAACCCCAGGTACCTGCGCTTCGGCATCCTTGAACAGGTCGATGTGGACTCCAGCCTCTTCCATTGCCCGGAGGATTCTATCAACGGGGTGAGGATAACCCGTTCTCGGGTCCACGGCGTGTCTGTGAATAATGGTGGCTATGTAGCGCCTCTTGTCCTCAAGCATCTGTCTCCTCTGCTCAGCGGTGAGCTGAACGTCGCCCTTCCTGAGGATTATCTTCGCCACCTCGTAGGGGTCGCTGGTGCCGAATATCTTCTCCATCTCGTGCTCGCTGGCCTTGTCGCCCTTATGGGCGTCCTTGAAAACGTAGGGAGTGGCGAGGATCTCCTCAACGGGGACGTCCTTGCCCTCCTTGAAGTCCCTGGCCAGGTACGGGTCAACGAGTATCTCAAACGTCTCGCCGTGCGTCTTCAGACGGGCGATGACGGCTTTATCAACGCTTATGGGCATCGCCCGTCACCTCAGTAGTTGCTGTCCAGCTCGGAGTAGTCCTCTTCCCTCTCCTCAACTTCCTCTTCCTTGACCTCTTCGAGGATTTCATCGAGGTACCTGGCAACGTCCTCCTTGCCGAGCTTCTTCCAGCGCTTGTCTTCCATGGTTATGTAGGCGACCTCTATGCTGTCGGGGCTGGGCTCCTCAAGGGTCTTCGCGAGCGCCATTATGGCCAGCTTTATCGCCCCTTCCATGTCTATGTCGTCGGTGTAGTGTTCCTCAAAGATGGCCATGACGGTGTTCCTTCCGCTGCCTATTGCCACGGCCTTCCATTCGAAGTAAGCCCCGCTGGGGTCGGTCTCGTAGAGCTCGGGCTCCTCATTGACGCCCGCCATGAGCAGGGCGGCACCGAAGGGCCTCACACCGCCGTACTGGGTGTGGGCCTGCTTGAGGTCGCAAATCTTCTTCACCAGAACGGTGAGCGGAACGGGTTCGCCGTAGGTCAGGCGGTAAACCTGGGCCTCAAGCCTGGCCCTGTCAACTAGAACCCTCGCATCGGCTATTATGCCGCTCGGAGCGGCCGCGATGTGGTCATCGATCTGGAAAATCTTCTCGTAGCTGCTCGGCTCGATGAGCTTGCTGGTTATCCTCTTTTCAACGGCGAGAACGACACCTTCCTTCCACTTGACTCCTACAGCGGTTGCTCCCCTCTTAACGGCCTCTCTTGCGTAGTTTACCTGGAAGAGCCTTCCGTCAGGGCTGAAAACAGTAATGGCCCTGTCGTAACCTGCCTGCGGTGGTACAAACGCCATTTTACATCACCTCTAACGTATTATCGTCATATCTCCTACTCTCTGCCCATACTTCTCGGGCGGCATAATTAAGCTTTTCTATTCACCCCGCAAGGCGAGCATCGCCATCTTTCTGGCTATTCTCCTGGCGAACTCCAGGGGGATGAATGCTATCACAAACAGTATCGCGGCCAGAATCAGGGACGGTTCCCGTCCGAGGGGCTGGACTATCATCATTCCAAAGGCTACCAGCAGAAAACCCATGCCAAACGCTAGGAATCTCCTGTATGTTTTGTTCATTGCCTCAAGGGTTTCCTCCATCCTCCCCACCGAGGCCTTTTTATTTCGAACCGGTTTTAAGTCTTTGGTGTTGCCGATGGAATGTCCGTTCTGCAACGCGAAGAGGGAGACAGTTCTTTACGATGACGGCATCATCAGGATACTCCTTGACTCCTACCCAGCCAGCAGAGGGCACCTGCTTGTCATCCCAAAGCGACACGTGGAGAGCTGGTGGGGACTGAGCAGGAAGGAGAGGGAGGCCCTGCTGGAGGGAATAGAGCTGGCGATGGAAAAACTGACCCAGACCCTGAAGCCGGACGGGTTCAACGTTGGAATGAACCTTGGAAAGGCTGCGGGGCAGACCGTTCCCCACATCCACATCCACGTCATCCCGCGCTGGGAAGGGGACTGCGCCCACCCACGAGGCGGCGTCAGAAAGGCTGTCCTCGATTTGGAGGACGAGAACCTCAGCATGAGGGGGCGGTGGGAGGGGAACAGGTTGAAGAAGGAAGAGATCGAGAAGCTCAGAGACGTCTTCAAGTTCTGACCGGATACTTTTCTCCGTTTTTCATGAGCTTCCGTTCAACCGCCTCGTCGAGGTCTATGCCCAGCTCGTGGGAGAGTAGAGCGAGATAGATAATGACATCGGCTATCTCGTCGGCTATGGCCTCCTTTTTGGCCGGGTCTTTCGCGGCCTCAAGTATCTCGGCGTCATCCTCCCACTGGAAGTGCTCAAGCAGTTCGCCCAGCTCAACTGCCACAGACACCGCCAGGTTTTTGGGCGTGTGGTACTCAGCCCAGCCCCGTGCATCGCGGAAGGAGACGACCCTTTCCTCAAGCTCTTTGAAGTCCATGGAACCACCTCAGTAGGCATGAGGTTCGGCCTTCCTCAGAAGCTCCAGTAGCTTTAGAAACTCCTCAAGCTCCTCCTTGGAGAAGTGCTCTTCGGCTTCGCTCTCGGGGTCGAGCCCGGCCAGCATCTCCCGGGCCTTCAGGAGGTCATCCAAATCCTCCTGGAGCTCAAGGACTCTCTGGGCAAACTCGTAGCTCGTGTGCGGACTCTCAAAGACTCTGTTCTGATTGGCAATTATCGCTATCTTCAGGTTCGCGATGGTTTCGTCGACCAGCTCGATAAGCTCCCCAACCTTCATATCCACCACGTCATAACCTACGCACCGGGGTATTTAAGCTTCCCCCGAAACCTTTTTACACCGAATGGAACAAAATTTTACACGGTGGCAAGGATGGATTTCGACCTCTTCATGGAGAGGTACGGATACAAGATCCTCTTCGGGATATTTGGGCTCGCCCTCATAGTGATATTCGGGGTTCTGGCGTTCTCTGTCTACACGGTTCTAAGGCTCTTTGGCCTGTTAGCCGGGGGACTGCTCCTTCTCTTCGTAGTCGTCTATGCATTCACCGTCAAGAGGCGCGTCATGGACGCCCAAGCACAGGCTCACGCGAAGTACTTCTATGACGACAGGCCGAGGAGGTGAGGAAAGTGGACATAGGGCTGTTCATGGAACGGTACGGATACAAAATTCTCACCGTGCTCTTCGCATCCATAGTGGTGGGCTGACCTCTTACCTGCCTAAAGGGCAAGATTTCAGAAGAAAAAGTGGTTATCAACGCTCACAGGGATTCCCCACCTGAGCTTTAAAGTATTCCTCGGCCCCCTGACGAGGATTTTGCCCTCCATCTTCCCGCTGATGCGCTTGAGGACTATTGCAGTCATATGCGAGCTGAACCATGATTTGTCCTCAAGCAAGTCCCGATAGCCCTCTTCGTCCGTCAAATCGCTTTCTCTTACTGAAACAAGTAGTTTATAACCGTTCAATCTCCTGATTAGAACATACTCCATCTCTTCCCTTCCTGACCTCTTAATCAGCTCGCAGAGACCATCCTCCAAGTCTAAGAGTTCTTTCTTCACTAGGGTAACGCTTGAAGGGAGAACCTCAAGCTTTCCCCGTTTTACGGTCTCGACCAACCATTCGTACAGGAGGAACTGATTGTTCCCTTCAAAGCCTGCATCTCTGAGGTCGTGGTCGTCCGTGTTAAATATTTCCCTCTTCTTATCAAGCACGAGGTGAATGTAATTATCAACACCCACAGCAATCACCCGACGCCCCGGTTTGTGCCTTAAAAATCCTCTCGGCCTTCTTGAGTAGTCCCCTGTCCTCAACCCGCCCTGCAATTGGCGCGAGAGTTGTTAACGTGAGGAGCCCGCTTAGTTCTGTTAAATCTTCAAAGTGCTCCCGGTAAAGTTCCTCATCAGTCAGGTCGTCAGCCCAAATCCTCATTAAAAGCCTGTAATCTCCCATACTCCTTACGAGCACATAGGCGTCCCATTCTTCCGGATTTTTCTTTTCAAGGGCATAAAGCCCGTCATCCCGCCCAATGAGCCCCTTTTAATCACCGAAAACGCTGAAGGGAGAATCTGGAGCTCCCCAAGCCCAAGTAGTTCCACCAGCCGGTCAATTAGGAAGTAATAGTTATCGTACTCAAGCCCCAGGTCTGTTAAATCGATATCATCCTGGTACCCCGAAATAAGTAATGCCTCCCCATTCATGAAGACTGTCAAAAATCTCATCAGCTCGTGGCTGTAAACGTCCCACCACCAGCCTCTCGGGTTGGGGTGGAGTTCAAGGACGGAGAACCAGCCGGCCAGATAAATTTTAAAATCCGCCCCTTCTATGAACCCTCCCCTCACTGTCTGCAGAGGTTGTTTAAACCACAGGTATCCCGAGCTGATGAGGTCAAAGCTCTTTTTCAGGATTCCTTTCCGCCTGAGATACATTATCTCAGCTCTTGTCCACTTATCGGTATTATCGGGGTCAAACCTCGCCCTGAACTCTCTCCTCAGGAACTCTTCTACGCGCTCGGGAGTTTGTTCAAAAACGAAGAGGAGGTAGTGGTCAACTCCCACTGTCATCACCTTTCAATAATCATGCCTCACAGCGACATGTGATTTATCCCAATTTGGGTTTTGAAATATTTTTCAGCTCTCTTCATGAGGAATTCATCCTCGACCCTCTTTCCAATGCGTTTTATTCTCAAATCTGTTAGACTGAGACTGAACCATGCCCTGTCCTCAAGAAGGTCCCGGTAACATTCGTCATCTCTCAGGTTGTCCCTTTTTATCGTAACCAGAACCTTATCTTCTCCCAGACTCTTTATCAAGACGTACTCCTTCTCACTCTCACCTGGCCTAGGCTCCAGCTCATAAAGTCCATCATCGAGGTTCAGGAGTTCCCCTTTTACTAAAGTGAAGCCAGAAGGGACGGCTTCCAGTTTTCCTTTTTCCACCTCCCCAACCAACCATTCGTAGAAGAGGAACTGGTTATCCTCTTTAAAGCCTGCATCTCTGAAATCATGGTCGTCCGTGTAACCACAGATGAGGACCGCCCCAGCCCTCATCAGCTTTCTGAGAAACTTCATTACTTCGGAACTCAAGACAAACATCCATCCGCTTGTCCATGCCTCAATCTGGACGAGCGTTGTGTTTTCTCTCGAGTATGTTTCAACATTGGCCAGGGCTATTAACCCTCCCCACTCTGGTATTGTCTTCATTGGATAGTCAATGTTCCCCACCTCTACCAGCTTGAATCCCCTCATATCAAACAGGAACCGCAGGTCCTTTTCCCTGTCCTCCCGCTGGTACGCGAGTTCGCGAGTGTACCTGAACTCGCGGGAGAGGTTCTCAAGCACTTCCCTCCAGGGCTTATCAAACACGGCAAGTGTATAATACGTGGTTCCCATACCACTCCCCCCATGATTCATTCATAATGGAAAATAAAGAAACAGGTTCAGTCGAATTCTGAAGCCAAGTAGAATACTTCAACGTCCACTCCGAACTTGGACTTTATCTCTTTTGGCAGGCGATATTTGTAGTAGTAATAAGACGCGGGGCTGTCAGCTCCCTCGGAGAAGTACACCTCAATCTTTCTGATTCCATTATTGATGGCGTACTCAGCGTACTTTGCAAGCTGTTCCTCGCTTATTTTATGTGCGTTTCTCTTGCACTCTATCAGCACGATATCTGACCCTTTCTTGGTTATGATGTCAACCTCCGTTAGAGTTCTTCCCGATGCGTCTCTAATCTCTTTCTCGACTTCTTTTATTGTCCACCCATTCTTTTTGAGGTAGCTAACCACTTCCGCCTCGTAGAGTGGACCCAGGGTTTTCTTCTTTTTTAAGTCTCTATTAATGGCCCCAATGAGTTTGCTTCCTCCGTGTTTAACGCTGCTTGCATCGTTAAGTACTTCTTCAAGCTTCTCAACGTCCCAGTCTCGGCGAATAACCTCCTTAAATGCATTCTTGTTAGTTAACCACTTCCTGATCCTTTTGAGGCTATCAACAACCTCATCAAAGTCCATGCCACGCCTTTTTACGTATTTCTCGCCTATCTCCTCGAGGTACTGCTTGCCCAGTTCATTTACAACCCACCTGGCGTTTTCTTTGCTGACTTTCGTGAATTCCCTAACCATTATTTTATGTCCCAGGTAGTCCTTTACGATGCCCATTGAAAATCTGGATATTTCATCCCCGTCCTTCGCGAGTATCTTGATTCCCCATTTTCCACCGCGAACGATGTCTGTTGGATCTGGAGCAAGAATAGTGGATAGTGCATCATACGCCATTGCTGCCTCAGGAGAGACGTAATGTTCGATAGCAAGACTTAACGCATTGTCCACGAGGATTGCACCTATTACCAGGACAATTCCCGGAACAGCCTGAGGCTGAACCTCATCTCTTGGCCCCTTCTCCGGACTGAACTCCTGCGGAACCGTTACTGTACTGTTCACCGTCGCGTTAACGAAGCTTGCCGTGGCACTAGCTCCACTGACCGTCATTCCCAAGAAGAGCACCACCAAGGCTAGAGCAAAAAACCTCTTCCAACCCATGAGTTCACCTCCAACGCTGTTCATATGGATAATAAATCCAAACCTTAAAAAATTTACTATTTTTAATATTAACAAGGCAATGACAATTGAAATTGAACTACTTCACTATTGGAACACCAAATTACAACCGCCAAAACAGGACAATTAAAGAACCGCCAGAAGCCAGAAACCCTACCCGAATATGGATTAACCTACCGGGAAACAGTCCAACCTCCCAAAGTTCGAGAAAGGAAGGGAAAGAGTGGGTTTGGAGAAGCCCAAACTGTGACTGACCTCCCACCCTGAAGGGCAAGGCTTTCGGAAGAAAATGTAATCAGCGTTCCGTTTCTCATCATGTTCTGGGGCTTCTCAGATTACGCACCGGTTGCCGGCGTTATCACTGTGGTGGCGTTCATCCTTGGGTTCTCTTCATAATGGCACCCAGGGGATGGCGCTCGGAGACTATGTCGAGAACGTTCGTCCGGACTTACAACAGGGTCTACTACACCAAGAACGAGAAAAAGCAACGGTGATTTCCGAAAATTTTTCGATTTTCATTGACACTTTTCTGAAGGTAGAGTTTTAACCCCCTCTGCAAAGAAACTACGGTGGTCATTGTGGAGGCAGTTAAGGCTTATCCTTCTGACTCAACCGAGCTCAAGACCAAGAAGCGCGAGAAAAAACTTCTCATGGGCAACGAGGCCATAGCTTACGGAGCCCTTGAGAGCGGTGTTGTCTTTGCGACAGGTTATCCCGGGACTCCTTCAACGGAGGTAATTGAGACCATAGCCCATCTGAAGCCCGAGGTATTCGCAGAGTGGGCGCCCAACGAGAAGGTTGCCCTTGAGGAAGCGGCCGGCGTTGCATACACAGGCCTCAGGGCGCTCGTTACCATGAAATGCGTCGGTCTCAACGTCGCGGCCGACCCGCTGATGAGTTTAGCATATTCCGGCGTTGAGGGTGGTTTGGTCATCCTCGTCGCCGACGACCCCGGGCCGCACACCAGCCAGACCGAGCAGGACGACAGGTATTATGGAAAAATCTCACTTTTGCCCGTCCTTGAGCCTGCCGACCCGCAGGAGGCCCACGATTTAATCATCTACGCCTATGAGCTGAGCGAGAAGTATAAAGTCCCAGTCATCTTCAGGACAACCACGAGGGTAAACCACACGACTGCAGATGTTGAAGTCGGCGAGTTCGTCGAGCTGAACCGAAAGCCGGTCTTCAAGAAGGACATTGAGCGCTACGTTAGAGCCAGCATGGAGGGCAACAGGAAGAGGCACCGCTGGTTGAACGAGACCCTGACAAAGATAGAGGAGGAGTTCAGCTCGATGCCCTTCAACTGGGTCGAGGGCGAGGGAAGGATTGGGATAATCGTCGAGGGCGCGCCCTACAACTACGTGCGCGAGGCTCTGCCAAAGATAAAGGGAGATTTTAAAATACTCAAGCTCTCGACCCCCCACCCTCTCCCGAGGAGGCTCGTGGTTGAGTTCCTCAAGAGCGTGGAGTTCGCGGTGGTTATAGAGGACGGTGCCCCGTTCCTTGAGGAAGAGGTCAAGATAGCGGCCTACGAGGCAGGCCTCAGCGTCCCAATCTACGGCAAGAGAACCGGCCACTTCCCGCTTGAGGGGGAGCTGACGCCTTCCCTTGTGAGGAATGCCCTTCTGGGGCTGATGGGCGAAGAGGGTGAGACCTACGAGAAGCCCGAGGAAGTTAAATACGCCGAAAGCCTCGCCCCGAAGAGGCCCCCGGTGATGTGTCCCGGCTGTCCGCACAGGGGAAGCTACAGAGCAGCCCTCGACGCTTTGAGGGATTTGAAGCTCGGAAGATACAGCGTCCCGATTCACGGCGACATAGGCTGCTATGCACTGTCGCTCCTTCCGCCGCTTGAAGCCATCTGGACGGAGTACGTTATGGGGGCGAGCATAAGCCTTGCCAACGGCCAGAGCGTGGCGCTGAACAAGAAGGTGATAGCCACCATCGGCGATTCAACGTTCTTCCACAACGGAATCCAGCCGCTGGTCGATGCCGTCTACAAGAACCTGAACGTCTTAGTTATGATACTCGACAACAGAACCACCGCAATGACCGGCCACCAGCCCCACCCCGGAACCGGAGGCAGTGAAACCGGCAGGAGGTTCAACGAGATAGACATCGAGGCCCTCGTCAAGGCTCTGGGTGTCAAGTACGTCAAAACCGTTGACCCCTACGACCTCAAGGCCACGAGGGAGGCCATCAAAGAGGCCATGAAGGTTGAAGGGCCGGCGGTAATAATAGCGAAACAGGAGTGCGTCATCCCTGTCATAAGGCGCGGTGAGATAGGCGAGATACCGCTCGTCATCGAGGAGAAGTGCACCGGCTGTAAAGCCTGCATCCTCTTAACCGGCTGTCCGGCGCTCGTTTACGACCCGGAGACGAACAAGGTGAGGATAGACAACCTGCTCTGCACCGGCTGTGGCGTCTGCAACCAGCTCTGCCCGTTCGATGCCATAAAATTCCCGAGCGAGCTGGAGAAGAGCTAATACCAGCCATAGCGCCAGCCACCCTCTCTTTCCCTTCTTGCATCTTCAACCTCGTCCGAGATTATCGCGTAGAAGAGGAGAAAGTAGGTTATGAGAAGGAAAAAGCCGATAACTGTCCCTATATTGGTATCCACCAGATAGAGAATCCAGATGCCGGCTGAGAAAAGGAGGAAAAGTCTCATCGCACCGTTCCGGATAAACCTCCAGTTTTCAGGACCCAGGTAATCAAGACTTCCCACGCTAGAAAACGGGTCGTGGAAGAACCAGTAGAGACCACTGGCCATTACCGATGATATCCCCACGGGAACCAGCATCAGGAGGGTGTAGATAATGGCAGACCACGGCTCCATTGTTACCCCTAGCAAAAGTATGCATGTAACGCTTTTAAGTTTTTGCCATCACTCCCTCCACACTTCCAGCACCATGAAGCGCCTCACGAGGGGGTTCGGATAGAGCTCCCAGCCGACCCCTTCAGTGTTTGCCTCGATTTCCCCGAAGAGGCCGCCCTCACGGGGGTCAAGGCTCTCGCCGTAGATTTTCCCGGAGCGTATCTCGACTTTCATATACCTCGGGAGACCAACGATAGCCCTGCCGTTCTCTCTGGCGTAGTCGATAGCCCACTTTGCGGTGTATATTCCAGAGTAAATCTCCGCTATCCTCACAGGAACGCTGGACTTGCCTATCGCGATCATCTCTATCCCCGTCTCCTCCCAGAACTTCTTTGCCAGCGGTTGAAGGTCTTTAGCCAGGTCTTTCCAGACCTCTTTACCCCGGTCTGTTATCGTGAGTGCCTCTATCGTCGGCTCGTCGAGCTTTCTGACTTCGATTCCGCCGAGGGTCGAGTCGAGATGTATCACATCGGGCTTAACTTTCCTCGCGAGTTCAACGGCTAAGAAAGCCTCCTCCCGAACGGCCTGTCTTCCGCTCATGTCGTAGCCGAATGGGTCAGCGTACTTAACGATGCTCAGCGTTGCCGTCCTGTATGGCTTCTCCACGAGAACCGCGGCGGTAGCTATCAGGCCTATGGGATTGTAACCCTCATCCAGCAGAGCACCACCCGTGTCAGCGGCGACTATCCTCATCGCAACCACCGTTAAGGACCAATTACCAATATACAACGGAAGCCAAATGTATAGCGGTGATAGCGTTGGATGGGTCAGGCGGTGTAGTTTATGAAGCTTTGGGTTCTTACATAGACGGCCTCTGCGGTTCAGTGTTTCTTGGAACCGCCCGGGGAAAGGTCGTCCTGTACAAAATGGGCACGTATCCCATGACGCCCACTGTGGATCCGCTCCCGTTTCTCAACGTGTTCTATTCCCGGGGCATGCTGGAGATAACCGGGATATGGAACAGAAATGGCAAGAGCGGAGCTTTTCTCCTGAAGATGGTTCCCTCCGGGATAGAAGTCAGGGAGAAGGGCATTATCTACATAACCTTCCATCCACGCGATGGGGGTATAGTTCTGGTCACTCTATACGGAAACGAAGGACTGGCAAGGACTCTCAAAGGTGCAGTTATGGACTGCAGAAGGAGCAGGAACGAGGAGGAAAAGATGCTGTCTTCGATCTCCACCCGCTGAGTCATCTATTACCTCTCTTACCGGGCAGGGACTCCCTAAGCCTCTTTACCTCCTCTCCCAGAGAACCCACTGTTTCTTCATCGAAGCCCGTAATCCCGGCGTACCGTGATATAACGCCATAAACTTCGGGATGCCTGCTTTTCAGAATCCCTTCCATCTCCCGGGCAGACATGAGAAGGCCAGTATCAAGATAAACGAGGTATGCACCGATGGTGTAGAGGGCGTCCATGTAGGCATTGTAGGCCATATCAAACCGCCTTTCCTCCAGATAGTAATCTGCACGGCGTATGTATGCCAGAACCTTCTCCATAAGCTCCGCTTCCATTCCTCCCACCACGCATGGTTTATAAGGAGAGACCTAATAAACCTGTCGAGGGACTATGAGGGCAGGAAAACTGGTCTGGGCGGCCACGGTGCTCATAATAATCTACATTACGTGGAAGGCAATCAGTCCGCTGATAACACCGATATTCTTCGGACTGATTCTGGCCTACGCGGCCCATCCAATCCACCGGCGGCTGAGCCCCAGGATTGGAGGAATGAAATCGGCCCTCCTTCTTACGGTGGGGATGCTCGGTCTTGGAAGTATCGTTACCTTCGAGATCCTCATGATATCGGTTCAGGTTGCATCGTCCTTCTACCACAGTATTGTCGATTTCTTCAGGTGGCTGATGACACAGCCACTGCCCCCCGAGGTTCTCGACTTTCTCCAGAACTTCTTCAATCAGCTGGTTCCCCGGCTTTCGGACTACATATCGAGGCAGGCATTCTCGCTCCCCATGTACCTTCTCCAGCTCGTTGTCTTTCTGTTCACGTTCTATTACGCGCTCGCCTTTTCCAGGGAGATAGCGGAGGAAATACGGCTGGCGATACCCGAGAGAAACCGCCACCTGGGGGAGGAGATACTGGAGAGCCTCAACAAGACCCTTGGAGCACTCGTGAGGGCGTGGCTCATCCTCAATGTCGTTAAGGGCGTGCTCATGACACTGGGCTTCATAGCTTTCGGGGTTTCCGATGTATATACGGCGATAGTTGCGGGCTTCCTGACGTTCATCTTCTCCTTCGTCCCCCTCTTTGAGGGCTGGATGATATGGCTTATCGCCGCGGCGTACTTCGCCAGGGAGGGCATGTACCTGCACGCGGTCGGGATATCCCTCTACGGCTTCCTGCTGGTCTCGCCAATGCCGGACTACACTATAAGGCCCATGATGGTGGCTAAGGATACAAACCTAGACGAAACCCTGGTCTTCATAGGGATGATAGGCGGAACCTGGGCCATGGGGGTGAAGGGCCTGATAATCGGCCCGATAGTTCTCAACCTTCTCCTGGTTCTTCTGAAAGAATGGAAGAGGGTGGTCTCTAAAGAACCTTCACACCGGCACTCTCAAGCTCCCCCAAAGCCCGCTCCTCATCCTGTGGGTTGATTCCCTTCACCGCATCCCTGAGGAGATACGTCTCGAAGCCGTGTTTGACGGCATCAAGGGCCGTTGCTTTAACGCAGTACTCGGTCGCAACGCCACAGATGTAGACCCTTTTAACCCCGCGCTTTTTAAGTATCTCCGCCAGCTCGGTGCCCTCAAAGCCGGAGTATGCTTCTTTATCCGGCTCCGTCGCCTTGGATATTATCACCGCATCGGCCGGAAGTTCCACCACGAACTCGGCACCTGGAGTGTTCTGGACGCAGTGCTTCGGCCAAGGGCCGCCACGCTCTCTAAAGCTGATGTGGTTCTCGGGGTGCCAGTCGCGGGTGGCAACTATCAGCGCCCCCCTCTCCATGAAGGCTTTGATGTAGCGGTTGCACCGGGGAATTATCCTGTCGCCCTCAGGAACGGGTAATGCTCCCCCCGGCATGAAATCCCTCTGCATGTCAACAACTATAAGGGCCTCCTCGGGCATCTGCCTCACCGAGAATAGATTCGCGGAAAAGGTTAAAACCCTTATCAGAACAGCTCACCGTTTATGAACTTCCGGGTCAGCTCGTTCCTCGGGTTTTCAAAGACATCCCTCGTTTTCCCCACCTCAACTATCCTTCCAGCGTACATGTGGGCGACCCTGTCGGCGAGCCTCTTCGCCTGGAACATGTTGTGGGTCGAGAAGACTATCGTCGTGCCGTTCTCCTTGGTAACCTCCTTTACGATGTCTTCTATTATGGCCGAGTTCGTTGGGTCAAGATTAGCGGTCGGCTCGTCCATCAGGAGGAGCTTCGGCTCAAGGACTATTGCCCTCGCTATGGCGACGCGTTGCTTCTCCCCACCGGACAGCGTTTTGGCCTTCCTGTTCTCGTAGCCCTCAAGCCTCACGAGGGAGAGCACCTCTAGCACTTTTTTCTCAATCTCGGCCTTGGGGTAGCCCCTCAGCCTCAGGCCGTAGGCTATGTTCTTGAAAACCGTCGTGTTGAACATTACCGGAGTCTGAAACACCATGGTGATGTTTTTTCTCAGCTCCCCCGGCCGGCTCCAGTTGACGGGCTTCCCATCGAAAACGTACTCACCCGAGTCGGGCCTCTCAAGCAGAGCTAAAATCCGCAGGAGGGTGGTCTTTCCGGCACCGCTGTGTCCCATGACGCAGAATATCTCGCCCTTTTTGACCTCAAGGCTAACTCCATTCAGCGCCCTGTGGTCTCCGTAGCTTTTGACTAAGTTCTCGACCCTCACTATCATTCCAACCACTTCCGCACGAGGTTTGAAAGCAGGTTTACGGCAAGGACTATGCCCATGAGGATTATGCCCAGCGCTATGGCCACGCTCATCTCTGCCCTGACGGTGTACATCTGTATTGCCGTGGTAAGAACCCTGGTGTTGTAAACGCCACCCTTGACGTAGATGTTGCCGCCGATCATGAGGGCTATGCCGAGCTCGGCTATGGCCCTGTTGAATGCAGCTATGATGGCCAGAACTATTCCCCCGACGCTCTCCCTGACCACCTGGAAGGATGCACGTATCTCATCGGCACCGAGCGTTAAGGCCAGCTCTCTCACCTCACCCTCTATAGACTCCAGTGAGTTCACGACTATGCTCATGATTATCGGGGTTATCAGGAGGGCCTGACCGACGCTTATCCCCATCTCCGTGTAGAGAAGGCCGAGAGAACCGAGCGGTCCGAGGGGGACGAACATCAGGTAGAGCACCAGGCCCCAGATAACGGTCGGGACTCCCATGAGCCCGTTTATCAGGGTCTTAACCAGCCATTTGCCGGGGAAATCTTTCAGGCCGAGGAGCACTGAAATCGGCAGAGACCACGCCACTGCCATCAGTGTCGCTACACCGGAGACCTTGATGGAACGGAGGGCTATCTCTATCACGTAGGGGTCGTCTATCAGCTTCACCGCCTCTGAAAATCCCTGGATTATGTAGTCCCATGCCATCTGTCATCCACCCGGAGATGGAGGGAAGAAATAAAAGGCTTAGCCCCCAACCACCGAGGCCGGGAACTCGAAGAAGTCGTAGGTGGCGTTGTACCTGAACTTCTCGGGGCATTCGGTGTATTTATCCCCGTCCTTCATGAAGCCGTACTTGAGGATCCACTTGAAGACATCCCCCTGCTCGCTCTTGAGGACCGGAACGGCTGGGTAGAACAGGGGCCTTCCAAACTCCTCCTTTCCGTACTCGGCTATGGCCTTCTGACCCTCCTCACTGGTCAGCCACTCAGCCAGGAGCATGGCATCCTCAAAGTCCTTGCCGGGTATCTTCTTCGGGTTGATTATGATTATAGCGTAGACGTTTATGAGCTCCTCCCCCTTGTCAACGAGGACGTCCAGGTTTATCTTGCCCTCCTTCTGGTACTTGAGGTAGGTTCCTATGTCCGAGAGGGTGTAGGCCTTTCTCTCGCTCGTGTATAGGAGCGTGTTGCCCATTCCAGCACCGGTGGTTCCGAACCAGCTCTCGTTCTTCAGCTCGTTGAAATCAAAGCCCGCCTTCTCCCACAGGGCTATCTCCTTCGTGTTGGTTCCCGAACCGTCGTCCCTTGAGACCCAGACGATTTTATCCGGATGGGCCCTGCCGTACTCGACGATCTTCTTGAGCGCCTCGGAAACGCTCAGGCCCCTTATTCCGGCAGGGTCGTCCTTCGGGCCGACTATTACGAAGAAGTTGTACGCGAAGACCTTTCTGTTCACGCCGTAGCCCTCCTCCATGAAGGCTTGTTCCTTTGGAAGTGCATGCACGAGTATGGCATCGCTGGCACCGCTTTTAGCATCGAGAATCGCCCCACCGGTTCCCTTGGGGATAAAGCGGAGCTCTATGTTGTACTTCTCCTTGAAAATCGGTGCAACCACGTTCTCAAGGATTCCGGTATCGTAGAGGCTGGTGGTGGTTGAAATCGTAAGAACCTTGGGCTTCTCTGTCGCCGTTTGAGTTCCGTTGGTACTCCCTATGCATCCGTAGGAAAGCCCAGTTAGGAGCAGAACCAGCAAAACAAGTGTGTTTACCCTCTTATTCATAGTGCCCACCGTTAGCTGGACGAAGACAGAATTTATAAACATTTTTGTCCATTTTAAGCAATTTTGTTTAACAACCTGCCGAAAAAATTAAGGCTAAAGCTCAAGCCTGTCCCTGAACCGGGACATATCAACGCCCTTGTCCATCCCAAAGAGGTAAGCCAGAACCTTCTCGTCCAGGTCGCCGTAGCGCTCGCGCATGGATCTTATTCCCTCGATGACCTCCTCCCTCTCCCAGCCGAGGGACTCGGCTATGTAAGAGACCATTTCATTGAAAAGGTCTTTTTCAACTTCTTCCTCCGCTAGCAGGGCTTTGTTAACGACCAGAAGGCCGTCCTTTTCCTCAAGGACTCCCTCCTCCAGGGACTTCGCTATGAGTTCTTTCGCGCTCTTCACGTCCATAAGACGGAGGCTGAAGGCCAGTATCCCCACGAGTTCGCTCCGGGTGAACTCAAGGGAGCCCTTATACTCAACCGCGCGTTTTATCGGGTGCACGCAACCACCTAACTTTTTTAGGGCGCTGGAATAAATAAACCTTTGCATAACTCCGTTAGATGTTTAAGCACCCGCGAGAACTCTAAACGGTGATGCCGATGGAGCAGAGGACTCACAGGCTGACCTCTGAAAAATTGGTTGGAAAACCCGTGAAAATTGAGAAGGATTACGCGGAGGTCCTTCTGGAGACGACGGAAGAGATGGCGGTTGATGAATACGGGCTCGTTCACGGCGGCTTCACCTTCGGACTGGCCGACTACGCGGCAATACTCGCGGTAAACGAGCCGACGGTCGTTCTCGGGAAGGCCGATGTCAAGTTCCTGAAGCCAGTCAAGGTCGGTGAAAAGCTGACCGCCAAGGCCGAAGTGAGCGAAGACCTCGGGAGGAAGAAGATAGTAAAGGCAGAGGTCTTCAACGAGAAGAACGAGAAAGTCTTCGAGGGAACCTTCCACTGCTACGTTCTGGAGAAGCACGTGCTCGAATGAGCCAAAATTTTTTAAGCCTTGATATCGTATTCCGATATCGGTGTTAGATATGAAGTACCGGGACTTCCTAACGCTACACGTTCTCCATCACGCGAACGAGGAACCCGTCACAGGTTCATTCCTGATGGAAGAGCTCAAGAGACACGGTTACAGCATCAGCCCGGGGACGATGTACCCTCTCCTCCACTCCCTCGAAAGGGAAGGCCTCCTAAGGAGCCACTGGGAGGTAAGGGACGGCAGGCGGGCTAGGGTCTACGAGATAACCGAGGCGGGGAAAGAGACACTGGAAGAGGGCAAGAAAAAGCTGAAGGAGCTCTGCACGGAACTCCTGGGGGAATGAACGATGGAAGAAAGGGAAAAGAAAATCTTCGGCGTTAGCTGGAACGTCTTCCTTCTCGGGATCGTCAGCTTCCTCAACGATATGAGCAGCGAAATGATAATGCCCGTGATGCCGAGCTACCTGATGGAGGTCCTCGACGCCGGAAAGCTCCTCAGCGGCTCCGTCATGGGAGCAATAGAGAGCATGAGCTCCCTCTTCAAGGTGGCCTTCGGCTACGTGAGCGACCGCTTTAGAAAGAGGAAGGTATTCGTCTTCGCCGGTTACGCCCTCTCGACCCTGGCCAAAGGAGCTCTAGCGCTAACCCGCTACTGGTGGGACTTCCTCCTACTGAGGGCCCTCGACAGGATAGGCAAGGGGATAAGAACCGCCCCTAGGGACGCGCTTATAGCCGAATCTACTGAAAAGGGAAAGACCGGCAAATCCTTCGGCTTCCACCGAATGATGGACACCCTTGGAGCCGTCGCCGGTCCGCTCGTTACCATAGGCCTCATCGAGCTCCTGAAGAGCCTTCCGGCGGAAACGGCCTACCGCTACATCTTTTTGCTCTCGGCCCTTCCGGGAGCGATATCTCTGTTCGTCATAATCCTCTTCGTGAAGGACAGGGGCGGTGAGGTTAAGAAGAAGATAAGGGGCATATCCACGCTGAAAAACAGAAACCTCCAGCTTTTCCTTGCCGTCGTTGCCATTGGGGCGCTGGGGAGATACAGCTACGCCTTCATGATGTGGAAGGCCCAGGAGCTCGGTTACTCCGTGGTTCAAAGCATAGCCTTCTACGCGCTGTTCAACCTCATCTACGCCCTCTCGGCCTATCCCTTAGGGGTTTACTCGGACAGGTTCGGCAAGAAGAGGATGATAACCCTCGGATTTGGCGTTGCGGCTTTAGCGGCCTTGGCTTTCGCCTACGCGAGGAATCTCTACACGCTCATAGCGGCCTTCGTGCTCTACGGCATCTACATCGCCATCGAGGACACGGTTCCAAGGGCGTACATGGCGGATCTGGCGAGGGAATACGAGAAGGGCACCATAATAGGTGCATACCACACCGTCTTCGGAATCTTTGTCCTTCCGGCATCGGTGATAGCGGGCTGGCTCTGGGGGAGCTACTCCCTGGCGTATTCCTTCACCTTTGCGGCTTTGATGAACGTCATTGCCATGGTTCTAATGACCATCGTGGAGGAATAGCTCCCCCAATTTCATTGTAGAAAAGATAAGAAGGCCAGTTCATGCCTCTAGCTTCTCTAGCTCCTCCTTTCCAACGAGAAGAGGTCTCTCGGCTTCAATGATGTAGCTGAGCTCCCACTTGACCTCGCCCTTGTTCATAGCCTTTGCATAGCGCTCGGCTATTTCTTCCGCCTCCTCAAGTGAAGACGCCTCTATGATCCTCCTGACGTACCACTTCATATCTCCGAAGCGAAGCTTGAACTCCGCCATGTACACGGCCATCACCGCAGAAAGTTGGAGGGGAACTATAAAAACCTAAGGCTCCACTGCCCGGTAAATCCCGTCAACCTCTCCAGCCTCGAAGATCTTGCCGCCTTCCTTCGTCCTCAGCTCAACGAGAACCTTCTCCGGAGCCTTCTCAACCTCTTCCTCAACCTTCCTCGTGCTGAGGACCTGAATGAAGGCATCGCCGAGCCTCTCGAACTCGAAAACTAGCGCATCGTCCTCCCAGCGGTGGCCGCGGTAAGAAACGCCCCCCATTCTAAAGGTAACCTCAAGAACTATCCTCATCAACATTCCTCCAGATGTCCTTATATCAATGGGTAGTCGGGGGGGTTAAAAAAGATTGCCTAGAAAAAGAAAAACTCCGTCAGTCCTTTTTCTTCAGCTTGAGAACCTGCTTGGCGAACTCCTCAAGGACCTCCTTGCGCATGCCCTCGAAGAACTTTATCGAACCTGCATAACTGTGGCCGCCTCCCTCTATCCCTGCGCTCGGCAGGGCCTCCTGGAGCTTCGGGATTATCTCGTTGAGGTCGAAGCCGTAAGCTGCCATGCCGTCGGCGGCTCTCACAACTGCAAAGTCCGGACCGTAAGCTAAAGTCAGTATCGGCGCGTCCTCACCGTACTTCTCCTTGAAGTGGTCGTGGATTAGGCCGGAGAGCTTGCCCGGGGAGGGATAAGAAAACTTCGGGGCGAAGAGCTCGATGTCTATAGTGTTGAACCTTATCCCGTTGGGCAGGACTACGCTCTTGACGTGGGGCAGTGAAGCCTTCAAAGCCTTCTCCTGCTTCTCCTTTACCTCGGGATAGATCGCGTTTATCAGCTCGCGGTGCCTCTGGAGGTTTCCAGTGAGGAGGAGTATTTCGTCTATTACGCCGTGCCCGTCCATGAACTTCCAGTAGAAGGCCTCATGGTCTATCACCTCGGCTATCTTCTTGAGGTCATCCTCGTCGAGGCCCTTTGCCTTCTTTGCTATCTCAAGGTACTGGTAGAACTCCGGGGCCTTGCTCCTGTCGCCGGTTCCGGCTATGGCAGGCAGGTGCTTTATCCTGTCCTCAACTTCAGGGTTGATAAACCGAGCAACTTCCGTTGCCAGCATCCCGGCGGTGAGCTCGTAGTAGCCGCGCTTTATATGGTGCGGGTTGACGTGCACATCAACGTAGTCATCGACCTTGGCCTTATCCTCGCTCACCCATTCACGCGGGTCGTGGTGGTCTATCACAACTATTGGAACACCGTAGGCCCTTATACGTCTGTACGCCGGGATATCCTCGCTCGTTCCGCCGTTATCCACTATAACAACCAGCGGGAGTGGGTCGCCGAACTTCTCGTGATCCTCGACCATGAATATTATGTCCTTGAGCACATCCTCCAGCTCATAGAAGGGCGCCCTGCTCGGCCTCCTCTTGAAGAGCTTCCACCTGGCCCCCGAATCCGGCGAGACTTCCTCGATGAGCGGAACTATCGCATACTCAAGGGCTAGGCCAGAGGTGTAGCCGTCGGCATCGGCGTGGTGCCTCAAGAGGATAGGCCTGCCCTCGTATATCGCCCTGCGTATCATGAATGCCGCCTTCATTATCTTGGGCTTGAGCTTCTCTAAAACCTCGCTCTCCACCAGGAAGCCGACGTCCTGTGGCTGGGCACGCCTGTCAAGTTCCTCCTCTATACGCCTCTTCACCTCCGCCGCCTCGGGCCCCCACAGCCTGGCCATGTCGCTGACCTCAATCTGTATCTCGCCCGAGTGGAAGGCAACCTTGCCTATTATCTCGACGACGTCACCGACGTTTACCTTCGGATATGCCCTGACACCAGGGGCCTCAAAGGCGGCCGCCCACGTTATTCCGGTTCCATCTGTTATCGTGAAGACCGTTGGGCCGCCGGTCACCTGTATCTGGGTCACCTTACCGCGAAGCCTGACCGTCTGACCTGCCACGTCCTTGCTCAGCTCTCCGATGAGAGTTACCGGGAGCTCCTTTCTGACGGTTACGGTCTTGTAGTGTTTGAGCGCCGACTCGATGAAGTCCACCTCGCCCTTATCGGGCCTAACATCGAGAACCTGGACCAGTATCTCCTCACCGGGCTTATATTCCCTGCCACCGAGAAGGTCTTTACGCCTTATTAAACCCCTTACGTGCGGATTTAACCTGACAAAGACTCCAAAGCGCTCTACCCTGTCAATTGTCCCCTTGTAGACGTTTCCGACCTCTATGTCTTCCAGGTCGCAGGTCTTGTCCAGGATGTAGACGACCTTGTACTTCCTCATGCATTCCGAGCAGACCCATGTGGTCTCCATACCCGGCTCCCACGGTTCCTTCACTTTGCCACAGATATCGCAGGCGAGGACGCGGCCGCTTCCGCCACACGTGGGACAGGTGTCGTAAACAGGAACCACACCCTTACCGTGGCACTCTGGACAGGGTATCTCATCCACCTCGTCCTCAACGCCGAGGTAGTCGAGATTTCTGTAGCCCTTAAGCTTGTCTCCCACTTTGAAATCAGCGGGAACGTATCCCCAGCCCTCGCAGACGGGACATTCTTTCTCGCCGGCCTTGATTTTCCCGGTTCCGTGGCACTCGGGACAGTCCTTAACCACCATGAGCATCACCCTAGAAACCTCTCGTCTGAGAGACCTAGGCCGGCTCCGGCTTATAACCTTTTGTCTCCGCCTTACCGAAGAAGCCCCAGAACACAACCATTGAGAGGCCGTAGAGCAGTGCGGTTATCATGAACGGCCAGGTGAGGGAGAGATCAAAGAGCCTGCCCCCTATGTACTGACCGATTCCAAAGGTAGCAGTCCATGAGAGGTTGTTGAGGGCCATGACCGTTGAACGCTCCTCCTTTTTGAAGAAGCCCACCATAAAGGAGTTCCAGATCGGGTTGACTATGTTCATCAGGATCGTCCTTACGGTGTAGATGGCCGCGGCTATGAGGAAGGTCGGGGAGAAGGGCATCGCCGCTATGAGGATGCTTGCGCTCCCGTTGAAAGACACTATGGTTTTGACACTACCGAACCTGTCGGCTATCATCGGAAGCAGAAAGGTGCCCAGGCCCATGATAAACTGCTGGAAGGCGAACAGCCATCCGATACTCTCCAGACTCGTCCCGAAGCGCCCGTTGAACCATAGGCCAACATACGGAATTGTGACCCCAGCACCTAGGCCTATGAGCGCACTCGGAAGTGCGAAGCGCCCTATCCTCACGAGAAGGTCCCGGTCAAGCCTCAGCTTTTTCTCTGTCTCGGCCAGAACGGACCTTACAAACAGCACCAGGAGAAACCTCAAGGGGATTATTACGAGAACCAATGCAAAGACATCCCTGTATGAGATGTATCTGGGCAGGAAGCCGGCCAGGATCAGACCGACGGCTGAGCCTATGGTCCCCATAGCAGAGGAGAGGCTGAAGAGGTAGTGCCTCTTCTCGTCGCTCACCTCGCCGCTCAGCAGTGCCATGTATGATGGGTTTTCAAAGGCCATGCCGATGCCCACAAGAACGCCGCCGAGGGTCAGAAGGAGTATCGTGGGGTAGGTCACCTGAACCAGCCTGCCGAGGAACATCAGGGAAACGCCCAGGAGAACCGCTTTTTTATAGCCCATCTTCGTACCGAGGGGGCCGGAAAACAGGAGAACGCTGGCCTGGGCTATGGTGGACATGGAGAAGACTATCCCGATGTCGGTGTAGCTGAAGCCGAGCGACCTCAGGTAAAACGGGAAGATGAACCACGCTATGTTGCCCCCGAGCCAGGAGATGAATGAGTATGCGACGAGCAACCATGCATCCTTACTGAATCCCCTGTAGTTCTGCAGCGACATGAACGTTCAGACCGCTGTCGAGTATATAAACTTACCTCCTATCCAACCGAAAAGTTTATTAAAAAAACAAACGATTACTCAGCGTTTAAATCAAAAATACGGCTTATTCCTTGCTCGAATCAAAGGGCGTAAAATTAGAAAAACATGATGATAAAATAAGATTTCACATTTCTTCCATGAACTTCTCGACAGCCAGTCTCGTCTCGGCGTACGTCTTTCCTGCGAGGATTATGACCTTGTAGTTCTGGTTGTTCGGGTTCTTGAGCTCCTTTATCACATACCCCTTCTGCTCTATCTCGGACTTGATGGCATCGACGGTATCCTTTCCGTAGGCCTGCTCCAAAAGCGCCCAGGCCTTATTGCTCACCCATCCCCCGACTATTATGACGTTCTTGTCAGCTGGAAAGTCCTTGAGCTGGGTGTCCTCGATTATGAACTTGTAGACGTCATCAGTCGCCTCAATCTTGGGCGCGGTTATGGAGACCTTCTTGGTCACCGAGGCAACACGGATGAAGCGGTAGCCCTCGATCCCGACTATCTCACCGTCATTGTTCTTTGTGAAGACGGGGACTATCTCAAGGCCCCAGTTAGTGGGCAACTTAAGCGTTGCCCCTTCGCCGATGAAGACCCTCTTGAAACCGGCGCTTTCGTTGACGTGAAGGTAGAGGACGTAGAGATTGTTACTCGGGTCTATGTCCCAGACCCACTGGCCACTGTAAACGTCACCGTCCTGGTACTGCTTGACCTTCTCGTAGTACCAGTAGTTGTAGGTGACCATGAGGGTTCCGCCGACACCAACGAAGAAATCGGTGGGTGCAAAGAGGAACAGCTCCTTAACGCCCCTCTCAAGGAGTTCGGTGATTCTGACAGATGGGTACGTGCTGAAGGTCTCGAAATCCTCGTTCCCGTTTGCATCAACGTACATGATGTAGTAGCTCCCCTTCTCCATAGTCTTCTGTTTTATCATACCGCTCGGATAGATTAGGTCAATGAGCATTTCCTCCTGGTTTATGTTTATGTCCACGAACTTCATGCTCCAGCTTCCAACAGACAAGCTCTCGCCGAGGGAGCTTGAGGTGGAGTCAACCTCGGTGTAGGCATAGAAGTACATCGTGTCCTTTCCGTCAACGGTTGTGGCAACAACCTTGTAGTCACCGCCGATGTCGAGAGGGGTCGTGTTCTCGTTGAATATTATCTCCACGCTCCTGTCGGTGAACTCGGCAGCCTTTTTAGTGGAGTTGAAATCGAGGCGCGAGAAGTTGACCTGGATGACTACCCCATGTCCAACCGGCTCGTCGCCAACGTTAACCCCGACATCGGGCATGTCGCGGGAGTTGAGCTTATAGGTCTGGTTCTCATCGGGAATGAGCACGCTGTGGTACTCAACCGGTATGGAGACGGTTTTCGTGTACGTTCCCTGAGAAACGCCCTGGAGGACAAGAAAAGCACCGAGTCTCGAACCCGTTATGGCGTCCTCACCTATGTGAAGCGGCACTCCATTGACTATCTTGGTCGTGGGCAGAACTATTACCGTGTTGGAGGAATTGATTCCCGTAACCGCTGCGTTAATCGGCGTAAGGAGCAGGCCCAGAACTATCAGGCCCATAAACAGAGCCAAAGCCCTTTTCATCGTTTATCACCGATTTAAAGTGCATCTCAACCTTTATAACCTTTCCCCGGAACTCATTTCTGCGATGATGAGTGAATCCAATGCTGACCGGATGATGAACCCCGAACCTGAGCACCGGATTGAAAACGAAAGGCGAACCAAAATGGAGAAACAGCTTGAAGAGCTTTACTCCAGCATCGAGGAGCTGAAAAGAGAGAATGAGAGGAGGAAAGCCCCAGATCAGCTCGGATGGGACGACATCGCTCAGGAGATCATTGGAGCGGTCACCTTTGCCCTCCCGTTTCTCTTCACGGCGGAGCTGTGGGAGATAGCCAAGGACATCTCGATTGAACGCTCCCTTCTGGTATTCCTAATGACCCTTGGCGTTGCGTACCTGTTCATTGTCAAATCCGGAATAGGAAATCTAGAAAGAGAGAAGCTGTTTCACGTGCCAAAGAGGCTCCTTACTGTTACGGGAATAGCCTACATAATCTCCGCCGGGTTGATATATCTCTACGGAATAAACAGCCTGGCCGACTTCACGGCAGGACAGTACCTCAACGCTACCATACTCATAAGCACCTTCGCCGTGATAGGCGCAATAACCGTTGACATGGTGAAGTGAATGAGGCTCGTAACGGGAAAAAGGTGGGAAGCGTTCGCGGATGAAAAATCCATACTCTTCCCGGAGTACAGGAGGAACCGCGATGAACTCATTGACTTCGTTGATTCCCTGACAGGAGAAGAGACCGTAGTTACGGCGAGCCTTGAACTCATCGATTTAATCGCCTGGAAGTTCCGGAGGGGCGAGGAAAACGTCCTGGTATATTCTGACACCGGAAAGAGCCTCACCCTCAAAGAGGTCTATGAGCTGAGGAAGTACCTCGACTTCGACGTCCGCGGTGGCTTCTCCGGGGAGATGGCCGAGACAAGCGTCCTCTTCGTCGAGGGCAAGACCGATTCCAAATTCTTCAAGGCGGTCTTCAAGAAGCTCTTCGAGTTCAAGGAGAGCAGGGAAGCCCCATACAGCCTGAGGTTCATCGAGCGCGTCTTCGAGCGTGACAACTTCGACCTGCTGAAAAGGGAGGAGGACGGGAGGTACGTGGCAGTCATACCGAGCGAAGGAAACTCCGGTGTCATAAGAAACCTCGGGAACTTCCTGAAGGCCATGGATGTATTCGACTTCCGGGTTGAGAGAATTGGAGTCGCCATCGACACCGACGAGGACAGAGACGCGGCTCTAGCCTCTATAACCGGAAAGCTCTCCGGTTTCGAGCACAGGAAAACATCCATGGGCTACCTCGTAGGAAAAACCGAGGTGGTTCCGCTGATAATCGGCCTGCCGTTCGAGGACGATATCATCGAATGGAAGAAGCCGACCGTCGAGGACTTGATGCTCCACCTCATAGCGAGGGAGGGCCTTTTGGAGAGGATAAAGCCGGGGCTCAGGGCATTAAACGAGAGCCTCGGAAGGAAGCTCAAGCCCAAAGAGGTTATGTACCTCGCCCTTTCCGCCTACGGCCACTGGGGCAACCTTGAGGGCTTCTACGAGCTGTTCGTCATGCGCTCACGCTTCAGAAACTTAAAGGCAGTCCTGAGGGAAGCAGGCCTCATGAGGGGGCTCATTTATCTTGCGGGAAGGGAGAATGAAAGGCGTTGAATTTTTATTTCTCCCTGTTCAAACCGAGATGGTGGTGAAGGTGAAGCTCGTTTCATTCGACGTCTGGAACACTCTCCTCGACATCAACGTCATGCTAGATATAATGGCGGTAGAGCTCTCCAAGCTGATGGGAACGTGCCTGGTAGACGTCGTCGAGGGGATGATGCTTACCCGCGAGAGAATAAAGCGAATGAGGGCCAAAACCGCAGGGAATCCAGCCAGGGCACTCGAAGAGAGCCAGGAGTTGCTGGCGGAGCTTTTGGGCACGGACGTTGAGCTCGTGAAAAGGGCCGCTGCGAGGGCCGTCCTGAAGGTCGGCGACGATATAGTCCTTCCGGGGGCAAAGGAAGCCCTTGAAGGCGTTAAGAGAAAGGGCCTGAAGGTCACCGTGACTGGCAACGTGATGTTCTGGCCGGGTTCATACACTCGTCTCTTGCTCGAAAGGTTCGGGCTGATGAACTACATCGACAAGACCTTCTTCGCCGACGAGGTTCTCGCCTACAAGCCGATGCCGGAAATGTTCAGAAAACCGCTGGGGGTCTTTGGGATCGAGCCGGACGAGGCGATTCACATAGGCGACACCTACGCCGAGGACTTTGAGGGTGCGCTGAGAACCGGCCTCTGGGCGGTCTGGATAAATCCCGAGGCCGAAGAGGTCAGGAAAATCCACGAGAGGGGCTTTGAGGTTCCCGACGTTGAGGGGATTTTGGAGGTACTTGAGAGGATAGAAAAGAAAGGTTAACGAAGGAGCTTGGCATTTACATAATTTTTGGCGGCTAGATACTGTTTCTCGTCCGCAGTCAGAAATTCCGCGTTCAGCGCCTCGGCCAGGGCTATGTAAAGGGCGTCGTAGATTGTAATTCCTTCATTCAGGCCGATTTCCAGCCCCCTCTCGAAGAAGTTGTGCGCCTCAAAGAGTGTTATCGAACTCCCTAACGTCTTAAGAACGATTACCTTAACCTTTCCCTGCTCAATGAGTAGCTCTCCGAGTCGCACTGCCTTCCAGATTGCGTTCATGCCCTCAACGAGTGCATAGTCGAGCGTTGCCACGTGTGGCTCCGTTGGTACTTCTTCCCAACCCGGCTCCTGCAAAACGACTTTCACAAGGGCTGAGGCATCAATGACTATCACGGTCCTCCCTCACGGACTTCGCTGCGAAACCCCTGCTCACGCTTCCGCTGGCCTTTGCAAGCTCTAAGGCTTCCTGTATTCGTCTCTTTCTTTCTATCTCATCTATGCGCTTCCTTATGAACTCCCTTATCTCCTCGCTCCAGTTGATGTTGAGCTCCTTCATCTTGAGCTTCAGCTCGTCGGGAACGCGGACGGTAACGATGGCCATGTAATACACCTCGAAACACAGTTTGTAATGCAAAGATAAAAGGGTTTCGGGCTACTTCTTCCCCTTCGGCTTCAGCCACGCCCCCAAACCGACCTGCCTGGTCTTCTGGTAGCGCAGGTCTTCCTTCTTGTAGCCGAATGCCTTCAGAATCCTCTCAACAGCGGGCAGAACCTGGTTCTCGATGTAGTATTCTGCATCGTATTTGTGCTTCGTTGGGTCGAACTCGTCAAACGGAATCGCCCTGTCGCCTATCCTTCCTGAGCCTTTGAGGACGATGTAGCTGATGACAGTCCCGGGGCGGATTTTCACGCCTCTTGCGGCGAGGCGCTTCGCTATGGCCACGTGCGGGCCGGTAGCCTTGTAGTCCTTCAGCTCCCTGGTGATCTGCTCGTGGATTACTAACTTCTCCGGCGGAACCTCGTATTTGCTCAGCTTTTCCGTTACCTCCTTGACTATCCTGACGGCCTCCTCGACGTCACCGTGCCTCAGTATGGCCTCTAAAACCCTCGCCTGCGTCTCCTTCGCTATCTCGCTCCAGTCGCGCCTGACTATCTCAAGCCCGCGCGTCGTTATCTTGCCCTCCTCGTCTATGACGGCGTACTTCTTCTTGGTGACGAAGAATCCCCTGAGGTAGAAGCCCTCGTACTCCAGCTCAAGCAGTCCCGGCAGTTTGGGGTTGATGTACTTTAAGAACTCCATTGCCTTTTTCTTGACCGTCTCGGCGTCTGCTCCGGGAATAGTGGCATGGAGACCGTCGGTGTCGGCATAGAGGACTTTAAAACCAAACTTCTCCTCAAGCTCGCGGATTACCATCTCGATGTAGTCCCTTCCCCACGCCGTAACGCTCTCCGCGCACTCCTTGCAGTACCATCTCGCCCTGGCGTAGCCGTAGTAGCCGTAGAAGCTGTTGGCGAGGATTTTGATAGCGCGTTGCCTGTAATCGAGAAGCTTCCTCTCCAGCGGGTCTATGCTGGCCTTCATTTTCTTCTTTATCTTCTGCCTCTCGTCGAGAAGGGAACCCAAAAGGCTCGGGATGAATCCCGGGAAGTCTTTACAAAAGCGGTGGTCGACCTGTGGGGCGGTGTCGTACTCCCTACAGCCCTCGCGGTTTAGTGTGTCCGGCGAGACGTTATGGGTGATGATGATTGAAGGGTAGAGACTACGAAAGTCTAGGTACACAATATTGTCCCACAATCCCCTTTCAGGTTCCTTGACGTAGCCACCCGCGTAACCCCCGCGCCGCCTCGCCAGTTCCCTCTCCTCGGGTTTGTTCGGTGCCAGCTCGTTCCTCTCGTAGGCCTTCCTCAGGAGGAACCACTCAACTAAATTCCCTGTGCTTGAGCGCGAGACGTCCCAGAGGCTCTGGCCTATTAAGCGAGAAAGCTGGGCCTCCATCGGGAAGAATTCCCTGCCGAGCTCAAAGGTGACCTTCGCGTCCTCCATGGAGTAGCGCGCGACCCTTTCAAGCCCCTCGCCGGTTTCCCAGGCGGTGGTTATCTCCTCGGCGTAGACCTTCCCCTTCGGCTTTCCAAAGACTGCCTCGTAAACCGCCTCAAGGGTGTATGTTGGAAGGTTTATCGTGCGCCTTATGACGGGGTACAGGTCGAAGTGTATTCTGCCCTTCACCTCGACCGCAAACCTGTCCCCCATGCGCTGGATTTTTGGTTCAGAACCATCTCTCCCGAGGGTGAACTTTATCCCGAGCTTCTCGCACCGTCTCTTTAGGTAAGCAAAGTCAAAGTTGTCGCCGTTGTAGGTTATGAGAACATCAGGATCCTTCTCCTTGACAACCTTGAGGAAGCGCTTAATCATCTCCTTCTCGGTGGAGACGACGTCAACGTATGGCAGGTCTATCTTCTTCCACGTTATGACCCTAGCCTCGTCCTCGTCGGCGTAACTTATCATCAGAATCGGCCCGGTTCCGAACTCCTCGCCCTCGTGGTAGAGAGTCTCGATGTCAAAGGACATCATCTTAAGCTCCTCATCGCCCTCCATCGGGATTAGCCCCTTATCTATGAGGTAGCGCTTGGCGAAGGGTATGTCGTACTCGTAGATGGCAACGACGGCAGGATGCTTTCGTATCTCGTCCCTTATCGCCGGAACGTCCTGGGGGTGGGTGAAGTAGAGAACCCAGACCTCTATCGGCCTGCCGAGGAACTTCTTTTTCACCTTCTCGGCGCGCTTGACTTTAACCACCGTCCCGTGTCGGCTGGAGGTTATCTTTTTGAGCTCGTCAATCGCTGAGTCATCCTTCAGGAGCGCGTAGAAGTACGGCTCAAAGTTCCGGTCGTATTCTATCTTAAACTCACCGTTCTCCTTCTTGAATATCCTAATGACGGGCTTCCCATCCTCTGTGAGGTAGTCGGTGTCGAGAATCATGAGTCATCACCAGTCAGGTGATTCAAAACCATTTGGGCGCTCTCACGCTCAAACCTTGCCTCTTCTTCGTCCAAGAATGAATACTCGACGCCGAGCTTGTCGAGGAGAAACGCCAGCTCACCAAGTTTCATGTTTAAAAGCTCCGCCGCCTTCTCAAACGTTATCTGGTGGCTTACGAGGAGGCCTACCACCTTGAGGAATCGCTCTTTTTCCCGGTAATCCTTGAAGAGAGGGAAGTTGAAGACCAACCTGTCAACCTCTTCCATGCTCTCACCGTGATTAATTGGCTTTTTATCCCATAAATAAACTTCGCCATTGGAAGGCACGACCTGCTTTCAAAAATTGCAGAACAATTGAGTTTGTGCAGTTTACAGGCATTTCTCCTTCGCCCGTCTGATTCTCTCGGATGAAGCCCACTCGTATGGATAATCAATATTACTCAATATTTTTGCCGATGCCAGTGCCCATACAATCGCCAGTATTGCCAAAGCGGCATAGTTCTGGTTAAGGTACTTGCTAACCAGACTTGCCGGAACTATTATCCCAATGCCTGCGGAATCAATAAAAGACTTCTTTAGAAGGGTATCACATAGCGGCCTGCATTCAAGTCGTTTGGATAACTCGCTGCACTTATGTGAGTTATATACAATCCACACCAAACTAGATATTGCCCACGAAACAATGGCTATAAACACTACGTCTGGACTGTCCAACGTCCCAAAAAGAAAAGATAGGCCAAAAGAGACTATGCTCTCCCTCAAAAGGTTGGTTCTAAACCGTACTCTGTAATATTCATCCATCAATTTACACTCCCCCCGATTGATGTAGGGCATATCCCTCCCGGCGAACATGGAGGCCATGGTGGAGTTGATTTCCAGGGATATTCGCTAGTGGAGTAAACTATTTCCCTCTCGTCCTTCTTTTCCCAAAGACCTTTGCCTCTCCCCAGTACATCACCGAGTATTTTCTCAACACCCCACGTCACGGTAGTCGAGACGAGCGGATTTGTATATTTAATGCTTACGAGTGTATTGAAGGCAGTCATGGTTGGCCTAATGTAGTCCCAATTGTGAAAGTAACCAAAATGAGTCCCTAGTGTTATCTTTTTCTTTGGGGTTATCCCAACCCATATTATGCCCCATGAGACATCGTCATCTACTGGAATTTTGATGAACATTTGGTAGATCCTGCGATAGCCTCCGTTGTAAAATAATAGCTCCTCAGTAGGTTCTATAGAGAACCTTACAGGGCCAACTTTGTACTCCATGCCATGTACTGTTTCAATACGAACTTCTGGCAGATATTCATAGAATATGTAAGGGTCAGGATAACCATGGATTTCCCAAGGAAATGAGATTACAATGGCATCCTTGCCTCCGCCAAACAATTCTGGCAACCCATTCCATTTCCATTCAAATGCGAGGTATAACTTCCCGTCAAGGACGAATGACAAATCCTTTCTAAATCTGACTGTAAGCTGGTTCTTATCTCCAAGCACCATTGGAGATATCGGTGCGGTTTTAGATACCTCCGGAGACATCTTCGAAGCAACAGATTCCTGAGGTACGGACACTTCAGGATATGAAGTTGCCAATGTAGCTCCTGATGCTCCCAGCACCAGCAGTCCTACTAAGACTGCCATCAAGCCTCGCCACTTCACGGGATTTCACCTCCGTAGTGTTTTTGCAATTTATATAATTCAACTTGTCTTTATAAACTTTTCCTTTTACTATAAGTACATTTTCTTCGTTTTTTTTCGAGTATAATTTTTTTCAGAATAGAGTTTTCCCAGTAGAATGAACGAAAAGAAGCCAGAGTAAAAGAGTTGCATACTCATGCACACACCACCACCTTTTTAAACTCCCCCACAAAGCCCCGTCCATGGAGCTGTTTTACCGCGTGAGCTTTCAGGAAGTGGTGGCGGACGCGTTGAGCCTGGTTGAGGAGCGTGAACTCTCATCGAAGCACGCCCTTGAGAGGGTCTTTAAGAGGGTCGCCGGCAAAGACCGGGACAAGGCGCGGGGATTAGCTCATGCCTACGTCTTCGAGATAGAGAAGTGGCGGGCGAAGATAGACTTCATAATAAACTCCGTCCTCAAAGGCTCAACGGTCGAGGAATTAGACCCCTACCTGGCCAACCTCCTGAGAATCGGCACCTTTGAAATCCACTTCCGGAAGGTTCCCCCGGCTGTGGCGACCGACTCGATAATCAGGGTCGTCAAAGAACGCTTTGATTTCTCAAGGGCAAAGTTCGTGAACGCGCTCATGCATTCGATAGAGAAGTTTGACGTGGAGAACGCCCTAAAACGGCTTAAGGAGAGGGACAGGGTAGAATGGCTCTCCGTCCGCTTCTCGCACCCGAGATGGTACGTGGAGTACGCTATAGACCTCCTCGGCTACGACGAAGCAGTAAGACTCCTCCTCAGCAACAACAGACTACAACGCTATTACGTTAGAGCAAACACCCTCAAGACCGACGTTGATTCCCTCAGAGATTACCTTGGGGAGAACGGCGTAAGGACGGCCTTAACGCCCGTCCCGGACGTTTTGAAGATCCTCGAATACAAAACTCCGGTAACGAGGCTCGACTGGTACAGGGAAGGGAAGTTCGCTATCCAGGATCTGGCCTCTGCCTACGTTGCCCATGTTTTGGCTCCGGAGCCGGGAGAGAGGGTTCTGGACTTAGCGGCCGCACCGGGGAGTAAAACCTTCCACGCGGCGGCGCTGATGGAGAACAAAGGAGAGATAATCGCGGTTGACTACTCCTACGACAGGCTCATGCGCATGAAGGAGAAGATGAGGCTTTTGGGCATCAAAAACGTCAAGCTGGTTCATGCCGACGGCCAGAGCTTTAGGGATAAGAGCAAGTTCGACAAAATAATCCTCGATGCCCCCTGTTCAAGCTCCGGAACCTACCGGCAGTTCCCGGAGGTCAAGTGGCGCTTCGATGAGAAGAAAATCAAGCGCATCATAAACGTCCAGAGGAACATGCTCCGCAATGCCTACGAGAACCTCAGAGCCGGGGGGGAGATGACCTACTCGACGTGCTCGATTAGGATTGACGAAGACGAGGAGAACGTGCTCTTCGCGATAAACAGGGTGGGGCTTGAGCTGATGAACTACCCCTTCGGCTGGGGCGATAGGGGCTTCCTTGAAATCGGCGACAGGGTTTTCAGAGCGTGGACGCACAGGCACGACTGCAACGGATTCTTCATTGCAAAATTGAGAAGGGCGGACTAGCCGCCCTCAAGCTCCTTCATGGCATCAAGGAGCATGCCAACAGCGTCCCTTTCCAGAACGTATGCCTTCCTCACCAAGTGGAGCCTCGGGTACGTCGGTATCGCTCCCCAGACGCGGAGCTTTATGTCATCGAGGTTGTCCGTATGCCATGCCCCCATCATCATCTGGGTCGCGTTCTCGTGGAGTTCCTTTGCCAGAGCAAGGGTCTCGTTATCGACCCCCATGGCGCTTGCGTTGGCGTAGACTTCATCAAAGTCGTCGTGAAGCCTGAAGAAGTACATTGTCCACACCTGGGCGATGACCATCATGCGGTTGTATATGAAGTACGCAGGTGGAACATCGAACTTGAGGTCATCAATCAGAACCGTCGTGTCGACGATGCTGTCGCCCTCATCTCCAACCTCCAGAACCAGCGTTATCTTTTCGCCCTGGTACTGGGAAACATCGACCCTGGCCACGTATATGGAGCTCATTCTCCACAGTACGACGCCATCCTGGCCGTTGATGGGCGTCAGATACGGCTCGATTATGGTTATGTACGGGATGGTTCCGTTAAGCACCGTGGCGGCAACCTTTTTGGTGCCATCCGGGAAGACGACGTATGCGTAGAAAAAGTCGTTGTATGGAGAATACTCGTCCGAGACGATCCTCCAGCGGAAGGACAGTTCCTTGGCACCGTAGGGTACTTCGAGGGTTATCTCAAGCCTGGCGACGTCGTATATGGTCTCCCCTGTTACCGGGTGGCCTCCGGATATGGAGAGGCCCCCCATGTTCTCAACGTCGTACGTGCTCCCTTCGGTGACGTACCTCGCATCGCCGGAGCTTAGGATCACATAGGAATCCCCCTCAATCGGGAAACCGAGCAACGGCTTCGTGGTCACCAGAATCTGCTCCTCAACACCCCTGAACTTGGCGGTCACCAGCGAATTCTGAAAGTTGGAGTTGAGAATGGCCTTGGCCTCATTGGTCGCATCCCTTGTAATGACCGTCCCATAGGTGGCCCCAACGTATCCCAGAGAGACCACACTACCCAGAACCAGCAGGAGGGCCAGGACCACCAGAACTTGTCTTTTCTCCAATCTGACCTCACCTTATTTTGATGTATGTCCCACAACTATTTAAATATTTTCAAGAAATTTTGGTAATTATTCGAAAAATTTTCCAGGACGGTCACAGCGGCTTCCTTTTGACCGGCCCTCCCGGTTTTTCCTCCTCAAACACCTCCGCCGTGAAGCGGTAGACCTTCGTATCCTCGTCGAGCCAGCAGTCGGGTGGAAGACCGGCCTTCCAGCAGGTCTGAGCTAAGAACTCCTCCTCGTCCCAGCCCCACTCTATCGGCACCTGCGGGAGAAGCAGGCCGGAGTAAATGCCCTTCTCGATGATCAGACCGTCCCTGCCGACCTTTATCTTCTTTGGCCTCTCCTCGGGAGGCCCTTCGATGAGTTCCGGCGGCGTCAGGACGCTCACCTCAACAACCAGGTCATCCAGCTCACCCTCCCTCACGGGCGGGAAGCGGGGGTCGTCAACCGCCGCATAGATAGCCGCCTTTATCGTGGCCTCAACCAGCGGATATATTGGGAGGGGAAAGCCGATGCATCCCCTGAGCGCCATCTGGGGGGGAGAGTGACGTCTGTTGAGGGTTACGAAAACGCCCATCTTCTCCCACAGCTCGGGAGGCGTGTCCTCAGGTGGTTTTATAGTCCTGCCGTTTCTAACGTACTCTTCAATAGCCCTCCTCGCGAGCCTGACGAGAAACTCTCCCCATTCGTCCTTGATCTTGTACATCGCCCTCACCTCTGACCCCTACGGCGGGAGGGGTTATTTATCTTTCCCGCAAGATTTAAAAGATTGCCGAAAAAAGTTAAGTCGGGTGTCGAAGATGGTGATAGTTGAGTTCGTTATCGTTCCCCTCGGGGAGAAAAGTCTCAGCAGGTACGTCGCAGAGGTGGTAAAGCTTTTAGAGAGAAAGGGTGTTAAATATCAACTGACTCCGATGGCAACCATAATAGAGGTTCCAACCGCAAGGGACGCGTTTGAAATAATAGCACAGGCCCATGAACTCATGTTCGAGCTCGGGGCTGAGAGGGTCTCTACAACCGTGAGGATAGACGACAGGCGTGATGTGGAGAGAAAAATGGAGGACAAGGTGAAATCCGTGATGGAAAAGGTCAGGGGTGGTTGAGATTAAGGCCCTGATTCTAGCTATAGACCGCGATGACGACTTCGGAGAAAAGGCGGGGGTTGAAGGACCCGTCATCGGGCGAGACGCCTGCATTGACGCCGCCCTAAAGCTCAGTCTGGCCGATCCGGAGGACAGCGATGCTAACGTTGTCTATGCCGCCGTCAAGCTCTACGATGAGCTCAAAGGGAGCGGGGAGTTCGATGATGTCGAAGTTGCACTGATAACCGGCCATCCCAAGGTGGGGGTAAAAAGTGATATGGAGCTGGCCAGGCAACTTGAGCTGGTCCTGGAGAGGTTTCCCGCCGATGGGGTTATTACCGTCACCGACGGGGCAGAGGACGAGCAGATATTCCCGATAATAACCTCAAAGGTTCCCATAGTAAGCTCTCACAGGGTAGTCGTCAAGCAGAGCGAGGGCATAGAAACTACCTATTATATCATCTACCGCTACCTGAGGGAGATACTCAGCGACCCAGAGGTGGCAAAGGTAGTTCTCGGGATTCCGGGGATGATACTCTTGCTCTACGGTATCGCAAGACTCATAGGTGTCTGGTATCCTGACAGCGTCAAGATAGTCTCTGCCACGATAACCGGAACAATACTCCTCATCATAGGCGGGTACTTCTTCACAAAGGGATTCCGGCTCAACTTCAGGGAAACCATCGCAAAGCAGTTCGTGTTCGTAATATCCGCGGTTGCGGGTGTTCTCATAATCATCGGAGGTTCTATCAACGCCTACTTCAGGCTTGAGGAGTACGCGAAGGAGATAATCGGCGGCTGGCCCGGGACACCTCTGCTGGCGACGCTCATCTACATAAACGCCATAGGCGCCCCGCTGATAATAGGGATATCCGTGATGATAATGGGTAAGACCATCCAGGCCTACCTCCGGAAGGACTACCACATCTGGTACTACGTCTCAGCCCTGCTCCTGATGCCCGCGCTGTGGATAACGATAGACCTGACGACGAGGTACGCGATGGCCATACTCACGATATCCGACATAGACGTCTTTGCAAAGCTCCTTCTAGCCATTGCCGACGTGGCCGTGGCTATTCTGGTTGGAATCTACATGAGAGGAAAAGTTAGGGGATGGGAGAGAGTTGAAGCTGGAGCAAGCGCTTGAGGAGTATGAGAAAAGGAGAAAGAAGGCAGAAAAAGAGGTCGAGAAGATAAGGAAGAAGTACAACAAACGCCTGGAAAAGAAGATACGGGAAGTTCTGAAGAAAATAGACGCACTGGAGAAAAAAGAGGTTCCCAAGAAGGTCGATGAGAATATCAAAAAAATAGTCACTGCTGAAAAGAGGAATTACGTGACAGCACTTAGGAACGTACTGAGCAGTATAAGCGACATGGACGACCTCGGAAAGCGCCTCCCCGACTTAGCTAAGCTCCACGTGGGTCACGGAAAGTACCTCCTGATAATATTCGAAAAGGACGTTTACGCCATAAACCGCCTGCTGAAGGAGCTGAACGAGGACTACGTGAGCTACTACAATGAGCTGAGCAAAAAAGGCCTGCCGGATCTCCGGCTGAGGGAAATCCTCTGGGAAGAGGAAAAAACCAGGGGACATATCCAACAGATTGAGCAGGAAAAGCTGGAGCTTGAAAGGGAAATAAAAGCCAAGGAAGGTGAACTCAAGGAGTTCTACAGCAGGCACGGACTTCAGGAACTTGAGGAGGACATAAAAAGCCTTTCTTCATCGCTCCGGAGTGCCGAGATGGAGGTTCGCTCAAAGGCATCAAAGCTTCAGAAGCCCATAAAGAGGATGCGCCTCCACGAGCCGATAGCCGACGAACTCATAAATGACAGCGGCGTTGCCCTCAGAAAGCCCGATGAGTTCGTCTCCCTGCTCCAGAGGATATATCCTAGACTGGAGGGCAAGTACAAGAAAACCGCCCAGTGGCTGATAGAGAACCTCAAGGAGAAGTCCGAGGCCATCAGGCAGGAAGGAGAAAAGCTATCAGAGCTTGAGAAGAAAAGGGACGAAATCCTGGCCAGTGGAGAGAGTAAAAAGAAGGAGATATGGGAACTCCACCGCCTCATCGAGGAAAAGGAGGCAGAGATACGAAAGCTCAGACGCCAGCTGGAGCACCTTGAGAAGGAGCTGAAGGATAGCCTCGCCAAACTTGAGGAGATACTCGGGCAGAAAGTCGAGCGATAGGTTTATGAATTAGGCTCCCCTAATTCTTTCGGGTGGTGAGCATGTTTAAAGTTGACAGACTGCGCTTCGGAACGGCCGGAATACCCATCTCAACCCCAAAGCGCTCAACTCTTGACGGAATAGTCCACGTGAGAAACCTAGGCCTTGACGCGATGGAGCTGGAGTTCGTCCGGGGGGTCAACCTCAAGCCGGAGCTGGCGAAGAAGATAAAATACGTCGCCAGAAAGCACGATATTCTGCTGACCGCCCACGCACCGTACTACATCAACCTCAACGCGGCGGAAAAGGCCAAGATCGAGGCCAGCAAGAAGAGGATAATCCAGAGCGCTGAACGCTTACACCAGGCCGGCGGCTGGAGCGTGGTTTTTCATGCGGGCTACTACCTAAAGCAGGACCCTGGAAAGGTTTATGAGAAAATACGGGGGGAGATTAAGGATATCGTAAAGAGCCTCCAGGACAGGGGCATCGAGGTGTGGGTAAGGCCCGAGCTGACCGGCAAGCCGACCCAGTTCGGAGACCTGAGAGAGCTCGTGAAGCTCAGCGAAGAGATCGAGATGGTTCTACCAACGATAGACTTCGCCCACTGCCACGCCCGGAACGTGGGGAAGTTCAACACCGCCGAAGAGTGGCGCGAGATGCTGAGCTTTATGGAGGACCGGCTCGGCAGAGAGGCTCTCGACAACATGCACATCCACATAAGCGGCATAAACTACACCTCAAAGGGCGAGAGGAACCACCTCAACCTCCAGGAGAGCGACATGAACTGGGAAGACCTGCTGAGGGTCCTCAAGGAGTTCAAAGTCAAGGGAGTGGTCATAAGCGAGAGCCCGAACATAGAGGGCGACGCCCTGCTGATGAAAAAGAAATACGAGGAGATACGGGTTTAAGCCCTCTCAATCCTCCCGTATCTTTCCATGATTTCCAGGAGCCTATCAACCGGAAGGGCGTAGCGGATCCTGCCGTTTCTGCCTCCCATCGTCCTAGCCTGCAGGAGGGAGTTGATTATCGCCTCCTCAGTGGAATCAGCTGCGGCTATGAATAACCTGTTGAGTGCATCGTCCGGGAGGAACCCCATGGAATGAGCCTCCTTGCCGCCCGGGACGGTCTGGGCCGTCGAGAAAGCCAGAACTATGTCCCCGCTCCCGTTGTGGCCGTAGGAGCCCGTCCTGGCCAGGCCGAGGATTGCCCTCCTAGCCAGTCTAGCCAGCTGACGGGAGGTCAGAGGCGCGTCTGTGGCGATTACAATAGATATGCTGCCCCCCATGGAAAGTCCCCTGCCCGGGTAGTCCCTCAACTCCCAGCCGACGGGAACGCCCGCTATGACCAAATCCTCCCTCTTGCCAAAGTTGCTGAGGACGAGCGACGCAACGGTGTACTCCTCGCCACCAATCTCAACTACCCTTGAAGAGGAACCTATCCCCCCTTTGAACTCGAAGGCGCTCATTCCGGTGCCTGCTCCAACAGAGCCCTCTTCAAAGTCAAGGGATGCGCCCTCGAAAGCCTCAAAGACGTGTTCCTCCTTAACGGCACGCTTTTTATTATCGTTGAGGTAGCCGTCGTTACACTCCATTACGAGCGGGTTTACCGATATTCCCTCGGGGTTCTCCTCCGCCCAAAGGCTTATCAGAGCGTCCGCAACACGGTAGCCGTTCAGCGTGCTGGTTAAAGCTATTGGAGTTTCGATGTAGCCGAGCTCCTCCACCTGGATAAACCCAATCGGCTTGGAAAAGCCGTTGAAGGTGTAAACTCCTGCGAAGAGCCTCTCCCTGAAGGGGTTCCCCACCGGCGGAACGAGGATCGTAACTCCCGTTCTAATATCGTCCCCCTCGATTATCGTCGAATGACCAACCCTGACGCCCAAATCAGCTATAGAGTTCTTTTTCCCGTGCTCATAACGGCCTATCTTTATTCCCAGATCAGGGGCCTTCATGGTATCACCAACACCCCTACGCTCTCTGGCTTTTAGGGTTTTGGAGACAATTTTCATGCTGGATTAAAAATCCACCGAATATTTTCTGCTTCCAATTACTACTTATCAAAGTTTGTAGTAATATAATTCAGTTATTACGAAGAAAAGTTTAAAATACAATAAAAATGCGTCCAATACGGTGATTCCATGGGCTGGCGTAGGTTTGCTACCTTCGTCTTGATTGTGCTCTTCCTTGGAATGACAGTTAGTGGAGCAAGTGCCACTGCGAGCCTCGTCAATTCATCCACCAACAGCACGGTGAAGCTTCCGTCGGGACTCAACCCACAGGGAAAACCGGGAGACGAGGTACAGCCACAAGTAGGCCCGATACTCATCTTTGTTGGCATGATTCTGCTGGATTTGCTCCTCAGCTGGGCGCTTGAGAAATACGTTTCTCCAGAAGCCGCGATGGTTTACGATGCAGTCTCGCTCTTAATCCCAGACCCCGGGGACGGCCTCAAGCTTGGTATCAAAGTCCTAGCCAAGCACGGGGACGAGATTACAAAGTACTCAATAGTAATCGTCAAAAAGGACCTGTGGCGTACCAAAGTCGTCAGAAAGATTACCGATGTTAGTGCCAGCAGTGCCAAGTGGGTAAAGAGCGCCCTCGGCGAGAAGTACATCAAAGAAATCGCAGAGAAATACGTCGTAAAGAGGGGTAAGAACTTCGATGACGTTGTTAATAGCCTCAAGAGAATCCAAAGCATGGGTATAACCAGCGCAAAAGCTAGACGATTAATCATTGACAGGGGCTGGGATGTCAAAAAGCTTGAAAGGGTACTCAGCGACGCAAAAAGCGTTAGAAAAGGAGGAAGCAAGCTTATTGGGGCCATAAATAGAGACTTGAAAACCCAAAAAGACCTCGGACCACTCTATGAGGCTGAGGTTGTGAGCCACCTCAAGCGGAGTGGATGGAGGATAAAAGAGGTAGAGAAGGACGTGGTAACCTCAATCGGAAAAACTGAGATTGACATAATCGCCGAAAAGAGTGGAAGAACAGTTTACGTTGAGTGTAAGAGAAGCTTTGATGGGATAGATATTGGTCAAATAGCAAAACAGGCTGAATACGCCAGAAACCACGGAATAAAGACGATAAAAATTTATTATGCAGAGGGACCATCATATCCACCCACTTACATCCTTCAGAAGCTCAGGGAAATTAGTTCAAAATACAACGTTGATATAAGCTTAGTTTATCTCGGATCTAACTTCAACTAACTTTTTTATTTTTTCTAAACTACAGCAAAGGAGGTGAAGATATGGGCGTTGATAACTATATTTACTTTGTCTTTGATAAGAAGCCGGAAGAGGTTGAAAACTTTCTTAAAAGGGAGTTTGAAGCTGAGGTTCGGAATGAGGAGTTTGATGATCCTCGGATGGATTACCTCGGGGAAAAGGGTCTTTTAGGAGAGCATTTTCAGCTAATCACCTCAGGCGAACTGCTCTTTGACCCGCCACTAAGGACTACAGAATGGGGGGTTATAATCAACGCTGACTTTCATGTTTATACTGTTAAGGACTACACAATCCTTGAAATCCACCCCAATCCAAGAAGCAGGTGGGGGTTTGTCCTCAGCTCGGAAGTCATCAGGCTCTTAAAACGGTTCATGAAGGCAGAACCTCTCCTGATATGCGGTTACAGGGATGATGCAGATCTAACAGAACTCGGTTTCAATTACAACATGTCATATTTGTTCATAAACTGGCTTCCCGAGACAATTAAAACCGGAAAACTCAAAACCCTACCCTCAGCCATCACAGTAGTGAAGAAAGAGCTTCTTGGCCTTGAGGATGGTCTCTATGAACTGATTGAAAGGCCCGGAAGGGAAGAAAAGGAGTACGTGCTGGTAAAGAGCATTGAGGACTATAAAATACTCGTCGCAGTAGAGGAAGTCGATTTAATGGATGAGGAGTGCTACCGTGACATTTTGAATGACAAAGCAGAGTTTAGCTTAAAAATCGTTGGGGTTACATTCAAGCGCATCGGTCGGAAGGTTAAAGATGAGTTGCTCCTCAGGAGGGCCGAAGATTACTTTAAGACCCAGGTGGAGGAAGATGGGTGTTGATAATTATCTTTACTTCGTGTTTGGTGAGAAGCCGGAAGAGGTTGAAAACTTCCTCAAAAAGGAGTTTGAAATTAAAATTCGGGATGAGGAGTTTGATGACCCTCGGATGGAACACTTTAAGAGAAAAGGCACCATAGACGAAAGTTTTGGCATAATAGCTGCTGGAGACTTATTCTTTGATCCTCTAAGAAATATCAGAGGAGAGAGTGTAGCCAACGCAGACTTCTGGATTTATACCGTCAAAGACCACACAATCCTCGAAATCCACCCCAATCCAAGAAGCAAGTGGTGGGACGTTTACAGCCACGAGCTGATGAAATTTTTGACAGTCTTCATGAATGAGGGGACGTGTTAATAACATTGCACTTACTCGTGTTTGGGAAGGTTTTATTGTTAATCAACGCTTATAAAGAGCAAAAACCGAGTTGTCACCATGGGGTCAAGGCTCTCGAAGCTCTTCCTGCTCATCCCTCTGGCCTTCCTCGTGGTCTTCTTCTACGTCCCGTTAGCTAGTATTCTAAAAACCGGCCTCTGGGAGAACGGCCTCACCCTCAAACACCTCTCCGCAGTTCTAGCCAACGACTACCACAGGAGGGTCATCCTCTTCACGATAGGGCAGGCAATAGCCTCGACGCTCCTCACCCTAGCACTCGGCCTTCCCGGGGCGTACATCTTCGCCAAGTACGACTTCCCGGGGAAGGGCATCATAAAGGCCGTCCTAACCGTCCCGTTCGTCATGCCCAGTGTGATGGTGGCTCTCGGCTACATTCTCCTCTTCGGAAAGAGCGGCTTCGTGACCCAGCTTTTAGGCCGTGACCTTGGCATAATCTACTCCTGGAAGGGCATTCTCCTGGCACACGCCTTCTACAACTTCCCCATCGTTATACGCATGGTCTCGTCGCTGTGGCAGCGCGTTAATCCCCACTACGAGGAGGCCGCGATGGCACTCGGAGCCAGAGGCTGGACGCTCTTCAGAAAGGTTACCCTGCCGATGATCTCCCCGGCGATTTTTGCCTCCGCGATGCTCACCTTTGTGTTCTGCTTCCTGAGCTTCTCGATTCCGCTCATCATCGGCGGCTACCAGTACGCCACGATAGAGGTGGACATCTTCACCTCAATAATGGTGCTCCTCGACTTCAAGACCGGCTCGGCTCTTGCCATAATCCAGATAATCCTGAGCATAGGCTTCATGTACCTCTACCTGAGGGCGCTCGATGCCTACGCCAAGCGCGAGGAGCAGAGGGTTTTCAGAAGGCCGGTTCCGTTCACGAGGCGTGACTGGCTGAGCCTCAAAGGAGTGCTCGTTGGAATATACTCCCTGATCATCTTCCTCTTCATCGTTTCCCCGCTCTTAGCTGTCCTCTACGACTCCCTGCGCTTCAACGACGCCTGGAGCATCGAATGGTACCGGAGGATATTCTCGACCGAGTACAACCCGATGTTCGGGGCGACGACGCTCGACGCGATAAGGAACTCACTCACCTTTGGTCTGGCAACGATAGTTCTATCAGTCCTCATAGCCCTGCCCATAGCCTACGCCCTCCACCGCTGGGAGTTTAAAGGCAAGAGGATCTTCGACGTCCTTGTGATGCTCCCGCTGGCAAGCTCAGCCATAACCCTCGGCCTGGGCTACATAAGGGTCTTCCACACCACGCCGCTCTACTACACGGTCTGGATAATCGTGGCGGCACACACGGTCATAGCTTACCCCTTCGTTCTGCGCGCCGTCTCCACCAGCCTCAAAAAAATAAGGCCCAACCTCTTTGAAGCGGCGTTAAGCCTCGGTGCCAGGGAGTGGAAGGCCTTCCTGAGGGTGGAGCTCCCATTAGCTCTGGGCGGAGTTATCGTCGGCGCGATATTCGCCTTTGCAATGAGCATAGCCGAGCTGGGAGCGACCTACATGCTGGCCAAGCCAGAATATACCACCATGACCGTGGCCATATACAAGTTCCTCGGGGCGAGGCAGTTCGGCTCGGCCTCAGCTTTGTCCGTTCTTCTTATGGCGGTCTCAACGCTGGGCTTCCTGATAATCGAGAGGGTAGGTGAGGAGGTATGGTAAGGGTAGAACTGAAGGGAGTCCTCAAGGAGTGGGAGGATTTCCGGCTTGAGATAAGCGAGTTAGTGGTTAAGGACGGCGAGTTTCTCACGCTCCTTGGCCCGAGCGGCTGTGGGAAGACGACGACGCTCAGAATGATAGCGGGCTTTGAAAAGCCGGGGAGGGGCGAGATACTCTTCGACGGAAGGCCGGTGAACGATTTACCTCCCTACAAGCGCGGCATAGGCATAGTCTTCCAGGACTACGCGCTGTTTCCCCACATGACGGTCTTCAGGAACATCGCCTTCGGCCTTGAGATGAAGAGGCTTCCAAGGGCGGAGATAGAGAGGAGGGTGAAGTGGGCGCTTGAGCTGGTCGGTCTGGAAGGCCTCGAAAACCGCTATCCGGAGCAGCTGAGCGGTGGCCAGCAGCAGCGCGTTGCCCTCGCGAGGGCCCTGGTCGTCGAGCCCGAGGTCCTTCTCCTGGACGAGCCGCTGAGCAACCTCGATGCCAAGATAAGGGAGCGTTTGAGGGGAGAACTAAAGAGAATACAGCGCGAGCTCGGCATAACGACGATATACGTCACCCACGACCAGGAGGAGGCGATGGTGATAAGCGACAGGATAGCCGTCATGAACGTCGGCCACATTGAGCAGGTGGGGAAACCGCTGGAGCTCTACTACCGCCCAAAGACCGAATTCGTGGCGCGCTTTTTAGGTCTGAGCAACATACTGGAGCTTAAAGCCGAGAACGGAAGAGCCTGCATTGGAGGGCTGTGCTTCGACGTCGGAAGAGAGGGAAAGGTGAGAATCTTCTTCCGGCCTGAGAGTGTTTACATAAAACCCGGCGATACCGCCGAAATCATCGACTACGAACTCCTGCCAGGAAGGATAAGACTGCGGCTTGGGATTGAAGGAGAGGTAATCCTAGCGGAGCGCTTCCTCGACGAGCTGCCCTTCGGCGTTGAGGCTATGCCGGAACGGGTAGGTGTTGAAGTGGGGAGCTTCTCGGTGCTGGGGTGAAATGCGCCGTGGTTTTTTCAATGTACCAAGGTACATCAACAACACTATAGAAGTCCAATTGGTTATAACTTAGTTTTACCCAAAGTTTCACTTTTAGCGATAGAAAAAGTTAAATAGATCAGTGGCATATCTTGTAATGCAATTTTCCTTGGAGGTGCAGGTTATGAACTGGAAGACCCCAGCAGTGTTACTCATCGGACTTTTCTTGTTGGGGGGGGGTCGTGACGGCAGCACCAGTTGACAAGCCAGAAGCAGTACCTCTAGCGACAGTCAAAGCACTGGCAGTCAGGGAACTTCACAAGTTCCCGGAATTCAACGGGGCAGTCCCAACCAACCCAACCCCCCTCTACTTCCCCGACGGCAGGTTGGCGGCCTACGAATTCAGAATGGTCAAGAATGGAAAAACCATAGGCTACATCATAGTATCAGCCAACAGGAACCTGCCACCGGCAATCCTAGAGGCGGGATTTGGCAAGAAGACTCCGAGCGACATGATGAAAGAACTCGCCGCGAGGAAAGGAGTGAAAACCTACCGCTTCACCTACCTTGGAGGACTAAGCTATGGGTTACTAACGGGTGACACGGTAGTGAACATGAAGGGGAGAGAGTACAAAAAGCCAAGCAGATACACCCTCTCACTGGAAGTTGATGCCATCAGGAACCAAAAAGAGTGGGAATCACTCCGGACAGAAAAAGCCCACACCTCCGTTGAGGTGAGGTATCCAACACTGCTTGCCAGTGCGGTAGAATACAAAGTCATCCTCACAGTTCCGACGTGGTCTTGGCAGGATAGCGATGAAGGTGGTGCAGATAATGGTTTGCCCCCAACACCCCATCCAATTGAGGTTACAGAACTCGGTTACGATTATGTTGGACCCGATCCCGATCCCTGGGAAAAGGATGATGGATGTGCCCCGATCTCAGGAGCCATGATAGTAGGGTATTATGAACTTCAGTATCGAGACAGCTGGTACCGTGAGGCGGTGATAGACATACTCCACATAACCATGGATACTCAAGGAAAAGAAACATCTTATCAAAACATTGCCCTAGGAATGGAGAGGTTCTATGAAAAAGCTGTGGAGTTGTACAACAGCGGCATAATTTCCAGAAAACCCAGATATGACTACGATTCGTTTACGTTATATCTTTCGAATAACCTTCAGCTGTACACGTACATTAAAAGCGAGATCAACATGAACAGGCCAACTATACTAACATCCACTCATGGAGTAAGCGAAGATGGCAATTTTGAATGGCCTTCTCAGGGTCTCGGCAATTATCATACAGTAGCAGTAACAGGATACAAAGCTTTTGACGACGGTAGCAAGTACATATACGTCCACACAACAGAAAACAGTCCCTATGCAGCATGGATACAGCTCGAAAGTATAACTAATCCAGTATTGACCATAGTTAGACCTATTTACAAGGGGTGAATGACTATTATGGAAGGCGCCAGAGGGTTTAAGTTTCGTCTTTTTATTTTTCTATTGATTGTTCTGATAGTAGTCACTGCATTAGGTATACGTTACTGGGAAAAAGAAACTATCTCTCCCAACAACCAGACGTTGAATCTCCACGAATACAACCAGAAATGCAAGCTTATTATCCACTCAAAACAACCAAAAAATACCTCAGTAGGCAAATGGATAGACAATAAAATCACCGAAGTAACCAACGGCTCCGAGATCACGCTGATGGACTGGTTCGCCGTTTACCCCAACATGAGCACCGGCACGCCCGAGGGCTGGAACGCCTACCTCATCTACTGGCCGGAGAAGTTCAACCTGACGTTGCCCTGCTCAATGGGCGGCTTTACAATGGCCCTGGTTGGCAGAAAGAGCGGAGAATCCTTCTACCAGGCGGTTTTAATAAACGAGACTTTTCCCGAACACGAAACAGAGTGCTGGGATGGAGGAAAAGGACGGTGGCTGGAACTGCCGCCGGGAAGGGCCTACTTCGCGGTTCAGTACGTTCCAACGGCCAACGCAACCTGGAAATTTACCATCCTGACACCAACCAAGACCTGGACCGACTTCAGGGACTACCACCTCTTCCTTGAGACTCCGGTAGAGCTTAAAGCCACCTGCACCTGCCCCATAAAAACGCTGATAGAGAGATTCGAAACTTCCATTAAAGGCCAGGGCTTCGAAGAGACTGAACTCTGGGCCATGCCCGAGGAAAACGACTGTTTTAAGCCCCTCAGCGTCAAGCTATATCGCAGGGGTGATCAGTACCTCTACGTGGAGTTCGTCCAGGTGAAGGGTCTGGACCTGGTCAGGGTTCTCATGATACTCGGCGAGGGAGAGGAGGTCGTGAAGGCCTACGCGGAAGGCTTCACCGCAGTGGGCGGTGAGGGTTAAGGTTCCGCTCGTCCAACAGTGCCCACATCCCATCTTTCTTTTCTTTAACACTTTTCTGTCAAAAAAACCTTTAAAAAACTAAGTTATTAGCAAAAATCAGTCAACTCAAGGGGTGAAGCTCATGGGATGGTTTGAGAACTACTTTGAATTTGAGAGGCACGGCACGGACATGAAGACCGAAGTGCTCGCCGGAATGACGACCTTCATGACCATGGCATACATCCTCTTCGTGAACCCCGCTATACTCAGCGATGCTATGGGCAAGGAGGCCTTCAACTCGCTTGTCGCTGTCACGGCCTTGGCTGCGGGCTTCGCGACGATTCTCATGGGCCTCTACGCCAAGAAACCCTTTGCGCTCGCACCGGGAATGGGATTAAACGCTTACTTCGCCTACAGCGTGGTTATCGGCATGGGCTACGACTGGCGCGTTGCCCTCGCGGCGGTCTTCGTTGAAGGTCTTATCTTCATCGTCCTCAGCGTTACCAAAGTGAGAAGCGCGATAATCCATGCGATACCTCTCAGCCAGAAGTACGCGGTCGGGGCGGGAATAGGGCTCTTCCTGACCTTCATAGGCCTCAACGACGTCGGCCTTCTCTCCGCCAAGGTCGTGGCCCCCCAGGGTTCAGAGCTTGTCATAGATGGCCAAACCCACCTGATAGGAACGCTCCAGTTCACCGGGCTGAACACCTCCGCTCTGGCGAGCGGCGACATACTGCTGTTCTTCTTCGGCCTCTTCCTCGCGATGGTCCTCATCGCGCTCCGCGTTAAGGGCTCGCTCCTGATATCCATCATAACTACGAGCGTCATCGGCTGGATCACCGGCGTCGCCCCCTGGCCCGAGCACCTGTTCTCGATCCCCGACATCAGCTACACATTCATGCAGATGGACCTCCAGGGCCTCCTCAACGTAGGGGCGCTGGGAGTTGTCTTCGCATTCTTCATGGTGGACTTCTTCGACACACTGGGAACGGTTACGGGTCTGAGCGCCAAGGCAGGCTTCATCACGAAGGACGGAAAGGTTCCCGATGCCGAGAAGGTTCTCCTCACCGATGCGATAGGCACGACCGTCGGAGCCATCCTCGGAACCTCAACGGTCACGACCTACATCGAGAGCGCCGCGGGAATAGAGGAGGGTGGAAGAACCGGAATGACCGCACTCGTTACCGGGCTACTCTTCCTCGGCATAGGCCTCTTCATAGCGCCGCTCGCCCAGTCAATACCGGCCTTCGCAACGGCCCCCGCCCTTGTCATAGTAGGTTACTACATGCTCAGCGCCATCAAGGAGGTTGACTTCACAGATCACACCGAGGCCATTCCGGCCTTCCTCGTCCTCATAACGATACCCTACACCTACTCGATAGCCGACGGAATCGGCGCGGGCTTCATTAGCTACACACTGCTGAAGCTCTTCAGCGGGCGCGGAAAGGAGCTCCACCCGCTCATGTACATCCTGGCGATAATATTCGTGGCTTACTTCGCCTACCTCGGCGGAGTCTTCTGAACTCTTTTTATTTTAGAAGAGCAAAAACTTAATGAACGAAGAAATCACTCCGATTCAGCGTTCCCGGCCAGCTTCTCCCTGATGAACTGCTTCAGCACGTAGGGACACTCCTCCTGGATAAACCGCGCAAACTCCCTTATCCTCTTCACGGTTATCTCGCTGACGTAGTGCTCGAACTGACAGGCATCCCTCTCGGCTATCTCCGGCGGAATGCCAAGGATGTCTATGAAGAACTTCGTGAGGAGGAGGTGTTTTGAATACGTTCTTTCAGCGACCTCTCTGCCCTCATCGGTAAGAAGAATCCTGTCATACTTCTCGTATTCAACCAGTCCCTTCTCATTGAGCTTTTTGAGGGCATCGACGACACTTGGGGGCTTGACCCTCATCATTTTGGCGATGTCTTTGACTCTTATCACGCCCTTGTTCTTGTGGAGGATATACATCGTCTCAAGGTACTCCTCTTCCCTCTTGCTTATCTCCAACGTCCTCACCTGATTAGGCTACCCAAAAATGTTTAAGTAGTTTTCGCATGGGGCAAAGCTTATAAAATCTCTCCGCCGTTATCCCATCGGGTGTGGGCCGGTAGCTCAGCCTGGTTAGAGCGCGGGGCTTTTAACCCCGTGGCCGCGGGTTCGAATCCCGTCCGGCCCGCCACACGAAAGACAAGGGGGCTCCGCCCCCTTATCTCTCTGTACTCTCAATCCCCCGGTGTGGGGCTTCGCCCCACGAACCCCGTTTTTTCTAGACCTTCGGGGGGCTAACGCCCCCACGCCCCCTTTCAGCCCTTGCTTGTCCAAGCGCTGTCGGAAGTTGGTGTGCATTTTTGAAATTGCTTGTTTTTGGGGGTTTGTTTTGCTCAAACCGCGATTTTGTGAGCGTTTCACTCTCCAAAGCGCCCTTCGGGCGCCGAAACAAAGTTGAAACTGCTTTAGGAGCTTAATTTAAAAGTTAAACCCATGTTTTGGTTGCACTTGGCCATTGCACGACTGGTTTTTGTCAGTTTAATGGAAAGGGCCCTCTTTGATCAAACTTTGCAAAGCAAAGTTTGCTAAAGTGGGATTGCCGTGAAATTTAACCTCCAGAGTATGGGAATCCGGCAGAACATTCTATTTTGAGAGTTCTCTGTCAAATCGATGCCCGAAAGGCTCCAGAAAGAGTAACCCCCACAAGGGAATGGCCGCTTGGACAGGCCCCCTATCAAAACCAGATGTGAATCATGCTTGAAAAACCTGGCAATTTGGAATTCAAAACAGGAACTACAGGCTTTGATCAAACTTTGCTCTGCAAAAGTTTGTTAGAATGGCGCCCGGGTCGGGATTTGAACCCGAGTCACGGGAGTGACAGTCCCGTATGATGGGCCTGGCTACACCACCCGGGCGTTTGAGTGGCCGGCGGCGTCCCCGGCTTCCCGCCCCCTCCCGGAGGGCAGTACAACCGGGATCGCTGGCGGGCTTAACTTCCGGGGTCGAAACGAGACCGGGTGTGACCCCGCCGCTATGACCGCCGTACCGGTACAGACCTCCCAGGTTGGGTTTATAAAGATTACGGTCGCCAGCAGTCCACACTAGCATCTGAATCCCCACGCGGTAGCCAAAGATTTTTATAGAGCCAGAACACAAATTAACAGTTGGATACCGTGGGAGGGTCAAGATGAACACCACCGTGCTCCTGCTGGGCCAGTTTTTCAGCCTCTCTGCCAAGTTGGTGGTCTCTGCAGTACTCCTCACCGTCTACATAAAATCGCGGAGAAGATCCGCGGTCGTATGGGCATTCGCATGGCTTGTGGCAGCTATGAGCATAGCCGCAGATGCGCTTGGCGTCCTCCAGCTTGTTTCATTAACAGAGGCCACATTCTCATCCCTACTCTTTCTCGGATCGCTGGCCTTTCTCTCAGAGGAACTGGGAAGGCCTGTTAGGTACCAAACCCTGTGGGCCGCACCGCCCCTTGTCGCGGCCATGTACGGAATACTACTTGGGAACGACTGGAGTTCTGTCGTGGGAATACCCTATGGTGTTGCCGCGTTTTTCATCGTTCTCACCGGCATTATGATCATCACGACGATAAACAATGCCTTCACAAACGCCCGGAGGACTGCCTTGTTACTGTGCCTTCTGGGACTTCACAAAATGGACTATCCTTTCCTCAGGGATGTGGAGTGGTTCGCCCCTATCGGGTTCGTCCTCGGGGCCATCCTCACAGTTTTCTCGGCGTACTTTATGGCAAAGATGGTTCTGTCCAGGGAATTCACACACCTTGGAGGGGAGATAAAGATAACTGTCAAGCCGGGAATTGAGCTAGTCGCCAGCAGGGAGTACAGGAGGATCAAGGAGGACCTCAATGGCTATCCTGTTCTGGCATTCATACGGGAGCTCAGCGTCCCGGACAAATGGAAGGCCTATTTCCTGACCAGCCTGCCGGGAAAAGACACCATACCCCCGACGAACCTCCCACGCATCCTTGAGCTCTCCGGGAGATACCTTCAGGAGGCGGAAACGAGGGGTATTACAGGGGTCGTCCTGATAGATGGAATAGAGTACCTGATAATCCATAATGGCATGACTGCGGTGACAAAATTCATTGGAACCCTCAGAGATTTGGTCATACTGCGGGACGGCCGTCTAATCGTCGTTGCCGATGAAAACGCGCTGGACAGAAAGGACTATCTGACGATCAAGCGCGTTCTTATGGGGGGATAAACCCTATAAGGAATCGCTCAATTTTCAGTGTGGTGATAATAATGGGACTCCTTGAGGACAAAGCCCTTGTCGAAGCGGCTCTTTTCGTTTCTGGAAGGCCGCTCAGTGTGAAGGAGCTTTCAAGGGCTCTGGGAATACGGTCTCTGGACTACCTTGAAAAGCTGATAGAACTTATAGCGGCCGAGTACGCGGAGAGGAAGAGTGCGATAGAGGTTGTGAAGGTTCTGGGGGACAAGTACGTTATGCAGGTAAAGCAGGAATACAGCCAGCGCGTGGTTCACCTCATGCCGAGGCCGGACCTTAGAACAGGCGAGCTGAAGACCCTCGCCCTCATAGCGTACCTCCAACCGATAGAACAGAGCAAGGTTGTGAAGCTCAGGGGGAGTCAGGCATACGAGCACATAAGGAAGCTCCTTGAAATGGGCCTGATCTATGCCGAGCCCTATGAGAGGACGAAGCTTCTCGGGACGACGCCAAAGTTCGCCGAACTCTACGGCTTCCCTGAAAACGACCCCAACATCATCAAGGATGCCTTTAGAAAGGTTGTCCATGCCGAGTACAGTGACTTGATAGCCAAGCTCAACGGCCGGGAAGAGGAGGGTTCAGCTGAGCCGGAAGATGTCGCCGTGGGGAGCGGAGAGTAATTTCCCGGCCCTCCAGTTACTCCATTTCTTTTCAAGAGATGATATTATGCCTCTTTTCTGGAAACTCGGTCACCGGAGGGGGTTTAGAGAAAGGTTTAAATAGTCCGAGCTATCATTACCATTAAGGTGAGTGTTATGGGAGTGCTGACAAAGGAGCAAATTATCGAGATGATCGAGGGGCAGAAAGGCCTCTCAAGAGATGAAATCGAGAAAAAGATATCCGAGATAGCTTCGCGAGAGGGGATTTCCGAGCATGCTGCCGCTCTAATGTTGGCAGAAGAGCTCGGCGTGAATCTTGAGGGCAAGGAGGAGCTTCTCCACATAGCAGACCTCGTTCCCGGAATGACCGGAGTCAACGTTGTTGTGAGGGTTCTGAGGAAATATCCGCCCAGAGAGTACCAGAAGAGGGACGGCTCCACAGGTCAGGTGGCCAACGTAATAATATACGATGCCACAGGAAAGACTAGACTCGTTCTGTGGGACGGCCTCGTAACCAAGTACTACAATGAGCTCAACCCCGGGGATGTTATCAAGATCATCGACCCCAGCGTCAGGGAAGGAAGGAACGGAGTCGAACTCCACGCCAACTTCAGGACGAGGATAATCCTCAACCCGGAAGACCCGCGCGTGGAGGAAATACCGCCCATAGAGGAGGTCAGGAGCTACAACTACCAGAGAAGGAAGATAGGAGACCTCATGGGCGGGGAGCGCTTCGTTGAAGTCCGCGGAACAATTGCGAGGCTCTACCGCGTCACAGTCTACGACGCCTGCCCGCAGTGCAGGAGGAAGGTTGACTACGACCCCGCAACGAACGCCTGGATATGCCCTGAGCACGGCGAAGTTCAGCCGGTGAAGATAACGATAATCGACTTCGGGCTTGACGACTCCACGGGATACATAAGGACAACCCTCTTTGGAGACGACGCTGCCGAGCTGGTGGGCAAAGACCCTGAGGAGATAGCCGAAAAGCTCAGGGAGCTAGTTGAGAGCGGCCTAACTCTGAGGGAAGCCGGAAGGAAGCTGGCCGAAGATGAGTACTACTACCTGCTCGGCAGGGAGATAATAGTCAGGGGCAGCGTCGTGGACGACAAGTTCCTGGGCCTCATACTGAAGGCCTTCGGCTGGGACGAGGTAGATCCAAAGCGCGAGATTGCCAGGATTAGGGCCGAGCTGAAGGAGGTCCTCAAGGAGTTCATGTGAGGTGTTGGGTATGGAGGAAGTTAAGTTCAGGCGCAGGAAGCCCGCCGTTGAAAGGAAGATTGGAGAGATACGGGAAGACGACACGAGGGTTTCTCTCATCGGGAAGGCCTTCAAGGTTGATAAGATGGACTACACCTTCTGGCTCGACGATGGAACCGGAGTCATACTCATCGAGAGCGAGGAGAACGTTCTTCCAGAGAACGGTCAGATAGTGAGGGTCATCGGCAGGGTAATCCGGAACGAGGAGGGAGTTCACATCTACGGCGAAGTCGTCCAGGACTTCAGTGGAGCTGACCTGGAGGCACTGGAAGAAATCAGAGAACTTGAGAAGAAGGTACTGCCCAAAGTTGAGGGCATCATAGAGTTCTTTGGGGGTGAAGAACTATGAAGAAGCGCCTTCCGGCCAGCAGGGTCTACATCAAGGACATCATCGACGGCTACTACGTCAAGAGCGAGGGCGACTTCGAGCCCAACTACCTGATAACGAGGGATGCCAGAAAAGTCTATCGTGTCAAGGTCGTCGCAACCGTCGTCAGGGAGCCCATAATGAGCGAGGACGAGACCTATGGGAGGTTCCAGATTGACGACGGTACCGGGACTCTCTGGGTCTTCGGTTTCAGGGAGAACACCCGCTTCATAAACCTCGTGAAGAAGGGAGACCTGGTCCAGATAATCGGAAAAGTTGCCGAGTGGCGCGACGACAAGCAGATACTCGTCGAGGGCATAGCGAGGGTCGAGCCGAACATGTGGATACTCCACCGCTTCGAGACGCTGAAGGAGAAGGCCGAGCACGCCAAGAAGGCCAGGATAGCCTTCGAGATATACGACCGCTACGGGATAACCGCCAAGGCCAAGGTCATAGCCAAGAACAAAGGGGTAAGCGAGGACATGCTCATGACCATAGACGAACTCTACACCATGATGCTCGAACAGAGGAGCACCGAGGAGGCACTCTTTGAGGAGGAGATCGTCGAAGAGGAGCCTAAGGCAGAGAATCCGGAGCTTGAGAAGGCCAAGAAGGCCGTTTTAGAACTCCTCCGCGAGAAAGGCAAGGCGCTATCGCACAAGTTCATAGTCAAGAAGCTCTCGAAGGAAATCGACGAGGAACTGATTGAGGAGGCAATAACACAGCTCCTGGCTGAGGGCGAGATATACGAGCCCGAAATAGGCTACTACGAGCCGCTTTAAGGCTCTCCACGCATTTATATTTTCTAAAAAGGGAGAGAAGCTCAGTACTGCTCCCGCATAGTTCTTATGACCGGGTCGTATATCAGCGTCGAGGTTATGCTGTCCACCATGCGGAAGAACTCGTCCTTTCCCTTCTCAAGGGGCATGTTTTCGACACCTATCAGTTCGCACTTTGAGCCGAGTATCCACTTGCCGAGCACTATCTTCTCCCTGCCGCCTTTCCTGGCGTCTATTCTGGCGAGTCCATATGGTATGTCGGCGGTCCACCAGTTGGCCTTGAAGGTAACGCGCCAGCCGGACTCTTCCACGATTTCGATGAGCTTTTCAAGAGTTTTAGCGGGCCCGTACGGTGTCTTAAATGTAATGACCGTCCAGAGTTCCTCAGATTCAAGGTTTCTCACGACTTCGTCTTTAAACTCCATAATCCCACCCCCTCACACTATCGCGGCTATTATGAACGCCATAACGGCGAGGAAGATGCTCGTCTTGAGCAGCTTCTGCGCCCTGTGTGCCGATTCCCTGTCCTGGTTCTTAAGTATAATGTATGCGGCGTAGAGTATGATCAGGTCAACCGGCACCATCGCGTAGTAACCGAGGCCGACACCGGCCCTCACCGGCAGGAACGAGGCCGCAACGGTCAGGAGGGCGAACAAGGCCCCGACGTAAGCTGCCCTTTTCTCGCTCCAGATTATGGGAAGCGTTCTGGCGCCCTTGGCAACGTCGCCCTCTACGTCCTCGATGTCTTTTATCACCTCTCTGGCGACGTTTACCATGAAGGCACAGAGCGCGAGGTAGCCGGCCAAACCGATGTGCTCAACGGCAAGAGCACCGTAGAGCGGTGTCGCGCCGGTCAAACCTGCAACAACGAGGTTTCCTATAAACGGCAGAGGCTTGAGCTTCCAGGCGTAGAGAACCATCGCCGCATAGGCGATAATTGCCAGTATGAAAGCCTGGATGTTTATGAAATGAGCGAGAACCAGCCCCATTGCGAGCAGGAGCAGTGAGTAGTAGAGGGCGACCTTTCTGCCCATTGCACCCCGCGGAAGGGGCCTCTCCGGGCGGTTGATTTTATCTATCTCGTAGTCGAAGTAGTCGTTTATAGTGTTTCCCCCGGCACAGCCAAGTGTAACAACGAGAAACACCAGGAGGGCGGTAATTGGATCCGGAAAGTGTCCTACCGCAACTATCGAGCCCAAGACACCCACTATCCCGGCCAGAATGCAGTTGTGGGGCCTGGTTATTTCCACGAAGGCTTTGAGTTCCATTAGGGACACCTAATTTGATTGGGTTATTGCCTTAAAAATCTTTGCTAGAGCTCCTCCCTCCGGAGGAGGCCAAGCTCCTCACCGGTTTCAAGCACCCTAATCCTGCCAAAACGGAGCTCGACTGCGTTACCAACTTCCTGGGTCGGGAGAGGCGTCAAAACCTGCGCCTTCATCTCACTGAAGTTTATCCACTTGAGTATCCCGACGCCAAGGCAGAGGCCGTTCCTATCGATGAATCCCACAAGAAGGTTGCTGAGCCTATCAAAATCGACGGCATGGATGACCGAGCGAGTGTACTGCCTGATTCCACCCTCAGTTTCCGCCTTGACGACAACGTAGCGCTCTCCCTTCCAGCCGGCTATGACGAGCCATCGGAAGAGCGCCGACAGCAGTTCCCTCTCCTCCTGAGTCAGAGGCCTGCCCCTGAAGAGCTCCGTTCCCGTGGGAACAGTCCCCGAAAGGTCAACCTCTACCAGTGAAGCATTTGAGAAGTATGCCCTCCACTTTTCCTTTCTAACCTCCCTGCGCTCGCCCCTTGAATGCTCCCTCACCTTCTCACTGATGGAAAGAGTCAGGGCTTCTCCATAGGGGGAGAGGAGCCTCCGAAGGTGAGATAACTCGCCGTTCCTTTCAAGGAAGACGATCAGCTCGGGCCTTACGAGTTCAGCCTTGAGGCGCTTCATCTCAATTCCCTGACCTGTGACGAAACCCGTCGTATCTATGAGAACCACGTCAGCCTTTTCGACGGCGATATCTGCAAGTCTCTTAACTCCAACGGCCATCTCTCCGGTGTAGCTTCCGGGGGTTATGGTGCCTATGAAGTAGTGGGCATATGCCCTAAGCTCACCGATCGACTCAAACGGCCCCTCTGGAAAAGCCAGACTTACCGTAGCCGGAGGAAGGATGCCCTTCTGACCGACATCGCTGTCAACCACCGCAACCCTGAGACCCTCCTCAATGAGCCTGTTTGCCAGAAAAGTCAGCAAAGTTGTCTTTCCGCTGTCGGTTGGGCCTATAAGCATGACCTTTGCAGGCCGCTCCAGGTTCATTATCCGTTCAAGGAGCTCAAACCTATCCGGCGGAACGTCCTCCGTGTAGGTTGCTTTGTTCATGTGCGTTCCTAGGAGAATTGGAATTAAAAAGGTAACTTTTAGAAAGACTTATAAGAGTGGTAGTGGCCATAATTTATGAATCATGAAAAGTTTACATAAGACTTAAAAACGATTGGTTTAATAAAGCTGTAAACGCTAATCTTGCAAAAGGGAGGTTTTAAAAATGGAAGGGAAGACCACCCTCACTCCAAGGCAGATAAGGCTTCTAAGGAAGTTTTATGAGGAAGGAAAGACCATCGAGGTGCACACCGTTGAGAAAACTCAGGACGAGCTTGCAGAAGAGCTTGGAATCACCAGACAGGCTCTCAGCAATCACCTCAAGGTGCTTAAAGAGCTCGGCTACATAAGAACCGGAAGGGGCTTTATAGACCTGACCGATAAAGCCCTCGACCTTCTCGGGGAAAAGAAAGGCGACGTCTTCGTCTTCGTGAAGATAGAACCCACGAAGAGAAAGCACGTCTACGAACATATAAAGGAGCTTAAAATAAAGAGGATATACCGCGTTACAGGTGACATTGACCTTATCGTCGAGGCCGACAAGACCAAGCTTGATGAAATACTTGAGGAGATAGCCTCACTCGACGGTGTCAAAGAGACCATCACCCACATCGTCCTTGAGGTCCTTTGATTCAGCTGGGGGCTTTTTCCTGCCCTCTTTGAGCTTCTTCTCCATAAGCTTCCTGAGCTCCAGCAGGTTCGTTCCGAACTTCGCTGAAATGGGCACAAACGTCTCCGGTATCTCGCTGTAGGGAACGCCAAACTTCTCGGCGAGAAAGTTTATGGTCTTCTGCAGGTTCCTTATCTTGTCCATCTTGTTTACGGCCACTATCACGGGAATCTCCAGCTCCCCCAGGAACTGGTAAAACTCAACATCAATAGGTATCTCTCCGCGCTTCTCCCAGCGCTCTATTATCTCCGGGGCGGCCTTGCCATCAACCACCAGAACAGCCAGCTCTATTTTTTCCGCGTTCTCTTCGATGAAGTGCACTATCTCGTCCTTTATGCGCTCCTGCTTAGCCTTTGGAACGCCGCTCATGAAGCCGAAGCCGGGCATGTCCACCACCAGCTTCCCGCGCCAGTTTATCTCCACTGGCTTCCTAGTGACTCCGGGCCTCTTGCCCCTCTTGACCCATTTCCCAGTCAGGCGGAAGATGAGCGTGCTCTTGCCAACGTTCGAACGTCCCACGAATATTATCATCCCTCTCACCGTAAGCGATGAAGCTTTTTCGCCTTATAAGCCTTGGCGGAAAAGTTAAGTAGGCAAAGGGATAAGTCTCAACGGTGGTGTTTTATGGTAGAGGGTGGCGAAACCAAGGCCAACCAGCTCATCAACAAATTCGTCATATCCCTGACCGACGGAAAGATACTGGGCTACGTTACAGATATAAACGTCGAGGTTGAGGGTGACCAGTTCTACTTCATCCTCAAGATGAAGGAAGTGGAGAACCTAGGAAAGGGCCAGAGCATGTTCTCCAGCGAGAGGAAGCTCAAAATAAGGCCCGGGGATATAGTCAACGTTGGGCCGGACGTTATAATCCTCGGGAACGGTAAGGTCCCGCCGCTCAGGGAGATAGAGAGGCTCAACCAGATAGCCGAGGAGTATAACTCCTTGGTTAGGGAACTTGAAGCCAAGGAGAGGCTAATAGAGAAACTCAAGGAGGAGAACTATGAGCTGACGAAGAAGCTCGACGAGATACAGAGGGAACTGAGAAAGCTCCAAGTGATGAAGGAGGACTTCGAGCACCTCAAGGAACAGCTCGTCAGGCAGGAAGGGCAGTTAGAGATGGCCAAGGACTACATAAGGCTCCTGGAGGGACTCAGGCACGACATAGACAAGATAAAGGACGACGTGGACAAGCTTATACAGACACAGCTGGAAGAAGTGGTCAGGGCAATAATCAACGAGGAGCTGAACGCAAGGGGATTAAAGAAGACGAGCTTTATTTAACCGAAAAGCTGCGGGCCGAATGCATGGAGGAGTATCTCAAGGGCAACCAGGATAAGCGTAACCGCTATGACCCCCCTCGGGCTTATTTTTATTGCCCTTGTGTCCTCGTCGAAGAACCTCATAAGACCGGCACCGGTTGGCGGAAGCGTTGCTCTTTCTTTTGCCATCCATCTCACCCCTCAAGGAGTGGCTACCGCTGGAAGTATAAAAAAGTTTTGATTGGGAATCATCACCGGAAACACTGGAAAATTTATAAAGTTTTTTCTCGATAAATGCAAAGTTAATACTGTCACAATCTTTATATATGATAAGGTCAATGTCCACACAGCAGGTTCTTTCTGGATGGATCAAAACGGAGCGCCCGGAAACCAGCGACACTTCTCACCCAGCGGCGCTCCCTCTGGCAAAACATGCTAAGTCTTCGTCAATATGTGGGGGTGTTCCCGTGCCGATGTACCACATAACCCACCGCTGGCCAGGAGAGGACGACGTTATAGCGGCGAAGGAGGCCGCAGATTTCTTCAGCAAGGTCAGCCTCCCGGAAGGGTTCGAGTTCGTCGCCTCATACAACTTCAACGGTGGCTCTCATACCATCTGGAGGGCACCGAGCAGGGAAGAGCTTGAGAGGTTCCTCAAAACCATCGACGCTCCAATCTTTAAGAAAAACATGGAAATAACGGAGGTCGTCCAGAGCTATCCGCCGACGGTGGAGTACACTGTTAGGTTATGGTACTGGCTCCACAGCCTCGGGAGGAAGTGAGCTCCGACAGGGGAAACTTTTTAAACACCAAGCCACAGCGCTCACTGGATAAGGGGTTTACCCAATGAATCCCGCTAATGACACAGGAGGTGGGAGGAAATGGCGACCTTCAAGCTCGTTATATCCAACCCCAAGACCGGCATAGCCAGGCAGATTGAGATAAGCGGTGAAGAGGCCGAGAAGCTGGTAGGAAAGCGCATAGGGGAGGAGATACCGGCAAGCGAGCTCGGGCTCAACCTCACCGAGATATTCGGCGAGGAGATCCCGGGCAGCGTCAAGCTCAGGATAACCGGTGGAACCGACAAGGACGGCTTCCCCATGAGGCCCGACGTCCACGGCCCGAGGAGGGTCAAGATCCTCGTTTCAAAGGGTCCGGGCTTCAGGCCGAAGGAGAAGGGTGAGAGGAGGAAGAAGACCGTCAGGGGCAACACCATCAGCCCCGAGATCGTCCAGATCAACATGAAGCTCGTCTTCTGAGCTTCCTCCTTTCCCCAAACTTATCGCTTTTCTGTCTTGCTCAAGTTCTCCCCATCGAGGTAACCTTAATAAACCGGCCAACGCTCTAAATTTAGGGGTGAGAGAAGATGGCAAAGAAGAAGGAGTTTAGGCAGGCCGAGGTTAACATTGGAATGGTCGGTCACGTTGATCACGGTAAAACGACACTCACAAAGGCCCTGACCGGAATCTGGACTGACACTCACAGCGAGGAGCTCAGAAGGGGAATCACAATCAAGATAGGCTTCGCCGATGCGGAGATAAGGAAGTGCCCGAGCTGTGGCAGGTACTCCAACTCACCGGCCTGCCCGTACTGCGGTGCTGAGACAGAGTTCGAGAGGCGCGTTTCTTTCATAGACGCCCCCGGCCACGAGGCGCTCATGACAACGATGCTCGCCGGTGCCTCCCTCATGGACGGTGCCGTTCTCGTAATAGCCGCAAACGAGGGCGTCATGCCCCAGACAAGGGAGCACCTTATGGCCCTCCAGATAGTCGGCAACAAGAACATCGTCATAGCCCTCAACAAGATCGAGCTTGTGGACAGGGAGAAGGTCATCGAGAGGTATCACGAGATAAAGGAGTTCGTCAGGGGGACTGTGGCAGAAAACGCCCCGATAATCCCGATATCAGCGCTCCACGGCGCTAACGTTGACGTTCTCCTTCAGGCAATAGAGGAGTTCATACCGACGCCGGGGCACGACCTCAACAAGCCCCCCAAGATGCTCGTCCTGAGGAGCTTTGACGTCAACAAACCGGGAACCAAGCCCGAGAAGCTCGTCGGTGGCGTCATTGGCGGTTCGATAATCCAGGGCAAGCTCAAGGTCGGCGACGAGATTGAGATAAGGCCCGGTGTTCCCTACGAGGACCACGGCAGGATAAGGTACGAGCCCATAACCACCGAGATAGTCTCCCTCCAGGCCGGCGGAAGGTTCGTCGAGGAGGCCTACCCGGGCGGACTCGTCGGAGTGGGAACCAAGCTCGACCCCTACCTCACCAAGGGTGACCTGATGGCCGGAAACGTCGTCGGAAAGCCCGGCCAGCTACCACCTGTATGGGAGGATCTGAGGCTTGAGGTCCACCTCCTTGAGCGCGTTGTAGGAACCGAGGAAGAGCTCAAGGTCGAGCCGATAAAGAGGCGCGAGGTTCTTCTTCTCAACGTCGGAACGGCCAGGACGATGGGCCTCGTCACTGGCCTCGGAAAGGACGAGATCGAGCTCAAGCTCCAGATACCGATATGTGCGGAAGTCGGCGACAGGGTCGCCATCAGCAGGCAGGTCGGCAGCAGGTGGCGCCTCATAGGCTACGGATTCATCAGGGAGTAAGCTTTTCTTATCCCTTTAATTTCGGTGAGGTTGATGGGCGAAAGAAGAGAGTGGCTGGTGATTCCGGACACGAACTTTCTCCTGGTTCCGGGGCAGTTCGGCGTTGACATAATATCCGAGCTGAACAGGGTTCTCGACGTGAGGTTTAGGATAGCCGTTCCGAACGTCGTCCTCCAGGAGCTGGATGTCATAGAGTGGAAGTCCCGGGGAAAGGATTTACTCGCCATCAGGATGGCAAAGAAGCTCGCGGAGCGTTTTGAGGTCGTTGAGATGGGCCGCTTTGGAGAAAAACCAATAGACGACCAGATTTTCGATTTCGCAGTTAAAAACGAGCGCGTAATCGTCTGCACCAACGACAAGGGGCTGAAGAAAAGGCTGAGGGAGAAAGGCGTTCCCGTTGTATACCTCCGCTCGAAGAGGATACTCGAGCTTGAGGGCATGTTGGAGTGAGTGTTTCGCGAAAAACGTCAAAAACACCGAAAAAACGCTCGCCTTTTTCACCGGCTTTCGTTCAAAACCCTTAAATTCTCCCCGCCGTTTGCCCCTTGGGTGGGACGATGTACACTGAGGAAGGACTATTAAGCGAGATTAGGGAACTCCTCGAAGATGAGGAGCTCTACGAGCTCTACGAGAGGGCATTCAGAGAGTACCGCTATTACTTCGAGACGACCAACTACATCGTCCTGAACGTTTACCAGTTCAACGACCACGGGCCGATCCACGTCCTCCTAACCACCAGGCGCGCGCTGGAGCTTCTGAACATCATTCGGAAGTTCGGAATCCAGACGACGGCAGAAAAGCTCGGCAAGCCCTTCCGGTGGAGCAAGTTCATAGTTGCCTTCGGGGCCCTGTTCCACGACATAGGGAACATGGTTCACCGCGTCAACCACTACGGGTTCAGTGCCTTCCTGGCAGAGCCGATAGTGGAAAAGCTCGTCGCGGAGTTCGAACGGGACGACCCGCTACTGCTCAAGGCACTGACGCTGAACGCTATATACACCCATGACGAACATGTCCCATGCACCACCATAGAAGGCTCGCTGGTTACCATAGCAGACGGCTGCGACATGGAGGCCGGAAGGAGCAGACTGGCCCACAAGAGGGACAGGGTCGACATACACGCCGTTTCGGCACTCGCCATAGAAAGGGTCGATATCAAGGAGGGCACCATGGAGCAGCCAATACTCATTGAGATATGGATGAAGCACCTCGCCGGCATCTTCCAGGTGGACGAGATACTGACAAAGAAGGTGAAGAGCTCCCTCCTAAGCGGGAAGGTGAAGCTGAGGATCCACGTTGGGGAAGAGCTCATGGAGAAGGTTATTTAACCACCTCCCCCAAATTTTTACCATGCTCTTCGAGGCCTACCGTGACCTTAAATACCTCCTCAACAGGGGCTACCGGAAGAGGTATGCCCTCGAATTCGTGGCCAACCACTACCGGCTGAGTAGGGGGGAGAGGCACCTGCTGGCCAGGTGCGTGTTCCCCGACTCATGGATCGAGGATGTCAGGAAAAAAATTCTGGGGCCCAATGAGCTCAGGGGAAAAGTGCTGGCTATAGACGGCTTCAACGTCCTGATAACGCTCGAATCACTGGTAGAAGGAAAAGCCGTGCTCTGTGAGGACGGAATCGTGAGAGACCTGAAGTACCAGGGAAAGTACAGGCTCAGGGAAGAAACAGAAAACCTGCTCCGTGAAATAGCCAGGGCGCTCCTTGAGCTGGAGGTTTCAGAGGCGGTTTTCTTCTACGGCAGAAGCGTTTCCCAAAGCGGTCTCATCAGAAAGCTCACCGAGGAGGCACTGGAGGTCGAAGGCGTGGCTGGGGAGGCCAAACTCGTCAAGAGCCCGGATTTCGAGCTTAAAACTCACGACACCGTGGCGACCGCCGACGTCGGCATCATCGAAAAGGTTCCCTTCGTTTTTGATCTGGCGGCCTACATTGGCCTCAGGCTGGGGAAGGAAGCAAAGCCATTTTTCAGACTTTTCAAATCGGCAGCCTTGGGAGAGTAGGGACATATATCCAACCGCTTCAGTTTTGTTTGAAGTCTTAGAAAGTTTTTAATATGACAAGTGACAAGAATATAACATGTCTCTACGACCCGCTTCCTTTTTTGCGGGTTCGGAGGGATTTGGATGAAACGTGTCGTAACGGCCGTGTTGGTATTGTTGCTCCTCGGGATGGTCGTCGCGAGCGGCTGTCTCGGGGGAGGTGGGGAGACCTCAACCACTCCCTCATCCCCAACAACCACCCCTGGAACTTCTACCGAGGCCACATCACCGTCATACACTTCCAGCACTCCAACTTCGTCCGAGACGACCTCCTCTCCTGTAACGGAAACCCAAACAACAGTGACCGAGACCACCTCCGCCACCGAGACTGAGACTGAAACCCAGACCCCCACTGAGGAAGCCTACTGGGAGAACCCATGGGAGTACGCCCCGATAAACATCAAGGGCGAGACCTACTGGATAACCTACTACAAGTACCGCTACAAGATTCAGCCGGATCAGAACTCACCGATTTATGAATACGTCATAGAGAAGAGCGTTGATAAGACCACCGTCAACGTTTGCGGTATGGATCTTATGGGAAACAAGAAAGACCTCGGTGAGCAGCAGGTTTACGCCTACAGAACCGTGGTGAATCCTATCAAGGCTGCTGGACTTGATGACACCCTCACCATAACAGTCTGGTACCTCTCCAACATGAGCGAGGCGTTCATCTATCCGTGGGACGTGCTGTGGTTCTCGTACATCTCCCCGACCGGTGCCGGAGACAACATTTTTGTCGGCATCCAGTTCGACTACAAAGGACAGAGCCTCAGGGTCATGAACCCCGCCCCGTTCCAGAGCGGCCTCTTTCCGTGCTTTGAGGGGGATATGAACCTGCCCGATACGGTAAACGAAGACCTCGGATACCTCTACATGGGCTGGGTTACCCTCCTCCATCTGGGATTCTGGTACGAATGGAGCAGCGTTAACGTTCTGGTTCCGCAGTCGGGCGTCTGGAGCGACGGAATGGGTCACACCTGGACATGGAGCACAAGCCCCGACGGCGTTACAAGCTACTCCGGATTCACCTTCAAGCTGGTCAACTACCAGTGGAAGTACGAAGGGACTGTGGAGGGCGTCAAGCTCCAGGGAGAAGGAAAGTTCTCACCCGATCTGCCCCTGGTGATTGAGAGCGAAGGCTACTACTCCTATAAGGATCCAAACACAGGCCAGACAACGGTCGTTTACGGCTACCTGAAACTGGAAGACCTGAAGCTGGAGAAAAACCTGCCCTGAGGCTCTTCTCCTCATTTCTTTTACCTGGCTATGCAAATGTTTAAGTATTTCCCAGTTGTATTTGATGTAAGATAACTGGAGGTTGGGATAATATGAATGTCAAGACCAAGACTGTTTTTTCAATTTTTGTCGTTCTTTTAGTTTTTGTAAGTGTGAGCGGATGCCTGGGAGGAAGCGAGAGCACAACAACCCCTGCGACCTCGACCCAAGGAGGATACACAGGCGAGACCACTGAAACGTACAGCGAAACCGACACGGAAGAGGAAACTACCACTGCCACATCGGAATACGCCACCTGGACCAATCCCTGGGACGCATCGAAGCCAGTCCGCATTGGGAACGGCGTTTACAGGATAACGTATCTCAGGTACAACATCAAGGTCAGGCAGGCAGAGGGAGCCCCGGTCTATGAATACGAAGTCGAAAAGAGACGCGGCCCCGGCAAGGTCACAGTTTACGGAACCGAATGGGACATGCAGACCGGGGAGGCCAAGAAGGTCGAGCTGGGCGAGTACGATGCCTACGAGTACTATGGAAAGCTGATACCAATAAACGCAGATCAGCTCGATGCACCGGTGGAGTACTGGCTGTGGGGAACCCAGCCACTGGAGTTCTATGAGGGCTTTTTCCTGTTCCCGATAGCCCAGACTTTCGGAATGGGCTATCCAGAGGTCATTGGATTCAAGATCAAGTACAAGGACAACGTCTACGAGGTCTATAATCCGAGCGCCGTTGGAAAGGACGACTATGACTTCTACATGAGCGAGGGCTTCAGTCTCGCCGACATTCCGGACACCGACCTTACTTACACGGCATTCTTCGCAATGACGACGTTCGGCTTCTGGGGAGTGCTGGAGGAAGAAAACCTAATGACATCAACCGAGGGAAGCTACGGCTTCATGAACTACCAGTACAAGTACAAGATAGAGCCCCAGGGGACCACCAGCATAGGCGGAAAGACCTTCAAAACCGTGAGGGTCGAATGGTCATACATCGTTGGTGACGCAAGGGGCAACGGGTGGGCGATAATAGCACCAAACCTGCCTGTTCCAATAGAGGCGGAAGGCCTCTTCGTGGCAGGGGGAACAAACATATATTCCTATATGAAACTTGAAGACATCGGATTCGAGGAGGAGTGAATTCCTTCCCCCAATTTTAGACAACTTTAAATTTTCTTAGCCATATTTCTACCCATGTTTGGGGAGTACGAGCTGAAGACCCAGTTCATCAAAATCATGGACAAAAAAATCCACCTCGTTGAGAAACCCGGGGACACCGTTCTCTACAGGCGTGATGAAGTCAGGGTTCTCATAAAGAGAGGTGAGGACGGACTGTTCGTCCTTCCGGCTCCAGCTGAAGGCTACGGCGTGAGGTTCCTGATGATAAGGCTCTCCGAGAAGATAGCGGTTCCCCCAAAGGACAGGCTCACCGGATACCTATCCGCCCCAATAGACATCACCGTCAGGAGCGGTGGGACGGAGATAGACCGCTTTGTCGTCGGGAGGGAGAAGTACGCGCTTTACGGCAGGATAACATCCGGGGTCATAGCCAGGTACCACACCAGCGGGTTCTACAGGGAAGCCCCCGAGGCACCGGGTGTTGTAAAACTCATCATAAACAACCCCACCGGGGACTGGAAGCTGGTGGAGAAGGTCGTCATCCCGATAAAGGGAAGTGCCATGTTTTATTCAAGAGACAAAGCCTATTACCCCCTGGTTGTGCTCACAACGAGGGAGCCCTACGAGGTGAACAACACGGGGAACCCGCCGGACGGAACCCTCAGAAAGACCCATGAGGCGGAGCCGATACCCAACTTCAGGATGAGGTGGTAGGCATGGCCAACGTCACACTGCCCTGGCCGCCTCCCCTGCAGGTTGAACTTACGGTTATAGGTGCCGTCAAGGTCGCAGTAATACTTGTGGGGGCCGTTGTGATAGGGCGGGTCATCAGAAAGCTCATCATCAGGAAATCCAAAGAGACCTCCCTTAAGTGGATAATAAACCAGGACACCGCCGACATACTTTTCAGGATGTTTGTCCTTGGGGGAGCGATCTGGGCGCTGTACGTTCTCGGGATAATGAGCTACAGCATCGGACCGACAACACTCGGGAACATCGCCTTCGCCGCAGGGTTTTTCTATTTCACGTACCTGATAGCAAGGAAGTCCAGGGACTACATGATAGAGGGCTCCGGAGGGGAGCCGGGGCCCGACGTTGTTATCAGGGCCAAGCTGTTCTACTACGTCCTCATAACCATTGCATTCTTTATGGCACTGAGCTTTGCAGGGGTTAGCGCCCAGCTCAGCGCCCTCCTGGCGGCGGCCGGGATAACGGGCATCATCCTGGGTTTCTCAGCCCAGACCGTAGTCTCGAACTTTATCTCGGGAGTCTTCATGTACTTCGATAAGCCCCTCCAAATAGGGGACGCGGTTAAAGTTGGAGACGCAGGCGGAGTCGTTGAGGACATAAGGATATTCTCCACGAGAATACGCTCCTGGGACGGGACACTGATAAGAATACCTAACGAGAAGCTCTTCAACAGCAACATCGTGAACCTGATGCGGCACTCCGTCAGGAGGGTGGACATCCAGGTCGGGATAGCATACAGCGCCGACGCCGACAGGGCGGTGGAGATAATAAAGAAAGTACTGGATGATATGCCCCTCGTCCTGGCCGAGCCCGAACCAGCGGTGTACATAAGCGAGCTCTCAGACAGCGCCGTTGTAATATCCGTCCGGGCGTGGGCACCCAGTGAGAAGTGGTTCGACGTGAGGACGAGGATAGTGTTCGATGTCAAAAAGGCCCTGGACGAGGCGGGCATAGAGATACCGTTCCCGCAGAGGGTCAACTGGTTCGCCAACGAGCTGAGGGTGAAGGTGGAAAAAACGAAGGAAGAATAACTGTCCCTACTTACCCCTTTTTCTTCCCATCAGGGGGAGCAGTAGGGCGGCCAGCACCATAAGACCAACGCCGCACGTTCCTCCTGAGTCCTGAGTTTCTTCAGTTGATGTCTCCGATGCAGTAGATGACTCGCTCATAATCGTTTCGCTGGGAGTGGGAGAAGTTTCGGAAGGTGTTTCATGAGGACTCTCGCTCGGTACGGTTTCTTCCACCATTATGGACATCCTTACAACATCCTCTCCTCCAAGATCATCCCTCACGGTGAGCACCACCGTGTAGTTGCCAGCCCTCGTGTAGGAATGAACCGGTTCAGGGTCGGTAGAGGTTGTCCCATCCCCGAAGTCCCACTTCCAGTCCACTACCTTCCCGTCGGGGTCATAGGACTTATCCACAAAGCTAACCTCCTCCCCAACCTTCGGGTTCCTGGGAAAGACCGTGAAATCGGCAGTCGGTGGAAGATTCCTCGGGGAGACAGTTATTTCGGTACTGTACATCCCCTTCTTCCCTTCATCATCACCCACAGTCAGCGACACCACGTAAACGCCGGGGGCGCTGTAAACGTGCTCCGGGTTCCGCTCAGTAGACACGCTGCCGTCTCCAAAGTCCCAGAGCCAGCTCTCTACGTTGCCGTCCGGATCGCTTGCGCTTGCTTCAAACCGAAGCCTGTCCCCCGCACGAATTTCCGAGGATGGACTGTACGTGAACGATACAGTGGGAGGCTCATTATTTAGGACATTTACCGTGGCCGTACAGGTTGACTCCGCTCCCCATTCATCACGAACGGTCAGCGTAGCCGTGTATTCTCCCTCGTTGTCGTACCTGTAGCGCACCTCCGTCGAATTACTCTCAACAAAGTTTCCGTCCCCAAAGTCCAGCCTCCAGCGGGTTTTGTCGTTTTCCGGATCCTGAACGTTAAAGTTGAACACAACGTTGAGGGGCTCCTTTCCCATGCCAGGACTTGCAGTCAGAGTACACTCCGGAGCACTGTTGTTGGCAAGGACATTGGCGAGGTTGATCTGGGTCAGAACCGGGGGCAAATAGGGGAAGTTTGGATTCACTATCGGTCTGGTCACGATTACCGGGCTCAATGTTCTCATCTTGTAATAGTCACCCATACTGGGCACGTAGAAATCGAGAACCAGATGGCCATCCTCGCTGTCGAGATACAGAACACCCGTAACATTGTATTTTTTATCTTCCTCCTCAACCCTTCCTTTGTAGTGCACAAGTATTGCAGTCTCTTCAGAGAAGCTTACCTTGTGAGTGGTTATTTCGGTCTCTCCATACTCTCCTTCAAACTCTGCGTCTACCCTAACCCCGGGAGAAACTACACCTCCAAATTTAAGACCTGCTTTGATGCCGATGCTGAACATATTGGTTTCCTCTTTCCAGTTCAGGGTTTTCATGATCCTCTCATAAGAACCACTAACTTCTCCCACCATTATTGAAAACATGGCGAGCATGTTGGAAGCCTCATAGTTTCGGAGCTCGTAAACATTCGTCGGATATGTTGTTATATCGCCAACTTTATGCAGTTCAGAATTGTACTCCTTAAAAGCAATTGACGGCGGTCCTTTTGGAACAGTCGCCAGTATGTACTGCTGTTTCCCATCGATAACCGCCAGTTCTTTAGGTGAGATTATAGGGAACTCATACACATCATAATACGTGGTTACCACAATTGCTCCATCTGCCATATCGGCCCACAACGTGAGGGTCTGCTGGGTGGAAAAGGATTGTCCTGTTATCGAAGTTGTCTTCTTCTCCATGTTTAGCTTTAAACTTGTCTCCATACTCGCCACTTTCTTTTCTCCAAGGGTGAGCTTGAGTCCTACACTCATTTTTGAGTCCGTAATGGCTTTTACTGTGGTGGTGACTGTTTCAGTTTCCCTACTCCGATACCTGGCGTAAAAGATGCCATCATCGTTTATAACGTCATAGTCTACGGGAGGAGCATTTATCACAGCTATAACCTTCTCTTCAACTGCTAGTGTTCCCCTTCTTGGAGGCCCTACCTTTATGGAATTCCCGTCCACGTCCCCAACGGCCAAACCTGCACCGTACTGAAAGTGTGAGCTAAAGCTCTTTCCGAGAGTGTTACCTTGCATGTCATAGACCTTTATGACGTCCTGCTGGGAGGCCCACACTATCTCATCGACTCCGTCGGCATTGACGTCCCCGACGGCAATCCTATCACCTTTTTTGAATGAAATCGGGAAGCTGGAGATTTCTATATGTTTGTATCCCCCGTTTTCCCAGACAAAGGAGAAGACGTGTATCCCTATCCCCCTTCCCCTGTTCGCCATGTCCCGGGTCGCCACTATCAGCTCATCGGAACCGTCGAGGTTCACATCGCCAGTGGCTATCTCGTCCCTCGCCGTCAGGGAGAAGTAGTCGTCGGTTGAAAAACGGCCTATCATGTCCCCGTTCATGTTGTAGATTGTTATCATGCCTTCGCTGAAATCCGCATGGACGATTTCGCAGATGCCGTCCCCATCAAAATCTCCAACCGCTATGCCGTCCTCATCGCTGAACTCCCCGATGTGGAATTTCTTCTCGATTTCCAAGTTCTCATTAAAGGCAGTTATCCAGTCACTGCTCCTGTCTGCAAAGATAATCTCCTCCTTCCCGTCTCCATCGACATCGCCCGCGGCTAAATCATCGCCGGCCTCAAAGTTCACGTCCCTCTTGGCCAGCATCACACCGTCCTTTGTGAATATGTAGATGTCATCATCCCTGTCCCCATGGATTATTTCTGCCTTCCCATCACCGTTCACATCTCCGGCCGTTATTTCGTCCCACTTCTCATAGTCCTTCCTAAAGGAATACAGGCGCTTCCCACTTTCATTTTCATACATAAAGAAATTGTCTCCTCTGTCCCCGATAATTATCTCCTCGTCTTTGATAACCATCCCATCCTTCCAAAAGGGTATCTCCTGGCCTGCCCCACTCGACACGTAGTCTAATCCAGAGCAGAACAACAAAAATATACAGAGAAGCGTGGCTTTGCTTTTCATAACCACTACCCCCTGCAGATGAGAGTCTACGAAAATCCAGAAGAGGATTTTCGTAAACCCATATCCTAAAAATACTTGAAAAGTAATAAATCTTTCTAAGATGTTAATCAAAACATTTAATCCAGAATCGCCATAATTGTAAAGACCATCATCATGGCACTTTCTCTATCAACGCGTAGAAGAACCCTATCGTTCCGTGCCTGTGGGGCCAGGCCCTCATTGTCCCCGGCAAAAGGCCCTCATCGTAGGGGCCGTTCAAAGGCACGAGCTTCGCGTCCTCATGCCTCCCCAGGAACCACTCCACAACGCCCTCGTTCTCCTCGCGGAACATCGAGCACGTCGAATAGAGGAGCCTCCCCCCAGGCTTCAGGAGCTTCCAGGCGCTCTCTATGAGTTCCTTCTGAAGCCCCACGACTTTAGGGATGTTCTTCTCGCGGAGGCGCCACCTCAGCTCCGGGTTCTTGGCTATCGTCCCGTCGCTCGTGCATGGGGCATCGAGCATCACCCTATCTGCGATCTCCTCCCCCAGCATAGCGGGAACTTTCCTTCCGTCCGCCCTGATTGTTTCGGCAATTTCAACGCCAGTACGTCTGAGAACCTCATTCATGCGCTTTATTCTGGCCTTATCGACATCGAAGGCGTAGATTTTTCCCTCATTTTTCATCAGTTCCGCCATGTGGGCTGTCTTGCCACCGGGAGCAGCTGCCAAGTCGACGACGGTCTCGCCGGGCTTCGGATCCAGTACAAGAGAGGCAACCGCTGCAGCTTCCTCCTGGGCTACGGCGAAGCCCTTGTTGAAGAGCCATTCCGGGTTGAAAGGGTCAAGAATCCTGATGACGGTCTCAACTCTCTTGCTCCTCTCGAAGCGGACGCTCTTTTTTCTCAGATAGCGCTCAACGTCCTCAACGCTTGCCTTCAGGAGGTTGACCCTGATGCTCGTGGGCAGGGTCTCGTTGAGTGCCCTCAGGAGATCTTCGGCCTCATCCCCAACCAGTTCCCTCACCTTCCCTATGAACCACTCCTGGAACAGGTAGTCCCACTTGAGGCGCCTCTCCTCCGTATCGATAACCGGGACGTATTCGAAAACCTCCGGAAGGAGGTCATAGTAATAATAGCCCACGTAGGGATGCGTCCTCTTCGACAGAAACTGGGCAAGGCCCCTAAGGTGCCCCCGGGTTTTTTCGCTGGGGTCTCTGAAGACTGCCACCTCGACCGCGACTCTAAGGGTAGCCCTCAGCCACGGGTCGAGTATCAGAGGGGAAACCCCAACAAGCTCCTCGATAACCTCATCTATAAGCCCGAGCCTCCGCTGAATGGAGTAGAATACCCCCGTCAGCTTGGAGTTCTCCCATCCTTCAATCCGGTACCTCGCAAAGGCCTTCCTCTTTGCCTGCTGGCTCGGCTTTACCTCCTCGCCGAGCTTCACGGCCTCAACCAGTGCATACAGCTGTCTGTCACTGAGCTTGAGCTTCCCCAAATTGTCTCCCCCCGTGTGAGCTGGGCTCATGCAGTTTTGAACCTTTCCATGACCCTTTTCGCCACCCTACGTATCTCATTGTCGTCCGAGTTAATGAGGCCCTCAAGAATCGGCAGGAAGCTTTCCCAGTCTATTCCGGGGCGTATCCCCCACATCGTTATCGCATCGAGAACCATGAGGGCAGAGAACTGAAGTTCAGGGTTTGAAAGAGCCCCTTTCAGGAACTCCAGTACTCTAGACACCGCGTCCTCGTCCCAGGTGTAGATGAAGTAGTAACTGAAGAACTCCGGCGCAGGGAGCGGGCGCTCCGGAAGCAGGCCGAGCATCTTTTCAATGATATCCCTCCTGCCGCCTTTTGAGGCAAGGATTGCGAGGATTTTTGCCCCCTTGTTCCTCTCCCAGGGATTTCCGGAATCAGCCACGTCAAAGAACGTGGGTATCAGGGGATACAGCAGTTCAAATTCTCCATTGTTCATCCTGTTTACAAGCCTTGAGAGTGTCCAAAGGGCGTTCGACCTCTTTCCAGGGTCTCCCGAACGGAGGAACCCCTCAATCTCCCGAACGGAATCCGGCCGCGAGCGGAGGATATCAAGCAATGCCCCGGCGTCCCCCTCCTCCAGCACCCTCTCAAGGGACGGTAGGGATTCTCCGTCGGAAAACTTCTCTACAGTAATTCCGGCAGGTCTCCTCTGCCGTTCAGAGGGAGCTGGAGGTGAGAACTCCACAACACCCGCAGGACCACCTCTCGGGCCATCGACAACCTGAAACCTGGGGGTGAACTCCTCCGCTCCCTCTTTTTCCAGGGTCTTTGAGAGCCACTTAATGAGAAATTCATCGCCGAGTGAAATGGCCAGATCCATTGCCGTGGAGTATTCTCCGTTCAGCACAAGCCTGTGAAGGGTGTTTTTAGCCTCTTCTGGCCTGGAGCGGTAGTAATTATAGAGCGCCTCCTCGCCCATACGGGCCAGTCTTTTTGCCTTTGATCGGATAAAGAAATCATCACTGCGGGCGACAATCCTTTTAACCCTCGAAAGAACCCGGGGAAGAACTTTCATGGCATCCTCCGGAACTCCCCTCTGAAGTGCTTCCACGAGCACATCAAGGACAAAGTCCACCAAGATATCATCATCACTCAGAAGGAGTTCCGATGCCTCCTCAAGGAGCCTTTCAAAACTTTTAGGGTCTCCCGTAAACACAAAGATGTTGAGCAGAAGCCTGAGCCCCATTCCCTTCAAACGGGGATTGTCACTGGAAATCAACCAGGCGACTTTGGAGCGAATCGCAGGAGAAGGCTGGGCAACGGTTAGCTTCGTAACCAGCTCGGCCATTTCAATGGAGGCAAACTCTATTCCGGGGTCTTTTACTAGCTCAACCAGTATATCCACCAGCTTCAGAAACTCCTCCTTCCTCAGGGGAAAGCCCTCCACCAGTGCAGAGAGAACCTTCAGGGATTTCGTTACGAGGCGGGATTCTTTTGACTTCAGTGCAGAAATTATGGCATCAAAACCTTCGTTGATTACAAGAAGCCTTGTTTCTCCGTCCTCCCCCTTCAAAACCTCGTAGAGGGCAAGTAGTGCCCTGACCTTTGTATTCACATCATCCTCCCTAACCAAGTCCAAAAGCATCAGGAGGACGTCGCTGTCTTCCATAGCCAGCCTGACGGCCTCCTTTATCTGCCACGAGAGCACCAGTTCGCGCAGTTCATCTTTAGATAGGACGGCCCCTCCGGACGGCACAATGTGTAGTATAACCAGCTTTGCATATATCACTTTCGCTTCTTTGTTATCGGGGGTTAGGGCATCCTGGAAGGCATAAGCAGCTCCATTAGTAGTTTTGGATCAGGACCATCGCCCTCACCTGCCCACAGGCTCAAAAGGAGCGAAGTTCCTCCGAGCATCAATGCCAAGTTCAGTGCCTCTTCAACGTGCCTGCCAAGGAGAAGTTCTTTTATTACCTCCAATGCCTCCTCAGTTCTAGAGCGGTAGTATGAAAACAGCACCCTCTCGACTTCAGTTCTCACACTAGAAGCCCTGGAACGGACAAGAACACTCTCGGCCCCGTTTTCAAGGTTCTTAAGAACGTGCAAGAATCTTACGAGATGCTTCATCATATCAGGAGAGAGATGGAACGCAAGGACTTCCTCCAGAAAATCCAGCCCTGCTTCAATGAGCAGGACGTTACTACTGGTCAGAAGGTCAGTGATGCACTCCAGCACCACTTTGCTCTTCCCATCAAGGCTTCCCGAATTGAGGAGGAGGCGCATACCAAGTGTCCGCAGGTATATGTTGTCCGCATTAAGGAGCCCATCTATCTTAGCCCCCACCTTCCAGCTTAAAGGAGGCATTTGGAGTTTACGGAACAGCTCCAAGAGCGAGAGGTATATGAAAGTGTCCTCCCTTTCCGCCACAGGAACCGAGGCCTCTATCAGCGTTAGAAGTCTGTTCTCGTCTATCTGCACCCCCTCAAGAAGCCTGAGAAGAACCTCCAGAGTTCTTGAGACAATCCTGCCGTCTTCATCGCCGAGAAGAGTCACTAAGCGGCTAAAACCTTTTTTCAACACTACGGACTTTATCTTGCCGTCAGGATCCCCGAGGAGTTTCCCGATGGCTGTGAGCGCCCGCAGACGGGTGGTTGTGTCTTCGTCTCCCAGAAGCCTGAGGAGAGATTCAACCACGTATTCATCTCCATTTGCGATATTTATTATATCCATCGCCCGCCAGGACATCACTAGCTCCCTAATTTGATCCATGGGCCTCACCCCTCATTATACCCACGAGATATTGAACTTCATCCAATATATTGTTTTCGCTTTACACACGTTGGAACCTGTACACGTCGACGGATATCCTTTCCAGCCTCTTCCGGTGAAAGAAGAACTGAGCCGGAATCTCAAAAGAAAGAGTTACTCTGTGCGTTATTGAAAAATTGAAGTCTTTGACAAATGCTTCGATGAAACGTCTGACCTCGGGCTTGGCGAGATGGACGGAGTAAACAACGTCGCTTACCTCAAAGGCCTTCATCAAGAACGGCCTGTCCGCATGGGGGTTTTGGCTACCAAAGGGCGGGTTCATGACGACCGTGTCGACTTTTTCCGAAAAATCTGACACATCCCCGTGAACGACATCAACGCAGTCCAGCAGGTCGAGGGATTCCAAGTTCCCGAGAAGAACCTCCACAGCATCATCGTCAACCTCAACCGCGTAAACCTTCTCCGCCCCAAGGAGACAGGCCCCGGCCGAGAGAACCCCTGTCCCTGCACCGAGGTCGGCCACAATTTTGCCCTCTATGTCCCCCTGCGAGTACGCCAGCCAGAGTAGCTCCGCCGCAACGTTCCCAGGCGTCCTGTACTGCTCAAGCTCGGGCTTTGGGTTTCTGAAGCCGTCCAGCCTTGAAAGGGCAATGGCAAGGTGCTTTTTCTTCACATTATCCCCCTTCCAAAATTCTAACGAAATGTATTTATATTTTTACTGCAATAATATCTCCACGGGAGAAAAAATGGGGCTAATAGCCACCGGCATACCTAGTCTTGACAAGGCCCTTGCTGGAGGTTTCTCCAAGGGAACCAGCATTTTGATAGCGGGAAACCCCGGGACAGGAAAAACCCACCTGGCAATTCATATTCTCTACAACAATTTGCAGAAGGGTCTAAAGGGTGCGTACGTCTCTTTTGCTGAAAGCAAAAAACAATTTTACAAAAATGCCCTGGAGAGCGGTGTGGATTTTTGGGAAATGGAAAAACAGGGGCTCTTTAGGTTTTACGACATGTTAACAATGCCAAGGGAGGAGATGAAAGAATTCATTGACTTCCTTATCCGGGATCTGATAGAATGGCAACCGGAGATAGTAGTTTTTGACTCAGTAACTGTTGTGGGCCAGATCTTTGGAGAGGTCATGCTGAGATCGTTCCTCCATTCGATTATAGGCAGAATCGTTAATGCCCTGGATGCCCTTGCCATACTAATAGGTGAAATACCCTATGGGGAAAAAAAGGGTGGGTTTTGGCGTTGAGGAGTTCGTCGTAGATGGAGTCATAGTCCTTGAAATGGAACGGAAAGGCGAGGTCATAAAGAGGTACCTGACAATACCAAAAATGCGTGGCAGACGGATAGTGAAAAGTGCCTATGAGTACATAATCACCAATGAGGGCATTGACGTCCTTTCAGTTCCGGAGCTAGAATTTACCGAAAGGAGAATAGACACCAGTGAGCGGTTTGAGACTGGCATACCCGTACTCGATGACCTGATTGGTGGAGGGCTATACAAAGGCAGTATTACGATGATAACAGGCCCCACCGGCAGTGGCAAAACGATACTAGCCCTCACGATAGCATCCAACATGGCTAAAAAAGGTAAAAACGTGCTCTACATAACCTTCGAGGAGTCAATTGGCGCAATACAGGAAGCCATGACCAAGCTGGGGCTCACGGGCAATATTAAAATTGTTGCCATGGTTCCGGAAGCGAAGACCCCTGTTCAGTATTACGCGACAATAAGAAGGTTATTGGATGAAACATCGTCAGATGTCCTAGTCATAGATTCCCTGTCTGCCATGAAAAGCCACATGGATGAGAGGGATTTTATAAAAGCCCTGAGATACCTCCAGCTGTTGACCAAGGAAAGGGGAATTACGTTTATCCTGACGCACACGTCGAGGAGCGCCGAGGGGTTTATTTCTACGGGGTTCAGCACATTAATGGATACAATAATAGTGCTCGATTATCAGCTACCTCAACACCCCGGGGAATCCATGAAACGCCGCATACTTGTGCTCAAGTCCAGGCATTCTGAACACAAACCATTGCTCAAAGAGTTCTACATAGGTGAAGGGGGTGTTATAATTGAGTAGCATCGAGATAACCCCCGCATTTGTGGCCGTTACAACCCATGAAATCCTCCAGAAGTTGGGGAAACCTTTTGAAGCCACGATTAACACGTACCTTCTTTCTAAATACGGAAAAGGCATAGAAATCATAGAAGACAACCCCCGCACTTTTTACACCGCTCTCAAGGAGCTTTTTGGAGAGTTCGCGGCAAGGGTATTCATCTACGACCTCATAAAAGAACTAAACATTCCAATTAAATCAACCGATATCGAGGATATGATAACGGCCTTGGAGGAGTATCTCGGTGAATAGGTATGGCCGAAGAGGTGCTCAAAACTCTCCGAAGAAAGCACAGCTTTTTGAGTGCAATGATCGAATGTGTTGAATACGCCATGAAAGAGCTTGAGGGGCAGGAAGATCCTGAAAGTGTATATAAGACACTGACAATGTTTCTCGGCGAGTTCCCAACTAAAAAGTTAATACAGGATTTGGCAAATGAAAATGGCATTAGAGTGCGGGTAAGAACGCGGGAGGACGCCTTAAACGTTCTGAGGAGCCTTGAAAGGGGCGGTAGAGCTACCTGACACTCACCCCAAGAGGCTCATCGAATTTTCGTTCAGCCCCAAGTATCTCATCGAAAGCGTAGTCCTCGCGGAGACCGAGCAGTATCTCCACCTCGGCCGGCGTCAGCACGGGCTTTCTCCAGTTCTCGTAGTCGTCTATAGGCACGCGGGGACAGGCAACGACGACGTAGGCATCGAAGTCGAAGCCTTCCAAAGCCGGGTAGTTAATGTGGTTCATGGCTATGAGCCTCGCGTATTTCCCGTGCTCCCGGAGGAGTTCGACGACGCGCTTCGCCTCAGCCAAGCGAAGCTGACCCTTCTTGGTGCTGGTTATGACGCCGAATTTTTGAGCATCCATGGCCTTCGCTATCTGCGCCCAGCGCTTCCTTATGAGCCTCTCAGCCTCCCGGTCCATCCATATAGCATCACCTGAGTAGGGGTTGACCGCCAAGGTCGGTTTACCCGTCGCGACCGCAACGCCGAGGGGGTGGAAATAGCCGGCGCCGATGAAGAGGACGCCGTCGGCATCCAATTTGGCCGCCGAAAAGTTACACCCGAGAACCTGGCCGGGCCAGCTGACACGGGAGTCGCCTTTTCCAACGAGGACGTCAAAGCCTTTCTGTTCCAGGAACTCCTTTGCCTTTCCGAGCTGGTGAATATGCTGGGCCGTCGTGACGAGGGCTATCCTTTTTCCTAGCTTTCGGATTTCCCCCAGGTTCTTCTCCAAGGCCGGAACAACGTCCACCCCTGCAAAGGCCGGGACGAATATCGTTGGAACCTCCAGGTGGAGGCGCATGTAGCTGTGACCGAGGTGTATCAGCGCATCGCAGCCGAGGAGCTTTGCCTCTCTATCGGCAGGGTCACAGGCACCGTAGTTTATATCCCCGCTTATTATCGCCTCGATTCCGTTCTCCTCAAGGAAATCGGCCAGAGATTGGGCTTCCTTCTTCAGTCCCTCAGGCGTCTGGATGAGCACGCGCTTGGCGTTGAGCTCTCGAAGGGTTTCCAATATCTCGCGACTCGAAACTTCATGCATTGAACCCACCGGAGTCCATAGCGGAAAAGCCTTTAAATGCCCATCGGCATCGATACTATTGGAAAAGGTTAAAAACTGGAAATTAATGATAGAGATTGGTGAACAACGTGGTGGAGTTTTTCAGACTCCTCGGTGAGGCATGGGGAAAGTTTGAGGAGACCAAATGGCTCCTTCCAGTGCCGGTAGTGATGAGCCTGCTTAACTACGAGAAGGTCCTGGAAGCTCTAAACGTCGAGGGCTTCCATTTCGGGATTCAGTTCCCCCTGCCCGAGCCGACACCCACCCTCTGGAGCCTCGTCTCCCTTCCGGCGAAGGCCTCAGGTGCTGTCTTTTCCCTAGAGGGCATAACCTTCACGGCGCTCTTTATTCTCCTTGGAAGCTACCTCGAAGCGGGTTACATTGGAAGCATAAGGGATGAGGTTCTGATGCGCGAGAGCGACTTTCTCAAGAACGCCGGAAGGGACTTTCCCGAGTTCCTCAAGTTTAACGCCATGCTCTACGCGGTCATGATGTTTCTAATCCTCACCGTAATGGTCTCACCGTTTATGGCCCTCTCGGCTTTTCTGGGGCTTCTTATATTCCTTTACGCCATTTATGGGACACCTTTCTTAATTTCAATCTATAACCTCAGCTTCATGGATGCCCTAGCGGAGAGCCTCAACATGGCCAAAAACGGCGGTGAATACCTCAGCTACGCCATCAACTATCTTGCCGTGGGGACGCTGATCTCAATTCCACTGACGCTCATAGTGACCAACATGGGGATAGCCGGTCTGGTGGTCGGTCTGCTCCTCTCCGCACCCATCTCACTGACCCTGAGCACGGCCACGGTCATATTTTTCATTAACTTCCGCCGAGGTCCCTAGACAGGGAAAAGCCTTAAATATTCTAAAGCAAATAATACCTCGAAGTTCGATGCATCGGGGTGATGAGTATGGGTGAGTTCATCATAACGACCACAGAGAAAATCCCCGGCTACCGCGTGGTCGAGGTCAAGGGCCTCGCCAGGGGCGGTATCGTCAGGGCAACCCACGTCGGAAGGGACATAATGGCCTTCTTCAAGAACCTGAAGGGCGGAGAGGTGCAGGAATATACTCAGATGCTGGCAGAAGCTAGAGAAGAGGCGCTGAGGAGGATGAGGCTCCACGCGGAGGACATGGGGGCCAATGCCGTCATAGGGGTCCGCTTCATGACATCCGCGGTTGCCTCGGGGATGGCCGAGATATACGCCTACGGCACGGCGGTGGTCGTTGAGAGGGTCAAGGAGGAGTGAGCATGTACCTCCTTCCGTTCCCCATACTCGGCGGGCTGCTGGCGTGGGCAACGCTCTACTTCCTCGGCTTCGAAAAGCAGAGATGGGGAGAGTTCGTTCTCGGCTTGGCCGCGTTTTTCATTGCAATGATCATTCAAAACCCCGTCCAGCAGCTCCCGCTCCTCGGAATGGGGATAAAGTCCAACGCAGACGTCATAGCCAGGGGAACCACCTTTATCATAGGTGTTTCGATATGGCTCGGGCTCATCGCCGGCATAGCCCAGGAGGGGGCGAAGTACCTCCTCGTGAAGGGGAAGAGCCTGAACACCGGCCTGTTCATGGGACTGGGTTTCGGAATAACGGAGGTCTTCGTTATAGCCGGAGCGGCCCTCGCCGGAGCTATGGCAACTGGAAAGCCGCTCGACGTGCCGCTGAGCACGGCGCTCCTCTCGATGGTGGAGCGCTACTTCGTCGTCCTGTTCCACGTCGGAACCGGAATATACCTCGCGTACGCCTACAGGGAAGGCTACGGGAAGACGGGCCTTCTGGCGATGATAGGAATCCACACGGTTATCGATTCCCTGGCGGCGTACTACCAGCTCACGAAAAGCGAGCCGGTCATGTACGCGGTAGAGTTTATAACCGCCCTCGCCGCACTGGGACTGCTGTACTACACCATTCCAAAGGCAAAGGTCGAGCTCCCGAAGGAAGAGGAAGCCCTGTGGTGAGCGACGTGCTGGTGGACAGGAAGGAGAAAGCCCTTAAGAAGCTGAGAAAAGACCTCCGCTCCGGGCTCTACTCGTACCTAGTGCTCCTGCTCCTGGAGAGGGAAGAAGAGCTCCACGGCTACGCAATACGGAAAAGACTGGAGGAGCTCAGCGACGGCAGGATCGTGCCCAGTGAGGGCGCTTTGTACGACATCCTCAAGAGCCTGAAGAAGACCGGCTTGGTGGGAGACACCTGGGCGGAGGTCGGGGGAAGGCCGAGGAAGTACTATTCCCTGACAAAGCTGGGCAGGGAAGTGCTGAACGAGCTGAGGATGGAGATAGGCGCGATAATGGAGACGCTTGAAAGGATGGAGGGGGGCTGATGCCAAGTCCCGATACAATTTTCGGGCTTTTCATCTCTGCCACAATGTTCTTCGCAGGATTGCTGACCTACCTCTACAGGGACAGGCCGAACCACGCGATAGGAGTGAGGATAGGCTACACGTTTCAATCGAGGGAAGCCTGGAGGAGAACGAACGAGTTCGCGGGGAAGGCGTTTATGGTGCTCGGCGTTCTTCTTGGAATCCTGAGTTTCACCGGCAACGTTGCCCTCCTGACGGTTGCGATGCTCGTCGGGACTGCCCTTATAATCAAAAGAAGCTTCACGATAGCCAGGGAGACCGTTGAGCTGGAGGATATCTCAACGCCGGCCGTCGGCGAGCCAAAGCCCATATCCAAAGTGGACGTCAGGCCCTACCTCGCCGTTCAGGGTGTTCTGCTCGCGTCATACCTCATTCTCCTCGCCGTTAGCTGGGGAAGAATGCCGGAAATCATAGCGGTCCACTTCGATGCCCGGGGAATGGCCGACCGCTTCGAGCCCAAATCGATTGGAGCGTTCCTGACACCGGTGGGGGTTTCCTTCTTCATCCTCGGACTGACGTACCTCGGAAGGGACCCCCTTGCCCTGAGAATACCCAAGGGGAATGAGAAAGTCGCCAGGATAATCCTTGAGCTCCTCACGGCGATTCAGTTCATAATATGGAGTGCCTCCGTCTATTCAATTCTCTACAACGCGTACTCCTTCAGCTCGCCGGCATTCTTAGACGCGATAGTCCTCGGAGGGGTGGGGCTTATAGTTATAGAGACGCTCAGGCTCATAGTGGCCGTAAGGGGTGTTAAATCAGCTCTCTAATGCCTTTATCAGCTCCTCCCTATCGGGCTTTCTTGTTATTCCCAACTCAACGGCGTGCTCAAGCACATAGTCGGGCAGGTTCTCCTCGAAGAATGCTCTTATCCCCTTTCCCGGGAAGTAGAAGGCGTAAACGCGGACGTTTTTATCTAGGCACTTCCCCCTAGCGACCATGAACCCCTTCTCGGCGTTGACCCTCACAATATCCCAGGAGAAGACCTCCGTGAGGCCAAAGAAGGCCTCGAAGAGCTTCACCCGGGCATCCTTCAGGGCCTTGTTTACCGCCTGGCGGGAAATTCCGAGGGCCTCCGCTATCTCGACCTCGCGCATTCCCCTGGCCCTCATCAGCCAGACCCGCCCCATGCCCTCCGGAAGTCTAAGCATCTCCCATGGCCTCCCCGATGAGTTTTAGAACCTCCTTACCCCTATTCGGGGAGAGCAGACCAACTGCCCCGATTCTGAGGAGCATCAGCGTCCCGGGAGTTGAGACTAGCCATGCTTCTCTAATCCTCACCCTCATCACCTATAACGGATAACAAATTTTTCACTTCCTCCTTCGAGTCATACCTGAGTTGATAAACTCCGCGCTCGGTAACGATGAAGAGAGTGTTCATAATCATTGGACCTCCTTCCCGGACGAAAACTGCCATTATAACTCCAGCTACCAAGATAGGAACTACAAAAGATGTTTTTATAATAGAGGCAAGGAGCGAGAAAACGATTGTTATAAGAACAATAATCAAAGCCGCCCTTTTTCTTTCGGAGATGGTATAAGTTACGAGTTCAACGCTCCCAAAAAACATCCACCCAAGACCCACCCACCTGTACTGGGCTGTGAAGAATATTCCCACCCCACCGATAAACATGCCGAGGGGGACAAGAAGGATCTCGGGCGTGTATCTAGCGAGGATGAGATATCTGCTAGATGAAGCATCGATAACATCTAAGATCTCACTGAATGATATATCAACATGACGCTTGAGTAATAATCCCCATTCCAGGGTTATTTTTCTCCCTTTGACCCTAACGGCGCGCCCATGGAAGAAAACTGGCGTTACCATGAGAAGAATGAAGAAAGCCATGATTAACAGGGTATTTTCAAGGGCAACTCCCGCGGTAAAAACCACCAGCTCGAGAAATAGGAGTATATTATATTCTCTCGCATTTCCTGTTCTCATGTTCTCACCTTGTCAACTCATGTAAGTTGACAAAATATTTAAACCTTTCGATGGATTTAAATAATTTCACACATTCTCCCTCGTGGTGATGACATGTCCCTAGAGGAGCTCTACCGCTACATCAACTGGAGGATGGATCCAGGGGATGAAAGGGCAAGGGAGAGATTCAGGAAGATAGAGGAGCTCTTCAGGAGCATTTCGGATGAACTGCCGTCAAAGGGTCGAGTTCTGGACATATGCGCCGGGACGGGTATAGCGGGCGTTGCCATCGCAAAGGTGACCGGGGCCAGACTCCTAACGCTCCTCGATGCGAGGAAGGACGACCTTGAGCTGGCGAGAGAATGGGTTAGGCTGGCCGGAATAAGTCCCGAACTGAGGATGGTTCAAGGAGATGCCCGGGGGGTTGCAAAGCTGGTGGACGAGCACGACGTTGCCGTGCTGTGGGGATTCACCATGCCGCACTTTGACCCCTTCGATGCAGTCAAGCTGTTCGCGGGGGTTGCCCTATCGCTCAGTGATGATGGCGTTTTCCTGATAGAGGACATGGACAGGGTTTACTGGGTAATGTACCGTGCAGGGTACAAAAAGTTCCTGGTGGAGGGCAGAAAAGAGGGCCATACCATAGCCTCAATGCACGAGGGTTACAACTTCGTTAGGGGGACGTTCAAAAGGGGCTACTACATCCTTCCGGGATTCAAGAAGATAAGCGACGTTGACTTCCACTACTGGGACATCTCAACCCAGCTCGCAATCGGAAGGGTCTTCTTCAGAGAGGCCCGGCTCATACCCGGAGAAAGCAGGGGCGTTAAAAACGTCTGGGGTCTGCTGTACTTCAAAAAGCCAAGAAAGGACGTCGCAGAACTTGTGCTTAGAGATTTCAGCCGTCCGCTCTAAACCTCATCTCTATTTCCTGGCTAACGTTGCCGTTTTTGATAACGAGGTAGTAGTTTCCGTCGGAGAGGTTGAAATCAAGGTTCACCTCAGTGACGTTTTCCCAGCTGAGAACGACGTTATCTCCGTCAACGTCCTCAAAGTAGCCAGACTTTGAGACAACCACATAGGCTGAAAACGGGTTCTGGGCTATTATCTGGCCGCGTATATGTGAATTCGCCGGAAGAAGCTCGGCCTGGACGTTGTGGGGCCCGAAGATGCCCTTCTGGTACGAATAGTCTGCCGGGAACATCTCGGCATTGACCACTAGTCCAATCACTAGGGCAACCGCAACGGGCACAACCAAAAGGATGTACTTCCTTTTTCTCGCCATCATCTAGCGTCTACTGCCCTAGTTCTTAAAATACTTTCGGAAGAGAACACAGAACCGGGAACAGAGCCCTTTGGGGGGAGTTTTATGTAGATTTTCCAACGGGCAGTGCATTCCATTGGATGTTATTGGATACTGTCCTTCAAATATTGGTGACATTACAACACGGTTGGTAATGGCCCAGGATTGGAGCAAAAAATATACAAACACTCTAAAATACAAAGAAATGGATAGGATGGATATTATCACAGCGAGTAGAACTCAGGTCGTCTGTCCCTGAAGACATCGTTTATGTCATTGAGCCGCTTGTCCCTTGCGAGCGAGAGGTCGACCTCGACAACGGCGACCTCTTCTTTATCCTCGCTGCCCATCGCGAGAACCTCTGCCTTTGGAGATGCTATGGTGCTCCTGCCTATGAAGCGCAAGCCCCTTTCCTCACCGATTCTATTGGCGGTGATGGTGTAAACACTGTTCTCTAAAGCCCGAATCGGCATCGCCCTCGGGGCGTAGAGCATGACGAGGTTGCTGGGGTGGGCTATGATGTCGGCCCCTTTGAGGGCGAGGGTTCTAGCGGATTCCGGGAAGAACCAGTCAAAGCATATCATCACCCCAACTTTGGCTATGCCGATGTTGAAGACGTGGAAGCCGAGGTTGCCCGGCTCGAAGAAGAGCTTCTCGCGGTAGAACAGGTGAACCTTGCGGTACTTCCCTATGTAGCCGCTGCCTATCGGGCCCGTCATCACGGCGGAGTTATAGAGCCTGCCCTTCTCATCCTTTTCAGCAGTTCCGGCCACGATGAAGACCCCCAGCTCGTTCGAAAGCTCCATGAGGAAACGGGTCGTCGGGCCGTCCGGAATCTGGCCTGCAACTTCTTCAACCTCGCTCCTGCTCTCGAAGTTGTAGCCGGTATCAAAGAGCTCCGGTAAAACCACGAGTTTGGCTCCCTTATCTACAGCCTCACGAACCATCTCCTCGGCCTTGGAGTAGTTCACATCGGGCTCAAGGAGGGCCGGCTCCATCTGGACGTATGCCACTTTCATGCTACCACCGTTCAAAGTTGCCTCCAGAATAGATAAGATTAGCGGAAGTGTGTCTCGCATTTATCTGGGTCTTTATGAAGGATTTACCCAGAATCCTGTATCCAACATTGAATTGCAATATCAACAGTAACGCATTCATACAAAAATCCGATTTACAACACAAGATACGGATAAAAAGCCGTTAAAATTTTGGAAATTTTTGAGGGTGAGAAGCCGCTGTCTTCAGAGGTTTGTGCCCCACTGGGGCGTTGATACACCGTTTCGACGGTTCAAAGGTAACCGACACTCTCTCACGGAAAAGCTTAAAAAGGAACCGCTGGAGCTAAGGCTGGAGAGAAAAGTCAGGGGTGATGATCATGAAGAGGCGCCCAAGGAAGTGGAAGAAGAAGGGAAGAATGAGGTGGAAGTGGATCAAGAAGAGGATTAGGCGCTTGAAGAGGCAGCGCAGGAAGGAGCGCGGGCTGATCTGATGCTCCTCTTCTTATCCTTTTGCCCGGTGGTTCCATGTACTCTTTTGAAACCTTCGAGCGGCTCTCAATGGAGATTGAAACTTCCCGGGGAAGGACTCTTCTAATAGCGGACCCCCACATCGGCTTTGAGCTCTCCAGAGGATTGAGGGTACGGACTCACTTCGAGGAGAGGCTCGCGGAGTTCATAGCCGAAAAAGACCCAGACCTGCTGATACTCCTCGGTGACATCAAGGAGCCGATAGGGCTGAGCTTCATGATGAAGCGCCTCCTTATGGGCTTCTTCTCAGACCTTCGGGGAACACCCACCATAATCACCAAGGGAAACCACGATGGCAGGATAGAGGAGGTAACCGAAAAGTTTCCCAACGTTGATGTCGCTGAGCACGCGCTTATAGACGGGTTCCTCTTCCTCCACGGGCATAGGAACCTGCCAGAGATCGAGTTTTCTGAAGGCTACCTGGGGCACATACACCCCGCGTATACGTTCAAGAGGGGTGGGACATCCAGGAAAATGAAAGTCTTCTTCCGCGTGGGCAGGTTTCTCATCCTCCCCACGATCAACCCCTTCATCGAGGGCTTCGACGTGAGGCAGGGTATAAAGATGGTGCCCTTCCTGAAGGATTTTAGGGAGGGAGAAGCTTTCCTGCCGGAGGGAATTTACTTGGGGCGTATTTCACTCTAGGGCAATAGAGAGTCTTTATAACATTCACGGACGGGCAAAGTTTATTAAGGTTATGAAGATAATACTTCATAGGTGGGATAAAAGTATATCAGGTGACCCGAAGATGAGCGACGTCTACGAGAGGCTTGAGGCACTGCTTCGCTCACTCGGTGTTAAGAAGACGGAGCTGAGGATATACCGTCTCCTGCTCGAAAAGAGTGAACCCATGAGGATAACCGAGATACAGAGGGAACTAGGCATCAGCGAGCGCTCGGTTAGGGAGCACGTGCTCAGCCTCTACCGCAAGGGGATACTCAGGAGAAAGCTCATTGAACAGGGCTGGCTGGGCTACGTTTACACAGCCGTCTCACCGAGCGAGGTTCTTGAACACATCAAGGAAAGCCTGATAAAGAGGATAAACGAAATCGAAAAGGAGCTCAAAAGCACATCCAGGCAGAGAAACTAGAGCCTCTCTATAACCCCTATCTCCTCCAGCAGGGCCAGGAGTCTTTCGAGCTTTTCTTCTTCAACCTCCCCGAACTCTTCCCTTAGAGCGTGCATTGCTTCTTCCTTCGGAAGGAGCTCGCCGAGCATCAGGAGCTCGTGGAGGTGCACGAGCATCTTCCTGTCCCGGGTAAGCTCCTTAAACTCCTCGTAGGCATTCTCATTAACGTCCTTTATGAGCTCACCCGAGACCCTGCCCTTCCGCACCCACCGCATCCACGGCTTTCTCTCAAAGGGGTGACCGCTCTCGATGCCAAGGAACCTGGAATCTCTGGCCAGGCCCATCATCACCAGCTTTTCTGCGTTTTCCGTGTCCCTCTCCATGGAAAGTTCGCCGAGGTACTTCATGGCGTAGCCGCGTGCAAAGCGCCCGAGTTCATCCCCAGTTGCCTTGGCAAGGGCCAGGGCGGTGGCCAGAACTGCTTTACCGATGATCTCTATGCTGGTCTTGCTCACCTTTTCAACGGTGTCCTCGCTGGAGTGGTAGAAGCGGTCGGGCCACGTTATCGGCATCACCGACGGAATTCCAAAGAAGTTGAAGACATCGTGGTCGCTGCCCATCTCGTAGGGATAGCTCTTGAGCTTTATCTGGGGGAGAGGGCTTCCCGAGAAGCTCTTCCCAGCCCCGTTAGCCAGCTCCAGGAAGTACTCAAGAACCCCAGAAACAATGGAGAAGCGAGAAATCGGAGTCCTCACGAGCATTATCGTTGAGCCGGCCCGATCCTCACTCCCTGCCACCATATCGAGGTTTATGACGGCGTAGTACTTCTCAAGCTCGGCGTATTTCTCCACGAAGGCCTGCGTGCCGTAGTACTCCGGGATCCAGAGGAAGGCAAAGCCGAAGCGGAAGGAGTCGTCGTAGAGCCGGCTGAGAACCCTCGCCAGCTCTATGAGCATCGCGCTTCCGCTAGCGTTGTCGTTGGCGCCGGGCTTCGGATGGCAGATGTGGGCGGTGAAGAGGATGAACGGCTCCTTCCCGATCTCGGCATAGAGGATCGGCAGAACCTGGCGCTCGTTTATCTGGGCTTCAACCTCGATCCTGGCCTCAACCCTCTCCCCGGCGTTGAGCTTTCCTATTATGCCTCTGGCCAGACTTTCGGGAATGGCAACGGCGGGAATTTTCGCCCACTCAAGGTCGTCCGCGCTCAGAAACAGGCCGATGTAGGGTATAGCCCCCCCGGTTCCTTCGCGGTAAGCGATGAAGCCCACAGCTCCGGCCTCGTTGGCCTTCCTGTAGGCGTCGCGCCACTCCTTCCCAACCAGGACTATCTTTCCTCCGGCGTTCTTCCAGTCCTCCTCGCGGACTATGTGAACCACTTCGCCCTCGGCCTTTCCGCTTGGTGAGTGTGCCATGACGACGAGGGGACTTTGAGAGGTCGTCAGGGTTTTATCCAGAACCTCGACCTTTCCGTGCACCAGATCCCAGGCTATGGGCGACTTGAGGGTCAGGAACCAGCTTTTGCCGTCGTAGAACTCCTCGTAAAGCTCCGCGTTGATCCCCCATACCCTGAGCTCCTCCCTGATGAAGCGAACAGCCTCGGGGAGCTCTTTTGAGCCCTGTATCCTGTGGAACTGGCTTATCTCGGCTATGTAGTGGAGAACATTTGAGGAATCAAAAACCTCTGCTTCTTTTAAAAAGCGCTTCATGGTTATCCCCAAGGATAATCTTCCACAGAATATTTAAGGTGCTCGCATAGAAGAGAAGAGCTCAGTGCCCTATACGGAGCATCCTTGGAGGCTTCAGGTGCTTCATGGTATCCAGAAGGTCGGGAGGGAGAAAAAGCCGGGTGGTTTCAAGGAAGCGTGCAAACTCCGCCTCCACTCCCCCTTCCTCTTCGCCTTCAGGAAGAGCCGTCTTCGGTCCCGGGCGCTCCTCACCTGCGCCCTCCTTTCCAAGCCCCTTTCTTATCTCCTCCTCCCTCTTCTTCGCCCCCTCCAGTTTTCCACGGTTGTAGGCATTCTTTACGAGCTCGTAGACGCCGAGCTCCTGTGCTCTCGCGTAGAGCCTCTCCCTGCGCTCGCGAACCCACTCAGCCCATTCGCTGTGTCCTTTGTAGCCTACGAAGTAGCCGAACTCGTAGGCCTCCTGCATGAGCTTTTTCACTTCTTCCATAGTTCCACCTCAGAACGGTGCCTCTGGATAGACCCTGAGCCCCTCTTCGGTGAAGCGAAGTTTCTTGAGGTTGCTGTCGTGGGCAACGCCATGCATCTTCAGAACCTGAAGGGCCCGCACCATCTGGTAGTTCCTCATGAAGTGGTGGAGGACTATGACACCATCGGTGAGGTAGTAGTCCTCGGTGTAGGTCTCAGAACTCATCATCTCCGCCAGTATAAGGCACGTAATCCCCATCCCGTGGAGCTTCCTTATGAACCTGCCCAGGGCCATCCTCTTGTGCTCGGGGTCAAGGACCGAATACTCCAGCGAGGTGAACGAGTCTATGACGACCCTTTTAACGTCCTCCGTCTCAATAATGCGAAGGATTCTCTCAAATATCTCGCTCCATGTGAACCTTCTTCCAGCGCCAAAGATGCTCTCTCCCATGTCATAGAAGAGTATCCTCTTCGACTGGAGGTGGGTCAGGAGACCAAAGTTGTAGCGGAGCATGTCCTGTGTTATTATCTTCGGATGCTCCAGAAGGGATATAAAAAGCCCCTTCTCGTCTTTTTTAGCGCCCTCAATAAGAAACTGAATTCCAAAGGTCGTCTTCCCGCTCCCAGGGGGGCCGATTATAAGGTAAACCCTGCCCGGGATGAATCCCCCACCGATGAGATTGTCAAGTCCCGGAACGCCAGTTGAAACCCGGTCGAGGCTCTTGAGGAGTTCTCCCACGTACATGACCACTCCCTCCGTACTACATAAACGCTCCAAGGGTATTTAAGGTTGAAGTGTCCATTGATGTCCACATGAACCTACGATGTGAAAAGCGGGTTGAAACGTGACGTAACCGAGTGACACACTGGATATCTCAACGTTACCTTTCAAAGAGCCATAGCCCGACGAAAAGAGGATATCATAACATCATGGAGCAAACGGGCAGATAACGTCCCGAAGATTTATATGCCGGCCTGTGTTATTATCAACCATGAGAACCGGAGCTTTCAAGGGAACCTTTGGGTTCCTCGCATCATGGCTCACTGCCGGCCTCTTTTTGCTGGAGGATTACTTCAACCCCTCCTGGTTCTTCAGGAAGCGCCTCTGTCTCGGGATTGCCGATCTCGAATGGAGCCTCCGGTGCCACAATTTCTTTGAGCTGCTTTTCCTTGTGCTCCCAATTGTCGTCGTGGCCCTGGTCACATGGCTTTACAGGAAGTGGAGAAACGTCGATGGACTCTTACTCTTTGCCTCCACGGCCGCCCTGGGACTTCCAGGAACGCTGGCATTTTTCATCACTATAACAATAGCGATCTCCAAAAGGCTCCCCACCGGAATTGGGGAGGACTTCGTCCTCGCCGTGTTCTTCTTGTACTTCATGACGCTGATAGGGGTTGTCATAGGGGCGCTAGCCCCACGTCACGTGCCTGTTAACGAGGAAGCGCACGACGAATGAAACCACGATGCCGAACATGTTCGCCACGAGGTAGTTCATCCCGAGGAGCACAAGCCCAGCGTAGATAATCCACTGGACAACCGCGCCGGTTAAGGCCGCGATGTGGAAGTTGGCGAGCCTCCTCCACAGCGGCTTTCTCTTGAGGTCTCTGAACGTCCAGAGGTCGTTCCAGGTGAAGTTGTTCAGTATGGCCAGTTCGGTCGCGGGGATGTTGGCCAGTATTTTATCCCAGCCGAAGCCCGAAACAAAGAGCCACAGAAACCCCTGGTTAACCACAACCCCTGAGAGGCCAACGAGGGTGAACTTAATCAGCCTGTCCAGCTCGCCCTCCCAGCGCATGAGCCGGTAGACGTGCCTGAGATAGTTCAGCATGGTCTTCGTTCCAAGCTTGCTCTCTCCCGCCCGCCTGAGGCCAAAGGTAAAAGGAACCTCGGTAACCTTCTTGTACCTGCCTTTAATCAGAACCTCCATCAGAATCTTAAACCCGACTGGATTGAGCTCCACCCCTTCAACGACCTCCCTTCTGAGGGCAAAGAAGCCGCTCACAGGGTCTTTGACGTCCCTTATCCTGGGGAGTGCGAGGCGGCCCACCATAATCGCGCCTCTGGAGATAAGCTTCCGGTACCAGTACCAGTTCTTCACACCGCCGCCAGGAACATACCTGCTTGCGATTGCCACATCGGCGCCGTTTTCAATGGCGTTCAGGAGTTGGGGTATAACCTCCGGCGGATGCTGAAGGTCGGCGTCCATGACGACAAATATATCGCCATGGGCCTCTTTGAAACCCCTGATGACGGCGGAGGAGAGGCCTTTTTCCTCGGTTCTCCGTATGACCCTGACGGGGTACCTTTCCGAAAGCTCCTGGGCAAACTCCCATGTCCTGTCCGGAGAATCGTCATCGACAACGATGATTTCATAGTCGTAGTCTTTCAAAGCCCCCCCGATTCGCTCAAAGAGCTCCTCAAGGTTTTCACGTTCGTTGTAGGTGGGAACTATAACGCTGATTTTCACTGTCATCCCTCCACCTTCATCAGACTGTTCCGTAAACTTTATAAGTCCTGCGACTGCCCTTAACAGCGGGCATGGGGCCGTGGGGTAGCTTGGCCTATCCTTCCGGCTTCGGGAGCCGGGGACCCGAGTTCAAATCTCGGCGGCCCCACCAGAAAACAAACTTTTCTGGCGAAAAGTTTGATCAAAAGACTGTGATTCTTTTTGAGTGGTCAGGTTCTTAGTGGGTTTTTGTTTAGTGGTCGGATTGTACGCTGGATTCAGTAGTTCAGGAGAACACTTTAACGGGTTCGACTTCAATCCGCGCTCCAAAGGAGCGCTAAAAAACCGAACCTTTTTAAACAAGCTTTGGAAAAAGAACCCAATCTTACCAAAAGAACAAATATTCAGAGAAAACCACTCCAAAATAAGCCACATAAAGGGGAATCACTAACTTTGATAAACCCTATCGGGCAACTTTGCCCGGCAAAGTTTCGAGGGATAAAATTTATAAATCCCACCCTGAACCTATCAACGGGCACAGCCCCGTGGTGTAGCGGCCAAGCATGCGGGACTCTGGATCCCGCGACCGGGGTTCGAATCCCCGCGGGGCTACCATTCAACTGGGCTCCAGACCCTCGAACCCCACCATTTTCTCTCGGCTTCAAGTTCGGTTTTCAACCCGCATATTCAACTCCACAGAGTTTCATGTAGAAAAAGGCTTTTCAGAAACCCCCACGGGAAATAATCCGAATCCCCCATTCTGCCCGAATTTTTACTGGAGATATCTCAAGATTCTGCATGAGTTTGTATTTTTTCCAAAGTCCTGAACGCGCTCCAAAAAACCTCTATTCAATAAATGCTCCTCACCAGCAGTTCTAAACGATAATCCTCCCATTCTCCGTAAGAGGGCACAAAACGCTAAAAAACGCGGAAATCGAACTTTTCAGGAACTTTTAAATAGTCGGCCACCAACTTATGATAATGTTACATACACATTGCTTAACACGGAGGGAGGTGAGGATGTGAGCAAAGTAGTTAACCTGGAGGTTGAGATTACAGACCTCCTCAGAAGGCACGGATCGCTCAGTGTTGCTTTTCTGACTCGGTTTCTCAACGAAAGGGGCATCTTCTGTACAAGGCAGAAGGTCGAGAGAACCCTCAGGAAACTCGTGGAGCAAAAGAAAGTAGAGGCATTCTACACCAACGGGAATAAAAGAAAGCATTACAGGTTGCGGTGATACGATGGCTGGGAGCATTGACAGCTCAACCGTGATCCTCGGAAATACGAGGAGAATGATGATGATTGAGTTCCTCCAACAGAGAGAGGGTCATGCCGAACTCAGAGAACTTGTGGAATACATAGCTGAAAGGGAGGGAGACACCAACCGGAAGCACAGGAAAAGCGTCTATGTCAGCCTGATCCAGACACATATCCCCAAGCTGGAGCGGGAAGGTGTCGTAACGTTCAACCACGGCATCGTTACCCTTCTGAAGATCCCTGAAGATGTAACCGTCTACATGGAAGTTGTCAACAAGCACGACATCAGCTGGAGCACCTTCTACATGGGGACGTCGGTAATATTCATAATCGCTGGTTGGTATCTCGGCAGCATGTCCCTATTGCTGGCTGCCATGGTGTACCTGGTCATAAGTATAATCCACCACAGGAAAATTAAGAGGCTGTTCTAGCAGATCACTGCTATAACTCGCCTGTTTTAATCAAATTGAGTTGTTTCACTCCTGGTAATGAGGGATTACCACTCAGTAAGCCGGAATTTACTATATAGGTTGACCCCGCCATAGTCAATGAGGCATCCCCATGATGGCCTCCGCCTAGGGTGTCGGTATTTGGAAAACATGGAGGAATGTACCATGAAGAAAGTTTTGGCCCTCGGTATGCTGGGGCTGATGATCGCGGCGGCCTTTGCACTAGGCACGAGCGCAACCTTCAGGGACTACAGGGCCCAAAGGAGCGTTCATATCGCCGTTGTTCCAGACGACAGCGAGCTTATTGATCTAACGCCTGTCCAGCCCTACGCGTACCTTAACGATGGAGGGCAACTTGTTATTGACTTCTCAGCGGACAATCCCAACTGGCCAGGATGGGATGATGAGAGCTGGTGGAAGTGGGACGAGGAGCAGAATATGCCAGTTCCTGCAAGAGGACTGGGACTCAGCCCACAGAGCAGGTACAACTTTGACGAGGTATTTAACGTGAGCAACCACCTCTGGGAGCAGGAAACCATCGTAGTCAGGATTACCTCATCGGATCCCGGAATGGTCTCATTCTACGAGCCCAACGGCATGATGTACAACACAAACGGGGGCGGTCAGCCTTACAATTCGGATACAGCCGTCGGAGATGTCTGCTTCTATCTTGAACCCGGAGAGGCACTTGGCGTTGGGATGGAACTCGCAGCAGCCAACACCTTGGGAAGCTACGACATAAACATAAACATCCAGGCATGGCCTGCCAGCGAAGCACCTATTGAGTGTGGAGGTGGCTGAGATGAGAAAGATCATAGGACTCTTTGCACTTATGATAGGACTCTTAGTTGCAGTAGCAGCAAGTAGCGCTCACTTTGCATACTTTGAAGCCGACAGAGGCGTCCACATCCAGGTTGTCCCGGATGACAGTGAGCTTATAGACCTACGGCCCATGCAACCCTACGCGTACATTAACGACAACGGTATGCTGGTCATAGACCTGAGCAAGTACAACGGGAACTGGCAGGAAGGATTCGGTGAAGGCGTTAGTCCCAACAGCACGTATGTTTTCAAGGAAGTCTTCGGTGTCAGCAACGACCTTTGGGAAGGAACCCCAATCTGTATGCACATCACGTACAGCGGAGACGGTGGTGTCAAGTTCTTTGTTGGGAACTATACGGGTCAGCCCGGTGAGACCACCCTCGATGTAACCGTGATGCCCGGCGAAGTCGTGCCTATTGGACTTATTCTGGACAGCACTGGCTTGGTTGATGGAGACGCAATAAACGGTCAGGTTCAGTTCTACGCGGTTCCTGGACCTTGCGAGGGAGAGTGAACAGTTTAGTTCCGGAGCATTTGCTCCTTTTTATCATATATGCAGGGGGAGAGAGAAGTGGAAAGGAGAACAAAGGTTGGCACGAGTATTGGAATCATCATAGTTCTACTCATAGGAGTATGGGAGATATACTCCGCAGATCCCCTAACGGTTGTCTACGCCACTCCAGAAAACGGAACATTGTCGGTTGATTATCCCGTCCCCCCGTATGCTTACTCTGATAGTGGTGTTCTTGTTATCGATATCTCACCGGATAGCCCATTGTATCCTGGATACGGAGAGGGACTGGGTGCAAATTCCACATACGTATTTAATAACGCTTTTATCATTAAAAATAACCAGAGCCAGACAGGATATAGCGAGATATGTGTGAGGATAGGCTCAGAGAACCAGAAGGTGGGATTTTTTGTCGGGAAGTTTGATGGGAACTGGAGCGGTACAGTTGAAGTCCAGCTGAATGCCAACGATAGCGTAGGTGTTGGAGTGAGGATTGACACCTACGGCCTCCACCTGGGAGACTACAGTGAAGGAATTACAATAGAAGCCTGGGGAGGAGGCTGCGGATGAGAAGGATAGTGGAGTACCTAGCACTAACGATCGTAGGCATCCTCGTTACAGGTTCCCTCGTGGGTATGCTCCTAGACAGGCCGGTTTTTATGTCGTACGCATACTCCGGGAGCATGGAACCCACCATAAACAAGGGAGATGTATTTTTCATCAATCCCCTTTCAAGAAATCCCGGAGTGGGTGACATTATCGTTTTTCAAACTGGAGATGTATGGACAGTTCACAGGGTTTACGCCGTTACTGAAGGTGGGTACATAACAAAAGGGGACAACAACATAGCAACCGACCAGCAAAGCCACGATATCCCCCCGATACCCAAAGAGAGAATAGCGGGCACGGTGATTACAGTTAAAGGCACTCCCCTAAGGATACCCCAGCTTGGAAACTATCTTGGAACGGGTCTCTCAGACCGCGGAAAGGTGCTCCTTGCAGGTGCCCTAATACTAGTCGGAATTTTAGCATTCGCAGGAGACGAGACTTCACACTCCAGAAAAAGAAAGAAAAAAATTACAGTAAAGTTCAGGACGCTCTATGCACTAACATCAGTGTTCCTCCTAATTATGGTGGCCGTATCCACATTTGTTTCGTGGGAAACAGTACCCATAACTTATTCCGTTACCTCAGCGGGGGGACTAAGGGAGGGCTGGTATCTTCCAGGGGAGGAATTCCAGCAGGAAATTACAATAAAGAACAGAAACCTATATCCTATGACGTATTTTGTCTCAATGGGGCCAACCATTACCGCCGTATCAGAGGACGGGTTCATGCTGAACGAGGGGGAAGAGAGATCCATCACTGTTACCCTGAAGGCTCCTCAAAAAACTGCAATGTATTCACCCAGATTACAAGTCAACGCATACATGCCAATCCTTCCAGTCTCAGTTCTGGATGAACTCTACAGAATTCATCCGATGGTGCCCCTCCTTGCCATTCTGATGGAGATTTCCCTGTTCCTTGGGGCGTTCTACGTAATCTCAGGCATCGGAAACGAGGATGTCCTTAGAATCAGGAGAAGGAGGACTTCCTTCCTTAGAGGGATATCGGAGGTGTTTAGGATATGAAAGCTCTGTTCTCAATTATTATAACGTTCGCACTGGCATCGCTGATTCTCGTAGGCTCCAGTGGAACCTTTGTAAACTTTGAAGCATCGAGAGAAGTCAAAGTTGCCGTCGTTCCCCATGATAAGGAGTACCTCGGCTTTGACTGTGAAGGCGGCTATGCCGCAGTTGTGGAAGTCAGCCCATACAGCGAGACTGACTTTGATGCGCTGACGGTAAGGAACTATCTGAACGAAATGAAGGATGTATGGATCTCGCTCGACCCGGACTACTCCGACCTTCCGGGCAACGTGGACATGTTCATAGAAACCGAAGACGGCGCCGAGCGGATGATAGCCCCAGAGGATGAGTACACCTTTGCCGGCCATGTGAACGTAAGTGATGTCGCGCCGGGGGAGTACGTAATCCCGATTACAATGCGCGCCCGCTGGAATGGCGGAGATGCCGTTGTAGAAACCTGCCCAATAAAACTCGTCGTCACTGGTGACCCGACCATAGAAAAGATACTCCTCTACGGCAACACCAGCGGGATACCCCTGAAGACGTACCAAGAATGGATCTTCCAGATACTGGTAACAAATCCAACCGGGGATGACCTCACCCTGACCATAACCGACACGATACCCGCGGAGTTCAACGTGAGTCTGAGCGGAACCAGCGCAAGTGCCGGTACGTACAGGTTCTGGGCAGCAAACGATGGCAACCAGTGCGGAGGGCACTGTGGAGGAGGACACGGGGGACACAACGCCCGGCCGGCCACAAAGATGGAATGGAACGTAACTGTTCCAGCGGGAGGGAGCGTCCACATAAACATAACAATATTCACCAGAGTGAACCCCGGAGGACAGCAGGAGTTTACCTCGTGCGGCGAGTACAGCCTGAACGAAGGGGCCACCATAGTTCAGTACGGCATAACGAGCAATGCTCTCGTCGTGACCGTGGATTGCTGCGATGACCACGATGGGTGCTGCCAGGAGCAGGATGAATGCGGATGCAATCACGACCACAGTTCTAATCATGAAAACGGCACAGGAGAATGTGAAGGATGAAGAAGGAAAAGTTGGTTAGGTTTATTAGAAGGAAGGAAGTCCTGGGAGTATTCCTGATTCTCTTCCTGGTCTTTGCATTTTACTCAGTGAAGCTCATGAGCGCAAGCCCGTACGTGGTGAACACCCAGACCCTGGGAACGTTTAAGGAAGAGGGACAGCTGAAGCACGCCGCTTATCTCAAGCCCAACGAAATCTACGGGTACATGGTCTTCAGGGACGAATATCCTATATCCCTCGTTGACAGGTTCCTGCTGACGTACACATACAGCTCAAACCCGCCGCTCAGCACCGGCACCTATGAAGTCACCGGAAAGGTTGTATACTACGTCACCAAGGGGAGCGAAGAGGTCACCATGTGGGAAGGCACGCTCTTTGATGAGAAGGGCAAGCTCCAGAACGGCGGATTCACAGTGGAGTACACGCTCGACATGGGAGAGCTGGACAGGATGACTGCAGAGGTGTCCAATGAGCTTGGAATGAAAAGGCTAAACAGAAGGGTAATCATAACGACAAAGGTCTCGGGAACCGGCAAAGTCGGTGGAAAGGAGATAACCAGGAGCTTTGACCATGAGGTTGAACTCATCAGGGACAGCGGAGCCGGGCTTTACTACTTCACTGACACCAGCAAGACTGCAAAGAAAACCCTGACAACGACAACCAAGGAAGAAGTCAGTGCAAGCGTTCTGGGAGTAACCAGCAACCTCGATACGGCGAAGGTAGTGACCACAGTGCTGGCACTTCTGATGCTGATACCCCTGGTGGGCTACGTTTACACATCAAGACCGCCCAAGGATGAGCTGGCCAAGATAAGGCCGTACATAGTCAAGGGCGCACCCGGGCCCGTCCAGAAAAGGGTCGTCCTGAAGACCCCCAAGGATTTGGAGACGACCTTCGAGCTTGTGGACAAGCCGATACTACACTACATAGACGGTGAGGACGAGGTCTTCGCCATAATAGACGACGGAATATCGTACGAGTACCGGAAGCCATTGCCCCAGGGAGGGGATGAGGCCAGCTGAGGGCCCTCCCCTTCCCCCACGCTTTTCTGATTTTCGTAACCAACAACTTTAAAAGCACTATCCGAAAGGCTAACCTAGAAGTTCTACAAGAGGTAAGAGGTGGTTAGAGATGAACCCGTTCCACGAGCTTGAGCCCGGACCGGAGGTTCCAGAGGTCGTTTACGCTCTCATAGAGATACCGAAGGGGAGCAGGAACAAGTACGAGCTTGACAAGAAGACCGGACTCCTTAAGCTCGACCGCGTCCTTTACAGCCCGTTCTTCTACCCGGTGGACTACGGAATAATCCCGCAGACCTGGTACGACGACGGCGACCCCTTCGACATAATGGTCATCATGCGCGAGCCGGTCTATCCGCTCACCATCATCGAGGCGAGGCCTATAGGCATCATGAAGATGGAGGACAGCGGAGACAAGGACTGGAAGGTCCTGGCCGTTCCCGTCGAGGACCCCTACTTCGAGGACTGGAAGGACATCGACGACGTTCCCAAGGCCTTCCTCGACGAGATTGCCCACTTCTTCCAGCGCTACAAGGAGCTCCAGGGCAAGGTCACGAAGATAGAGGGCTGGGGCAACGCCGAGGAGGCCAAGAGGGAGATACTCAGGGCCATCGAGATGTACAAGGAGAAGTTCGGCAAGAAGGAGTGATTTTCTCTTTCTATTCCTATTCCAAGGGGAGGTAAAGGCATGTACAAGCTCCTGAAGATTAAGGACGTTGTGAGAATCCCGCCCAGGATGTTCACGATGGACCCAAAGGAAGCCGCCAAACTCGTCCTCCGTGAGACCTACGAGGGAATATACGACCGTGACGAGGGCGTTATCCTGGCGGTAATGGACGTTGAGGAGATAGGCCAGGGAGTCATCGTGCCCGGAGACGGTGCAACCTACCACGAGGTTGTCTTTGACGTCCTCGTATGGAAGCCCGAGATGCACGAGGTCGTTGAGGGCGAGGTGATCGATGTAGCTCCGTACGGTGCCTTCATCAGAATCGGCCCGATGGACGGTCTCGTCCACATCAGCCAGCTCATGGATGACTACGTCGTCTTCGACGAGAAGAACAAGCAGTTCCTCGGCAAGGAGACCAAGAGGGTCCTCAAGCTCGGGGACGAAGTCAGGGCAAGGGTCATCGCCATAAGCATCAAGAGCAGGGTAATCAGAGAGAACAAGATAGGCCTCACCATGCGCCAGCCCGGTCTCGGAAAGAGGGACTGGATAGAGAAGGAGAAGCGCAAGGAGGCTGAGGCATGACGAAGGAGAGAGCCTGCAGGCACTGCCACTACATAACGACCGAAGACCGCTGTCCCGTCTGCGGCAGCAGGGACCTCAGCGACGAGTGGTTTGACCTCGTCATAATCACCGAGCCAGAGAAGTCGAGGATAGCCCAGAAGCTGGGCGTTAAGGTTCCAGGAAAGTACGCCATAAGGGTCAGATGATGCTGTTCGTATTAACGCCAGAACTCAGGAGGGAGCTGAAGGCTCCCCTCGGTGAGCTCGTAGAGGGCGAGATTCCCGAGCCGTACCTCCGGATTAGGGGGGAGCTTGAAAAAGCGCGACACGTTGTTACGGTCGGAGACGTGGTCACAGAAAACGTCCTCCGGCTCGGGATAAAGCCGAGCGTGGCGATATACGACCACAAAACGAAACGCCGGGAGTACAACCCAGACATCGAGACCGGCGCTGTGGTGATGACGGTTCAGAACCCGGCCGGGACGATAACGAAAGCTTTATTAAACGCAATCAGAAAGGGCTTTGGACTGGCCGAAAGGGGCCGGAGGGTTTACATAAAGGTGTGTGGAGAGGAAGACCTGGCGGCCATTCCGGCCGTGCTCTACGCCCCCTACGGGAGCATCGTGCTCTACGGCCAGCCGGATGAGGGAGTAGTGCTTATAAGGGTAACACCCGAATGCAAGCTCAAGTGTGGGAAGCTCATGTCGAAGATGGAGGTGGTTCGCGATGGAGATTAAGGTTACCGAGATAAGGGAGAACAAGCTCCTTGGGAGAAAGGAGATATACTTCGATGTCATCCACGAGGGTGAACCGACACCGAGCAGGGCCGACGTCAAGGGCAAGCTCGTCGCCATGCTCGACCTCAACCCGGAGACGGTCGTGCTCCAGTACATAAGGAGCTACTTCGGTAGCCGCGTTAGTAAGGGCTACGCGAAAGCTTATGAGAGCAAGGAAAGGATGCTCTACATTGAGCCCGAGTACATCCTCATCAGGGACGGAATAATCACAAAGGAGGAGGAGTGAAATGGGGCAGAAGTGGAAGATGTACGAGGTCCAGGGCGGTAAGGTCAGGAGGAAGAACAAGTTCTGCCCACGCTGCGGTCCGGGTGTCTTCATGGCCGAGCACAAGGACCGCTGGAGCTGCGGAAGGTGCGGCTACACCGAGTGGAAGAGGAAGTGATTTCTTTTTCTCTTCTCCAAAATCGACCCAGAACGTTTCTTGAGAATCGCCCCTAAACCGTTCTGGTTAGCCGTAACTTGCATGAAGTTTGTAAACGTCGTTACGGCTAACCTTCCCCACTCCCATCTTCATTGTGGAGCTTTCAGGGGGAACGGAAACTCCCCACATCTTCAGGGCTCTCAAACGAATATTCCAACTCCCAACCACATCACGGTCGGCTTCAAAACCACAGTTTGAGCACTTCAAGACCCTGCCCCCATTCGGGCTTAGTTTCTCCCCACATACCGGGCACAGGGAGGAAGTATGAGCAGGATTCACGAAAACAATCCTAACACCCTTCAGCTTAGCCTTGTATTCAATAATTGATTGAAGCTTCCTAAAACTCCAACGGTGAAGACGACCATTCATTTCAGCCGAATACCTGATTGAATCCCTGATTTCAGTCAAATCTTCAAGGGCAATTCCACCGTATTTTTCCGCCAATTCCACTATTTTGTTAGCAAGCTTGTGATAAAGGTCGTTAAGCCTGTTCCTCTCCCTCCGCCCGTATTTTTCAAGGAGTTCCTCCCTCTTCCTTCCAGCCCTGATTTTCCCCTGTATTCTCCGCCTCTTCACAAAGTAGCCCGTCCTAATCTCCCGCTCGTGAGTGATTATTTGAACGAATTCCCCGTTTGGAAGACTGAGCGTTACGTTGTTCTCATTCAAATCAACTCCAACAAAAGCTTTCGGCTCGCTAACTTCAACCTCTTTCGAGAAAACAACGTTGAGAAAAGTTCCTTTCGGCGTTCTAACCAACCACGCCTGCCCAACCTTCCAGTCCCTGAATTTCTCATGGTATTTTGCAGGATAAAACTCTAATTGAACCCTCCCGTCCGGAGTGGAGAGTTTTACAGTTCTATTCTCCAAGTCGAGTTTGAACAGGTGGTCGTCGAGCATTATGACGTCCCTCTTGAAAACTGGCCTGCCTTTTGCCTTCCCCTTCTTCTTCCGCTTCCTAAAGCTTTTGAAGATTGATGTAGCCATCTGGCAAGCCGTGTAAAGGTAATGACTCGGAAGCTCTGAATACTCATTACGAAGGCTCTTGTAGGTTTCCTTTTTGAGCCTGTAAAAGCTGGTTATGTTGTTCTCAAAAGCGTGAGTGATGAGGTAGTTCACGATTTCCCGATAAGTTTGGAAAAGCTCTTCTAATCCCTCTGGAGTTTCCTTGAGTTTGAATTTGGCGGTGAGCTTAATCGTCTCTGAGGGCATTCTTTACCGCCTCGACAAGGCGTTTTTTCCTGTGAGAACGCATACCATAAAGCTTTCCGGCGAAGGAGGTTACGATGGCTAACAAATCTTCAACAAGTTCTTTTTCTATGGCTTCCTCATCGTCGAAGATTACTTCAATCTCAACACCGTGTGAGTTGAAGTATTGTTCGAGGTATTTGAAGCCGAAGCGGGTGAGCCTGTCCCTGTAAGTTATGACAACTTTTCCAACTTCTCCGCTTTCGACGAGTTTGAAGAGCTGTTTTAACCCTCTCCTGTTCTCGTTCAGGCTGGAAGAAATGTCGGTGAGGATTTTGGCCACTTGGTAGCCTCTGGAGGAGCAGTAGTTCTTGAGGTATTCGATTTGTCTTTCTAAGTCTTCTTTCTGGTCTCGGCTTGAGACTCTGGCGTAAATGACGACTTTATCAGGGATTTTACCCTCAAGAATTCTCTTGATTTCGCTTTCAGGGACTCGGTATTCTCTCCCGATACGGTAAGCTTTAATCTCGCCGGATTTAATCTTCCTAATCAATGTTGGTTTGCTGATGCCTAAGAGTTGTGAGGCCTCCCCCGTCCGATAAAGCCTCATACTCCACTCTACCAAAATGAATTATGAAATGAAAACACTTAAACTTTACGCTTTTAACTATCTATGAAACAGCCCAGGACCTCTGGTATGTTGCAAGCTTTTAAGGGGAGCCAGCGGAAAAATAGAGAACGAAAATCAGCCGATGGCCACCTGAACGGCCAGATCAGCCCTGACTATTCCGTAGCCATAGTATATGTCCCATCCAGGGTCCCCAAGGTCATCTGCGGTGGAGTGGAGAATACCCCTGACAGTGCTGGTTCCAATATCGTCGAAGGTTCCGACCGGGAGAACCCTGCCGTACTTGTTGTAGTATGCAGCCTGTATGAGGGCAACAACACCGCTGACGTGTGGCGTTGCCATGCTCGTTCCACTAAGGGTTTCGTAGGTATCGTCCGGATAGGTGCTTAGAATGTCAACGCCTGGAGCACTAACTTCCGGCTGTCTGTTGCTCCAGGAAGCGATCTGATCGTTTACATCACTCGCACCAACGGCGATGACCTCAGGATATGCGGCGGGATAGCTGGGACTGGAAGCCCCTTCGTTGCCGCTCGCTGCCACTATAACCACACCGTAGTTGTATGCCTGGATTATCATATCGTGGAGATACTGGTCGTCCGTTGGGCCTCCAAGGGACATGCTTATAACTTCTGCGGCGTCGTCATCGGGGTCGCCGACGATTATCCCATCGCCGTCCTTGTCGAGAATTCCATCGGGGCCAAGGAGAGCCTGCTCGATTCCGATGGCTATATCGCTGTAGGAACCGCTCCCGCTTGCATCCAGAACCCTGATGGAGTATATTTCAACCCCGGGAGCAACGCCAACAACGCCGATGTCATTGTTGAGCGCGGCTATTGTCCCTATAACATGTGTCCCATGACCATTCTGGTCTTTACACTGGGCTGGATTTGTTGTAACCCTGCCCCGGAGAGTGCTAACACACCATGCTATATTACCAGCCAGGTCCGGATGGTCGTAGTCAACCCCAGTATCAAGAACGGCGACCTCAATAACACCTCCAGAGCCATCGGTTATGCCCCATACATCGGGGGCCCTGACTCTGCTGATTCCCCACGGAATCTGCTGGGAGGGCTGTCCACCTCCGAGCCAGGAGGGTGGCCCGACGAGTATCCTTGCCTTGTGGTCAAACTCTATCATTTTGACTCCCGGAAGCTTCTTGAGCCTTCCAACGGCTGTTGAAGGCACCTCCACTACTACCGCGTCTATCAGCTTAAACTGATAAACAACGTGGCCGCCTATTGTGGCAACGTCTGCCGTGTTGAAGTGTCCCCTGTCCACGTGCACTATCACTCTAATAAGTTCAGGCTTCTCTGCCGTCGCTGGAACCCCCAAAAGAGAAAGCACAATCAGGGCCACTAAAGCAATTGTCATATCCTTCCTGCTCATTTACATACACCCCCAAGCAGTCAAGAACATCGATGACAAATAATTTAAGCCTTGGGTTGCGACCAGTGGAAAAATTGAAAGTTCTGAGGATGAGATGTTGTCCCGGATTCAACTTGAAAAAAAGAACGTGTCAGATTTACAAAGTATCGGCGGCTTCGGTTAACACTCTCCGTTAAGTTCAAAAACTGAACATCATACCCCACGTCATGCCCACATACTACGGCATCAAGCTCAGGCTCCATCCGCAGGTCTACGAGCCCGCTGAGGATACCTTCCTCTTAGCTGAAAACCTCGCGATCAGGGAAGGAGATACCGCCCTCGACGTCGGCACAGGAACGGGGCTTATAGCACTCCTGATGGCCAGAAAAGCCCGCTTCGTTCTGGGAGTGGATATTAACCCCCTCGCAGTTGAACTGGCGAGGGAAAACGCAGAGCTGAACGGCATCCAAAACGTTGAGTTCCGCCTGAGCGACCTCTTTGAGAACGTTTCCGGAAAGTTCGACGTGATAACGTTCAACGCCCCTTACCTCCCCGGCGAACCGGAGGAGCCAATAGACCTGGCACTGGTTGGGGGCAAAACTGGAAGAGAAGTCCTCGACAGGTTTATCCAGGAAGTCCCAGAGTACCTTAAACCCTGTGGAATCGTCCAGATAGTCCAGAGCTCGATAACAGGGGTGGATGAGACCCTTAAACAGCTGGAAAAAGCCGGGCTAAGGGGAAAAATAGTAGCTAGGAGGCATGTATTTTTCGAGGACATCGTCCTGATAAACGCTACGCTGAGTGATTGCGTTTGACCTCGAAGAGGAATTTAATCCTGGGCCTCTCAACCGGCTCAACCTCGTCCTCAAAGAAGTCAATTTTAATCTCCCTTGCATCCAGCGCGGGTTCTGGCTTTATCCTTTCAAACATGAAGGAAAAAGCGACGGCCAGCTTTTAAAGTTTTCGCAGATTGCCGAACTATTTTTCGACGATAAAATATCGTCCCATGAAAATTCCACACACCCGACCCATCACCTTTTTAAAAGGATTCCATGAGTTGAACCCAGAGAGAGATTTAGGTGAGGCTAATGGCGATAACGTTCAAGTCTGACCCAAACATGCCCGATGAGATTGCGAGACTGTTTAAGAAGCAGCACTACGCCCTGGTGGGAAGGCACAGCTCGGTCAAGCTATGCCACTGGCTAAAGGAGAGCATAAAAAAAGGCAGGTTCTGCTACAAGCAGAAGTTCTATGGCATCCACTCGCACCGGTGCCTGCAGATGACACCCGTTACAGCTTGGTGCAGCCACAACTGCATATTCTGCTGGCGCCCGATGGAGGGCTTCCTTGGAACCGAGTTGCCTCAGCCTTGGGACGATCCAGCCTTCATCGTCGAGGAGAGCATAAAGGCCCAGAGGAAGCTCCTAGTAGGCTACAAGGGCATGCCGGGCATAAACATGAAGAAGTTTGAGGAGGCGTGGAACCCGAAGCACGCCGCCATAAGCCTCTCCGGCGAGCCGATGCTCTACCCCTACATGGGCGACCTGGTGGAGGAGTTCCACAAGCGTGGATTCACCACTTTCATAGTCACCAACGGCACCGTTCCGGAGAGGCTGGAGGAGATGATACGGGAGGACAAGCTCCCGACCCAGCTCTACGTCTCTCTGACCGCCCCGGACATCGAGACCTACAAGGGCGTCAACGTTCCCATGGTGCCCGATGGATGGGACAAGATAAAGGAGTTCCTCAGACTTATGGGCGGCGCTGATACGAGGACGGTGGTCAGACTCACCCTCGTCAAGGGCGAGAACATGCACAACCCGGAGGGCTACGCGAAGCTGATAAAGCTGGCCAACCCGATGTTCATCGAGGCCAAGGCTTACATGTTCGTCGGCTTTTCGAGGAACAGGCTGACCATCAACAACATGCCCCGCCACGAGGAGATACGGGCCTTCGCTGAGGAGCTCGTCAGGCACCTCCCAGGATACCACATCGAGGACGAGTACGAACCGAGCAGGGTCGTGCTCATCATGAGGGACGACGTTGATTCCCACGGCTCCGGCAGGGAAGGCAGGTTCATAGGACACTGAGTCCCCTCTTCTCCCCATTATGGAAAAAGTTTATTTATTCTGGCCGCTTAGAATGAGTTTAGGGGTGTAAGGTGATGAAGAAGGTTCTGGCTCTAGTAATGATTGTTCTCATGCTGATTCCAGCCGTTAGCGCCGGAGCAATAGACGGCTCCGCAAGGTTTCTCAAAGATGCCGCCAAATCCACCCAACAGACGAGGGAGATAAGTCTGGCCATAATGGCCCTCTCGGTGGGGGCCAGTGACCTGAACTGGGACATAACCCCCGACCTCGTTACCCTTGTCAACAGCATGCTCAGCTATCAGAACCCGGACGGCGGATGGGGTCTCTATCCCGGGGAGACCAGCAACGTGCTCGACACGGCCTATGCCGTCATAGCCCTCAAGAGGGCTTATCCGCACCTCAAGACCATGGAGAGACTGGAGATAAAATCAGCCCTCAACCGCGGCCTTTCATACCTCCTCTCTGCCGAAAACAAGGCGGGTTGGGGATACGTGCCCGGAACACCGAGCTCCTGCTATCCGACGTTGTTGGCTATCTGGGCCTTAGGAGAAAACGGATACAGCTACAACAGCAGGGTAGTCAGAAACGCGGTTGAGTACGTGGAAAACGCCACCTGCGAGATCCCGGAGTACGAGGCACTCGCCCTCAGGCTCATAGCCTACCACAGCATAGGCTACCAGGTATCCAACGAGACGTTGGAGACCGTAAAGGAGCTCCTCCTCAACGAGGACAGCCTGAAGATGAAGGAGCGTGCCATGCTCACGTACGCCCTTGTCCTGTACACTCCCGTGGATTTTGACACCGCGAGAATACTAATCAAACTCGAATCATACGGCAAAAGCACAAACGACCTCGTGTACTGGATGAACACCCCTGACCTGTTCTCATCAACGGAGCTCATAGCCACCACCTCCTACGCCCTCATGGCCCTTTCAACCACCTTCGAACTGCCCCCTGCAAAGGAGGTCAAGAACCCCTACGAGATGCCGTGTCAGGAGCTCAAAAACATGCAGAACCCCGACGGCGGATGGGGCCTCGGACTCAACAAGCCCTCTGACGAAAAGGCCACCTATTATGCACTGACTGCGATTCAGGCGTGCTATCCTGAGAAGGAGAGCATAGAGAAGGCCCTCGCGTGGACAAGGGAGGCATTTAAGAACGACGCGGCCTGGATGGAGAAGAACCGCAGGATGTCCGTCGGATACTACTATGCCCTTAAAACGCTTATCATGTACAGCAACATAACCGCCGAGGAGAAAGCCCAGGCGGAGGAACTGATACGGAGTGTCCAGCTCGACTACGGCCTCTGGGGCAACACTGTACTTGGGCCGCAACCCTATGAGACCTCCCTGGCAATCAAGGCCCTCCGTGAGCTCGGGGTTCCTGCAAACGATGCCATTATCCAGAAGGCAAAGGACTGGCTCCTGAGCATAAGCAACGGTGGGTGGGGGACATACGTAACCACCGAGTACTACTCCTACATGCTCAAACCGGACGTACTGACGACCATAACCGTCCTGGAGGCCCTGGAGGGAATAGCCACCCCCGAAGAGCTTAAGCCCCACATCGAGTGGCTTATCGATCAGAGACTCGATGGTGGCTGGCCGTACTGGAAGACTTACTACGTCTGGGAAAAGAACAGGGAATTTCCCGGAACCCCGACAGTGGAACTAACGGTAAGGGCGACAGACCTCCTCATCGGCTACGGTTACAACTACACCAACGAGACCCTGGACTTCGTCATGAACGCTAGAGACTCCAGTGCCATAGACAAAAAGACGATAGAAGTCGCCAGTGCAATAAACTACCTCTCACGCTTCCAGTACGTTCCCCCCGTGAGCCTCTACGACATAAAGGACGCCCTTGACAGCGATGTGTTTGGAATAATAGCGCCCGGCATGGACAACGAGAGCATCGGGGAGATAATAAATACCCTCAACGACCTCTTCAGCGGCGGCTTTATCCAGCTCAACACGACCTCGATTGGCGAGGACAGCTACATAGTTATGGCGAACTTCGGGGACTACCAGCTCAGACCGTACAACCCATACCTGAAGTTCTACGTGGAGGAAGGAACCGTAACCGTCGGAAACATCACCGTACCCACCAACAAAGCTGTCGTCCTTATTCCGGGCAAGACACCCAAGGGAGTCGTCCTCTTTGTGCTCTACGAACCGGAGAACGCCGAAATTGCTAAAGAAATATTCACCACCGGTTTCATCAGATACATAAGAGGGGACGCGATGGTCCTCCTCATCGAGAACGGAAGGGTGAGGGTAATAGTGGTGGGGTGATTAAGAGGTGAGGGCTCTAATCATCGGGGTCGGCCAGTGCGGGACGAAGATAGCCGACCTCTTCGCTCTGGTTGATTTCGAGGCTCTGGCCATAAACACATCGAAGGGAGACTTGGATTACCTCAAGCACGTCCCCCATGAGCGGAGGATACTGATAGGCGAGAGCCTGACCGGCGGCAAGGGGGTCAACGCGAACCCGGTACTCGGCAGGGAGGCCATGAAGCGCGACCTACCACTGGTCATGCGCAAGATAGGTTCAATAATAGGCTACGAGGACGTCGATATATTCTTTCTGACCTTCGGTTTCGGAGGCGGAACGGGCGCCGGAGGAACGCCCGTCCTGGCCGAGGCGCTTAAAGAGGAGTACCCAGATTCCCTTGTGGTGGCGATAGGAGCGCTTCCCCTCAAGGAGGAGGGCATAAGACCAACCATAAACGCCGCAATAACCATCGATAAGCTCTCCAAGATCGCCGATTCCATAATAGCCATAGACAACAACAAGCTCAAGGAGGGTGGCGATGACATAACGCGCGCCTACGAGAGGATAAACTACACCATCGTTGAAAGGATAGCATCGCTCTTAGCCCTGGTTGACGTCCCCGGCGAACAGACCCTCGATGCAAGCGACTTGAAATTTGTTCTGAAGGCCTTCGGAAGCTTTGCAACCGTTGGCTATGCCAAAGCCGAGGCGAACAAAGTCAAAAGCCTCTCCAGGTTAATAATAAAGTCCTTCGAGAGCGAGGGCCTGTACCTTGAGGCGAACATTGAGTCAGCACTCTATGGATTGGTTGCCATTCACGGGCCGCCGGAGGTTCTGAAGGCGGCGGAGATCTTTGAGGCCCTGGATTACCTCACAAACAAGATAAGAGGCAAGCAGATATTCCGCGGCTTCTATCCAGACCCGCGCGAGAGGGAAGTAGAAGTCGTTACGCTCCTCAGCGGCATCTATGAGAGCAGGAGCATAAAGGACATAATCATCACCGCAAAGAGGTACGCCCAGTCATTCATGGAAGCGAAGGAGGAAGCGGAAACCAAAAAGAAGGAGCTCCTAAGCGGCCTGCCCGACTTCGACGACGTGTACGCCAAGGGGGGAAGTGAGCTCAAGGAGATATCCCAGGACGGGGAGTATCCGGACATAGAGGGGATAAGCAGGAAACTCAGGAGGGAGAAGGATGACTGAACCCATCAGGGACTCGGTAGAGGTCGCCCTGGAACTGGACGAGAAGGAGGTCTATTCCCACATAGCCCACGAGAGTGCCGAGGACATCATCAGGATTATATCCTCCCTCGATGCGGAGAGGGCAAAGCTCCACGGGGAGGTAATCTACTACAAGGACGACTGGGACGACCTCATCAGGGAGCGGATAGCGAAGGGAAAGCGCCATACCGCATTTGATTTTTACAACCCTGCCCTGCTGGACATCTGGGAGCAGAAGGTCAAGGAGATCAAGGAGGCAAAGAAGAGGGAAAAGATGAGCTACGCCGCAATAGGTGCGCTTATTGCTGCCACCGTGGCTGCTACGGTATTCTTAGGCCAGCCCTATATCGTACTGGGACTTGCAGTGCTCCCCACGGTTCTTCTGATAAGGGATTCCACCCGGGAAAAGCTTGATTTAATTTACTACGAGCTAACGCAGTTCTTTATTGATGAACTGAAAGGGCTCATTGAAAAGCACTCCCTTCCGCCGGAGAGGTATAAGTTCAAAATATTCAGCGGTGATTACTTCGGTGTCAGGACTATAAAGGTCGGAACGGGTCTTTTCGCCGTCGTAAACGCCGAAAAGCCCGAGAGTAACGATTAAATAGATGTTCGGAGATATACCATACTGAGGGGAGAAATATGGTGATAAAAAAGCGCGGTCAGGTCTCACTTGAGTTCATGCTGATCTTCGGAATGATGCTCATCCTCCTGCTGTACTCGGTAAACAACATAACCTTCAGGGAGGGCTCCACATCAACCGAGACCCTGCGCATCCAGATAAGCCTCGAAGAGAAGAACCTCGCCAACGCGATATCAAATACCATCTCCCAGGTTTACGCCCAGGGTCCTGGAGCAAAGTCGACCACCTACGTGAGGATCACGTATCTGCGAGACCCGGATATGCTCCTGAAAGGCCTGGGTGTGAACAGCCCCAAGGTCTTCATAACATACGGAAACTACAGCACCGAAGGAAACGGTACGTACGTTACCGTCGTGGGGACCAATGTTGATGCTGTCCTCAGTGGCGGAGATAAAAACGTATTCTGGAGCCGTGCCATGTACCAGGCCGTCCTTTACACCAGTCCTTCCGTGTGGTCTCCTTCAGGAAGTACCACGTTCAACGCAACCACAGTTTACGGCCTTGAGATCGATCCAACCGACCTTCCCGGAACCCTTGAGATAGTCGTGGAGTGGAATCCCGACAATCCCAACTCATGGACATTTGATTCAGTGGCCGGTGAGCTCCACATAAACATAAACCCCGGTGGCTGAAGATGAAGCGGGGACAGATTAGCCTTGACTTCCTCTTTGCAGTGACCCTGATAACCATCACAATGCTCAACCTAGTCTATATTGCCGACAGCGAGAGAGCCCATTCCGAAACCTTTGACACCATCGCAAAGCTGAAGGCATTCTCCATCGATATCAGGGACTCTGTTGTCAAGGTCTACACCGCCGGAGAGGGATTTACCGTGAGGAAGGAACTCCCGATAAACCTGGATGCAGGGGACAGGGTAACCGTCAGTCTTGTTGCCCCGGATAGCGTCGTTGTTAACGCCACAATAGGGGGGAGGGGATACCGGGTGATCCAGAAGAGCCCAGTACCGATATACGAGAACACCTCTGTGACCCTTACAGCGACGGATAAGGACTTTGGAATAGTGGCAACGTACAACGAAACGGAGGGGAGGCTGGATGTCACCCTCTCGCCGTAAGGCACAGACGGCCATAGAGGTTCTATTCATAACAGCAATAATTCTCGCAGGGATCCTTCTGGTTGTTCCCACGTATCTGGACGAGAACACAGCTTCTTCGATAATATCCTACGTTAGAGGTTCCGCCTCAGATGCATGCGCCTACCTGAATACTGGAGTCATTATTAACGAGAGCATCTACACTCCCCTTAACGCAATAATAAACGCCAGTAACTACACGTACAGGGCGTTTCAGCTCGCAGGGGTGCGCACGGCAGAGATTAACGGCACGATACAGGTCAACGTCACGATAACCTATACTGGAGCCGGGCTTCCTGAAAGCACCGTTGAGGCAAACATAAAACAGTACATCGAGGATGACCTGACATCCAAGACCAATGTGGTCAAACAGGATGGAAAGCTCTACCTCGGTGGGAGAGAGATTGAGATAAACGTGGATGTGGTGAGAGTATGAGGAGAGGCCAGCTTCTCTCGCTCGATGCGATGCTGTCGATGGTCATAATAATCCTGCTACTTGGCACTATCACCACCACCTCAAGCGCCCTGAAGGGAGAGATAACAACCGTACTTGGCTGGTACGAAAGAGCTAATGTTGGAGATAATATGCTGGACATACTCGTCAAAAACCCAGGAACTCCAAACAACTGGCAGACCGACCCCAGCAATCTGGCTTTCATCGGGCTGGAGAACAGCCAGTATCCCACAACCATAGACTATTCAAAGATAGAAGCCCTAAGTGAGGCCGTTGCCAACGACAACCCCACAGTACGGGCGTTGTTGGCAAACATTAGCATGGGAAAGGACTTCACCCTAGGGTTCTACCTCACAAGGGTCGAGATCGAGGGGAACGTAACAGTCATACCCCCCCAAACCGAAGGCTCTGTGGACATTCCATCCGGGGGTCATCTCTCTGTTACTCCCCGCACTGGATACGCATACGGGCTGGGGCTCATCGCTGAGTGGATAAGCCCCGAGAGGAGCGACGCTCCCGGTGTGGGGAACATAGCAAACGTTACAAATGTAACTGCTGGAGAAAGCTTCGTCTTCAAGCTCGCGGAGGACGGGAGTGTCAGGCTTGATCTCGTCGGTCCAGGAAATCAAGGTGGCCCTGTGAACTACAACATACCAGCGGGTTCAATCGTCCACATAGACGTTGAGACCGGGTACCTTCTTATAGGATGGAACAGGCTCGCAGACGGCACCTACGAGCTCTGGATTCCCCTGCACCGTCTGGGACAGCAGATATGGACCACCTGGACGGGAACAGTATGGTGGGGACAGGGGGGAACCGTCTCCTCAACAAACCTGACGATCAGGTACGTCTACGCAACCAGGGTTGTGAACGCAGACTACAACATAACTATGATAAACGGCACTTTCGTGAGTGACCCGGCAACGATAACGGCCTCCAGGGAGCGTTCACCGTGGGTAACCTACACCGAGAGGAGAATCCCACTGACAAAGATGGTCTACAATCGGAGCTACACCATCACCACCGATTCTCTCCCAGCTGAACTCTACGTTGGGACAATATACACTCCAATCCCCGACTACATGGCGCTCAAAGTTGCATTCAACGGCACCGGTCACGTTGTTGCCGTGGCGTGGATGAGGGGCACCAACATATCTGGATACTCTGTCATGGCGGTGTACAAGACCTCCGCCGATTCAAACGTCAGGGCAATCATAAACCAGACGGTCAACGGGAACTCATATGTCAAATCCTACTCCTCGGAGAACCCGTACTACGTGATAATCCCCTGGAAGGAGTTCCTTACTCAGATAAACCCGGGAGAGAGCCTCGATATCTACGTCTGGGTCTACGAGATGAAGGACATAGCGACGGCCGAGATAACAGACCTTAACGGGATTGATACCATCATGAAGCCCCAGGCGAGTCTGGCGGTGCTAAAACTGTGGGTGTGGGATGACTCATGAAGAGGCGAGGCTTCATATTCACCCTGGACGCCATACTTGCTCTCCTCCTAGTCACCATGTTCGTGGTCAGTATAACCCAGATTAACCCCAGCGCCCAGGTTTATTCCACGTACATGCGCTCCCAGTCAAAATACGTCGCTGACGATGCATTAACCATGTTCAGAACCCTCCCCCTGAGGGAACTGGTTCCCCCAGAGAAGCTGGAGGAGTGGATGACTGGCCCAGACCCCGTCATCAACACAACGCTTGTGACCCCCGACATGTCCCCAATAGATATAGTCGCCACTTACTGGGCGACGGCGCCGCTTTTCCCCTCCGCCGACCTAAAGCACAAGGCCGAGATAATTTTGGGGTACGTACTTAACAACACCCTCAGGGACTACAACTACGAACTGATGATAAACAACTACACCAGCCCGTACCTCCGGAAGGTTGGCTCCAACTACTCCGCGGCCAGAGACGTAACGCCGGCAACCCTAATACTGAGCGGATACGCCTACAACCAGACGCCGAGGGGCTACATGGCGAGGGCGTTTCTCAACAAGCTGGGAAGCAAGGAGAACACGTACACCATAAGGGGCGGGTACATATACTCCCGGACTGACAATCAAAACGATGAGGTCATAATCAGGTACATAGTCCCTGCGGACGCCATTCCGCGAGATGCCCAGGTGGAGGAGATAACGTGGTTCCTAGAGCCCGCATGGGTGGGATCCAACTACGAGATATACCTCAACGGCCAGCTTATCTGGTCTGGGTACGTTAACAACAACCAACTGATCCAGGATACAAACCCCAGCGGTGGGTACGCCCTTATAGAGAACTTCCACCCCGGAGAAGCCAACGTGTTCGAAGTTAGGGTCTACAAGCCCGGATACGACGGCGGTGAAGACGGCGCTCAGTATATACGGATAAGATACCGCACGGCAATACCATCCACGCTCAGGTTTACTGATAGGTTCTACTTCGAGGACGTCACAGCCAGATATGGAATAACTGCGTGGAAGTACCTCTTCGTTCCAGGAGAGATAGACTCTCTCAGCGTCCAGATAGCCGTTGGGAACGTATCCCCAACCACACCAATCACCCTTTCGTTCATGTTCAACAACGAGGTTTCCGTACCGCTCAGCGCCCCCTGTCAGTACAACTCCACTACCAGAGTGAAAGTGTGCTACTGGGACAATGAGACGATAGCAAACGCACTGGCCAGTGCGGGATACAACTACACTCACATATCCAGCAGATACACGACACTAATCGTGAGGGCAGGAAACGGGAACACCAGGTACAGCCCGAACATTCACTTAATAGGGAACGAATCGTTCGTCTATGCCGATTACACTCCGGGCGTCCTCATTACCTCGTACACAATAGACGTGACCGAACCCATCACCCTTCCAAATCAGGATTGGACGCGCTCGGTGACCATAAACTTCAACGTTCCCCAGGGTGTGACCCCGCTGTGGGTCAAGTTCCAGTTCCCGTGGCTGTATTACGTTAACTACGGTGAACCCTCGCAGTCAATCCGCGTTGACAACCCCGAGATAGACCCCACCTACATATACCAGCACCCACCAAACCCCTTCATTTACGCACTCGCCAGGGTTGGCTATACCAGAAACACCTTCGATTACCAGTACAACCCCCTCCCCAACGCGATAGCTCCCGGAACCAATACGATAAACATCAACCTCGGCCAGGGTTACTACCTCCAGCCGAGCAACGGGGACGGCGAGCTCACATACGTTATTCAGGGATTTGCCGGCTATGGGGACGTTTTTCCGGAACTTCTGAGGTCCGGTTGTTCAGGCTACAACATAACATACTACTGGAGCGGGGATACCTCACCGCACTACGTGACCGCGGGAGATGCCCCGTACTGTGACGTCACCGCTCAGGATCTCCTCGATGGAATGGACAGATACGCCGTTGATGATGCAATAATAAGGCTCTTCCGCAACCTCGGCGGAGATGGGACGCAGGCAAACCCAATATTAGTACAGCTACCGCCAACGGTAAACATAGTCTTCGTATCCATGGGCAACATCCCCGGCCTGTTCCAGCCCATTACAATAACACTCAGAGTCTGGAGGGAGAACGGATGAAGAAACGGCGGGCATTTCTAATGAACTCAACGGCCATACTCCTGCTGATACCCCTCATGCTTCTCCTAGCCACGTATGAGGACGTTTCATCCCAGATAATAATGAGTCAGAGCGAGAGAACCCAGGTTGAGAGAACGTACAGGGTGGTATCGTACGTTGAGATGGACTTCCAGAGAACCCTTGAGATATCCGGAAAGAGGGCGATAGTTACCGTTGTAGACTACATTGCAAACACTCGGGACTTTCTGGATCCAAACGACCCGGACGGTATGGCGAACGCCACTATACGCGACCTGGTTTTGTTCGGCCAGTCACCCCAAGTCGCGAGTAACTATTCCGAAAGGCTGATGAGAGATCAAACCGTCTTAGGCTGGCTCGGAAACATGTCCACCGAACTTAGAAGACAGGGCTATGAGCTGAAGATAGCGAACAGAACCATTGCCGAAATCGAGGCTATGAGCGTATCCCAGAGGAGCAGTTTTCTCAGAAGCAACATAGAACTAACCGTTGCCCCCCTTGACGCGTTCAGGATCGTTATACGCGCCAGAATAAAGGACGTGACGATTTCAGACGTCTCGGGCAAGGTTGTCTATACCGGCCCAATACCGAGGGAGAACTACGTTTACTCAATAATCTCAATCGAAAACCTTGAGGACCCCATATTCTCGGCACTCACCTACGGCAGGTACTACCGCTCAATTGAACCCTGTGAGTACACTTTCCCCGAACTCATGGATAGGCCCGTTAGAACACTCTACGGGAACGGCACCAGCACCAGTGACCATGTACTCGGCAAGTATTCCTCCACAGCCTGGGACACCGGACACATATTCTACGGCAACTCCTACCCAGGAGATGGTGCTGATGGATACGTGCTCCGCAGCGGGGACATAGCCGGCGTTACCGCCCCGATAATCGTCAATACCACAATAAACGGCGTCCCCATCTCCCCGCTTGAGATCTTCAGCGACGATGACGTGGGAGTCCTCGTGTTCGGCAATGTTAGTGCGACTAACCACTGGTGCGGATCCAACTACAAGTGGAGGGTCAACATTACGATACCCAGCTACGCCGACGGAAGCCTTGTGCTCCTAAAAATACCGGCCTCAATATTCCCCGGCATATATCACACCGATGGAACTGCCTCAATGATGATCTATGAAAAGTCCAGCATCGCGTGCACTCCGGTGCCCTTCTGGATAGAGTACTGGGGAACCTCCTACGTCTGGATATGGATAAGGGCCAGCGGTACTGACTACTCGATTTACTTTACAGACAACCCGTCCTATGCCACCGATGGATATAACAAGGAATACCTATTCTGGCTCATCGACACGTTCGACGGCACATCAATAAATCCCGTCCTGTGGAACAACCTAGCCGACGCGTATCTTGACGGGAGCGGCCATCTCGTCGTTCCAGGCGGAACTGAAAAACTCGCCCTCCAGACGGTCAATGCAATAGACGGTCCATTTTTTGTGAGGTTCAGGATGAAGCCGGACAGCACCGCTCTGGACTTTGATGGAGGCGTTGAGACGGAGTTTAACTATACGGAAACCCAGGCTTTAGGAAATTATCTCAAGGTCATCATAAGCTACGATGGACCGGAGCTCATAGACCCGACAAACGTCCAGGTGCCAATACGTCTCAGCGCCGCAAATATAAGCGGCATAAACTCCGACCCCGCAACGAACAGAGCGGAGATACTTACATACTCCGACCCGCTCCTCCAGAACAGGATACCCTTCTGGATAGAATACTGGGACACGAACGGCGCTCAGATATGGGTAAAGACTAACCTCACGTACATCGGAAGAACCTGGAGCAACGGATGGGTGTACCATTATAACGCCACAGTTTACATTAAATACAACACGGGCACACTCACCAGGGGAGACGGGAACCAGGTCTTCGAGTTCTTCGATGACTTCACAGGTACAACTTTGGATACAGGGAAGTGGGACACCCATGGAAATCCAGCCGTAAACAACGGCTATCTCCTGCTTCCGAGCAGGAGCTGGATATGGTCAAAGGCAACTTTCCCGAGCACATACATAATGGACATTAGAGGAAAGCTTGTCGACAACCCCGGAATAATGTGGAACATCCGCAGGAGCACGGGATGGGGTCGCATTGAGGACATCAACTACTACGGCGATGGAAGGGGGTATCTGTGGTGGTTCAACGTCCTGACGAGCAACTGGATTGGATGGTATGACTCTAGTACGACGGAGTACACACTAAACTCATTCCAGAACATAGAACTGAGAGTAACACCATTCTGGACCGACATATACCAGTTCTCAGACTGGACCAACAAGGTTCTAAGGAGCTCGTACAACGCTGGGGCTAGTAGCAACCGTGCCATAGGTTTGGAGCAGTGGAATGGAGGCCCCAGCGAATACGACTGGATATTCGTCCGCAAGTACCTGGAGGACGAGTACCTGAGCTACACCATAACGCAAGCCGGAGGCACCCAAACAACGACAGAGACGGAGAGAGTACAGTTCATCGACGACAATCCAGGATTCAGCGACCACAATGGGGACACGCTGGCCATACTCGAAAACTGGGAAAACAGCTTGGTGTCAGACAACCCCACGACACTGTCTGACTACCGCAGGTACCAGATTGTATTTACGCCTGTTTCCGGAGGAGTAGATCTTGAGTTCACGGACGTTGACAACCCGCTAAGAAGCACCACCGTGAGAATAAACAAAGAGCCCGTATCACCTACAAAAGTGGGCATCGTGATAGACAGCCAGCCCCAGGGCACCCTCATTAATACCGCATACTTCGATTGGATAGTTATAGGCAGGATGCCCTACTATACAACCGACTCCATAAGCTCCACCACCGTTGAATCGGCACCCCAGACAAGCAGTGCATACAATGCCCGTGCCTACGACCTGCAACCGCTGATATCATGTATAGTAGATCAGAAGTACTTTGGGACGTATAATGGAATATCGTTCTTTGAGCGCCTTGAAAACAGTGTGACCAACCATGCTAAATACTTCCAGCTGGCAAAGGAGATGCAGGACGAGCTGGGAATGAAATATGGAGGCGAATACTATCCCATCGGGCTCGTCAGCTTTATGGTGCCCAATGCTGACTACGACCGTAAGCTCTTTGATATATTCAACAACTTTGGAATAACAGTAGAAGACGGACAAAGTAGCGTGGATTACTACTTCCTCAACTATTACTTCGGAAGGATGGACAAGACGCCAGCCTATCGTGTCTGGGGCATATCCTACGGTACGAGCGCTCTCACAGGGGATTTGAGCGTTGTGCCATTCTTCCTCGACAATCAAACGGCAGCGGCCATACTTGGACCAACCGGAGCAGAAGACCTGCTGAAGAGGTGAAATCATGTCGGTGGAAGACATCCTCTACAGAATCGGTGAGTCCGTGGATTCAGGGATCAGAGAACTCATGGATTTCATAAATCCCTCCCCCTCAGAGGAGCCGCCAAGCTTTAGATATCTCAGCAGACTCGTGAAGAAGAGGTTCACTGCCCATGAATACCTCAGCCTCAAGCTCCAGCTGGCCTTTCTCAGCTATCTTATTCTCAATCTAATCCTGCTCTTCATCAAGGCCAGCCCACTGTGGCTCGTGGGCGTGGCGGTGGTTTACTTCCTCTATCTCCGCTACACATTGGTTAGGAACCGGGAGTTCTTTGTGGAGTATGAACCCTACAGGTTCTTTTACTACGCAATATCTCTTATTTCCCTCGCTGTTTTCCTGGGATACCTCGTGATACGGAAGATAGCCACGAGCATCTACTATTACTACGCATACCTGCTGGTGGCCTTTGCCATCGTGATGGCATTCAGATGGTACTTCAAGCAGAGATACGGAAGGGACTATACCTACGGCATCGTTGAGGAGATCAAGGGCGATGCCGTCAGGGTCTTTGTTCACGACGACATAGCGGCGAACGTCAAGCCCGGCCACTACTGGGTCGATGCCGTGGAAGACCTGGAAGTTGGCAGGGTGGTGAAGCTCATCGTGGAGGACAGGAAGCTCAAGGGGGCGGTTCCGGTAAGGATAATAGAGGTCTATCTCACGGATCAGTCCTCCCAGAGCTCGACAGAGCCGAAGGAAGAAACCGAATGAAGAATGAGGAGATATATCGAGTGACAGGGCTCAACAAGGTTCGTCTTGACGAATCCCCTACCTCTCTTCTTTATCTCCAGGGGCTCGACTCCGCGGCATTCTGGAAAGATTATAACGGTGTCTTCTCCCTCTACAAGACGGAAGCCGAGTCCCCCACAGACCCTCTCAAGGAAAACCCTGAACTCCTGCCATCTATCAATTTTAGTGAGATAGTAGACCGTGTGCCCCAAGCTATCACCAAAAATAGTAAGAGTTAAACTTTAAAAAGTTTTCTAATTTGCAATCTATAGTCGTAACCAGCAAGGCTTTTCAGGTGGGGTCTCAAAATGATGGGGGAGCGATGATGAGAGAACCCGTTACCGATAAAAGATGGGGAGAGGACCGACTAGCTGAGCTCCCCGCAGAGTTGTGCGAAGTTACGGTAAATATCCGCCCCCCTCTCCGTGTGGGCAACCTCGGGATGGAACTGGACGCCGTAGATGGGAAGGCTCTCGTGCTTCATGGCCTCAACAGGGCAGGTCTCACTCCTGGCCAAGAGCTTGAAGCCTCCAGGCAACTCCTTTACCTCGTCCATGTGGCTCTCCCACACCTTGAGCCTCTTTGGAAGCCCGCGGAAGATGTCGTTCTCCTCCAGTATCTCCACCTCAACGAGGCTGTATTCAGCCTTTTCGCCCCTTCCGACCTTCCCGCCGAAGTGCTTCGCTATCAGCTGGTGGCCGAGGCAGATGCCAAGGATTGGGACGTTGAACTCGTCGTAGTGCTCCAAGATGGCGGAGCAGTTGCCGGTTTTCTCTATGTCCGGGCCACCAGAGAAAATGATGCCTTTCGGCTTCATTGCCTTTATCTCCTCAAGCGGCGTCGTGTTGGGGATTATCTTGGCCTCAACGCCGAGGTATCTTAAAGTCCTCCATATCCTGTGGACGTACTGCCCGCCGTTGTCCATTATGACTATCATTCTCTCACCTCCAGGAGGTTGAAGAAGGCATTGGATTCTTCAGCGAGGTAAAAAGCCCTCAAATCGAGTGATTTGGCCAGCTCGGCCATTCTTTTGTCGTTGGTTATCAAAACAGCGTCAAGGTAACGGGCAGTCGCAATGAAGTATATGTCAGATGCCTTGTGGTGCGTCTGAAAGGCCACTTCCCTCAAATCCTCCATTATCAGTTCCTCCGGAACCCATATGACGATTTCTGAGTAGTGGTCCAGCGCTCTCTCCACGGATTCCCTCTCAAAGTACCTCGACAGAACGGCTATAAACTCAACCTCGCCGAGTCGCGGGGCATAGAGCTCAATTCTGCCGAGCTGGGCGTTCTCAATGACCTCTTCGGAAATCTCTGTTCGTTCAGGATAGAAACTTGAAAACAGATGAAAAATCACCGATGTGTCCACAACGACCCTCATGTTTCCTCCTCCCTTAGGCGAAGGAGGTAGTCAGTGGGATCCTCCTTGAACTTCGCAGGTGTTACTTTCTTCCTCATCTCCCTCGTCAGCTCAAGGAAGTCATCGCTGTAAACCCTAACCCTAAGCCTCTGCCCTTCCTTGAGCTTAAGGGGCTTCAGCGGCTTCAGCACGCCGTTCTCATAGATGACCTCAATGATCTCCCCCATTCTCCCACCGTATCCTTTTACGCTCAAGATGTAAATAAGGGTATCGAGTCACTCAAACTCAATCGTTGCCGGGGGCTTGTTGGTGATGTCGTAAAGCACCCTTCCAACCTCGGGAATCTCGCTGGTTATCCTGAAGGCTATCCTCTGCAGGACCTCGAAGGGAACGTTCATGGCATTTGCTGTCATGCCGTCGAGGCTCTCAACCACACGAACCGCTATCGTTTCCTTGTAGGCCCTTATGTCGCCCTGAACACCGACGGTCTTCACCCCCAGCAGAACAGCGAATGCCTGCCAGGGCTTTAGACCGGCCTTCTCGATCTCCTCCTCCACTATGGCGTTTGCCTCCCTTACAATGGCGACCTTCTCCGGGGTAACCTCACCGAGAACCCTAACCGCCAACCCCGGCCCCGGGAAGGGCATGCGGTTGTATATCTTCTCCGGGAGGCCGAGTTCTTTGCCCAGCTCCCTGACCTCGTCCTTGTAGAGGTCGCGGAGCGGCTCTATCAGCTTGAGGTTGAGCCTCTCCGGGAGTCCACCAACGTTGTGGTGGCTCTTGATTTTCCCCTTGCTCTCGATCCAGTCCGGGGCTATCGTTCCCTGGATTAGGAACCCGGCGTCGATCTCCCTCGCGACCTCTTCAAAGGCCTCGATGAAGACCCTGCCGATTATCTTTCTCTTTTCCTCGGGGTCGGTGACGCCCTTGAGCTCGCTGAAGAACCTTTCGCCGGCATCGACGTAGTGCAGGTTGAGACCAAACTCGTCCCTGAAGGTCCTGACGACGAATTCAGGTTCGCCCTTCCTCATGAAGCCGGTGTTGACGAAGACCGCGTGGAGCTTATCGCCTATGGCCTTGTGAGCAAGCACCGCAGCGACCGAGCTGTCAACGCCGCCGGAGAGCGCTATTATGGCCCTACCATCGCCGACCGTCTTCCTTATCTCCTCAACCTTCTCCTCGATGAACCTCCCCCACATGAGCACCACCTTTTCCCAACCATTCGGACGTCAATTTATAAACCTATCCGAGCGGGAATTAAACAGGTTCACGTCAAAATTTCGTCGAGCCTTCCCTCGTTCTCGGCCTGCCTCAGCTCCATCGCTATCCTTCTTCCGGTGCTGACCGGATAGTCATAGCGGAGCCAGCTGTATGGGGAACCATAAATGAAGGGGTTCGTCCCAGCGACTATCCTGGCGGAAATCTCGAAGACGACGAACTCAAGCTCCTCTGTGAAGACCCCCTCCAGACAGAAGGGGCCCCAGAGGCCACCCATCAGCTCCTCGGCAGCCTCAACGACCCTCTCCCCGGCCTCGATGACGTCCATCAGCAGGCTTTCGCGGAGAACTAGCGGAATGTTGCCTATCACCGTATAGTTGGTGTTCAGTTCAAGGTCGAGCTGCTCTCTGGCCGGAATCCTGCCTATCGCATCGACGTTGGACTCGTAACGCCTGTCTATGCTCATCAGCTCCAGCTCTCGGTTGAGCTTCGAGTAGAAGTAGTGCGGATAAACCGGAACGCCGAGAACGTACTCCTGAATCTGGATTCCGCTCAGCTCTTCCTTGTTCTGAACCCCGAGCCTTTCAGCTTTCTTCCAGAAGTCCTCAGAGCTCTTGGCCAAAAAGTAGCCCTTCCCGCCCTTGGCACCGTGGGGCTTGACTATGACCGGCCCGTCTATGTCGTCTGGGTCGTCGTAAACCCTCGGAAGGCGGAGTTTAGCCTTCTCAAGCCACTTCCTTTCCAGTGAGCGGTCGCTCTCCCACTTCAAGACTTCTTTGTTGCCGTAGTATGGAACGCGCATCTTCTCGACCAGCTCGATTCCGAGATGGGCCACGAAGGAGCCGGTTGGAATGACGACGGCATCCAAGCTGAGCAGCTCTTCCTCTGGATAGCTCCCCTCAATGAAGTAGTCCGCCACCGGAAAGTAGCGCGTGTAGAGGGGCCTAACGCGGAGGTTCCCAAAGGCAACCGTCTCAAAGCCCTCCCCCTTTGCCCCCTTCAAAATCTGAAGGGCAGAGTGGGATGCATACGTCGAGACCCTCATTCCCCCTCACCCAGAAGCTTTGGCAGGGACTCGTGGACTGCCCTCAGCTCGGAAACCAGCCTTCTCAGGAGTTCCTTTCCGCTCCAGTTGAAGATCACGTCACTTCCCTTCGCCTCTCCGATGACTGCAAAGTGTTTGAAGAGTGCTTTAAGCTCGTCAAGGTTCTCCTCGGGGAAGGCAACTATGTAGCGCCCGTGACTCTCGCTGAAAGCTACCTCCACCGGGTTCAATGTTTCGGCTGGAACCCTTGAGAGGTCAACCGTGAAGCCTACCTTTCCTGGGATGGCCATCTCCACGAGGGCAACGGCGAGTCCACCCCTGCTAACGTCGTGAACCGCTCTGACGAGGCCTTTCCGTATAGCCTTCAGAATTCCCTCGGAGTTGACCTTCTCCTCGTCGAGGTTCACGCGCGGGGCAAGACCGCCTTCAACGCCGAGCCTTGAGAACAGCTCCGAGCCGCCGAGTTCGGCCTTCGTTACCCCAACGACGCCTATGAGCAGTCCATTGTCCAGCCCCATCTCCGGGATTTCCTCAAGCTTTACCTTTCCGAGGCCGGCAACGACCGGTGTCGGCTTTATCGGTTTTCCTGCAACCTCGTTGTAGAAGCTGACGTTCCCGCTGACGTACGCCAAACCAAAGGCTTTGGCCGCATCGGCCAATCCCCTGACGGTCTCGGTGAAGCTCCAGTAGACCTCGGGCCTCTCGGGCGAGGCGAAGTTGAGGTTGTCCACCAACGCTAATGGCTCGGCCCCAACGCTCACGAGGTTTCTGACAACCTCGGCAACCGCCCCCATCGCACCGTGGTAGGGGTTGAGGTGGCTGTGGCTTGGGTTCCCGTCGGCGGTGAATGCCAAGCCATACTCGTCGTTGAGCTTGAGCACCGCCGAATCCCTTCCGGGCTTGAGGACCGTCCTCCCCTGGACCTCGTGGTCATACTGCTCCCATATCCAGCGCTTGCTTACGATGTTCGGACTGCCCCAGACGAGGTCGAAGGCCTCGCCGAATGAAACGTCGGGAGTTTCAACCGATCTCTCTGCGCTGTAGGGCCTCTGCTCCCACTCCATCGTGGGAACGTCCGCTAAGAGTTCAACCGGAAGGTCTGCAACTTTCTCCCCATTCCAGTGTATCACAAAGCGCGGCTCCTCGATGACCTCCCCCACAACCGTCCATTCGAGGCCGTACTTCTCGAAAATCTTTCCGAGGACGTCAACGTCGGCTTCGCTAACCGCGAAGAGCATCCTCTCCTGGCTCTCTGAAATCATGACCTCTGTCGGGCTCATTCCCGGCTCGCGGAGCGGAACCCTGTCGGCGTAGATTACAGCCCCGAAGTCCTTCTTGCCGGCCATCTCGGAAGCGGCGCAGGTTAGACCGCCCCCTCCAAGGTCCTTGAGCGCCCTGACCTTTCCGGTGTAAACGGCCTCAAGCGTGGCTTCAATCAGCAGCTTTTCCGTGAAGGGATCGGGGATCTGGACGGCGGAGCGGTCTTCCTCCTCCGCGTTCTCTCCGAGTTCCTCGCTCGCGAAGGTGACTCCGTGGATGCCGTCCCTGCCGGTCCTGTTGCCGACGAGTATAAGCTTGAGACCCGGCTCAGTTACGTAGCTGTGAACGAGGTGCTCGGGCTTCATTATCCCGATACAGGCCACGTTCACCAGCGTGTAGTTGTCGAGGCTCTCATCGAACTCCGTCTCGCCCCCAACGGTAGGAACGCCTATCCTGTTGCCGTAGTCGGCTATGCCCTTAACAACGTACTCGAAGAGATAGCGGTTTCTCTCCCTCTCCAGCGGGCCGAAACGGATCGGGTCAAGCAAAGCAATCGGCCTTGCACCCATGCATAGTATGTCCCTCACTATTCCGCCGACTCCCGTGGCCGCTCCCCCGTAGGGCTCGACCGCGCTCGGGTGGTTGTGGCTCTCTATGCCAACGACTATCCAAGTGTTCTCGTCGAACCTCACTATTCCCGCGTCCTCACCGGGGCCCAAAATGACGTGCTCGTTCTCGGTCGGCAGGAGCTTCAGCCAGAGCCTGCTCGACTTATACGAGGCGTGCTCGCTCCACATGACTTCGAGCATCGCCCACTCAAGTTCGCTCGGCTCTCTCTTCAAGCGTTCACGGATGAGCTTCTCCTCGTGCGGAAACACGGAATCACCTCCTCACCCACTCCACCATGCTTCTAAAGAGCCTCAGACCGTCTTCACTGCCCAAAAAGCGGTCGCTCGCGCGCTCCGGATGGGGCATGGTTCCAAGGACGTTGCCTCTCTCGTTGGCTATCGCCGCTATGTTCAGAATCGAGCCGTTGGGGTTAGCTTCCTCGCTCATGTTTCCTCTCTCGTCGCTGTACTGGAAGACGATTCTAACCTTCGATGGGTCGTCCACGTAGTAGTTCCCCTCTGCATGGGCTATAGGCATCCTTATGACCTCTCCCGGCTCGTAGAGGGAAGTGAACGGCGTTTCAACGTCGTTAACGTGAAGGTGCACCCACCTGCAGAGGAATCTTGGCTTCTTGTTCGGCCTCAGTGCCCCCGGAAGGAGCCCCGCCTCCGTCAGAACCTGAAAGCCGTTGCATATCCCGAGGACGGGTCTCCCCTCGCGGGCGAACTCCTTCACTTCTTCCATTATCTCCTGCCTTGCCGCTATCGCCCCGGCGCGGAGGTAATCGGCGTAGCTGAAGCCACCGGGCAAAACCACGCCGTCGAAGTCCTTGAGGCTCGTTTTGTACCAGACGCGCTCGACCTCGGCGCCGGCCTTTCTTATCGCCCTCTCCGTCTCGAAGTCGCAATTCGTTCCGGGGAATACGACCACGGCGAAGCGAACCATCTCAGCTCACCGGCTCGATGCTGTACTCGTAGTCGTGGATGAGCGGGTTGGCAAGGAGCCTTTTGCACATCTCCTCCACTTCCCGCTCTGGCTTTTCGCTCTCCAGCTCGAACTCGAAGTACTTGGGAACGTGCAAGCTCTCCACCGCGTAGCCGAGGTTCCTGAGGGCGTTTCCTATGACCCTTCCTTCGGGGTCGTTGAGTCCCTCTTTTAAGCGAACGATGATGGTAACCTTCCACCTCATGGGCATCACCTTATCAAAAATATGTAAAAATTTGGAGTTTTTAAGGTTTATTTTAACATAAATTTGTCAAGAATACGTCAGCTCCAGCGCGAGCCTTACGGAATCCTCCGAGACGACTCTCATTACCCCCTTGTCCCCCATGAGGAGAACGACATCTGTATGAAGCGTCTTCATGAAGACCCAACTTCCTCTCGGTCTCATAGAAGATAAAGAAGAGAAAGCTTGATACATCTGAACAAAAAAGCAAAGATGAGAAGGAGTACTTATTTTTTAGGAATGTTTGATCGCCATCATTAAGAATAAGCTCGCAAAGAGCGCAAGGATTCCAGATACAACATAAGCGCCTCCAAGGCCAAAGATATCAGCAATGAGCCCAACTGCAATGTTGGCAAGCATTGAGAACATACCTCCTATCGTGCTAAGTGCGGATGTAACGGTAGAGCGGATTGGAGAGGGTATAAGCTCATTTCTGAACGTTATCATGGCGGGTGCTCTAATGGCTATTATTATCTCAAAGAGAGTTATGAGTGCGAGGAGGGATAAGAGGCCCTTAACAATGCCCATTGCGATTATCAGAAGACCCATCAACGGCGTTGTGATTGCTAAAATTTTCCTGTGGTCCATGAACCTAGAGAGCCTGAGAGATACGAATCCCCCGAAAGACGTTGAAAGTATCAGCAGGGGATAAACGTAACCTATACTGCTTTCCCTGAGTCCGGCTTCCTTTGCAAGAACCATCCAGAACATGAAGAACGAGCGACCTGCGAACGACAGGAAGAAACTCGCAACGAGAAGATAGTGGAGGGTCCTTTCCCGGGCTATATGTTTCAATCCATCCTTAAGGATTTCTCCGTAAGGTTTTGCCTTTCCGTGGCCATAGTTTTCCTCAAGGAAGAGGAGTGCCAACAGGGAAGCGCTTATCCCACAGATGCCGGCCAAGAGTATGGGAAGGTTAAGGGCATAGCGTGAGATGGTTCCAGCAACAAAGCCAGCTACTGTCCCTAAAATACCGTTTATAATCCTCATGCGGCTGAAGACCATGTGAGCCCTCTTTTTATCGCCTTTAATGGCATCATAGAGCCAGGGAGTGAGCGTTCCGCTCATAAAGGCACTTCCAATACCAGCCAGAGCAAATGCCAGGGCTATTATAAAAAAGCTGCTCGAACAGGCGATTATGATAAGAGAGACTCCAAATAGCAAGATACCAACCGCGTAGTTAAGCCTTCGCCCGTACCTGTCAGCCAGACCTCCCGTCGGGAAGTCCGTTATGAATGTAAGGAGAGATGAAACCGACTGAAAAAAGCCGATTTGAGCAAATGAGATTCCCAAACTCCTAAGCCAGATTGTGAGGTACGGGCCCATTAAGTGAGTCATCCACGCCCCTAAGGAGGATACGAGTATGTATCCCTTTTCTGGTGAAATCTTTTTCACTGGTTCTCCCCCCATTTCTTGATATCCTGCCCAGAGACAAAGAGGAAAAAGATAAAGATTTATATCCATTCGTCGATGTCCTCGTCACACCCACCTCCGTTGCATTTTGTATTCACTTCAACTTCTAGTCCATCAATATCTAAAACCAGCCCTTTGATTGTTTTCTTCTTTATCTGCCCTAGCAACTAAATCACCTCGTAGTAAAGGGATCTATATCATTCCATACGGCCCCACACTAACCTACTAATGTGTACGTCGTGGAATACTTTTTCTTTCCCAAGCAACATACAGTACAACAAATCTGGATTCTTGAAGTTTTTGTACAATGAATATATTCTGCCAGCACATGGCTCACACACTTCTTTGAATTTACACACGTTACACTTGGCGGTTCCATACTTCTGGTAATGGAGAAGTTCTGAATCCCCGTTCATCCAGGATACGTATATATCCCTCAAACTTTCGACATAAATATTTCCTAATGAGTGGTGGTGTGTCGACCTAAAATAGTGACACGGATAAACTGTGCCATCAAAATTTATGGCAAGCTGATGAATTAGTGCAGTACAAGTATAATTTGAGTCAGGGTTTGTAGAATCGATATTAAACTGATCTTTGAGTTTGTGTATTTTTAGCATGCTCCTAATCTCGTCTAATTTTTCATCTGGAAAACAAACATTATTCTTTTTTGCTTCACCAACTAGGGAAGGGATAGTTAACAGAAGCTTTGAAACGCCTATTGACTTCAAAAATGAAGCATATTCTTGAATATTGTCAATTATGTCTTTTGTTAGTTGAGTATTAACAGTAACCCTAATACCAGCATCTACAAGGAGTTTTATCCCAGATATTGTTCTTTCAAAGGTTCCTTTACCTCTAATTTTTTCGTGCATCTCTTTTAGTCCTTCAAGACTAACTTGAACTCCATTTATGTTGCACTCTTTCAAAACACTTACTATGTCTTCGTTCAATGTCGTTGCATTGGTAAATATTGTTATCTTAAACTCTAATTTGTTAGCAAGATTAAGAATTTCTGGAAATTTTGGATGGAGGGTAGGCTCTCCTCCAGTCAACGTTACATGATGTGCGCCAAGATCCCTAGCATCTGTGAGGACTTCTTCAATTTTCCCAAAAGGCAATGTAATCTTTGCGTTTTTCAAGTCTTCCAGATAGCAATGTTTACATTTTAAATTACATGACGATGTTATTGAGATGTCAACACTCCGTAGACCTAACCTCGCCTCCATCAAACTCCCCCCACGTTTATTCCAAATAGATTAAAAATATAATAAAAATCAAAACATCAGATCTTTGCAGTATCCCTCATCTCCATTAACTTTTGTGTTTATTTCAACGTCGAACTCCTCATCAATCTCTAAAGCTAAAATCTTAGTTTTTTGTTTGTTCTCCACTTTCTCCACCCCCACTTTCTTTGCCTCATCGTTATCTCGGCATGTTATCCTAAGTACGTAGTATTATTTAAGTATTTTGTAAACTTAAGGTTTGTGATTTAAAGTTATTAAATTTCTAAAAAAAAAAGTAATCCATAAAAAGCTCCTTTTCACAAATTCGGAATTTTTAAACAAATAAAATTTTAAGAAGTAATCAAGAGATTGTAAATCATGTAACAACCTTCTCAAGCTCATCTAACTCAATCGCGCGCTTTATCTCAAGGGCAACCCTCCTTCCCGTGCTCATCGGCTTCCTCCAGAGGGAATTCCCATAGGGGTGACCCATCGCCATGTGGATGTTGGTTCCGCCGCCGGTTCTCGGGGCGACGTCGTAGATGTAGAAGTTGAGGTCCTTGTCCACCGCAGTTTGCAGGGTGAAGGGGCCGATGATTCCCGGGGAGTAGTACTCCCGGGTGGCCTCCACATAGCGCTCGGCCATGTCGAAGACCTTCTCAAGGAGGGACTCGCGGAGCGTTGAGGATGCGTGGCCGCAGACGGTGTATTCCGGCTCGAACTGCCACTCGGGCAGGGCTAACTGCTGTGCCGCTGGAAGGCGAACGTGGCCGTCCAGGCTGGTCTCAAAGCGCCAGTCAATGCCCAAAAGCTCTATCTCCTCATCAATCGGCGAGTAGAAGAAGTCGAAGTTGAACACCGGGCCAATGATGTAGCGCTCAATTCTCGCTTTGGCGAGGTCTTCCTCGGTGATTACGCCGAGCTTGATGAGCTTCTCTGCCTTCTCGCGGAATTCTTTGTAGCTTGCCGCCGTGAAGAAGCCGCGCTCAAGCCTCTTCTTGGCATGGGGAAGCTTGACGATGACGAGGCCGACCTCGTCAATCTCTTCTGGTTTAACAGGTTCAGGATAAGGGAGCCCGGCCCTCTCAAGGAGCCAGTAGTAGCTCCTCCCCTCGCTTCTCTCCTCGCTTCTGAGGAGATTTCTGCTGCCGAAGAGTGGAACTTTGAAGTCGTTCTCAACCCTGTCGATGCCGGTGTAGACCACGAAGGAGCGGTTTGGCACGAAGATGACGTTCCTTTTGACCAGCTCCTCCTGAACGTCAATTATCTGAGCGAACTTCTCAAGAACCATGACCTCGTCGATGAAGCCCTTTGTCAGGCCACCCCTCGTCTTCCTAAGCTTGAAGTACTCGGCGTAGGTCCTGTGCCTGCCCCTCTGGGCGACGACGAGAACCGGAAGGCCTTCCTCCCTTACCCCGTCGGCTATGTCTAAGGCCGAATGGCTCCCGATGACTCCAACGGTTATCTTCTCCGGGTCGTAGCTTTCAAGAACGCCCAAAATCTCCTCACGGCTTATCATTCCAACCACCTCAGCATGAATTCGGCTCGAACTCCCTTCCAAACTCCCTCATGGTGCGTACCCTCTTCTCAACGCTCTCTCTCGTGCCGACGTCTCTGCGATAAAACAGCTCACCCCTAACGTGGGGGACGGCTTTCTCGGCTATCCTCTCCGCCTCTTCGAGAGTGTCGGCGATTCCAACGACCGCTATGGCACGGGAACCGAGGAGCGTGAAGCTCTCATCGATCGAGGCGTAGTAGAGCCTTGCCCCGGCATCTTCCACCGCTTTTTCATCGACCTCGACCTTTACACCCCTAACCGGGCTAAGGGGGTAGCCCCTTGGAGCGAGGTACTTGACGACTGTGGCTTTGTTCTCAAACTCCGCCTTTCCGAGGTTGCCGTCAACGATCCCCTCGGCAATATCAAGCAGGCTCGTCTTAAGGAGCGGGAGGACGTTCATTGCCTCCGGGTCGCCAAAGCGGGCATTGTACTCGATTATAACCGGGCCATCTTTGGAGAGCATGAACTGGCCGTATAGGATTCCCCTGTACGGTGTTCCGTTCTTCCGCATGGCTTCAACGGTCGCCTTCAGGGTTTCAAGGGCCTTTTCGTAGTCTTCCCTCGGAACGAAGGGGAGTAGGTGGCTGGAACATGAGTAGCTCCCCATGCCGCCGGTGATGGGACCTTTATCGTCCTCGTAGGCGTGGGGATAGTCCTGGGCAAGGGGCATGGGGATTACCCTCTTCCCGTCCGTGAAGACCTGGAAGGTGAACTCAACGCCCTCGGTTCTTTCCTCAATTAGGACTTTTCCATCTTTTCTAATCAGCTCCTCGGCGTAGGCCTTGGCTTCCCCGTTGTCCCTCAGCTGATGGCCGACCACCTTAACGCCCTTCCCGCCGGTGAGCCCGAGGGGTTTCACGACGACCGGCCTTCCGAAGTCGTCCATCCAGGAGCGCATCCCAGAAATATCATCAAAGACGCGGAAGAGCTTCCTGCCGGGAATTTCATACCTCTCCATGAGGGAGCGGGCGAAGGCCTTGTTGGTCTCAAGCTGAGCGGCTTCTTTAGTCGGTCCAACCGCAGGAATACCCTTCTCCTCGAAGGCATTTACGATTCCCTTCTCCAGGGGTGACTCAGGCCCTATGAACGCGATGTCAATTCCCCACTTCTCTGCAAACTCAAGAACTTTGGGAACATCAGTTTCCTTCGCGAGGCCATACTCCTTCGCCAGCCTGACCAGTCCAGGATTCCTGTGCTTCGAAACGACGTACAGCTCGGCGCCGCTCCTCACGAGCGCCTCACCGATGGCGTTCTCCCTACCGCCGCCTCCAACGAGCAGAACCCTCATGAGCTTCACCATTTATTTGTCAAAAACTTGAGTTTTTAAGCTTTGTTTTTACATTAAAATGACAAAATTTATAAAGGTCAAGATGAACTCAATCCGGTGAAGCCCATGAAGGTGCTCGTGGTAATGGGAAGCAAGAGCGACTCCCATATAGCCGAGAAGGTTACCGGGGTTCTCGACGAGTTCGGCGTTGACTACGACGTTGAGGTCGCCTCAGCCCACAGAAACCCGAAAAAGGTTGAGGAGCTTGCCAATAAAGACTACGAGGTTTTCATAGCCATCGCCGGACTGAGTGCTGCACTACCCGGGGTTATAGCGGCCCACACGGTCAAGCCCGTCATCGGAGTTCCTGTTTCGGCCAAGCTTGACGGTCTCGATGCCCTCCTGAGCATAGCCCAGCTCCCTCCAGGTGTTCCAGTTGCCACCGTTGGTATAGACAACGGCAAAAACGCCGCACTGCTTGCAGTGGAAATCCTCGCGGTAAAGGATGAAAAACTGAGGGAGAAGCTCGAAGAGTACAGGAAAAGGATGCGGGCATAAGCCCGCATCAGGACAATCTCTTATTCAATCCTCACTTTATTTTAGAAACATCTGATTTAAGCACACATTTTGGAACATTTTAGCATTTTTAAGTCTTTTCTTTTTCCGTCGAACTGTAACAAGGTGTTAATCAAATCAGGTGTTTTCTCCTCTCGTAGTCCTGGGAGTGCCACTCTGAACTCCTGGTTCTAAGCTCAACCGTGTGTGCAACCATCTCGGCACGTTTCTTAGCTTCAACAACGTTCCTCCCCCATGCGAGCACAACCCCGAGCCTTCTGCCCGGATACGCCTCCGGCTTTCCAAAGAGCCTCAAAGTTGCGTTCGGTACGCTTAAAGCCTTGACCAGCCCGCGGAACCGTGGGGAGTAACCGGAGACGTTGGCCTTGATGACGTGAGTTGCCGCCGGCGTTAGGATTGGGAACAGGCGGTACCCACCGACCCACTCTCCGGGAATGGGAAGTCCCAAAACCGCCCTGAGGTGAAGCCCGAACTCGGAGAAGCCCGTTGGATGGGAGGCTAAAGTCACCATGCCCGTGTCGTGGGGCCTCGGCGAGACCTCGTTGGCGTAAACCTTATCTCCCTTCACGAACATCTCGACGCCGAACAGTCCGAGGCCGCCGAGGACGTCGGTTATGAGCTTCGCTATGCGGTAAACCTCGCGCTCGGCCTTTTCGCTTATCTCCGCCGGCTGCCAGCTCGCGTGGTAGTCGCCGTCAATCTGGTAGTGGCCAACCGGCTTCGGAAAGGTCGTGACTACCTCACCGTCCTCATCGTAGTGTCTGACAGCTAACTCGGTTATCTCGACGTCGAAGTCTATGTGCTCCTCGACTATGATTTTCTCCGCGCTGCCGCGGGCCTTCTTCTTAGCGACTTCCCACGCCTTCGGAATATCCTCCGGCCCCTTAACGAAGTAGGAACCCTTTCCCGAGGAGCTCATTATGGCCTTGGTGTGGCAGGGGTAGCCTATCCTCTCGCAGGCATCGTAGAGTTCGTCGAGAGTAGTTGCATACGCGTATCTCGACGTTGGAACCTTGGCTTCCTTCGCGAGGGTTTCCCTCGTCCTCTCCCTGTGCATGGCTATCCAGGTTGCTTTCGCGTTTGGAACCACGAAGTAGCCGTCCTTCTCCAGCTCGAAGAGGGCATCGAGGTTAATCGCCTCAATCTCGGGGATTATCGCGTCCGGCTTTTCCCTCTCGACAACCGAGAAGAGGAAGTCCGCGTTTCTCATGTTACCGACGTAGGAGCGATGGGCGACCTGCATCGCAGGGGCGTTTGCGTAGCGGTCAACCGCTACGACCTCAACTCCCAGCCTCTGGGCTTCAATCGCTATCTCCTTTCCCAGCTCGCCGCTTCCGAGGAGCACTATCTTCTGGGCAGAATCCGTCATAGCGGTTCCGAGCTCATTCCGGGGCTTGATCATGACCATCACCTCAAATTTTGACGTTAAAATGTTAAAAATCCATTATATTTAAGCCTTTTTAAGCATAAATATGACAAAGCTTTTAAGCCCTCGATGGAACTCTCACCGGTGATGCTCATGCTAACCTACGCTCAGGCCGGAGTCGATGACGAGAAAACCGCGAGGGCCCTCAGGGGAATCATCGGGCTCGCGAAGAAGACCTTCGAGTTCAGGAGGGGTAAAACCGGTGAGCCGAGTGGAATAGGCCACTACGCTGCGCTTATGGACTTCGGCGAATTCTACATAGCCATGACAACCGACGGGGTTGGGACGAAGGTGCTCGTAGCTGAGGCCGTCGGAAAGTTCGACACAATAGGGATAGACATGATAGCGATGAACGTGAACGACCTGCTCTGCGTTGGTGCCGAGCCGGTGGCGCTCGTCGACTATCTCGCCGTGAAGGAGCCGGACGAGAAAATCTTTGCCGAGATAGCCAAGGGGCTCTACGAGGGGGCGAGGCAGGCGGGGATAGCGATAGTCGGGGGAGAAACCGCTGTGATGCCCGACCTGATAAACGGCCTCGATTTGGCAGGAACGGCCATAGGTACTGTCCGGAAGGGAGAGGTAATAACCGGTGAGGAGATAAAGCCAGGCGATGCCGTCATCGGAATCGCCAGCTCGGGAATACACTCCAACGGTCTGACACTGGCGAGAAAGCTCCTCATCCCGAAGTACGGCCTCGACTACGATTATGAAGGCAAAAAGCTCTGGGAGTGGCTTTTGGAACCGACGAGGATTTACGTTAGGGCCGTCTTGGAGCTCATCGAGAGCGTTGAGGTTCACGGATTGGCACACATAACCGGCGGTGGTCTGACCAACCTCAAGCGCCTCACCAGCCACGGTTTTTCCCTTAAGATGCCACCAATCGGAGGAATATTCAAGCTCATCCACGAGAACGGCGTTCCTCTGGAGGAGATGTTCAGGGTTTTTAACATGGGGGTCGGCCTCATAGCGATAGTCGCGCAGGGAGAGAGGGAAACGGCCCTGGAAATCCTCAACAAGCACTTCGAGAGCTTCGAGCTCGGCACCGTCACGGAAAAAGAGGGGATAGTCGTGAAGAACTACGGGATAAGGCTTTAAGCCCCCCTCCAAACTTTTCTTGGTGGTCGCATGGAGCTCACGGTAAAGAGGAAGGCTTTCCTTGAGAACCTGCCGGGGCTGGTGGAAAGGGCCGTAAGCGAATACGGAATCCGGCTGAGGAAAATAGTGATAGAAGAAGACGAAAAGGGCTGCTACACGGTTCTTATAACCTACGAGAGCGAACTGCCCGTAAGGCGCTCGTAGAGCTCCTCGTAAGCTTTAACGAGGTCGCCTTTATCAAACCTGAAGACATCCTTGTCGAGGCTCTTCTTTGTCTCGGCGTCCCAGAAGCGGCAGGTGTCCGGGCTTATCTCGTCGCCGAGGATTATTTCACCCCTCTCGTTCTTTCCAAACTCCAGCTTGAAGTCGACCAGGATTACTCCGCGCTCGGCAAAGTACTCTCTAAGGATTTCGTTCACCTTGAGGGCTATGCGCTCCATCTCCCTTATCTCGCCCTCGCTTATCCCGAGAACTCTGGCATGGTGATGGTTTATCATGGGATCGCCGCGGCTGTCGTCCTTGTAGTAGAGCTCGACTATCGGCTCTTTTAATTCGGTTCCCTCCTCAAGGGGAAGGCGCTTCTTCAGGCTCCCGGCAACGACGTTTCTAACCACGACCTCGATGGGGTACATCTTCAAGCGCTCAACGATGAGCCTGTTGTCGCCGGCGACCCCTATGAAGTGCGTCTTAACACCCCTCTCCTCAAGGACTTTGAAAAGAACCGCGCTTATCTGGGCATTGAGCCAGCCCTTGCCCCTAAACTGGCCCTTCTTCTTACCGTCGAAGGCCGTTGCATCGTCCTTGAACTCCATAATGGCCTTTCCATCGTCGAGAGGGATAACCTTCTTGGCCTTACCTTCGTAAACCTGCATGGGCTTCACCATTTTTGTGTAAAATCATTCCATATTTAAGGCTTGTTTTAGCATGTAAATGTCAATCAATGGGCAAAGCTTTTAAACACAAAAGGGCTAAAATACGGCGTCGAAACTCATATTTATTAACATGTTTAAGTCAAAAATTGGCGGGATTCCTCATGAGGGAGAAGTGCGGCGTCTTTGCAGCTGTTGCCGAGAACGCCCCCAAGAAAGCCTACTACGCACTCATAGCCCTACAGCACAGGGGACAGGAGAGCGCGGGGATAAGTGCCTGGAGGCACAGGATAAAAACCGTGGCCGGCCGAGGGCTCGTTTCGGAGGTCTTCAGGAACGGCGAGATAGCGAAGCTGAGATCCAAGATGGTAATAGCCCACGTCCGGTATTCCACCTCCGGCTCCCTCACGGAAACCCAGCCGCTGGAAACCGGCTGCTGCGGAAGGACAATAGCGATAGCCCACAACGGAACCCTCACAAATTTCCTTCCCCTCCGGCGGCACTACGAACGGCTGGGAGTTAAGTTCAGACACTCGGTGGATTCTGAGCTGCTGGGTATCTCTTTTCTCTGGCATCTAAAAGAGACGGGAGATGAGTTTGAGGCTATGAAGGCTGTCTTTGAGGAGGTCAAAGGGGCATACTCCATGGCCCTTCTCTTCGACGGGAAGATACTCGTCGCCAGGGATCCGGTCGGCTTTAGGCCATTAAGCTACGGGAGTGGAGACGGCCACTATTTCGCCTCGGAGGATTCCGCGCTGAGGCTCTTCGTGGAGGAGGTGAGGGACGTCAGGCCGGGGGAGGTCTTCCTCCTCTCGGAGGATGAAATCGAAAGCAGGGTCGTGGCGACGGGGGAGCGCCGCGGTTGCGTATTTGAGTACATATACTTCGCCCGTCCGGACAGCACTATAGACGGCGTTAACGTCTATACCGCAAGGGTCAGGATGGGGGAGGAACTGGCAAAGGAGAGCCCGGCCGACGGAGACGTCGTCATAGCCGTGCCGGATTCGGGGAGGGCTTCAGCTTTGGGCTTCTCCAGGATCAGCGGGGTTCCCTACTCGGAGGGCCTCATAAAGAACCGCTACATAGGGAGGACGTTCATAACCCCCGGGCAGTTCTACCGCGAGCTGAAGGTTAAGCTCAAGCTCTCGCCGGTGAGGGGGGTAATAGAGGGCAAGAGCGTCGTTCTTGTTGATGACTCAATCGTCAGGGGGACCACCATGAAGCGCATCGTGGCAATGCTTAGAAGGGCTGGCGCGAGGGAGGTGCACGTGAGGATTGCCTCACCTCCGATAAGGTACCCGTGCTACATGGGGGTGGACATTCCTACGAGGCACGAACTCATAGCGGCATTTGGAAGCGTTGAGAAGGTGAGGGAATCCATAGGGGCCGACAGCCTGGCTTACCTCAGCGTCGATGGGCTGAAAAAGGCCGTTGGGAGGAGGGACCTCTGTCTGGCATGCCTAACCGGGGAGTATCCGGAGTGGGCGTTTAGGTTTTAGAATATATCTCCTTCAGGGCCTCCACAACTTTATCACTGAAGTACACGCCTTTACGCCTTAGCTTTCCGATTAATGAATCAAGATCCTCATCTAGAATTCCCTTTTTCTTGGCCATGAAGAGAACCGCGAGACTTCCGGCAACTTTAAGGCCAAGGGACTTCGCTATTATCCTCGGAATCTTCTCGTCAAGGAGCAGAAGAGAAGCGTTTAGCTCCCTTGCAAGCACTATGGCCTCAGCCTCTCCCCTCTCGATTTCCCTCTCAAGGATTTCAACGCCGAGAGTGTCCCTGACTTCAATAACTTCAACCCACTTGGCGTTTTTAACTTCTTCCGAACCTGGCTTTCCCTCACCGCGTTCTACGACCTCTATCCATACTGCCTTTGGAATAACCACCGTCCCAAACAGGTCGTGTAAGACGTGAAGCTTCCCTATCTTTGCGAGGGCTATAAGCGGACCAGAATCGGCGACAACGATCATAGTAACCCCTCAAGGGTCTCAATGTCCTCTTGAAGGTCGTTCTCATCGTAATTCAGAGAGACACCCCGGGAAGCGAGGAGCTCCATCATCTCCCATCTGCTAATCCCGGCTATTTCGGCGGCTTTTCCAAGGCTAACGATGCCCTCGCGGTACAGCTCGATGGCCAAGTATACCCGAACCGCCCGCGAAAGTTCTCTCTCATCAAGGCGGAGGATTCTCATGAGATCCGAGGGAACCTTGACAATAACTTCTCCCATAATAACCACCAAAAGAAATAGAGCCGAACCCTCCTAAAAACATAACGTTCCCCTCATCTGGGAATACTCGGAGTGGGCTTTCCGCTTTTGAGCTTCCTTAACCTAGCCGCGGAGAACTTGAGCTCCGGCGTTCCTGCTTTGTTCAGAGCCGGACTCGTTATTTTGTTCGCCTTGAAGTGGAAGGGAACCGCAACGACACCCGGGGGAATACCTCCAAGCTTGGCCCTCATTCTAATCTTTCCGCGCCTAGTCTCGATCTCCACCCAGTCGCCGTCGTTGATTCCGAGCCTCTCCGCGTCGCTCCTGTTTATCATCACCCTGGGCTCCCCCATAAGCCTGACGAGCGATGGGCTCCTGAGGGTCATTTCACCGGTGTTGTAGTGGCTTATCAGCCTGATTGTGGTGAGGATGAAGGGATACTCGTAGTCCTGCCTCTCCCAGGGCTGCACCTGCTCCACAGCGATGAACCTGGCCTTTCCGTCTGGAGTTGGGAACTCCCAGGTGTGGAGCCTCTTCTTCGGAAGGAATATCCCCTCTGAGTTCTTCAGCTCCTCAACGCTCCTTTCCTCCAGTGAGGGGAATAGGCGGAAGTATTCAGCTGTTATTTCCTCAACGCTCGAATAGTTGAACCCGGGCAAACCGAGGGCCCTGCCGAGCATGGTAAGTATCTCCCAGTCGGGCTTGGAATCACCCATCGGCTCGCAGATCTTATGGCTCCACTGAATCCTTCTTTCGCTGTTCATGTAGCTTCCGGACTTTTCGCAGAAGGCCGAAGCCGGCAAGACGTAGTGGGCGTAGCGGGCAGTCCTGCTCATGAAAACGTCCTGAACAACGAGGAGGTCGAGCTTTCTGAGGGCATCTCTCACCCTGAGGAAGTCCGCCTCACTGACGGCAGGGTTTTCCCCGACTATGTAGAGCGCCTTAATATCGTTGCTCTCTATCGCATCCCAGAGCTCCGTGAGGTAGAGCCCGCGCTCCGTCGGGAGGTCCTCCACGCCCCATATCTTCGCCACGCGCTTCCTGAACCTCTCGTCGGTCAGCGGGACGTAGCCCGGTAGGAACTCGCTCAGCGCACCCATGTATGCCGCTCCCTGGACGTTGTTCTGACCGCGCATCGGGTAGAGGCCGCCCTTTTCCCCGATGTAGCCCAGGAGGAGTGCTATGTCTATAACGGCCATGACATTCTCAACGCCTGAAACGTGCTGGGTGAGCCCCATACCCCACATTATCGCGCCGCTTCCGGCCAAGGCAAAGGTTCTCGCAACTTTGCGGATCACTTCGGCCGGAATTCCCGTTACCTTCTCCGCGTACCCCGGAATGTACTTCATTACAGCCATCCTCACCTCGGAAAAGCCGGCGGTTCTGGTCTTTATGAACCCCTCATCGTAGAGCTCCTCCCGGATTATGACGTTCATCATGGCATTCGCGAGGGCTATGTCGGTCCCCGGACGGATGATGAGCCTATAGTCCGCGAAGGCCATCGTCCTGGTTTCCCTGACGTCGACGACGATTATTTTGGCCCCATTCCTCTTGGCCCTCAGAATGTAGTCCATGACAACCGGGTGGGTCTCCGCCGGATTGTAGCCCCAGATGAGTATTGCCCCGAACCCCTCAAGGTCCTCGTAGGGGTTGGTCTGTGCCCCAGCCCCAACGGTCATCTTGAGGGCGTGAACACTCGCCTCGTGGCAGAGACGGGCACAGTTGTCTATGTTGTTGGTGCCGAAGAGCCTCGCTATCTTCTGGAGGAGGTAGTTTTCCTCGTTGCTCACCTTGGACGATGCCATGAACGCTACAGCGTCAGCACCGTACAGCTCGCGGATTTCGAGGAGCTTGCCCGCTATCTCCCCAATTGCCCTTCCCCAGCTTATCGGCCTCATCCGGCTCTTCTCACGCTTCAGGGGGCGCTTGAGCCTGTCCCCTGAAAGAACGAACTCCGTCGCGTGGAGACCCTTGGGGCAGAGCTTACCCCTGTTGGGCTCACCACCGTAAGGCTTTACTTTCATTGTTCTGGTGTCAACGAGAAGCCTGCAGCCAAAGCCGCAGTAGGGACAGACGACAGTCCTAAGTCCATCCACGATACCACCAATAAGCATTTGAATGGCAAAGATAAAAAGCTTTCTGGAGAAAATTGATGAAAAAATGTTCAGATTATATCGCCTTCTCCAGGAAGTATTCGTGAACCCTTGTGTCCTCCGTTAGCTCCGGATGGAACTCCAGCCCGATTACGTTGCCGGCCTCGACTCCAACGACCCTGTCGCCGAACCAGGCTATCGGCCTGACCTTATCGTTCAGGAGTTCGACTATCCTTGGAGCGCGGATGAAGACGCCGGGGAAGGGCTCGTCGCTGAAGGCCAGATTTATCGGTGCCTCGAAGCTGTCCACCTGCCTGCCGTAGGCGTTTCTGTTAACCCTGACGTCGAGAAGCCCGAGGAACCTCTGCTCCGGCGTTGCACCGATTACCTCCTTCGAGAGCATTATTAGACCGGCACAGGTGCCCATTATGGGTAGACCTTCCTCACCGAGCTTTTTGATGGGTTCAAAAAGGCCGTTCTTCACCATGAGCTTCGATATCGTCGTGCTCTCGCCGCCGGGGATTATGACCGCGGAGACCCCTTCCAGTTGCCCCGGTTTCCTTAGCCAGACCACCTCTCCGGTGACGCTGAGGTTTTTCAGGGCATTCCTTGCAGCTTCGATGTGCTCGCCCACGTCGCCCTGAAGGCCGATAACACCCACCTTGACCATTCCCACCACCCCATTGAAAAGGCAAAAGAAAAGAAATCAGACGCCCCTCTCCTCAAGGCGAACCTCCAGCTCTTCAATGTCCCTGCCGCGCATCGGCTCGCCGATTTCCCTGCTTATCTCGGCCAGGACATCGGGTTCATCCCAATGGTTGACGGCCTCAACTATGGCCCTCGCCATCTTCTCTGGGTTGGAGCTCTTGAAGATTCCCGAGCCGACGAAGACACCGTCCATTCCCATCCCCATCATGAGTGCCGCGTCGGCCGGGGTGGCGACCCCTCCAGCCGCGAAGTTAACGACCGGAAGGCGGCCAAGCTTCTTTATCTCCAGGAGAATCCTGTAGAGCCCCTCAACTATCTCGCCGTAGGTGTAGTGGCCGTAAACCGGCTCATTTTCGAGTATCTGCTTGGGAATTCCGCTGATGTCCTTTATGCTGGCGGCCAGCCTCAGGTAGGGCTCGGCGAATCTCTCGGCTATGATGTATACCTGCTCGTCAGTCATGCGCTGGATGAGCCTTATGTTGTCTGCGACGAGGCGGACGTGTCTTACTGCCTCGACGATGTTGCCGGTTCCGGCCTCACCCTTGGTTCTGATCATGGCCGAGCCTTCCCATATCCTCCTGACGGCCTCGCCGAGGTTCCTGGCGCCGCAGACGAAGGGGACGCTGAATTCCCTCTTGTCTATGTGGAAATATGGATCGGCGGGCGTCAGAACCTCGCTTTCATCTATCATGTCGACGCCAAGGGCCTCAAGGATTTTTGCCTCGGCCACGTGGCCGATCCTTACCTTTGCCATGACCGGGATCGTCACCGCGTCCATTATCTCCTGGATCTTCTCAACGGGGGCCATCCTGGCAACGCCGCCGGCCTTTCTTATGTCCGCGGGAACCATGTGGAGCGCCATGACAGAAACCGCGCCGGCTTCCTCGGCTATTCTGGCCTGCTCAGCGTTGGTGACGTCCAGGATGACGCCGCCCTTAACCATCTTGGCAAAGCCCCTCTTCAGCCTCTCAGTTCCCTTTCTCTCAATAACCTCAAGCTTCCCCATGGGCACCACCATTTCAAGTTATGACTTGCAATGTTATTCAAGAAAAAACTTGAATATAAACCTTGCCGCGGAAAAGCCGCACCAGCCCCCAAGAAACTTCAGGAAAAATAAGGCAGCACAGAAAAGCCCTCGTTCAGGTCTTTCCAATTATCTCAAGGCTGACGTCGAAGTTCTTGACGGAGTGCGTGAGGTAGCCGAGGCTTATGATATCAATGTCGAGCCTGGCGTACTCCTCGATGTTTTCGGGGGTTATTCCGCCGGAGACCTCGATCTTCACCCTATCGCGGAGGCCCTCGCGCTTTAGAGTCGCTATCGTCTCGGCTATTTCAGCCGGGCTCATGTTGTCGAGCATCACGACATCGGCACCGGCCCTTGCCGCTTTGAGGGCATCCTCAAGGGTCTCGACCTCCACCTCGACAACCTTGTAGAGGCTGAAGGCCTTGGCGCGCCTTATGGCCTCCTCCAACGGAACCAGCGCGAGATGGTTGTCCTTTATGAGCATCGCGTCGCTCAGCGAGAATCGGTGGGGCTCGCCGCCGCCGATGAGTATCGCCCTCTTATCCAGCGGCTTGAGGAGGGTCTTCCTCGTTCCAGCAACGCGGACCTTGGGATTCACGGCCTTAACCCTGTCCACCAGCCTTCTGACCTCGGTAGCAATGCCGCTCATCCTGCCCATTACGTTCAAAGCGGTTCTCTCGACGAGGAGTATGGAGCGTGCGTTCCCTTCGAGCTCAAGGATGGTATCTCCCTTCCTCACTCTCTCCCCGTCATGTTTTCTAGTCTCAACTTCAACCCCGAAGTGCTCGAACAGAGCTTTAGCTTCCTCAACGCCCGCTATAACCCCTTCCTGCTTCGCGATAATTACGGCCCTAGCATTGATTCCCTCCGGAACCACCGCCTCGCTCGTGACGTCGCCGAAGGGAGCGTCCTCCTCAAGGAACCTGAGCAGATAGGAAAGGGAGACCATAAAGTTTCCCTCCAAACTTGACAAAAATCTCGGAATCTTTCCTTCTCAACTTAACACCTCAGCTCATCTCCAGCATCCTCTCTATGGCCTTCCTGGCCTTCCGGGCTATCTCCTCCGGCACTTCAACCTCATACTTCATGTCCCTGAGGGCCTCGTATATGTGGTTGAGCGTTATGGCCTTCATTCCTATGCAGACCGCATCCTCCTTAGCCGGGTGGAACTTGATATCGGGGTAGAGCTTCCCGAGCCTGTACACCATCTCATGCTCCGTGAAGACGACCCACTCGTTCCACTCCCTTGCGCGCCTTATCATCCCTCCGGTGGAGACTATGATGTCCGCCTTTTCCTGAACTTCCGGCTCGCACTCCGGGTGAACCATCAGCTTGGCGTTGGGGTAGAGCTTCCTAGCGCGTTCGACGTCCTCAAGGGTGAACTGCCTGTGCACGTAGCAGTGCCCGTACTCTGGCACGGGAATAACCTTCTTGCCGGTCTGTTTGGCCACGTAGTTCGCCAAGTTCTTATCCGGCCCGAAGATGATGACATCGGAATCGAGCTTTTCAACTATCCTGACCGCGTTGGCCGAGGTTACGGTCACGTCGGCGTAGGCCTTGGTCTCGGCCGTTGTGTTGACGTAGAGAACCACCGGAGCGTTCGGATACTGCTCCTTGGCCCTGAGGATGTGCTCGACCTTCAGCATGTTGGCCATGGCGCAGGTTGCCCGCTTGCTCGGAAGCAGGACCCTCTTCTCGGGGTTGAGGATTTTGGCAGTTTCTGCCATGAAGTCCACTCCCGCGAAGACTATGACGTCGGAATCAACGTTGACGGCCTTCCTCGCGAGCTCAAGGCTGTCGCCGAGGAAATCGGCTATGTCCTGGATTTCAGGCAGCTGGTAGTTGTGGGCCATGATTATAGCGTTGCGCTCCTCCTTCAGGCGTTCAATCTCCCGCACGAGTTCTTCAATTTTCATGGTCTCACCTCACCTGATTAGGGTACAGCCGGAGAATTAAAAGGTTGTTGGCCACCTTTAGTTAGAGCCTGCACCTTCCGTCGAAGAAGCTCGGTCTCTCGAAGACCTTCCTCATAACCGGAAAGTCCTCGCGGTAGTGGGCGCCCCTGCTTTCTTCCCTCGCCAAGGCACACTCCATGACGCCCCCGGCGAGGAGTTTGAGCCTCGGGTCTGCCTCAACCGAATCGAGCTTCCTCAGGCCTTCCCTCAAAAAGGGGCCGCTCCTCACAATGCCAGCATGCTCCCAAAGTACTTCCCTGATGGAATCGACGTCCCCCAGTGAATCAAAGCGGTATGGAATCTCCCGAACCTCGCCGAGCTTCGGCCTCTCCCTCGCTATCGTTCTGGCCACTTCCAGACCCGAAACAATGCACTCAAGGAGCGAGTTGCTGGCCAGTCTGTTCGCGCCGTGGAAGCCGTTGCTCATGGCCTCCCCAACGGCGTAGAGGTTCTCGATTGCCGTTCTGTACCAGATGTCAACCGCTATCCCGCCGATGGTGTAGTGGGCTATCGGGGAGACCGGGATTAGGTCTTCAGCCGGATCGATGCCGTCCTTCCTCAGGAAAGCGTATATCTGGGGGAAGCTTTTCTTGAAGTCTTCTATCGAGGTGGCGTCAAGATAAACGGTTTTCCCAGATTGCATCTGGCGGTAGATTGCCCTCGCGACGATGTCCCTCGTGGAGAGCTCGTTGACGAAGCGTTCGCCGTCCTCCGTCACCAGCCTCGCCCCCGCACCGCGGACGGCCTCGCTGATGAGTTTAACTCCCGATTTCCCCAGGTAGCCGGTCGGGTGGAACTGTATAAACTCAAGGTCCCTGGCGAGAGCGCCCTTCATAACCGCATCCCCGATGAGAAGGCCGGTAGTTAGAGGGGAGCCCGCGGTGTATTTGAAGAGCCCCGCAAAGCCCCCCGTTGCTATCACAGTCGCGTCGAACTTCATGAGCTCCCCCCCGAGAAAGGCCCCGTAGGCTTTCCTCTCGCTTACGGCGAGCTCTTCAGCAAAGCCCTCAACGAAGTGCACTCCCGCCTCTTTAGCGGCCATGTGAAGAACCTTCATCATGTGCTTTCCGGTCTCGTTCCTTATCGTGAAAACGCGGTGGAAGGAGTGACCGCCTTCGGTCTCGCTGGTCTCGAACTCGACGCCGATTGAGGTTAAAAAGTCGTAGGCCCCGCTCGCCTTTGAGATTACGCTCCAGACAACCTCTTCATCGTTGAGGTACTTGCCTGCCCTGATGGTGTCCAGAACGTGAGCTTTAGGAGAATCACCGTCGAGGATGGGAAAGGCTATCCCGGCCTGGGCGAGGTATGAGTTAGTGTTTTTGAACCCCTTTCCGATGACAGTGACGTCAAAGCCACGCCTCGCGAGGGCTATTGCGGCGGTCAACCCAGCGGCACCGCTCCCGATGATTCCAACGCTGGCCATAGCTCTCCCCAGGCTGGACTGGGAGAAACGCCTTATAAGGTTTTCAAAAAGATAAGGAAGGAATCACTTCCCAACCGGATAGTTGGGAGCTTCGTTGGTGATGAAGATGTCGTGCGGGTGGCTCTCCCTGACGCCGGCCTGGGTTATGACCACGAACTCACCCTTTTCCTTGAGCTCGGCTATGCTTGAAGCCCCAACGTAGCCCATTCCGGAGCGAAGACCGCCGACGAGCTGGTAGAGGACGTCGCTCACGCTCCCCTTGTAGGGGACAACTCCCTCAACTCCCTCCGGTACGAACTTCCTGGTCTTCATGTGCCCCTTCTGGTAGTACCTCTCAGCCCCGCCTTTCATCATCGCCCCAAGGGAGCCCATGCCGCGGTACTGCTTGTATTTCCTCCCGTTTATGACGACCTCCTTGCCCGGGGCCTCCTTCGTTCCGGCCAGGAGGGAGCCCAGCATTACCGCGTCAGCTCCCGCCGCTATTGCCTTGACTATGTCGCCGGAGTAGCGGATTCCGCCGTCGGCTATGACGTGGAGCCCGTACTCCTGGGCCCTGTCTGCCACGAGGGCTATTGCCGTAACCTGTGGAACTCCAACGCCAGCCACTACGCGTGTGGTGCATATGCTCCCGGGCCCTATTCCGACCTTGACGGCATCGGCAAAGGTGAGGTCGTCAACCGCTTTGGGGTTGGCGATGTTTCCGACTATCAGGTCGGCATCGACGGCTTTCCTTATCTCCTTCATGGCCCTTATGGCCTTAAGATTGTGGGCGTGGGCCGTATCAACGACGATTACATCAACACCTGCTCGGTCAAGGGCCTTGGCGCGCTCGATGTCGAAGGGACCCACCGCCGCGGCAACCAAGAGGTCACCGTTTTCATCCTTTACCGCGTTCCTGTACTTCTTCCTCATCATAAGGTCGCTCATCGTGATTATCCCCACGAGGCGGCCTTTCTCATCGACGACCGGGAGGCGGGCTATTCTGTTGGCAACCATCGTATCAAGGGCTTCCTCCACTGAAACGTCCTCGCCGACGGTTATGACCTCGCCGGTCATGACCTCCCTCACAAGGCTGCCCTCTTTGGCCGCTATGTCCTTCTTGGTAACGATGCCGACTATTCTGCCGTCCTCACCAACGACCGGAAGGCCATCGATGTCGTTTCTCTCCATGAGGAAGAGCGCGTAGTCGAGGGTCTCATCGGGGCCTATGGTGATGACGTCCTCGACTATGAAGCGCTCGGCGCGCTTGACTTTCCTCACCATCTCGACCTGCTCCTCAATGCTCATGTTCCTGTGGATAACTCCCAGGCCGCCTTCCCTTGCCATCGCAACGGCCATCTCCCACTCGGTTACCGTGTCCATCGCCGCGCTGAGGATCGGTATCTTGAGCTTCACGTTGGGGGTTATCCGGGTCGAGACGTCAACGTCCTTGGGCTCGACTTCGGTCGCCTGCGGTATCAGAAGAACGTCATCGAAGGTGTACTCCTTAATAGCATTAACAAGTTTGTGTTCAAATTTTCCCATTTTTGCCTGACCTCCACGTCCTTTTTAACATGAACCTGGCATGGGTTTTTAAGGGTTTCCCACCCCTCCAACCGAACCGTTATCGGTCGTCGGGGCAAAACTCCGAACTTCCAACTGTATTCATCCGGATTTTACAAACGTAAAGCTTTTAAAGCCAGGGCACCTCTCCCCAGCGGTGATGTCCATGAACCTTGCAAAGGCACTCGCCCACCTGGCTCCCATAGCCATAGCGGCACTCATCCTCATAATTGCCTGACGATAATCCATCATCCGATTTCATTGTTTGACGGTCATTCAAAATTTTGCCCATTCTTTTTCTTATCCAGACAAAATGACGGGGAAACTTGGAAAAAATTAAAATAGTCAAACGCACCCCTTAACCGTGGTGATACCCATGGAGGCAGCGGTAAGGTTGAACATAAGGGGGGAGGGCCAAACCCTCCGCTGATGTAAGCCTTAAGAAGGGTCTTGGTTTTGAGGAGCTGTTGGGCGAAATCCTGAAGGAAGGTCTCTTCTGGGCGGCCCTCGGCCGGCCGTCGGAGGTCATGCCGTTTCTGAGGGGCAAGCTCTTGAGCAACGGCATCGGTGTTGACAACGGGCGCAGGGAATACCTGGAGTACCTGCTCGACGACCTGGAAAGGTTCTACAAGAGGGTGTCGTGGAGCGGGGAAATTGAAAAACGCCACTGGAAGGCCCTAAAGTCATTCCACAGGGACATAGTTTCGGTGATTTTCTCCGAGAGGGCTTAGCTTTTTAACCCCTCTTTCTCTGCTTGTCATTTATCTTCTTCTCGCCTTAGCTATCCCTCCGATAAAGAGCAGTACAAAGGTCACGCCGAGGAGGCTTAACCAGCGAATCATCACCCGATTCACCGGGAGTTTAATGGGTTTAAGCGTATATCCATCAAAGTAGGCTAACTCTTTCCCATTTGAGAGCAGACAACCGTTGCTGCAATCGGCCAGTATAACGTTAAAGGGAATTTTGAGGCTTTTTCCATCGTAGCTTAACAGGGTGCCGTTGATTGTGACGTCTTTTCCGTTTAACTTCAACGGCGATTTAACAACCTGCCTTCCCTTAAAAACAATCTGGGGATAATTTCGCCGGCAGGTTCCCGTCAGGTTTGAGGAGTTACCGATTTTTTCAACGCCCTTCCGAGATACGAGAAAGTAATTCAGGGTTCTCTCGTGACAGCTCCGAGAGTAGTTTCCCGTTCTGTTGCACCAGTACAGGTACTTCCTGACAACCCACTCTCCACCCTGATAGCCGAGAAGGTCGAGGTAAACGTGCTCCCCCTTCTCCTTGGCAAAGGAGTCAATGGGGATGAGCCAGTAGTTACCGTTTGGGGATATAATCTGGAGGTAGTACTTCCAGACCGAGGCGTTGTAGAAGATCACTTTAAACCAGTTGCTGTCCAGGGCGGCAAAGTGAGTGCCATTAAAGCACAGACCTCCCACGGAGAGGTTTGCAGGGGTTAGATTCCTGAAAACAAGGCGGGAACCGTTGAGGGCGATGAGAAAGAGCTCGCTCTGGTAGCTCATCGGGTCATTCCCCTCAATGAGATAACCGCTCGGCAGCTCCCATACTCCTAATAAATACAGCGAGCTATCAGGGCTTGGGGGAAAGACCCTGTAAATTTTATCGCCGACTATGGCGTACCAGTCGTAGTAATCTCCCCTCTGGGTTGACCAATCGGCCTCGAGGAACAGGTAGAACTTGCCGTTCCAGTAGATCTCACTGCCTACTCCCCAGTTGTCCGTCTCGGAGTAATTTCCCAGGAAATGAAGCTTCCCGTCGTAGATGTAGAGCCCGAAATCCTGGAGGTACGGCCCCTTTGAGAGGTTCCTGTAGAGGAGCACGCTGTCTCCAGTCGAGTGTATGAAGGTCAAGTTCGGGAAAGTTGCGTTCAAAAGCTTGAAGCCTTTTCCGGGCTCAAAAAACCAGAGCTGAGTTGTGTTGTTTGAGTGATGAGTCAAAACAAGAAAACCGTCGTGGTAGTGGATTATGCCAGTAATCTCCGGCTCGCTGGCCAGAACATTGGAAGAAATTAGAAAGCTCAAAAAGAAGAACACAAATACTGGCACAACACGCTCCTTCATCACTTCACCATCCTAGACAGTGGCTCCTCATCTCTTCAAAAGTGTTGCCTCTTTTGTCAAAATAATATGCCCTGTCTGACCACAAGTAACCCAGCGCCTCCCTCTGGGCCTTTACATAGTCGCAAGCATACTCCCAGTTGGCTTGATAATTTAAATCGCCATCTACTTCCATCTCGATGGAGACATTTGAAGGCATAAATTTGTGTATGTCCCTCAGAATGTTCACTAAAAGATTATAGGTGTATACTATGCCATGCTCTAGAAGTATCTTTTTAGTCTTGTTTTCGGTGTTGCGCATCTTTTTATTTGCAAAGTAGTAACCCGGCTGAATGAAAACCTTGTTGAAGTAGTTCGCTATATTGGGAACGTCCGTTTCATAAGCTACTGCCTCTAAAACATCCTGTTCCGATGAAAAATATCTGCTCACAAAGAGACTTCTCAAGCTTGGTATCCAGATAAACTGGTAATCCTGCCCGTATTCTCTTCTGTTCTCCATTATTCTACCCCATATAGCCTCTATCGTGTATCTACTCAGCTCTCCCGCTTGAATATACCTAATGTTTTCCAGTGACCAATAAAATCCCTTGAGTCTTGAACTACCCCAAGCGGCAGCACCATCAATCCAGCCAAGCCAATAGTTCAAGTCTCTGGCATGAGGCTTTTGTTGATATTTGAAGTATGGAATCTCCACAATGTAGTTTCTGCCACTTAACCACTGGTTTTCTATCTTCTCTATCAACTCTCCTGCATCATTGTATCCATTGTTGTATCCTGCTCCAGAATATTTGGTTGTGAGGCCCTCAGTTCCTCCTTCTCCCCCATCGGTAACGATGATGTAATCAAACTTCTGGTCGTTCCAATCACTTAGGACCTCGTACTCTGACCCGTTCCACTTATAATACCACAATCCCCAGGTCGCCATCTGAATCACCTTCAAACTTATCAACAAGAACTTTGGATAGTAGTATATAAACTTTTTCCACCCAATGGTTATTATTAACTAAGCACAGGTTAGCTTTTTAACCCCTCTTTCCTACTCCCCCAGGGATGATGAGGGAAGTTTCGTCCGAGCGGTGAGGAAACTCGCATGGGCTGACCGCCCTCCAAAGACCTTTTCTTATTCTGCGCTCATCTCAGCTCCTCCCTAGTAAGGGGTCTTACTCCGAGTTCCTGACAGAGCCGGAGCGCCTTCTCGGTGAACCCTGCCTTTGAGAAGAAGAACATCTTGGCGCTGCCGAATTCGTCCCTCACCTTTTCGACAAATTCTTTGACATCCTTATACGAGGCCGGACGGCTCCTCCACTTGACTTCGAGCACATGCGGCACGTCTCCGAAGGCAACCCCATCAAACTCCATGTCGCCCCTGCGGTAGGGCTTAAATTCAAGACCCAGAGTCCTTCCAAGCCTTTCCCTCACCCAAGCCTCACCCGTAAGGCCAAGCTCCGTTTTTGCCTTCAGAAACTTCTCTTCAAGCTCTTTAATGAGCTCCTCACGCAGTCTCTCCCGGCGGAGTTCCAGTCCGGTGATACCGAGATAGGTTTTGGCAAGCCAGAAACGCATTAGCTTGTCTGCAAAATAATACCTGCCATTTTCCTTGACTATTAAGTCCGTCCTGAGCAAAAACTTCAGGTAGTTTGAGACCTCCCCGCTCGGCTTTCCAAGCTGTTTGGCGATCTCAGAGAGCCTCAGCCCTTCCTCTCTGGCAAGGGTAAGAAGTATCTCCCTGTGGACTGCCCCTCTGTAAGCTCTCGAAAGGGATTCATTGAACACGTAATCGAGATGCATGTAAATCTCCCCAGTCTCAGTAAGGAGCTCCGTGAGGAAAGCGTACTCGACCTCTCTCGGTCCAGCTCTCTCAACTCCCTCTTCAACAATCCTCCTGCAGACTGCATGGACGTAGAACGGATGCCCCCCAGTCAGCCGGTAAACTGCCTCAAGGGCTGAGTGGGAGTAAGCCACGCCGGAGTTCTTGAGTATGCTTTTGGCAAGCTCGAAGGTATCCTCCTTGGGTAATCCCTGCAGATAGATCCTCCTAAACTGGCCAAAGAACGGTTTCTCGGGGGACAGTATCTCCTCCATCATGCTCACTGCCGAGCCGGAGATGAAATAAGCAACCCGTTTCTCCTTCTCCGTGATGGCCCTCATCACCTCAAGGAACCTGGAAAGGTTCTTAACCTCCTGGAACTCATCGAGGATGAAGATGGCTCTCTCACCAAGCTTCTCCAGAATCCTCTCTTGGACTTCAAAAAGAGTTTCCAGAGTACCATTTTTAATGGCTTTGGCCTCCTCACCAACGCCGAGCTTAGCTGCGAGTATGAGCAGGTCATCCCAGTTCAAAAGGTGAATTCTTTCAACGTTGAGTTTTTTGACCTGGGATAGCTCATAGAGCAGTTCACGGGTGTATGCAAAGATGAAGGAGTCTATGCTTCCAATCCTTTGAAGGTTGAGATAAGGTACCACCCCGTCGGCTTCTTCCTTGAATTTGAGAAGGAGCTCTGTCTTGCCCATCCTCCTTGGACCTATTACTGCGATGTTTACTTTGTGCCCTTCTTTGAGGGCTTTGTAGGCAGAGTGCAGAATTCTCAACTCTCTTTTCCTATCCACGAACATGGTTCATCACATTATAGTTTTATGCATAAAATTGTAATGCATTATACTTTTATACCTTTCGCGGGAGGCAAATCTTCAGAAGCCCAACCCTTTTAAACGGCTCTTCTCTTCGCTCATCGGGAGGAAAAATGGACGAAAAACTGGAGAAGTTCATCTCTCACCTAAAAATCCTAGTCGAGATGGAGCGTAGGGCCGAGATAGAGGCGATGAGGACAGAGATGAAAAGGCTCTCCGGCAGGGAGAGGGAGAAGGTAGGCAGGGCCGTTCTTGGGCTCAACGGAAAGGTCGTTGGGGAGGAGCTGGGCTACTTCCTGGTAAAATACGGGCGCGATAGAGAGATAAAGACGGAGATAAGCGTCGGCGATTTGGTAGTTGTCAGCAGGAGAGACCCGCTGAAGAGCGATCTGGTCGGAACGGTCGTCGAGAAGGGGAAGCGGTTCATAACGGTCGCCCTTGAAACCGTTCCCGAGTGGGCCCTGAAGGGCGTTAGGATAGACCTCTACGCCAACGATATAACCTTCAAGCGCTGGCTTGAGAACCTGGATGGCCTGAGGGAGAGCGGGAGGAAGGCGCTGGAGCTCTACCTGGGCCTTAGGGAGCCGGAAGGGAGTGAGCCCCTTGAGTTCACGCCCTTTGATAGAAGTTTGAACGCGAGCCAGAGGAGGGCAATAGCGAGAGCCCTCGGAAGCCCGGACTTCTTCCTCATCCACGGGCCGTTCGGGACGGGCAAGACGAGAACCTTGGCCGAGCTGATAAAGCAGGAAGTGGCGAGGGGCAACAGGGTCTTAGCGACAGCGGAAAGCAACGTTGCCGTTGACAACCTCGTGGAGAGGCTGGTTGACTCGGGGATTAAAGTTGTCCGCGTCGGTCATCCGAGCAGGGTCTCAAGGAGCCTCCACGAGACGACATTGGCTTACCTTATAACCCAGCACGAGCTCTACGGCGAGCTGAGGGAGCTTAGAGTCATAGGCCAGAACCTCAAGGAGAAGCGCGACACCTTCACCAAGCCTTCGCCGAAGTACAGGCGCGGGCTGAGCGACAGGGAGATACTCAGGCTGGCCTCGAAGGGCATCGGAACAAGGGGCGTTCCGGCGAGGCTGATCCGGGAGATGGCGGAATGGCTGAAGATTAACCAGCAGGTTCAAAAAACGTTCGACGATGCCAGAAAACTTGAGGAGAGAATCGCGAGGGAAATCATCCGCGATGCCGATGTTGTTCTCACAACGAACGCCTCTGCCGGCCTCGATGTCGTCGACTACAGCTCCTACGATGTTGCGATAATAGACGAAGCGACGCAGGCGACGATTCCAAGCGTTTTGATACCAATAAACAGGGCGAGGCGTTTCGTCTTGGCCGGCGACCACAAGCAGCTGCCCCCGACGATACTCAGCGAGAAGGCCAAGGAGTTGAGTAAGACGCTCTTCGAGGGTCTGATTGAGCGCTATCCCTGGAAGAGCGAGATGCTCACCGTCCAGTACAGGATGAACGAAAGGCTCATGGAGTTCCCGAGCAGGGAGTTCTACGGCGGAAGGGTTGTGGCAGATGAGAGAGTGAAAAACATAACGCTGGCCGATTTGGGCGTTAAGGGTCCCGCGCTCGGCGATTCCTGGGGCGAAGTTCTGAGGCCGGATAACGTCTTGGTCTTCGTGGACACCTCTGGAAGGGAAGACCGCTTCGAGAGGCAGCGCTATGGGAGCGAGAGCAGGGAGAACCCGCTTGAGGCGAGGCTGGTTAAGGAAACAGTTGAGAGACTTCTGGAGCTCGGTCTCAATCCGGAGTGGATTGGAGTGATTACCCCCTACGACGACCAGCGCGACCTGATACGCTCGCTCCTGCCGGAGGAGGTCGAGGTGAAGACTGTAGACGGCTACCAGGGCAGGGAGAAGGAAGTTATAGTTCTCTCCTTCGTCCGCTCCAACCGGAAAGGCGAGCTTGGTTTCTTAAAGGATTTGAGGCGCTTGAACGTCTCGCTGACGAGGGCGAAGAGAAAACTGATTTTGATAGGTGATTCCTCGACTTTAAGTGTTCACCCAACGTACAAGCGGTTGGTGGAGTTCGTTGGAGAGCGGGGGACTGTGGTCGATATTGCCACGTTGGGGGAATCTAAGGAGAAAGGTTAAAATCCTCCAAAAACAAAAAGTCCTAACAGGTGTTGAGATGGGCAAAATCATAACTCTTTCCGTTCCTGACTGGGTCGATGAGAAGAGGTTCAAGGAGGCCTTTATGAGGGCACTGATGGAGAGTACCCCCGAGAGACTAAGCGTAGAGGAACTCAGAAAGTTACTCGGAATTGAAGAGACCGAAGACGAAATTGAAGTTCCCAAAGAGGTTGAGAACGTAAGGAAAAAGGACAAGGAGCGGATTAAATGGCTGTCATAGACACAAACGTTGCCATAGAACGTCTCAGGAAGGGAGAGGAAATAGAGGAGAGCATAACTGGAGTTACCTTCGTGGAGTTTCCAAGAATTGTGAGATATTCCCGTTTCAAAGGGGATGTCCTGTTTCCAACTCTTGACGACTATCTTCTCGCTCATGAGATCCAAGAGAAACTCCTTAAAAATGGCAATCCGAGGGGATTTGCAGATTTACTCATAGCAGCAATCTGCATCAACCGGGGAGAGGAGTTAATAACATATGACTCTGATTTCGTGGAGATAGCCAAGATCTCCTCTCTAAGGCTGATTCTCCTTGAACGTTAAGCCTTTAAACTCCATCCACAACCCAAAATCATGTTCCTCTACACCAAGAACTTCGACGAGCAGAAGGCTAAAGCTATGGAGAGCCTTCGGAAGGCGCTGGCCGAGAATAAAGTGGACGAGGACATAGTTTCGCTGCTTGAAAAAATAAACGCGCTGGAGAACTACTTTACCACCTCCTCCTGCTCCGGCAGGATTTCGGTCATGGAGATGCCCCACTTCGGGGACAAGGTCAATTCCGTCTGGCTCGGCAAGTGGCACAGAACCGTCAAAGTCGAGGAGGTGCTTGAGGCCATCGGGAGGCACGAGAAGGGCCAGCTCTGGTTTCTGGTCAGAAGTCCTATCCTACATGTCGGCGCGAGGACGATGGAGGACGCGGTTAAACTTCTTAACCTGGCGATAGGCCTCGGCTTCAAATACTCCAACATAAAGAGCGTCAGCCATAAGAAGCTCCTCGTTGAGATACGCTCCACCGAGAGGATGGACGTTCCGCTCGGAGCGGACGGGGAACTCTGGGTGAGCGAGGAATACATCAAAAGAATCGTGGGCATAGCGAACGACCAGCTGAGGAGGTTTAAAGGGAAGCTGAGGAGACTGGAAGGAGAGATTGGAAAGCTCGAATTGAAGTAGGAGAACACAGCAATTAGAAACAAAATGTCCATCATTAGTACCCTACTTTCGCAAATAATGTTATGATAATCATACTACGGCCGAATCAGATATAATTTATAAAGTCAAAGCTTTCACCCCAGCTGAAATATCTACGGAAGTTCCCACTATAAAATCTAAAAACCCTCAAATGCATTATGAAGAAAATGCGATTCCACATTATCAGCGAGTGAAAACGTGTCCTTAATACAAAATAATTAAGGAAAGCCCATCAAAATCATATTGTCCAGTGTATATAATTTCAATGGACTCACTTGTGACTCCTTTAATGCTATACCCCTCCCTTTAGAGTTGTCCACACGCCCAGAATTCCAGTTATGAGTAACCACACTACGGCAATATCTTCTAAAGAACTATTTTCGTATCCCTTGCTTTCACGAAGAAGAATCATTGTTCCAATGAGAAGATATAAGAAAACCGAGTTTATAAACCACAGCTTCCAGTTCTTTTCTGCATTGTCTCTTCCTGAAAGGACCATCAACAATGCCGTGATAAGTAAAACCATACCCACAACTGTTATCAAGAGTTTTATCTCGATCATACTACACCCCTCCAGCAGTTTATCATTTGTGAATAAATTTTTAAAGTTATGAATATATTCCACACTTAGTAACTAAAATCACAGTATAGCAAACTTTCCAATATCCACACATCCCTTCCAAAGCTACCGTTGTTAAAAGCGCCGTCCCAATGCAACCAACAAATGCAGTAATTGACGATGCAGCACACGCCGCGATCATGACCATTAACGAACCTGCAACTGTTGCATATATCTTCCAAAGAGGTTCTTGAGGATTTCCACAGTATATCTTTAGATAGCCAATTCCCACAGGAGTTCCTATTACAAAATATTCCCCATCTGCCACTGTCGCCATGCCTGCTGCTTTTTCCTGGTTGTACTCAGGTAGTTTAAGCCTCACTAAGTGAGAGAGGTGCCTCAGCTCATAAGCACTCCTGCCCCAAATCCAGCTCGTCTCGTCACCCCTGCGAAGCTTCATAAGAATCTTGTTCAGAGTCCAGTAGTAATCTGAAAGCGTGAGATTACCAAGTACCAGTACAGTATCCCAACAGGAACTGCCCTGTTCTTATCATCAGGAGCGATGTTCATTCCAGTAACAAAAGCTGTGTACTTTCCAGTCTTTGGGTCAGTTAAGATTTTAGTGATTAGCGTAAAATTATACTGACTCCTCTCGGCTCTATAAACAAGGTTGTATATGGTGTAGTTAAAGGTGGCATTGTAAGCAGTAACCTTGACGAACAACAGCTGTTCATGCTTCCCTGTCATGTTGTGAAGTCAGAGAGAACAGAAGTTCACCCTTAGCAATATTATTAGTCATCAAGTTTTATCCCATGGGCCTTCACCCTCAACCACCCGATTAGCGTCCCAAAGGGGAGGAAAACCGCTGTAAACAGATACAGGAGCCTGAACACCGTTAGAAGGGACTCACGTATAAAGAGGACACTGTAATTTCCCGTGACTGCCATCAAAGCCATCATCGCTCCAAATCCATAAAAGATGCCATAAAATAACCTCCAAGCCCCGCCTTCGGCATATTTCTTTTCCAGCAAGCCCGTTTCCACAAGTTTTCGGGTTATCTTGTAGTCTTTTTCAGACGCAACCGCGAAAAGTGCTCCAATTAGCCCGCTTATGGCCAGATTATCAATTACGAAGAGGTAAAGCCCCAAAGTTATGGCCACAAAATCCACAACGGCCCGGATTTTGAGTATCCTGTCGGATATTACGTACTTGTGGGCCATCATAGAATAGTACCAGCCGGCTATAACAGAAACGTAGAGCGCCATCGAGACGCTCTTTTCTAGGCTCACCCCTGAGAAGTAGGCAATGATAAACACGAGAAGGAACGCTGAAAGCTCGTTTATGAAGTTTCTCCAGGAATAGACGACTTTTTCTGGTGTCTCCTTATCCCTGCCGTGTAGTGTAACTATGAACAGCGCAAAGGCACCAATTATGAACAGAATGGTAAGCCCTTTAATGAGAAAAACGAAAGAACCATCTTGTTTTGCAGACATCAGGTAGATAAGCCCAAATAGTAGCACCCCGAACCCAAACAAAATCAGAAAAAAGAGTATGAGCCAGATACCCGAAGATCCTAAAAAATGATAGTCTCTCCAGTGTTTATCTAGTCTTTCCCAGAAAATGTGCACAGATGTGTAGAGAATTGACAAGACGACTGCGAATAATAAGCTTTCTGCCCACGAAAGCGATAGAGCATAGTAGAAAAGAACTGCTAGGAAAACTGTCCCAATAAAAAAGTTTAGAAGGAGAAAATTTTTCCGTCCCTTCATCCACATACCACCTCACAAGCCCCAGTACAAGCTGGAGCACACGCATATTCTTCACAGAAAAATGAAAATGGCCCAAGTTTTGTACATGCAGCTGAGCAAAGTCCTGCACAGAATCCACCACATCCTACAGAACAGAGATCAGTAGTTCCTGTACAAGCAACACTACAGCCAAAACCACAAGCACCTCCCCACAAGATCGAGCAGGTTATGCCACAGAGAGGATTTTCTGCAACAATTCCACATAATAAGAAACAGAAAGGGGTTGTAGATAACGAACATATGAGCCCACAACTTGATGTACATGCATCATCTGTTATTATTGTCAGCCCTATTGCTTTTTCCTGATTGTACTCAGGTAGTTTAAGCCTCACTAAGTGGGAGAGGTGCCTCAACTCGTAAGCACTCCTGCCCCAAATCCAGTTTGTCTCATCGCCCCTGCGGAGCTTCATGAGAACCTTGTTAAGAGTCCAGTAGTACTCAGAAAGCGTAAGGTTATCCTTAGTGACAATCGTGTCCCCAACGGGAACGACTCTGTTTTCGTCATTGGGAGCAATGTTCATTGTGGTGAGGTATATCCAGTAACCACCATGGATTTTATCTGTAAGAATCTTCGTGACTAACGTGAAGTTGTACTGACTCCTCTCAGCCTTGTAAACGAGGGCATACATGGTGTAATTAAAAGTCTCGTTGTAGATCGTTATCCCAAAGAAAAGCAACTGCTCGTGCTTTTCCGTCATGTTGTAAAGCGTAACCACTGAAACGTTAAAGTTTGCAGTTAAGTTCGAAGCGCAGGAACTGGCGTTCTGGCAAGCGCAGGGAGAATGCGTTAAATTAGTGAGGTTTAATGTTGCATTCACCCAAGTAACGTTCATCTCAAGCTTACCCTTCTCATCATACCAAGCAACGACTGCCCTCCTAAAGGTTACGCTGGCGTTGTTGGTGCTCATCGCCATGGCCTGGGGAGCCGCTATCAACTGCAGGCTCAACACCATGAAGACCAGCACAAGACTAAACCCAACCTTTCCCCACTTCATAACCATCACCTGACCAGGTGTCGGAGAGAGCAGACAATCGCCATATATAAATTTTTCTTTTTACAAGTTGGATTGAATAACGTTTTTTTTTCGTTGCAATTTACAATTTTCAACCGTATCAAAAAGACGAGAATAAACCGAAAGAAGGGTGAGTAAAGGAGTGGACAAAAGAATACAAGTAATCAATGATAACAACTTTTGGGCTTTCACAGATAATTTTTGTGATTCAACCCACAAAAAATTAGCACGGCGTCTATCACTATCATTTTCTATCCTCCGCAATAAGCTTGGAGGGGCTTTTGAACTTTGGCAGGCTCTTGCTGAGCTCCTCAAGCTTTCTAAGAAACTCCTGGGTTATCACCTTCTCCTTGACGGCCAGCACTACCCACTCATTATCGCGGAGAGGGGGCTTTTTGAGGGGCTTAAATACGCCGTTCTCATAGATGGCCTCAATTTCTCCATCTCTTTCATCAATAAATGTCTTGGTGTTCGACATATAGAAGCTCACCCCTCAAGCCCCGCGAACCTGAGGAGGAAGGCCACGCCCAGGAGGCCCCAGAGGGCCGCCACAGTAGCCGAAAGGCCGTCCCCGCTCCCCGAGATTAACCGTGAGGCGCTCACCGTCGGGAGGAAAACGAGAACTCTGACAAGCGTCTCGGGCAGAACGCTCGGGGGATAGTAGACCGGCGGGAACACCGTGAGGCCGGTCACGAGTATGTTCGAGAGCCGCATCGTTCTAACCGGCTCCTTCATCCTCACGCCGAGGAGGAAGCCTATCCCCGCACCCCACAGCCAGAGAGATATTATCCCGAGAACCATTCCGGGGAGTGCCCGGACTCCAAGGCGCGAGAGGAGAAGAACCGTGAGGAGAAGGACGTAGGGCAGAGCCGGGACACTCATCCCTATGGAAATTCCAAGAGCCTTCTTCCAGCCGCTTCCCGGGAGGGACATGAGGATGTCGTAGAACCTTGAACGCGTCTTCATTCCGACCAGCTCTATCGCCAAATCCGCTACCCCGACCCCGACTATGAAGCTGACGACCGCTCCAGCCAAAGCAGTGTTCAAAAACCTACCCCCGCTCACGACGTAGACTATGAAGATGAAGGAGAGCGGCTGGATTGCGAAGCTGATGAGGGAGAACCTCCCCCCGGTCAGTGCCCTTGCGTAGTACTCAATCAGCGCCATCATCGAGACCACCCGCGAGGAAAACGTCCTCTATCGTCAGGCTCTCCCTCTTGAAGGGCACGCCGGCCTTTTCAAGGGCCTCAACGGCTTCTCTCTCCTCAGCTTTCGAGCGGGTGTAGATGTAGGTATTCCTGCCGGCCTTTTTGACGAGAAAGCCCTCAAGGGTGACATCCTCGAAGGCAACGACCTTTGAATGGAGCCCCCTTAGGTACTCTCCAGCTATATTCTCAGGTCTCCCAAATGCTCTCACTCTACCGTCCTTCAGGAGGAGAACGCGGTCGCAGACGCTCGATATCTCGTTGAGGTAGTGGCTGGTGAGGACTATCGTTGATTCTTCCGCCTTTTCCCGGAGAACCCCCCACAGCTTCAGCCTGTTCTCGACGTCCAGGCCAACGGTGGGCTCGTCGAGGAAGTAGAGCTTGGCATCGGCTGAGAGAACCATGGCCAGCAGGGCCCTCCTGACCATTCCCCCGGAGAGCGTGGACATGGGCTCGTCCGCGTAGTCTATTCCGAAGAGCTTCATGGCATCGTCCGCAACTCTTCTGGCTTCCTCCCTCCCGAGCCCCCTCATCCGGAGGTAGTGGTAGACGTAGTCCCTAGGGGTGAGCGTGTAGAAGTGGGCCTTAACGTCCTGGGGGAGGAGCGCGAAGAGGCCCTTTGCCTCGCAGGGCTTCTTACCAAAAATCCCCACTTCACCGGAGTCGGGCTTCAGGAGACAGCTCAGAATCCTTATAAGCGTCGTCTTTCCCGCTCCATTCGGCCCGATTATTCCGACTATCTCGCCCTCCTGCACGGTGAAGGAAACGTCGCTGAGGGCTTTCTTTGAGCCGTACCATTTGGAGAGGCCCATTACTTCAATGGAGGACATACAAGAAAAGTTCCCGTTGGACTAAAAATGCTTTTCGGAGGTGTTGAAAGGAAAGAAGAAGTTAAAGGCCTTCAGTCAAGGTCGCTGCCGAAGTCCTCGCTTCCGCCCTTGCCCTCCTTGTCCTTCTCAAGCTTGCTGGCGGCGATGACGTCGTCGATCCTGAGGATCATTATGGCAGCCTCGCTGGCGCTCTTGATGGCCTGCTTGGTGACCCTGACCGGGGCGATGACGCCGCGCTCCATCATGTCGGCCGGCTCGCCCTCGAAGACGTCGACACCGATGGTCGGTCCCTTCTCCTTGTGCGCTGCTATGACCTTCACGAGGGTCTCGATCGGGTCGAGACCGGCGTTCTCTGCCAGGGTCCTCGGTATGACCTTGAGGGCCTCGGCGAAGGCCTCGATGGCGAGCTGCTCCTTGCCGCCGACCTCCTTGGCGAACTCGTCGAGCCTGATGGCGAGCTCGATCTCCGGAGCACCGCCGGCTGCCAGTATCTTGCCGTCCTCGACGATGTCCTTGACGACCTTGACGGCGTCCTCAAGGGCCCTCTCGACCTCGTCGACGACGTGCTCGGTTCCACCGCGGATGAGTATGGTCACGGCCTTCGGGTTCTTGCAGCCCTCAACGAAGATCATGTTCTCGCCGGCGACCTTCCTCTGCTCGACGAGCTCGGCCTCACCGAGGTCCTCGCTGGTGAGGTCGCGGACGTTGGTGACAATCTTGGCGCCGGTGGCCTTGGCGAGCTTCTCCATGTCGCTCTTCTTGACGCGCCTGACTGCGAGGATGCCGTACTTGGCCAGGTAGTGCTGGGCGAGGTCGTCAATACCCTTCTGGACGAAGACGACGTTGGCTCCGACCTCCTTGATCTTCTCGACCATCTCGCGGAGCATCTTCTCCTCCTGCTCAAGGAAGGCCTGGAGCTGCTCCGGGCTGGTGATCCTTATCTCGGCATCTGTTTCAGTCTCCTTGACCTCAAGGGCCTCGTTGATGAGCGCTATCTTGGCGTTCTCGACCCTCTTCGGCATTCCTGGGTGGACGACCTCCTTGTCGATGACGACGCCCTTGATGAGCCTGGTGTCCTTGACGCTTCCGCCCTCCTTTTTCTCGAACTTGATGTTGTCGAGGTCGACCTTGTAGACGCCGTCAACCTTCTCGGCGACCTGCTTGACGGCCTCGACGGCGATGTTGGCGAGGTACTCGCGCTCCTCCTCAGCGGCCTTTCCGGTGATAGCTGTAACGGCGGCCTTCTTGAGCATCTCAACGTCCTCAACGTCGACGTCCTTGGCTATCTCATCGAGTATCTCCTGGGCCTTCTCGGCAGCGAGGGCGTAACCCTTGATGACTATGCTCGGGTGGATGTTCTGGTCGAGGAGCTCTTCAGCCTTCCTGAGAAGCTCGCCAGCAATGACAACTGCCGTGGTGGTACCGTCACCGGCCTCCTTGTCCTGGGTCTTGGCAACCTCAACCATCATTTTGGCAGCAGGATGCTGGATATCCATCTCGTCGAGTATCGTCGCACCGTCGTTGGTGATGACGATGTCTCCGAGGCTGTCGACGAGCATCTTGTCCATTCCCTTCGGACCGAGGGTGGTTCTGACGGTCTCGGCTATGATCCTCGCGGCGAGAATGTTGAGCCTCTGCGCGTCCCTACCAACGTACCTCTGAGTTCCCTCAGGCAGAATAACAACCGGCTGTCCGGCAAGCTGGGCCATCTCCTCTCACCTCCGTCCTTTTTTGTTTTTGTCGACGGAGGACTTTTAGTTACAATTAGTGTTTCCGGTTTATGGTTCCTTTAGGTTATTTATAAATTTTGCGGTCAGGGGTAGTCAGGAATCCGCGGGGGCAAATGGACATAGAAAAGGGAAAGAAGAGTCAGGCCTCCTGCAGAATTGCAATAACGTCTCCGAGGTCTATTATGCCGTTACCGTCCATGTCGATGGCCTTCTCAGTGTCATCGTCCACAGTGGCACCGAGGAACAGCCTGAGAACCAGGTAGGCGTCCTTGGCATCGACCCTGTGGTCTCCGTTCAGGTCGCCCTCAACGGTGCTGGTGCCCGCAAAGGCGACGTTTATGGTGCCGACGCCGTAGACCATCAGCTCGGCGATGAGCCTTCCGGTCTGGGTGTGGTGGTGGAAGCCGACGAACTTGCTGGCGCCGGGCCCGTAGGCAAAGAGGGGCACCGGCTCACCGGTGTGTTTGTGGGACGCGAACCTGACTCCGAGCCTCTCAGCAAGCACCTCTCCGATGCCGTTGGAGAGGCCGTACTTCGGGTCCTCCTCCGCACGCTTCTGGATGTAGGCCACCTCATCGTCGCTCAGCTCGATGCCCGTGTACTTTTTGACAACCTCCTTTATGTCGGCACCGTTCTTGATCTCTGCCGCCATGGTGCCTGCGCTGGCCTTTATGTTGAGGATTCCCTGGACATCAACGACCTTTCCGTAGTTGGTTCCCATGGCGAGGCCGCCCGTCTCGTGGTCTGCGGTGACGATGACCAAGGTGTCGCCCCTCTGCCTGGCGTACTCAAGGACGTAGCCCACAACGTCGTCAAGCTCCTTGGTCTCGGCGAGGGCCGCCGCTATGTCGTTGCCGTGGCTGGCGTGGTCTATCCTTCCGGCCTCTATCATGAGGAAGAAGCCGTTGGGGTTCTTCTCAAGGAGCTCGATTGCCTTCTTGGTCATGTCGAGGAGCCCGACATCATTCTCAGTCCTGTCGAGGACGTACGGTATGTGGCTTGAGGAGAAGAGGCCGAGGACGTGGTCACCGCTGGCCGATTCGAGGCCCGCCCTGTCAAAGACGACCTGGTAGCCGTAATCCTTTGCGAGGTTCAGCGTCTCATCGTCAAAGTACTTCTTGCCCCCTCCGAAGAGGACGTTGATCCTGTTCTCAATGAGCTGCCTGGCTATCTCGGCCTCCATGTCCCTGTCCTCAACGTGAGCTCCAAAGGCCGCCGGGGTAGCGTGGGTTATCCTCGTCGTGGTGACGAGTCCGGTGGACTTGCCCAGGGCCTTGGCAAGCTCAAGAACGGTGGTGAGCGTGTAGGTCTTCCCGCCCTCCGTGACCGTTGATATCATGCCGTTGTACGTCATGATGCCGGTGGCGAGGGCGGTTGCGGAGGCCGCTGAATCGGTAACCTCTCCTGACCTGGAGTACGTCATCTCAACGCCGCTGTACGGCATCTTCTCAATGTTCAGCGGGCCGTAGACAAGCCTCGTGAGCTGAAGGTGCGCAAAGCCCATGCCGTCCCCTATTATCAGGATGACGTTCTTGACGCCGTGGTTGGCCTGAATGGTGCCTTCTGCAACCGGGGTTGTCGCTGTCCCCATCTGGGAAAACACCAAAATTCCCACAAGCAGTGCCAGACCCAGAACCTTCTTCACGTCCATGGCCACCACCTTCCGCACGACCCCCATACGGGGGGTGGGAGTGTGGAGATTATATCCAAAATGATATTAAAGCTTTTCGATTTTCAAACCGCAGCGATAGTAAAAACAGAAGATTCAAACTGCAGTTACTCCCCTGGTTCGGTTAGCGAAGAAAAGGCCAGAACCACCATACCTTTTTAACCCGTTCGGGAAAGCAGAATCAGGTGATGAAGAATGGCCGATGTTAAAGCCCAGTGGGAGAAAGCGCTGAGCGAGAGGGACTGCGAGAGGCTGCTTGAGCTCTTTGATGATTACATTGAGGCCATCGAAGATGAGGAGGTTCTCAGGCGCGAGCTGGAGAGGTTGGAGGGGGTTGTTATCGACTGCGACGACCCCTACGAGCTCGCCCATGAGATAGCCCACGTCTACGCTCACCTCAATGATACCGATGCGGGGATAGGGCTTTACAGGAGGATAGCCGAGAGGAGGAAGGACGACCCGGAGGAGTACGCGACGGCTCTCTACTACCTGGCCGATGCCTACGAGCACTTCGGCATGCCGGAGAAGGCGATAGAGACCTACGAGGAGCTCCTCAAGCTGGAGGAGGAAGTCCTCAAGAACGAGAGGGAGATAGCGCTTACGCTGGCCAACATTGCGGTGAACTACGACGAGATTGGCGAGACCGAGAAGGCTATAGAGCTCATGGAGCGCGCTAGGGAAATCTTCGAGAGGCTCAACGACGAGAAGAACCACATGATAAGCCTGCTCGACCTGGCACACTTCAGATACGAGCTCGGCGACTACGATGCTGCAGAGGCGCTGATAGGAGAGGTTCTCAGGAAACCCCGGGAGGACGAGATAGAGGTCAACGCCAGGCTGGTGGAGGCGGAGATATTCGCGGGCAGGGAGGAGTACGGAAAGGCCTTCAGGGCGATAAGAGACGCGCTCCTTAAGGCCGTCGATACAAGCGATGAGATTTTCGGCCTCGTCTTTGACACGTTGGTTGACTTCATAGAGGGGCTCTTCAACGAGGGTTCCTACGGCGTTGTAGCGGAGAACATGGAGCCCTTTGCCGAGCTCTTCGAGGACGACACTGCGTACTTCTTCAGAGCCATAGGAGAACTGGCGCGCTGGAAGGCTGGAGAAGAGGGTGCGAAGGAGCGCTTCGATGAGCTGTATTCCAGGGTGGAGAACGAGGATCTGAAAGCAATCCTCGACGAGTGGAAGAGGCCGAAGCCGAGTTTGAGCTTGGGGCTCTGAGTTTCTTTTTCATTTAAACAAAAGAGAGCTCCAGCTCCTTAATAAACTTATCCAAGGCCCTGCTTCTGAGTCCTTTTTCCGCGAGTATCTTTCTGAGGATCACCGCCTTCTCGTGAAGAAGCCCCACAAGCCATTCAAATCTCTCCGGCTCAATGATCGTTCTTTGATGATTAAGCTCACCAAGCATTACCTTAAAATCAACACCATGCTCAAGCAGGCGAAGCAGATCATCAACGTCCTTGGCTCTGCCGAGAGAGGTAACTCCTTTGAACAGGAAAATGTCCTCAAGGGACACCAGCCTAACCTTAAGGGTTTCGAAATCCTCAACCTCGCCGGGAAGTACCGAGCGGTTTTTCATACCCTCCGACAGTGTGAGCCCTCCTAGGACTCTCTTCACAAAGACATCCATGTTGAAATCACGCATCTCCGGGTCAAGCTTTCTATAAACCGAAACGGCCCCCAGTTTAACTTTGTATCCGTGCTCAACCGTCTTCACGTAGATAACCCTGACACCCGGGCCCACTTTAAGTTCAGGTGAGGGATTCGTAAGAACTTCATCAAGGGATCCCAGAACTCGAACGTTCTCGACCACCACATCTACGTCTGCAGTGGCGTCTTTTATGCCCCTCAATGCAAGATTGCCACCACCTATAAGGTAAAGCCTTATTTCCTCGGGGATAACTTCCCGGGAGGCCAATAGAGTTGCTTTCTCGTCCAGCAGGGCAAACTCTTCAACCAATCTTTCCCTCGTTATCATTTTTGGGGCCTCCAAAGTACTGACGGCAGAGCTCCTCAACTTCATCCCTGGAAGGGAACGGATAACCTTTCTCTTTTCCGCCAAGATACTCAATAATATCGTCAACGACTCCGAGGACATCAAACTTAATGGCCAGACGTCTGAGCCGCTCAACGTTAAACTCCCTAGCCTTTAGAATGGCCACGATGTAGAGGAGCTCCCTCGCGCCAGCTCCAACTGCCAGTGTATGAACAATGACCTCTTCGAGCGTTATCTCCCTGGAAGGCCAGTAATAGTGGTAAACTCCCCCTGAGATTACGCTGAGACCATAGCTTGAAAAGCGGGAGGGGCCGGTAAGCTGGAAGGAATCTACCACCAAGCCCCTGAAGCTTCTCGTAGCAAGGATGAACTCATTAACGCCGCTCCAGAGGATTACCGAATCATGGCTGAAGCTCCTTGCCTTTATCGAGTTCTGCAGGCGAAAGTATTCGTCGGCGAACTCTTTGACGAGAGAAAACCGTTCCGCAATAAAGTACCCCTTCTCGTTTTTCCCGACGATGAGCCTTTCCATCAGCTCCGTTAGGACGTGATGCACCGTGTAGCGGTTAACGTTGGACCTCAGGGAGATTTCCCACACCGGCCTGGGCTCCTCAACGGCCATTCCGCCTATGACCTTAAGCTTTCTACCTGCCAAGAGAGAGATGAAGTCAACATGAGGAAACCTCGTTAGAAGCTCGTGGAAGAGTTCGAGGGGCTTGGAGCTGGAAGGAATGAGTAGAATCTCCTTTCCATCCTTCTGCCGCTCAATAAGACCCTTTCGTTCTAGGGAACGGGCGATTATCGAAAGGCGAGAGCGGGAAACCCCAAGCTGCCCAGAGAGTTCTCTGAGGGTGACCGGCCCATGCAGGACTGAGAGAACCCTGAGCTCTGCCCGGGTTAGCATGCTAATCATCGTGTCAAAATTGTTAAAGGTTTTATAAAAACTTTTTGATTTTTGGCACATCACTTCGGAATGAGGGTACTTTCAGCGGCGTTCATAACAAGCAATGTTAGATACTGGTGGTACAGAACAAGACAACAGAAGCCCTCCAAATCAAAGGAAGAGAAGAGGATTCAGATCCTCGAAACGGTCTCAACTTCCGCGCTCTCGACGTTCTCGACCTGCCTGAAGAGCTCCGCCACCTCGTCGTAGGAGTAGCCCTCCTCGTCCCTACCGAGGACGTAGAACTTGAGGGCGACGAGGCCGAAGGCAATCGGCTCGCGCTCGACCTTTGCCAGGCCGAACTTCTCGGGGATGACAGCTTTAAGCTTCTCCTCAAGCTCGTCGAGGTTTACCTCCGGGTCGGTCGGCATGACCTTTATAACGCCAACAAGGTTGAAGTCAGCCATCTTTTTCACCTCCTAAACTTCACGGCCCCTCCCAGCCGCAGTTGGGGCACTTGTAGGGGACGCTTAACACCCTGCAGGATTCGCAGCGCCAGATGATCTCCTCGCCACAGTTCGGGCAGACGAAATGAGTGGCGTGCTCCCTTGGGGTTATCTCCTTTCCGCATGATGTGCATACGGGTATCTCGAACTTGGCTTCCACTGCGAACACCTCCGAGAAAGGTGGTTTTTAATCACTGGTGGGCATTGAGGGGGTTGGCTTATAAACCTTTCTCTGGGCAGGTTCCGCCAGGCTAGTGATTTTTCTTCGATTCATGGCCGTCTTAGTCAGGATGTCGATAAAATTTTCGGAACGAGGTTAAATGGGTGTAACTTGTTATATTGCACAACTGCTCATCCTGATGGAACGCAGGGGCAGAGCCCCTGCACCCCACTTTTATCAAACTACTGGGGGGCCTCACCCCCTCGCCCCGGAGGTTTCTAACTGTCTCGAGGACTTTCGTTAAGTTTGTGGACTTAACCAAACTTAACGATACTGACGTCCTTTCCACCCGGGGGTGGGATTTGGATAAAGGGAACTACGAAAAAGCTCAAAGCATTAGGAGGAACAATTCACGGGGGACAAACCACACGCCATTTCTGTTTTCAAGCTTCCCATTATGGACGACCACACCACAGTCCAGGCCGGTCTTTTTCATCGTTCTTAGAACCTGCTTAGTTCCTTTCTTCCCCCATCCAACTTCAACGACAATGCCCATTTTCCCCCCACTTAAGATGAAGTCGGCCCCTCCTTTCTGGGCATCGTAGTGAAGGCGGAGCCGCTTTTCCCTTGCCAGGATATGGAGATAGAACGCCGCCACGTCCCCAAGGAGCATACCCAGCGTCTTACTGTCCCTCTCAAAGAGGCCAAATTCATAGAGCACCGCGCTTCTGAGTATTGAGGCGAGGAACTTGTATTTGGGGGTCTTCCTTGCGACCTTACCTATAGAGCCATAGGCCCTGACGGGGAATATCACTTCAAGGTCTTCGAGCTTCTCCAGGAGTTTGGCCACGGCATCCCGGGATATTCCAAGCGTTGATGTGATTGTGTCATAGGTCAGGCTCTCCCCGGAAGCCATCAGGAGGAGCAGGCCGAGGGCCTTCTCTCGGGTTGTTTCACTCAGCCCCTCGTGTCTGAGGTCAACTTCGATGATTTTCCTGAGAATCTCATAGGCGTCCTCCAGGGGGTTTTCGGAGTTCAGGTAGACCGGAAGCGAACCATGAACGAGGTAGTCTTCAACATCCTTCTCGCTGAACTTCAGGAGAACGTCGCCCAGTATGTTTTCGATTCCGGTAAAATTACAGGTAAGAAAAGCGTCTTTCAGGGCATCACTTAACTCTCCTGGAATGTGAACTCCCTTCTTCAGGAGAAGGTACTCAGTGAAAGTGAGCGGTGGCACTCTGAGCTTCTTGGCGCGGCGTGTTAGGTCAGGGTCGAGCTTCAATGTAAGGGAAGAGGAACCTGTAATGATGATCATTAGGTTGTTCGCGGAGTCGTGAAGTGCCTTCACCGTGGTCCCGAAGTTCCTATCGTAATGAGCCTCGTCGATGAACAGAAAGGTAGGCGCACTAAACTCTTCCGCTCTCTCGCCGATCAGGCGCTCATAGGCCATTATGAAGTCGTTTAGACTGATGCCGAGGGGATAGAGTCTGTCCAGGGAGAGGTAAACCAGCCGCTCGCGGGAGACTCTAGATAAAAGGTCAAAGTAGACTTGAGCTAGCATCGTTGTCTTCCCGACACCGCGGAGACCGTAGAGGACAAGAACCCGATTCTCTCCATCCCGAAGAAAAGACTCAACCTCATAAGACAGTTTTGAGAGGAGTTTTCTTTCCGGACGTTTTTTCCCGCTAGGAGCAAAAGCGTACTTTTTGAGGGTTCTATCGGCGGTATCAACGGTGCGTCTCACAAAAGTTTCCAGGAATTTCTCGTCCAAGGTCTTCACCACGGTCTAGTCTGTTCAAACAGAATAAAAACCTTGTGGTCTAGTCGACTTGAGCAGACTAGAGTCGAACTTTTAGCAAAGGTCGACCAAAGAGTTTTCCCCATATGCACACAGCAAAGAGCAGTCGCCTCTTAGAATTACCGTCCTCACGGCGCGAAGAATGCCAAGAAAGCTCAAATAGGCCGTTCTTTTCCCGAACAATTCGTCAATTGATGTCTTTGGCTGGACATCAAACAACATGTCTGGACACACCCTATTATGGGGGATGTCCAAAGATGTATATTAAGAGTTGCGGGGCTTAACCGTCAATGAACCTCTCAATCGTATCCTGCATCCAGGACTCATCCGCACCATTGAAGATTCATACAGAGGTGGAACGCATGAGGAAATGGGCACAGTGAAGCGAACGAACCTTGGGAAAGGCTCGCGAAAGGAGTTAAACCCTCATTTCCAAGCTTATGACACAGACATTCCCATCCAAAAGTAATCATTAAAATAGTGAATTCCAGCCAAATTGCCCATATAAATTTGAGTTCAACTTTTTTAGACGCCCGAAGGGCGTCGGTGGGGAGGAACTCAAGGTAGAATGCTGGTTTAATGGGAATTCAGTAATGGGGAGAGCTTGAAGTGGAATGCAGCTTTAAGACGAGGGCAGTTAAGACAGTCAAAAACATTCCGCCAGCGCTGAACCTTTTGGAAAAAGCTTCACCAAAGAAACTTTTCTGGCGAAAAGTTTCATCAAGGTTTGTGATTCCTCAACAGGGTACTCTTGAAGTGGGATTTCAATTCAAAACCCCGCCGTTAGAAATTTTGGATTCATCAAACAGGCCGTTTCCACACGGGTTCTACTATAACCGCGCTCCAAAGGAGCGCTAAAAAACTTGAACCCCCTGAAAAGTGCCCTTTGGAACGAATCCACATATCAAAAAACAGCTCTTAAAGAAAATCCACTTCAAAAGCAGTCATTCAATAAGGAATCACAAACCTTGATCAAACTTCGCGCAGGCGAACAAGCTTTTAGAAAAAGCTTGACCAAAACAGTGCCCTTCTCATTAAATTAGCAGAGATTAGCTGTGCACTAACTAAAGGCAACTTTAAGAGGGGTTTATCTCTTAAATAACCATTTCAAAGCAGTTTCAACTTTGTTTTGGCGCCCGAAGGGCGCCTTCCTAAGTGAAACACTCACAAAACAGACCAGTAGGAAAGAAACCCACACTCAAATGAGTTCCCTTCAAAAAAGCACACACTCTTCCGCCAGCGCTTGCGAAGCAAGGGCTGTTATGGTGGGCCCGCGGGGCTTCGAACCCCGGACCTCCCGCTTATCAGGCGGGCGCTCTGACCAGGCTGAGCCACGGGCCCGCGAGAAGGATTTTGGTGCCCCGGCCGGGATTTGAACCCGGGTCGCGGGATCGAGAGTCCCGCATGATTGACCGGGCTACACCACCGGGGCGCGTCCGAGATTAGGGAGGAGGGAGGGTTTAAAAAGATTTCGGTAAACTGCCAACGGCCTAGGTAGACAAATAACAGCAGGGTTCATAAAACCGCAGTAAAAGATCCCCGAACAGTGGAGAATACCCAATTTTGTGAAATTATTTCGGAAAGTTGCCATAAAATTTTGCAATAAATAAAAGCAAAGGTTTATATAGTTAAAGCCCCCAATAGTGTTTGAGGGGTGCTGTGCGGAGGAGACTGAAGCGAAAGCTTCACCCCGAAACAAACCTGACCCGAGTGGTTTCATGAGCCACAACGGAACATGAAACCGCAATTAACAGGGAAAGGTTTGCGAGGAGTGGAACTTCACTCCGGCCTCTTTCGTACGGTGCCCCTCACTATTCTTCAAGTCCTAATGACTCAACAGAAGTTCCCTAACGGTTCTCCTTACTGCTTCATAGCTGCTGAGCTTCGGTTTCCATCCCGTTTTCTTTGCCTTCTCTATGCTCAGGCGCATGAACTTGACGTCGCCCTTCCAGCCGCGGCCACCGTCGACGCCTCCGGTGAATTTGAATGCCGGCTTTAGTTGCATTTCTTCACTGACTATCTCGGCTATCTCCTTAACGGTGATCCAGTCGTCGTTGCCGAGGTTATAGAAGTCGACCCGCTTGTTCTCCTTCTTGAACGCTTCAAAGATGTGGAGCATTCCTTCAACGGTATCGCTCACGTGGAGGTAGCTCTTCCTCTGCGTTCCGTCTCCGAGTATCTCAAGTTCCTCCGGGTTTCTTCTCAGCTTGTTGATGAAGTCGTAGATGACACCGTGGTTGGAGCGCTCGCCTATGATGTTTGCCAGACGGAAGATTAACGCTTTAAATCCGAAGGTGTGGGCATAGCCGCTGATTATGGCCTCGGCCGCTAGCTTCACACCGCCGTAGACACTTATCGGCTCCAGGGGGGCGTAGTCCTCCGGCGTGGGTATAACTTCGGCCTCACCGTAGACCGTCGATGAGGATGTGAATATAATGTATCTGACGCTGGAATCCCTCACTGCATTGAGCAGGTTGTAAGTTATGAGGACGTTAGTCTCGTAGAGAAGCTCCGGGCTCTGGGAACCGATCCTTACTTCGGGATTGGCGGCAAGGTGGAAAACGACATCGACACCATCGAGGGCGTTCTTGACTGTTTCGGGGTCTCTCATGTCCCCTTCTATGAATTCAAATCTTTCATGGTTTAACCAGCCCTTGATGTTGTCCAGGCTGCCCGCACTCAGGTCGTCGAGAACCCTCACGTCGTATCCCCTCTCCATCAGAGCATCAACGAGATGGGAACCTATGAAGCCTGCACCCCCAGTGACGAGAACCTTCATTTCTACCACCACCGTTGATGAAACGGAATAATTTAAATACATTTGGGGCGTATCCCCCTTCAGCCTCAGAGATAACCACGGTGGTAGCTATGAAAGTTCTAATCATGGCCGGTGGGTATGCCACGAGGTTGTGGCCAATCACAAAAGATAATCCCAAAGCCCTGCTTCCCGTCGGAAACCGCGTGATACTCGACTATATTCTGGAGAAGGCGGGAGAGCTGGAACTGGATACATACATCTCAACGAACCGGTTCTTTGAAGCACACTTCCGGCAGTATGCTGAGAGGTATGGGGTGGGTCTGATAGTCGAGGACACCCTCCACGAGGACGAAAAGCTTGGGACAATAGGGGCGCTAAAAAACGCACTGGATGAGCTTGGCCCCGATGACTACATCGTGATAGCCGGGGACAACTTGTTCTCCTTCTCCCTCCGGGACTTCCTAAACTCCTACGACGGAAGGACACTCATAGCGGTCTACGACGTCGGTGACCTTGAGCTGGCTAAGCGCTACGGCGTGGTAGTCCTTGAGGGGGAGAGGGTCATTTCCTTCCAGGAAAAACCCGCCGAGCCCCGGTCGACCCTAGTGAGCACCGGCGTTTATGTCTTTCCGAGAAGGGTCATGGAGCGTGTGGACGAGTACCTCTCCAACGGCAACCGCGATTCTCCCGGCTACTTCATCCAGTGGCTCCTTGAGAGGGGCGAGGAGGTCAAAGCTTACCGCTTCTCCGAGTACTGGTACGACATAGGTTCCGCCGATAGCTACCTTGAGGCGCTGAAGACCCTCCTGAAGGAAAGCCACGTGGAGGAGATCCAGATCAGTCCCTACGCGAAGATAATACCTCCGGTTGTCATAAAGCGCGGTGCCAAAATACTCGGCCGGTCGATGATAGGGCCCTACGCCTACATCGGCGAGAACTGCGTGATAGAGAACTCCGACATAAGCGACTCAATAATCTTCAGGGGAACGATAATACGCAACTCCACGATATGGCGTTCGATCATAGACGAGAAGTGCGAGATAAGAAACCTTGAGCTGAGGAAGAGTTTAGTTGGCGGACACGCAAAGATACAGAGGGGAGAATGAGGGGGAATGTTAATGGATGTTGACGGGATCAGGAAGAGACTCGCCGTGGGGTATGGCCTGATTTTAACCCCGAAGTACGCCGCCGTTATTCTCACGGTTTTGGCCTCCGCCATCAGGCTCCTTCCGATGCGTTTTAAGTACCTCCTCGGCTATGATCCGTACTTCCACCTCGCATATATAAGGTACGCGCTAGAGAAGGGGGAGTGGGTGAACTTTTTCCCCTACGCTACCGGACCATGGGGATCCCAAATACACAACTCTCATCCCCTCGGTCTCTGGATGACCCCGGCTTACGTGTATAAGTTACTTTCAGTCTTTGGAGTGTCCCTCTATGATGCATTCAGGATAACGCCTGTCATCTTTGGGGTTCTGACTGTGCTGTTCACGTATCTGGCCGTTTTGAGGCTCTATGGGAGGAGGGAGGCCTTTCTCTCGGCGTTCTTTCTGGCAGTTCTCTTCGGCCACATCTTCCGCTCGATGGCCGGCTATTACAGGGGAGATAACTACATGCTCTTCTGGTACAGCGCGGCCCTGCTTGGAATCGCACTCGCATTAACCTGGAAGCCGAGAAAACGAAAGTACGAGAGGCTGGCATTTTACCTGATACCCGCCCTTGCGAGTGGTTTTGCTGCGATATTCTGGCAGGCATATTACCCAATATTTGGCTTTCTTCTGGGCAGTGCTCTGCTCATGGCCATTGGAGCATTTCTGCTAGAGAAGAAGGAGGTTTTTGTCGATTCCTTTGTTTTGGTGTTGGCGACTCTTTTTGGGGCATTGTTGGCTAACTCACTGGGCGCTTGGTTTGGATACGGCATGGCAGCCTCGACCAGGGGACTTGGAAAGGCGCTCGCCGAAGAGTTTGGACTCCAGTTCGGGTTCATCAAGGATGCTTTTCTCCTGATCTATCTAAAATACGCTGTGCCTGTTTCCGTTGTGTTCATTGCAGTTCTCTTCGTGCTTTCTAAGGCGTTAAAGGAGAAAAAGCAGCGGGCGGTTGTGGTCGGTATCGGAGCCGTGATCGCACTATGGGTGGGGGTGAGATACTACGGGACACTAAATGAAATACTGTTGAGGCTCTTCCCGGCGGCTCCCATAGTGGAGACCCAGAGGGCCTCATTAAACGATCTCTGGGAGGCCTATGGACCAGCAATTTTCATTGCACCGGCATTCCTGTTAAGTTTCCAGTCAAACAAAAGCAGAACAGGAGACTTTGTCCTGCTCGGACTTTCAGTAGTGGCCGTTCCAATGATCCTTCTCTGGACGCGCTTCCTCTTCATAGGCTCGCTCGCAATTGCTGTGATGGCCGGAATCGGGGTTGTAAGAACGTATGAAACAATGCTACCGCGGGTAAATGACCGGAGATTCGGGGCCACGGCACTGGCCGTGATCCTGCTTTCAGTTCCCCTCGCGACGGGGGTGCATGGAGTCTGGACAACGAAGGGCATTGAACCACTTGCCAACGAGGCATGGGACAGAGCCCTCACCTACCTCGGGGAACACTCGAACATTAACGACGTCGTCCTGACGTGGTGGGATCAGGGCCACTGGGTCACATATTTCTCCGAAAGGGCCCCTGTTGCCCAGGGAGGGCCCAGTAAATGGGTGGCCCAGTATTACCTGGGTATCAGAAAAAGTGCGGACCTCATGAAGCTGGGCGTGGACTACGTCATCGTTTCCTACGACACCATAATGAAGTTCGGGGCGGTTCTTGAGACGGCAGGCGCCTCTCCGGCAGAGTACACAATGCTCCCAATGCCCCTTGTGTCGTCCGCAGGTGGAATGCTACTATTCTCGGCTGGACCGTATTCCATCATGGCAGTCCCCAAAGGAGACCACTGGAGCGTTCAGGTTAACGCAGGCGGAGCGATACTGATTCCCCGGGAAGTCCTCGTTGAGAGGGGAGGCTCCGTGGAGAACGCAACCTTCACCGGCAGGCCGAACGCCGATGTCTACGTTTACATCAACCTGAACTACGGCTACGCCGTGCTGATGAACGGGAAAGCCTTTGAAACTCCCCTCGCCAGACTTATGTTTACGGATGACCATCCAAACTTCACGGAGGTTTATTCGGACGGCGGGTACATCAAGATATTCCGGTTTGAGCATCCGAATGTTAGAGTAACAGCTGAGAACGGTTCGGTGGTTCTAAGGTTCACAAACGCCACCGGAACCGGTCTCGGCATCTACGGTTACCTCGACAACGGCACTCTAGTCTTCAAGAAGTGGTACGGGGTTAAAGGAAAGGACAAATTCACCCTGCCCGATGACCTGAATGGAAGCGTTGTCATCCGCTACATCTACGTCCACAAGAAGACCGTGCTCGACAGGGGAGTTTTCAGGATAGATGACGTTCTCCACGGGACGGATGAGGGTCGGTAGGCCAGCTCTGCCTATTCCTCCCCCGATGCGAAATCTTTATATTCTCCGCCCATCGTTTAATTAAATGTAATTAAATATCATTAAGGCAGGAGGTGTCTGTTATGGCGGAGGAGAAGAAGTATACGACCGTTTCAATACCAAAGCCCCTCTACGACAAGATTAAGGCCAGAATAGAGGGCACCGGGTTCACTTCGGTCTCGGACTACGTCACCTACGTCCTCCGCGAGGTTCTGGCAAGCCTCGAAGAGGAGGAGAAGGAGGAAGTCTTCACCGAGGAGGAGGAAGAGAAGGTCAAGGAGAGGCTTCGCGCCCTCGGCTACCTCGACTGAGGCCTTTCCTTTTTGAGGTGATACCATGGTCTCAAAGCCCCACGGAGGCAGGCTCGTCAGGAGGCTCGTTGCCGAGAGAACCCGCGAGAGGATTCTGGGCGAGCAGAAGGAATACCCCCGCGTCCAGATCGAGCACGGCCGGGCGATAGACCTTGAGAACATCGCGCACGGTGTTTATTCACCCCTCAAGGGCTTCCTCACGAGCGACGACTTCGAGAGCGTCCTCGACCACATGCGCCTGAGCGACGACACTCCTTGGACGATCCCGATAGTGCTCGATGTGAGGGAGAGAACCTTCGACGAGGGCGACGCGATACTCCTGTATTACGACGATCTGCCCATAGCGAGGATGCACGTCGAGGAGATATACGCCTACGACAAGAAGGAATTCGCGGTCAAGGTATTCAAGACTGACGACCCGGCCCACCCCGGCGTCGCCAGGGTTATGAACATGGGCGGATACCTCGTCGGCGGTGAGATTGAACTCCTCAACGAGCTTCCAAATCCCTTCGCCAAGTACACCCTCAGGCCGGTCGAGACGAGGGTTCTCTTCAAGGAGCGCGGCTGGAAGACGATAGTGGCCTTCCAGACCAGGAACGTGCCCCACCTCGGCCACGAGTACGTCCAGAAAGCTGCCCTTACCTTCGTCGACGGCCTCTTCATCAACCCCGTCCTCGGGAGGAAGAAGAAGGGTGACTACCGCGATGAGGTCATAATCAAGGCCTACGAAACGCTCTTCGAGCACTACTATCCCAAAGATGCTGCAACCCTCGCCACAGTCCGCTACGAGATGCGCTATGCCGGCCCGAGGGAGGCAATTCACCACGCGATAATGAGGAAGAACTTTGGTGCGACGCACTTCATAGTCGGAAGGGATCACGCTGGAGTCGGCGACTACTACGGGCCCTACGAGGCCTGGGACCTCTTCGGCGAGTTCCCGGACCTGGGAATAACCCCGATGTTCATCCGCGAGTCCTTCTACTGCAGGAAGTGCGGCGGCATGGTCAACGCGAAGATATGTCCCCACGACAAGGAGTTCCACGTCCACATAAGCGGGACGAAGCTCAGGAAGATGATAATGACTGGCGAAAAGCCGCCGGAGTATATGATGAGGCCGGAGGTCTTCGAGGTCGTGAGGAGCTTCGAGAACCCGTTCGTGGAGTGATCCCCATTATTTTTTGCGGGGTGAGTTAGGTGCATCTAATCGTCCACCACTGGGACACCGACGGCGTGACGTCTTCGGCACTGCTGGTCAGGGGACTCTCTCTTGAGGAGTTTACCAACATCACCGCACCGATAGGCGAGTTCCGCTTCGATGAGAGGATCTGGGAGGCCATTGGAAAAGCCGAGAGGCTCTACGTCCTAGACTTCAACGCTCCAGACGAGGTTGAGAGGGTAAGGATACCAACGCTCTTCATCGACCACCACACCCAGCCGAGAATCGGGAATCCGCTCGTCGAGCAGATAAACCCGTCGCTCGGTGGGGAGTACTACCCCTCATGCTCACTCGTCGTATCGGAGCACTTCGGGATATGGAACGCATGGAGCGCCCTCGGTGTCGTGGGGGATATAGGGGAGAAGGCCTTCGGGCTGGAGAGGGTCAGAAAGCTCCTTGATAGGGAGAGAATCTCGCGGGAGGAAGCGCTGAGGCTCGTCGAGCTCATAGACTCCAACTACATCGCCATGGAGAGGGAGGCCGTGGAGGAAGCCCTTAGAGTTCTTTTAAGCCACGAGGTGAAAGAGCTCCTCGAATACGAGCCGTGGGTGAAGAAGGCAGAAGTGATCAGGGAGGCCATCGAGGGAGCAGTTTCGGGCGTTGAGGAGCGGAACGGCTTCGCCATCGCTCACTTCGAGAGCCCCTTCAACATCATCTCCAAGGTCGCGAGAAAGCTCGTCTGGGAGCTCGGTTACAGAGGCGCAGTGGTCATCAACGGGAACTTCCACGGAAAGGCACAGCTTTACTTCAGGATTTCCGGGGAGGAAGCGGAGAGGATAAAGGTGACCGAGGTAATAGAACGCCTTAAAGCCCTTGGAGCCAACGCCGGCGGCAAGAGGGAAGTCCTCGGCTGCGTCTGCGAGAGGGATAAAATCGAAGATGCCGTCGCAATCATTGAGGAATACCTGAGGTGAGGAGAATGGAGTTTGAAAAAAAGGTTAGGGAAGGGATGAAGGGGACGAAGAAAGTCCTCGTCATAGGCCTTGATTCCGCCCCGCCGGAGCTACTTTTCAACCGCTTCATCGACGACATGCCCAACGTGAAGAAACTCCTCGAAAAATCCGTCTACGGCCCGATGCAGACGGGAATACCAGCGATAACCATTCCAATGTGGATGGTGATGGTCACCGGCAAGACGCCGGGCGAGCTCGGCCTCTACGGCTTCAGACACAGAACAGGCTATTCCTACACAGACTACTGGATAGCCCACAGCAAAAAGGTCAAGGAGCCGACCCTCTGGGACTACCTCGGCGAGCGCGGAAAGAAGTCGATAATCGTCGGCGTTCCTCCGACCTACCCGCCGAAGCCGATCAACGGCCACCTCGTGAGCTGCTTCATAACCCCTGATGCCAGCGTGGACTACACGTACCCAAAGGAGCTCAAGGGCGAGATCGAGCGCCTGGTCGGCGAGTACATCTTTGACGTCCCCTTCAGGAAGGAGGCAAAGGACGAGGTGAAAGAGGGAATCTGGGAGATGACGAAAAAGCGGTTCGAGGTCATCCGCTACCTCATCCAGGAGAAGGAGTGGGACTACTTCCACTTCGTCGAGATAGGCCTGGATAGACTCCACCACGCCTTCTGGCGCTACTTCGATGAAAACCACCACCTCTACCCGGGTAAGGGAAACAGGTACGAGAGCGTCATTCCGGACTACTACAGGCTTCTCGACAGGGAGATAGGCGAGACGCTCAAGCTCGTAGACCTCGACGAGACGGCCGTCTTCATAGTCTCCGACCACGGGATAAAGGCCATGCACGGCAACTTCGCGGTCAACCAGTGGTTAGCTGAGGAGGGCCTGCTGAAGATCAGGAACCCTGAGGCCCTCCACGACGGGAAGGTCAAGCGCTTCGAGAGCCTCGACGTGGACTGGAAGGAGACCATCGCCTGGGGATGGGGCGGCTACTACTCAAGGGTCTTCCTCAACGTCCTCGGCAGGGAGAAGGCTGGAAGGATACCGCTCTCCAGGTTCGAGAAGGTCAGGGACGAGGTTGCCGAGCAGATAAAGGGGATACGCGGCCCGAACGGCGAGAGGTGGGACACGAAGGTATTCTACCCCGAGGACATCTATCCGGTGGCGAAGGGAAGCAAGCCGGACATAATGGTCTACTTCGACAACCTCAACTGGCGCGCGGCAGGAACCGTCGGCCACCCGAGCAACTATCTACCAGAAAACGACACCGGGCCGGACGACGCGAACCACTCCGAGTTCGGGGTGTTCTCGATGTACTTACCTGGCTTCGACGAGAGTAAAGCAACGCAGCTCACCATCTACGACTTTGCCCCAACGGTGCTCAGGCTCTTTGGCATAGAGGAGCCCCTCGCAGGAATGCACGGGAGGAGTATTCTTTAGCATTCCCGATATTTCAATATTTTGACCGGTGGGACGCCATGGAGATTCGTTTCATTCCCCACGCACTGGAGAGGCTTGAGGAAAGGGGAATTCCGGGGGAACTGGTAGAGGAGGTTATCTCAAACCCGGAGGGTGTTTCGGAAGGATACTTCGGGAGGAAGGTTGCCCAGAAGCGCCTGAACGGCAAGCTGATAAGGGCCATCTACGAGGAGACGTCTGATGGAGTGGTTGTTGTTATCACAGCATACGTAACTTCCAAAGTCAGAAAATATGGAGGGGGTGAGGAACGATGAGGATATCATACGACCCAAAACACGATGTCATGTACATAAAGTTCTCCGACGCAAGGATCGTCGAGACGGTCGAGGTTGAGGAGGGCGTGATAATAGACTACGGCGAGAAGGGGGAGATAGTGGGCATAGAGATAATCAACGCCTCCCTGAGAACTCACTCGCATCCGTTAAACGAGATAACGGTGAGAATTGAAGAGACCACTGTCCACTGACTCTGCTATTGCTGGTTGGGGGAGATAAAATGAACGGGCTCAAAAACCTCGAAAAGGGATTCACCATCTGGCTCACGGGGCCGAGCGGTGCCGGAAAAACAACCCTGGCTGTAAAGCTCGCCAGGAAGCTCAGGGAGATGGGCTATCGCGTCGAGATACTCGACGGGGACACGATAAGAAAGACGCTCTATCCCGAGCTGGGCTTTTCAAAGGAAGCGAGGGAGATGCACAACCGCGTTGTTATCCACATGGCCAAGCTCCTCAGCAGGAACGGGGTCATAGCGATAGTCTCGCTGATTTCGCCCTACAGGGCCGTCCGTGAGTACGCGAGGAGGGAGATTGGGAACTTCATGGAGGTCTACGTCTACGCCCCCCTGGAGGTGAGAATCCAGCGCGACCCCAAGGGGCTGTACGCCAAAGCCCTTAGGGGAGAGATAAAGGGCCTGACCGGCTACGATGGCGTCTACGAGGAGCCCGAAAACCCCGAGGTGAGGGTGGACAGCTCAAAGATGACGCCGGAGGAGGAGGTCGAGGCGGTAATAGAGAAGGCCAAGGAGCTCGGCTACCTGCCTTAAACTGGAGGGTGAGGCATTGCAGGCCACCTTCGCTGGGCTGGGCTTCCTCGTCGGCTTTCTCGTGGGCCTCACGGGGGTCGGCGGCGGAGCTTTAATGACCCCTTCCCTAATCTTTCTCGGCGTTGAACCCCTAACTGCCGTCGGGACCGACCTGCTATACGCCACCGTCACCAGAATATTCGGAGTCTTTTTCCACGGGAGGCGGGGCAGGATAAGGTACGACATAGCGCTCCGCCTTTTCGCGGGCAGCGTTCCCGCTGTAGTCCTCGGCGGAATAATCCTGAGGGAGATTGACAGGGCAGTTCTGAACGAGTACCTCACGCCGCTCCTCGGGGGCATACTGGTTCTCAGCGCGGTTCTGAGCCTCCTCAAGGGTGAATTCGACCTCCCAGTGAGGCCAAGGTGGGCCTACGTTTACCTCCTCGGCTTCGTCGTAGGATTGACCGTCCAGTTCACCTCGGTCGGGGCGGGGGTTATAGTGAGCTTCACGCTGATGAACGTGGCCAAACTAGACCCGAAGGATGTGGTTGGGGTTACGATATTCTATGGGCTTGTGCTCTCCGCCTTCAGCTTTCTGAACTACGCGGGCATCGGTGGGGTTGATTACGGCCTGGCTGGGACGCTGATCCTCGGGACAATTCCCGGGGTTTACCTCGGCACTCACGTGAACCGTACCACAGATAGAGAGAAGCTTAAAAGGGCGATAAACGTGATAATACTGCTGATTGGACTGTTCACGTTGCTGAGCAGGTGAAACTCATGAGCGAGGCAAGCCAGGCTTTTACAGAAGATTGCAGAGGGCACGAGGTTGTTTTTCTCCATTATGCTGAAAAGCTTATTAACTGACTACTCCCTCAAAATGTTAGGTGGGCTGTATGAACGTTAGTGACCTGCTTAAGAGAGGCGAGAGCGAAACCAGTGAGTTTAAGAGGGAGCTGAATGATTCCGTGTATAAGACACTGTCAGCCTTCGCCAACACCCGCGGTGGAATTTTGCTCCTCGGTGTTAGCGATGATGGAAAGGTTTTTGGCTTTTCTGGGGACTTAGACAGTCTAGCCAGGTCAATAAGGCACAACCTCGGGATAAACCCATCCATAAAGGTTGAAGAGGTTAGTGGAAAGAGAGTCGTCATTATTGAGGTCTCCCAGTCATCAGTCCCGGTTTCTTTCAGGGGAAGATACTACAGGAGGGTCGGTGCCCAGACCGTTGAGATGGGCTGGGAGGATTTGGGGAGGTTTTTCCTCAAGAAATCCGGGATTACATGGGATTCCCTGCCATCTTCCGCAGCGTTAGAAGACCTGGATGAGGAAACTATCAGAAAGTTTGTCCGTATGGCTAGGAACAGGCTGCCGTACATCAATGAAAACGAGGACGTTGAGTCAATTCTGGATAAGCTGGGACTTCTGGAAGATGGAAGGATAACCAACGCCGCGCTGCTACTCTTTGGAAAAGAGCCGCAGAGGTATCATATCCAGGCCAGGGTTAGAATAGGCCGGTTTAAAGACCCGATAACGATCATAGACGACAAAGAGATTGAGGGAAATCTCTTTATACAGGTTGAAGAGGCCATGAAGACGATAATGGGCCATATTGGAGTCAAGTATGAGTTTGAAGGGGAGCTGAGGAGAAGGGAAATCTGGGATTATCCATTGGATGCCCTCAGGGAGGCCATAATAAACGCCCTGATTCACAGGGACTACACCGACCCGAGCAGTATACAGATTAAGATCTTTGATGACTTCATCTGGATCTGGAATCCAGGGAAGCTGCCGGAGGGGGTTAACCTTGAAGACCTGAAAAAGGAGATGCACCCATCCAAGCTGAGAAACCCCAAGATTGCCCAGATCTTCTACTACGCCGGACTGATTGAGAGATGGGGGACAGGAACGTTTAAGATGGTTCGCCTCTGTCTGGAGAACGGCTTACCCGAGCCTGAGTTCAAGGAGGAGGCCGGGGGATTCCTGGTTCTTTTGAGAAAGGATATTTATACTGAGGAGTACCTGAGAAAGCTGGGTCTAAATGAAAGGCAGATCAGAGCGGTACTCTATGTGAAGGAGAAGGGGAGGATAGGGAATAAGGAATATCAGGAGCTGTTTGGAGTGTCTGAGGCCACTGCCACTAGAGATTTAAAAGAACTGGTCAAAAGAGGGATATTTGAAAAGATCGGAGTGACTGGAAAGGGTACTTATTACAAATTAAAGCCATCAAAGCCATCATAATACCATCACAAAGCCATCATAATTACGGGTGAAACTCATGAGCGAGGCGAGTCAGGCTCTGCAGAGGATTGCCAGAGGAACGGGAATCCTCTTTGCCGGGACGGTTATCTCGATGTTCTTCGGCTTTTTGAGCAGGGCAATCATAGCAAGGGAATTTTCGAGGGAGGAATACGGGGTTTTTAATCTGGCCCTAACAGTCCTCAGTATAGCTCTCGTTGTTGCTACCCTGGGCTTCCAGAACGCCCTACCGAGAGAGATCGCGTTTTACCGGGAGAGGAAGCCATCAAAAGTCACCACCCTGATTTCAACCGCTATAACGCTTTCAATATTAACGGGGCTGGCAACAGCGGTCCTGGTATTTGCCTCCGCAGATAAAGTTGCCCTGCTCCTCCAGGATGAGCGTCTCTCCTATGCCATCAGGATAGGCGTGCTCGCCCTCCCCTTCTGGGCGCTAACCGCCGTGATGATATCGGTATCGAGGGGCTTCGGAAGGGTGAGGGAGCAGGTGTATTTTCAGAACGTGGTATACCCCGCAGTCTTTCTCATCATTATAACGGGGGTTGCAGTATCTGATAGCGGTTTTCAGACTGTGTTCACCGCGTACGTGCTCTCCTGGGCAGCAACCTTCGCCCTGCTGATAGCGGACATCAGGAAAACCGGCCTCATCGAATTTAGACCCGGGATTGATCCCCGTATCGGGAGGGAGATTGTAGTATTCTCCCTGCCCCTCCTCTTCTCGGGCATACTGGCCTTCGTCATGAACTGGACGGACACTCTGATGCTGGGGTACTACTGGGGGTCAGACACCGTGGGGCTTTACAACGCCGCCGCCCCACTCGCAAGGCTCATCCCCATCTTCCTGAACTCCGCGGGCTTCCTCTACGCCCCCCTCGTGGCCGGGTTCTGGGCCCTTGGAAAGCTGTCCGAGATGAAGAGGGTGTACCAGATACTGACCAAGTGGATATTCCTGCTCACGCTCCCCATATTTTCACTCCTGTTCCTATTTCCAGAACCTGCGATAGCGTTCTTCTTCGGCCAGAAGTACGTTCAGGCGGCCCCGGCCCTCCAGATACTCTCCCTGGGCTTCATGTTCCACACATTCCTCGGTCTGAACGGCATGAGCCTGGTGGTCATCGGTGAGCCCAACCTCAACATGGTGGGGAACGTCTTTGCGGCGGGCTTCAACATCCTCCTGAACGTCCTTCTGATACCTGCCTATGGCATAGAGGGAGCTGCCGTGGCCACGGCTGTTTCGTATTTTGTCGCCAACGTGTTCAGATCGGTCTGGCTTTACAGGAAAACCGGGATACATCCATTCTCGCAGAACTACCTCAAGCCCCTGGGCATTGGCCTCATACTGCTCGGCACGCTGAAGGTCATCCCTCTGAAAGTATCGAGTATATGGTACGCGGTTCCCGTACTGGCGGTTTTTCTGGCTGTCTATTTCCTCCTCGTTCTTCTCAGCGGGAGCGTGGATAGGGAGGACGTCGAGCTGTTCCTAGCGATAGAGAAGAAGTTAGGGATTGACCTGAAGTGGGTGAAGAAGGTGCTGGGGAGGTTTGTTCATTAATACCCGCCACAGCCTCCAGAATTAGCATGCAAACTTTTCAGAGGATGCATAAATATTTTTATTACACAAAAGGGGTATTAATCCTTGGTGAAGAACCGTGAAAGCATTGATACTTTCTGGCGGTCACGGAACCCGGCTGAGACCCTTAACATACTCACAGCAGAAGCAGCTGATTCCGATTGCGAACAAGCCCGTCCTGTTCTACGCCATCGAGGACGTCATCGAGGCCAGCATTCACGATATCGGGATTATCGTCGGCCCGAACAAGGAGCAGGTGATGGAGACCGTTAGGAGCGTTGACTGGGACGCTGAGATAGAGTTCATTTACCAGGGCGAGCCCAAAGGGCTTGCCCACGCTATTCTGGTCGCCAGGGACTACCTCGGGGACGACGACTTCGTCATGTACCTCGGTGACAACATCCTCAGGGAGGGCATTGTCGAGCACCTGAAGCACTTCAGGGAGGGGGACTTTGACGCAAGCATTCTCCTCTGTGAGGTTCCCAACCCCCAGCAGTTCGGTGTGGCCGAGCTCAACGAGGACGGGAAGACCATAAGGCGGCTCGTCGAGAAGCCCAAGGTGCCGCCGAGCAACCTCGCTCTGGTTGGCATTTACTTCTTCAAGCCAGTTATCCACGATGCGGTCAGGAACATAAAGCCCTCCTGGAGGAACGAGCTTGAGATAACCGACGCGATCCAGTGGCTCATCGACCACGGCTACCGCGTCGGCTGGACGAAGGTTAAGAACTGGTGGAAGGACACGGGAAAGCCGGAGGACATCTTAGACGCCAACCGGCTCATCCTGGACGATATCGAGACCGACATCCGGATACACACCAACGCCCGTATCCACGGGAGGGTCGTGATCGGCGAGGGCACTGTGATAGACGAGGACACAGTCATTAAGGGCCCGGTGGTCATTGGAAAGAACGTCAGGATAATGGACTCCTACATAGGGCCCTACACGAGCATCGGCGACAACGTCGTCATTGAAAACACCGAGATAGAGGACTCCATAGTGCTTGAGGGCAGCGAGATACGGAACGCCGGCAGGATAGTTGAGAGCCTGATCGGGAGGGGCGTGAAGATAATAAACGGCACTTCGCATCCTCTCGGCAGAAAGCTCGTTGTCGGCGACAACTCAAGGCTTATACTGTGAGGTGGAACGATGAGGCTTTTAGTAACCGGAGGGATGGGCTTCATAGGGAGCAACTTCATCCGCTACATCCTGGAAAAGCACCCCGACTGGGAAGTGATAAACCTCGACAAGCTTGGCTACGGCTCGAATCCGGCCAACTTAAAGGACATCGAGGACGACCCGCGCTACACCTTCGTCAAGGGGGACATAGCGGACTTCGAGCTCGTTAAGGGGCTGGTGAGGAAGGCCGATGCGGTGGTTAACTTCGCCGCCGAGAGCCACGTGGACAGGAGCATTTCAAGCCCCGAGCACTTCCTGAAGAGCAACGTCATCGGTGTCTACACGATTCTTGAGGCGGTAAGGAAAGAGAACCCCGAGGTCAGACTGGTTCACGTGAGCACCGATGAAGTCTACGGCGACATCCTGGAGGGCTCGTTCACCGAGAAGGACGCCCTTATGCCCTCATCTCCATACTCCGCCACCAAAGCCGCCAGCGACGTTCTCGTGCTTGGCTGGGCGAGGACCTACAGCCTGAACGCCTCCATAACGAGGTGCACAAACAACTACGGCCCCTACCAGTTCCCGGAAAAGCTCATCCCCAAGACGATAATCAGGGCCAGCATGGGGCTCAGGATTCCGGTATACGGCACCGGTCAGAACGTGAGGGACTGGCTCTACGTTGAAGACCACGTGAGGGCAATTGAGGCCGTTCTGCTCAAAGGGGAACCGAGGGAAATCTACAACATCTCCGCCGGCGAGGAAAAGACTAACTTGGAGGTCGTTAAGACGATCCTTGAGCTCATGGGCAGGGAGGAGTCCCTCATAGAGTTCGTCGAAGACAGGCCCGGCCACGACCTGCGCTACTCCCTCGACTCGTGGAAGATAACGAGGGATTTGAAGTGGAGGCCGAAGCACAGCTTTGAGGAGGGCATAGAGAAGACGGTCAAGTGGTACCTCGAAAACGAGGACTGGTGGAGGCCGCTGGTGAACGAAAGGGTTCTCCACCCGACACCCTGGAAGCTGGGGTGGTGAGGATGCCCTTCGAGTTCAAACGGCTGGAAATTCCCGATGTCATTCTAATCAAGCCGAAGGTCTTCGAGGACGAGCGGGGCTTCTTCATGGAAACTTACAAGAAACCGGATTTTGAAAAGGCTGGGATCAAAGGGGAGTTCATCCAGGACAACCACTCAAAGTCCAGATATGGAGTGCTCAGAGGCCTTCACTTTCAGCGCGAGCCCTATGCCCAGACCAAGATAGTCAGGGCCGTTAGGGGAGTCATCTACGACGTCGCCGTTGACCTGAGAAGGAACTCTCCGACCTTCGGCAGGTGGGTCGGCGTCATCCTCTCGGAGCACAACAAATACCAGCTCTACATCCCGAGGGGCTTTGCCCACGGGTTCGTTGTGCTGAGCGACGTTGCTGAGGTCGTCTATAAGGTGGACAACGTCTATGCGCCGGATTATGAGGGAGGAATAATCTGGAACGACCCGGATATAGGCATAGACTGGCCGATTGACGACCCCATAGTCTCGGAGAAGGACGGGAAGTGGCCGACGCTGAGGGAAGCTATCGAAAAGGGATGGGTGTTTTGAGACGCTACATCGCAAAAACATTTTATAGCCACATGATAAAAATACACCGGCGGTGATTGGATATGGGAAAAATCGCCATTGAACTTAACGTTCCTGACGAAATCCTGAAGACGATTGACCTCAAGCGGTTGAAACGGATGGTTGAGAGGGAGATCCTTATAGAGCACAGTGTCCAAAAGCTTCACGGAAAGTTTAGGGACCTTGACCTTAAAAAACTCCTCAGAGAGGTCGAGGAGGAATGGGCTATCTAGCGGCCTTTGTGGACACCAACGTAATAATCGAACATTTGAAAGGTAACATTGACCTCCTCGACCTAAGGGAGCGTTTTAATGTTCTGTATTCCAACAGCATAGTGTTCAGCGAGGCGCTTATGGTGTACCTGAGGGCATTAACAGGTGAAAGGCCATATACACTAAAACACAATCCCGCTCTTATCAGAAATCTGAGGGAGGATCTCTTGGACTTCTCACGGCTTTTTGAGCTTTTCCTCGATCTTGAAATAAACAGAGCTATTGAAACCCTTGCAGTTGAGTACATGATAAAATACGGCCTGCTTCCGAACGATGCCCTTATTCTCGCAACCTGCAAGTTCTACGACGTTAAATACCTGATTTCGTTTGACAGCGATTTTGCCAACGCCTGTGAAAGTGAGGGTATATCTCTTATCAGTGATCCGGAGGAGATATCTAAACTTGGTGATGCCTTGTGAGGGTCGCTGTAATCGGTGCCAGCGGTCAGCTCGGAACGGACCTGGTGAAGGTCTTTGGAGAAGACCCGTCTTTTGACGTCATCCCGCTGATCCACAGGGATCTGGACGTTACGGTTCCTGAGACCCTGAAGGTGCTGAAAGAGCTAAAGCCCGACGTAATCATCAACACGGCCGCTTACGTCAGGGTTGATGATGCAGAGCTTTATCCGGAGAAAGCTTTTGCTGTCAATGCCATCGGCGCGTTGAACGTTGCCAGAGTTGCCAGTGAAATTGATGCCATCAACGTCTACATCAGCACGGATTACGTCTTTGACGGCGAGAAAGGTGAGCCTTATACCGAGGAAGACGTTCCGAACCCGATAAACGTCTACGGGGCAAGTAAGTACTCCGGTGAGATTTTCACGAGGAACTATTCTAGGAAGTACTACATAATCAGAGTGGCGAGCCTGTACGGGAAGGCCGGTGCAAGCGGGAAGGGAGGGAACTTCGTCAACTGGGTCATTGAGAAGGCGAAGCGCGGGGAGGAGCTGAAAATCGTGAACGACCAGTTCATGAGCCCGACTTATACTGTGGACGTCGCGAGGACTCTGAAGGAGTTTCTGAAAATTCAGCCGGAGTGGGGAGTTTACCACATGGTCAACGAGGGCCACTGCTCGTGGTACGAGTTCACTAAAGCGATATTTGAAATCCTTGACTGGGACGTTGAAGTGAAGCCTATAAAGTCAAGCGAGCTCAACCGGCTGGCGAGGAGGCCGAGGTTCTCGGCGCTTGAAAACAGAAAACTCCACAAAATTGGTCTGGGAATGCCATCCTGGAAGGAGGGACTGAGGAAGTACTTAGTGGGGAGAAGCATCCAGCCAGATGACGCCACATCCGAGAAGTTTTGAGGTGATAAAGACCGGACAGCGGTCGTAGTTCAGAATAAACAGTGAGTACGTCCCTTTTTCCTCTTCGATTCTGAGTTCGATTCTGAGGGTTAATGTCAATTATCTGGTGTCATATTGAAGGGGCTTCAGATTTGGGCCAACACATATCTCGATCAGTTCACTTTTGTAATGACTTTCCCCTCTATCTCTGGTAGAGGTAAACGAATTAGCTGTTGTTCTACAGATTTGTGCTCCCATTTTATCTTAAATGGTTCAAAGCTCAAAGGGATTATAAATTGAAAAGGTGAGCCACGTGAGCGACCATGCTCTGCAGAAAATGTTCAAAAAATCAAAAGTTTTATATATACTACTTTCTAATTTTTGGACATGAAGACCCTATCAAAAATGGAAGTTAAGTTGCTTCTAAAGCTTGAAAGAGAAAAAGCTGTAACTAAGTTAGCCAACGAACTGGGCTTATCCATTTATAGAACCTCCGCCCTCGTTACATCTCTTGAAAGAAAGGGTTTAGTAAAGGCGGAAAAACGGGGGAAATACAAGATAGTATCCCTAAGCGAGACAAAGCCCGCAGAACTTTTTAGAAAATTGACTTTCAGGTTTGGCCACATGCCCCTCGATGAGATCCTGAGCGGAAAGAATCTCACCCTTCTCGCGGTTATCAAGCGCACTCCATTAGGTGCCTATGAGCTCTGCATAAAGGGCAATCTCCCAAGGAGTACACTCTACCATGTAATTGATAAGCTTTCTGATTATGGGGTTATTGGAAAAAAAGATGAAGGATACTTCCTGATGGGGAGATACGAACCCTTTCACGAGTTTGCAGAGGAATTTTATGAACTGCAAAACTCCATCAAGGCTAGAGAGTTCTCAGGGGATTCTGCCCTGGTGTGGAGTGGAGTTGAGGAATTTATCCTGTCGACGAGGGAGTATGGGGGGAAAGATGTCGGAAACTTCCACCTAACTGGGGTTGGGAGATTCGGCGATTTTGGGGTGGAACTCATTGGGACTGGGTGGTATCACTATTATTATTCCGAAAAGGTCAAGAACATATCCCTTGAAGAAGTTGTTGTTCATGCGCTGCTCGTGGACTTCGAACCGAGGACGATCCTGTATTCGATTGTCCTGTTGCTGTCCCATAAAGACAAGATAGACCGGAAGAAGCTTTTTGAGCTCGGCATGAAATACAACGTGGATGTGGAAGTGCTATTGAAGTACCTTAAGGGCAAAGGAGTTAAAAGGTATCCTTATCCCTCTATGAAAGAAGTGAGGGAAACCTTCAAAATGTACTTCGGTGAAGGGAATTGGGTGCGGTAACCAGGGAAAGAATAATATCCGAATTTCACCTTCTGGAAAAAAAGGCTGAGCTACTTAACATCGAGCCCCTGGAAGTCTACTTGATTGGCGGTGGA